>JADQBA010000098.1 GCA_016903675.1 Stigonema ocellatum SAG 48.90 = DSM 106950 | reverse complement strand
CCATCCGCCTGGGACTTGAAGTCCCAGGCTAATAGCATAAGTCCTCTAAAAGAGGACTGAATGAGTTTTTAAAGCAATGTCAATTTTATGACTCCTTGTTTGGTTATTTGTGGTTTCTACTTAGAGGTGCAAGATATAAGGAGTGGCGCTCCGTTGGCTTGACAGCGCAACTACAAACCTAGTACTCTGGCAAGTCAACTTTGATTTGTTCGTAGTGAGGACTTTAGTCCTCCTATTTTGGCATTACTAAATCAAGATATGAATTGTGAAAATCACGCCGATCGTAGAGACGCGATTAACCCTTGTCTCTACAAGGGTTTGGGAAAATTACTTCTTCTGTCTAAGCTATCCAACTGCAAACCCATCGTACTGTCGCATGAACGGTGAATGATATGCCAACACGATATCCTGCTTGGGTATTCCTAGTTCCACCAATTCATTCGCCACACCTACTTCTGTACCGTCGTATTGAATCCAAATTTTATCGCCCTTTAAGTCCATATGAATTAGGGAACCATACACCCGACGACTTTTATGCCAACCGGAACGTACTACCTGATAGTGATCTCCTTCACCATCAAACACAGTGTGTACTTCTATATCCCCATAAACTGGTTTAATCTGACTGTGGGCAGTCAGCACTTGCTTAATCAATTGGCGGTACTGCTCGATTTTATCCATTGTGCGATCGCCTCATGTTCCACATTATAAATGAGTAGGTTAAGCCGATGTTCTTGGGTGACTTCTTGAATAAACCGGAGCCGGAAAAATTCTTCATAAGTTTCTAAGGGAACCGCTAAGTAAAGAACCCGAATTGGTTCAATTGCACGTAAGGCAGAGCGATAATTGAGGAATTGTCCTAAGGCAGTGTGAAATTCAGAAATGGTAGAGGGAGCGATAAAGCTTTTTACTTCCACCGCAATTTTTTCACTACCTCGCTCTGCGGCTAGTAGACGTTCAGCTCCCAAGTCAATCTGCATCTGCACATCCCCATAATCTATTGGAAATAAATCATGAGTAATGGTCCACCCAGCCCGAATGAGCGCAGACTTGACTAAATTGTGAAATCTATCCTTTGCTGACACCTATGCCTCCACTTAGCAGAATAGAGCCGTCACCCAACTTATAGCGGATTTCAACCGGGTGAGACACACCTAATTGTAGGGGCGCAAGGTCGCCGCGCCCCTACTAACAACCGCTATAGATTTATGGTAACAGTCTCTCTTGGCTTACCATGTTGCTGCTAAACTGGGAGTGGTTGCTGAATTTAGTAATGAATTATGTTTAGTCAATGAAGTACAATCGTAAAGGATTTAGAACATTAATAGAGTCTTTAACACACAAAGAGTTAAATGAATCACTTGACGATTTTCCCTCCGTGCGAGGACAGTTTACTGATGGACAGGAACAAAATTTAAGAGTCAAAATAATTCTTGACTATTTTGAAAAACATCAAGAAGAATTTCCTAAATTATTAGATGCCATCAAGGAATACAATTTAACAGCTTATAATAACTACGTCTCGGAGTCAGTGAATTCTGAGAAGTCAGATTTGAAATCAATTAAAACCTGTGATATTCTTGTTCTAGCTGCTAATCCGATTGGCACTGATTTCCTCCAATTGAAGGAAGAAGCCCAAAGAATTAAGCAAGAAGTAGGAGAAAAATATATAGTTCAAGTCGAAAGAGCCGTCCAGATAGAAGATTTATCTAAATATTTACAGCAATATAAACCGCTTATTGTCCACTTTAGTGGTCATGGTAATTCTAGGGGGGAAATTATTTTAAATAACGCTCAAGGGCAATCTCAGTCGGTTTCTCCGGTCGCACTGGCAGAATTATTGGCTGTAGTTCGAGGACGGATAGAATGTGTGGTACTTAATGCCTGCTTTTCTTTAGAGAAAGCTGATGCACTGGTGGAGCAAGTTAGCTGTGTTATCGGTATGAGTGCAGAAATTGATGATGAATCTGCTGTAGCATTTGCCGTAGGTTTTTATCGAGGTTTAGGATTTCAAAAACAATATTACACTGCCTTTGAACTTGGTCTCCAAGAAATTAAATTGAGGAATTTGCCAGGTCGTGAAGCGCCACGTTTCATCCCTCGTGACGCATCGCTCCTTCAGAGGGAAGTGGTAAAGCCAAGAGTGAGTCGCACTGTCTCCCCACCGTCAGCCACAGCCACCCTATATCCTCTCTGGTTTGGGACGAACCGACAACCGAATGATCCGCAAGATGTATCCAAAGGATTTTCAGCAGAGCGATCGCAACAGCTTCACTATGGCACTTGTAAGGTAGCAGTACCCAAATCTCATAAAATCGGCTCTACTGGCTCTAATTTTTGGAAGAGATTGTTAACTCTAACTGACGATCGCCTCAACCTAAAGCAAGAAAGTTTGAATCTTTTGGATGAAACTCGTTTTTTTGCTCACCTACAACAGGCTCTACAAGAACATGAACCAAACGAGCGTTCTGCCTTAGTATTCATTCATGGCTTTAACGTCAGTTTTGAAAATGCAGCATTACGAGCAGCGCAGATTGGGTTCGATTTGCAAGTGCGAGGGATTATGGCTTTCTATAGCTGGCCATCACAAGGAAAATTATTTAGTTATGCGGCAGATTCGGCGACAATTGAAGCCAGTGAGATATATATCGCTGAGTTTTTGCTGAAGTTGGCGCAAAACAGTGGGGCAGAAAAAATACATATTATCGCTCACAGTATGGGGAATCGAGGGCTACTCAGGGGAATGCAGCGAATTTTGGCTCAAGTTCAAGCCGAGATGAGAATCTCGTTTGGACAAATCTTCCTCGCCGCTCCTGATGTTGACGTAGAGCTCTTTAAAGACTTAGCGAAAGCTTATCGAAACCTAGCTGAACGTACGACTCTTTACATTTCTGCTAAAGATAAAGCTTTGGCAACATCGGGTATTATTCACGATTCTCCCCGCGCCGGGTTTTCTCCGCCAATTACTGTTGTTGAGGGGATAGATACAGTGGAAGTTTCTAATATTGATTTAACATTTCTCGGTCATGGTTATTATGCAGATGCCAGCAATTTACTTCAAGATATACACGATTTATTGATACATAATTCATCTCCTGAACGAAGATTTAGATTGCAGGAAGTACAACAAGGCTCTCAAAAGTATTGGATTTTTAAGCAGTAGATAAATAGCCAATGAAGTACAATCGTACGGAAGTTAGGAAATTATTAGAGGCTTTAACAAAGCAAGAGTTTGATAAATCACTTGACGATTTTTCCAACGTGCGGCAACAGTTTACTGATGGACAGACACAATATGATAGATTTAACATAGTTCTTGACTATTTTGAAAAACATCAAGGAGAAGAATTTTCTAGCTTCTTAAAAGCCATTGAGGAATGTAATTCGTCGGCTTATGACAAATACTCATCTCAGTTGGTGGATTCTGATTTCTCAGAAAAATTTTCTAATTTAAAATCAGACAGGAAATTGATTGATGAATTAGAAAAAATATTACCTAAAAATGATGAATTGTTTTGGAAATGTGCCAAAAATGTGTATCAATATTTATTACAACTAGAGGATGAATTAGAAGATGAACCTAAAGATTTAGACGAGCTTTTGAAGGAGCTAGAAGACCGAACAGAACAGTTAGTAATCCTGGATTTTATTCCTCGTCTGATTGCTTATATGTCAATTAATTATAAGCAAAAAAATGGACGAGCCATCCGGAATGACTTAGAGAAATGGACAAAAGATAATCTTTTGAAATTTAAAGTCAATGAATCTGATTTCCAGAAAGCATTGGCTCAGTTTAAGAATGAATATCAGTCTGGTACAGTTTATTTGCTCGTTGAAATCCAAAAAAGTAAATCCTATCCAAATTTATTTACAATCTTCGGTTGGTTAGCAACTGACAAAAGAATTCAAGCTCCTGAACTTGGTTTAATTTCTTTAAATGCGAAATATCCAGACATACGACTTAACGATACTCAAGACCAAGAAAAACATTATACCATAGAAAATTTAAAACAAATTATTAGAGATTTTATTCTGGTAGAAATTCCCAAGAGCCAACCAAAGATTAAAAAATTGATTATTGAGTTTTTCTTACCTTCATCTCTGTTAGGGTGGGAGGTAGATCAATGGGAATTAGAACCGCCGAATAGAATTTTGTTAGGTTCAGTACATGAAGTCAGAATTCGTTCTTTAGACCGTCTGAGCCTTAAATACAAACTATACCGCGAGAAATGGAAAAATAAATGGAGGGCTGTTCAGCAATGTGAAACTCCTCTCCAGCAATTTTTCCCAAGCCATTTTAACGGTGATGTTAATACACTGTCTGGTCATTTACAAAATAAACAAATTGTCGGCTTGAAACTGGCATCGGCTCTAAAATCAGGTCATGAAGATATTGCTTTAGCTTTATACTATTCGGGAACACCGATCGCTCTCTGGTATAGATGCGAGCCGCTAGAAGGCGATTGTGAAACACAACTTAATAATCTATTGCAGGATCGCCTATCACAACTTCCTGAACGAGTTTATGAAGAGCGCTGCCAGCCAGAACGCCATATTTCCCTGATCTGGGACAACCCAAACCTTCTAATTCCTAACTATCAACTCCAATGAAAGACTGGAAAATCTTTAAAAAAGAGAGTGAACCCCATCACGACATTGAACGCTTACCTCCAGCACCAAGTTGGCGCAGTTTCAGTTCGACAAAGGGAGAAGTTACAGAAGAGGCAAAACGAGGGGCAACTTTTCAGATTAGGGATGAAGAAGTAGAATTAGTCAATGCCGCCCTCTACTTGCGCCGCCCTCTGCTAGTAGAAGGACAACCAGGAACGGGAAAAACCTCTCTTGCCTATGCGATCGCCCATCAATTACAATTGGGAAAAGTCTTGCGATGGAATATTACAACTCGTTCTACCTTAACTGAGGGTCTTTACAGCTATGATGCAGTCGGAAGGTTACAGAGTATCAGAAAGCAAGATCAGGATTACCAGAATTTAGAAGGTGAGAGAGGCAAAACGAGTCACCAGACTTCAGATCACCAAGAACGTCACCAATTAGACGATATTGGCAAGTATGTGCGATTAGGAGCAGTAGGGACAGCGTTTTACCAAAGCCAAGAGAAGAAACCTAGAGTTTTGTTGATAGATGAAATTGATAAGAGTGATATTGACTTGCCAAATAATCTCTTGCATATTTTTGAAGAAGGGACATTTGATATTCCCGAATTAGCTCGCATCAAAAAACAGCAGCCTGTAGTAACAGTTTTTACTTCTGAAAATGAAGAAGTAAGTATTGAAGAAGGAAGAATTGCTTGTAAAGCTTTTCCTTTTGTGATTCTGACGAGTAACGGAGAACGGGATTTTCCTCCTCCCTTTTTACGTCGCTGTATCCGGTTGACTATGCCAGAACCTGACCCCGAACGCCTTAAAAAAATTGTACAGGCTCACTTTAAAGAGGATAAAGATATTCTAGAAAAAGCGAAGCCTATCATTGAGAAATACCAGGAATCGCAGAAGAAGGGACAATTGGCAACTGACCAGCTACTAAATGTGATCTATCTTGTGACTCGAAGTGATTTTCCAGAGATGGATAAAGATAAGCTGGTGACAAGTTTACTACAGTATCTATCTAACGTGCTTTGAGAGGATGTATGTCTGTGAGGGAAGAAGAAGGGATAGCTAAATTGGCGGAAGCAGAAATTGACCTAACGGCGCAGGAGTTAGCAGATATTATCTGGCTGATGGTTCAAATCAACCAGTCAAGCGATGCTTCTGATGGTTCTTCAATCCCAACTATGGCTGATTCCAAAAAAAACCCATCACTCTCTCAAAACACTGAATCCAACACTGATTCTCAGATTGTTGAACCAGTCGAAACTGCCCCCGTTTATGACGACTCTTTGCCTACCCAACATTCCGAGTCTGTATCCACATCGGGATTGCCAATTAAAATAGCCGATCCTCTGGCACTCAGAAATGCCTTAGCATTGGAGCGATCGCTGCGTCCTTTGATGCGAAAAGTGCCTTCTTTGACTCAAACCGTTTTGGATGAAGAAGCAACTGTCACAAGTATTGCCGAAGAAGATTTCTGGCTTCCTGTTTTTCAGCCTGTCCCATCTCGATGGCTGGAAGTCGCTTTAGTCATTGAAGAAACCCAAAGGTATCCACTCTGGCGACAAACGCTGACCGAATTTCAACAACTTCTAGAGCGGCATGGTGCATTTCGGAATGTGAGTCTATGGCATTTGAAGATCGGTGTCAATGGCGAGGTACAGCTGTATTCAAAAAACCGTCAAGCCAGTTTAAAAGAATTGAGAGATCCCAGTGGTAGACGTTTAATTTGGGTGGTCAGTGACTGCGTATCGCCAATTTGGCACGATGGTTCTTTGCTGAAAGTCTTGAGGGATTGGGCTAGAGTTCAACCAGTCTCGTTGCTTCAGTTGTTACCCGAACGATTGTGGTCGCGGACGGCGTTAGGGTGGGGGATTGAAGTTCAATTGTACTCAGAAAATCCCGGCGTTCCCAATTCTCGTTTATTAAAAAACCTTCCCAGTAGAGAGACACAATTAAGAAACGAGCAACCTCTGACTCTACCCATTGTTACCTTAGAATCCCTTCCCCTGAAAAACTGGGCAAACGTGTTAGCAGGTGTAGGAGGAAGCAGGACACCAGGGTTGGTTTTCTTTCCAAAAGAAATCACGCCTCAAGTTAGTTTCAGCGATCAAGAAGACAAAAAACTTTCTGCCAAAGCTAGGGTCAGTCGTTTTCGGGCTGCGGCTTCTCCTCTATCCCGTCAGTTGGCGCGAATGATGGCTGCGGCTCCTGTCAGTTTACCTGTAATTCGGCTAATTCAGAAAACCCTATTACCGGACTCCAATGCAGTTCATGTGGCAGAGGTTTTGATGGGAGGATTGCTCAAACCAACAGCAGCAGAAGGGAAAGATGGGGTGACGGGGGAGGTAAACTACAAGTTTTATGAAGGAGTCAGGGAAGAACTGATTAAAATAACGCCGAAAAGCAAGACTTTTGAAGTAATTTCCTGTCTTTCTGAGTTTGTCAATGAAGAGTTGCGCTTAAGGCGATCAGTGAAAAATTTTGAGGCAATGCTGCTTCATCGTGATGTAGAAATTGACCCTGATTATCTGCCTTTTGCTCAAATTACGGCTCAAACCTTACAACTATTAGGTGGAAAATATGCAGATCTGGGTGAGCAAATTCAGCAAAAACTTCCAAAGTCATTTGAATTTGAGGTTGTCACCGTCGATGCACAGGGACAAATAATCAAGCGAGAACAACGTCAAGCTCAATATTATGATGAAAACCTAGGTAACGGCATCACTCTACAAATGGTTGCTATCCCAGGAGGCAAATTTCTGATGGGTTCACCAGAAGGGGAAGGATACGATAGTGAACGTCCACAGCATGAAGTCACTGTTCAACCCTTTTTCATGGGCAAATACCCAGTCACCCAAGCACAATGGCGAACAGTAGCAGCACTACCCAGAATTGACCGTGACCTAAAACCAGACCCATCTTATTTTAAAGGTGATAATCTTCCTGTTGAGCAAGTTTCTTGGTACGATGTTGTCGAATTCTGTGCTAGACTATCAAAAGCGAGCGGAAAAAATTATCGACTCCCAAGCGAAGCGGAATGGGAATATGCTTGTCGTGCTGGCACGGTGACACCTTTTCATTTTGGTGAAACTCTAACGTCTGAGTTAGCCAATTATGATGGTAGTTTTACCTACAGAGAAGAAGCCGAAGGAGAATATCGGCGAAAGACGACTCCAGTGGGTAGTTTTCCTGGAAATGCCTTTGGTTTATTCGATATGCACGGCAACGTGTGGGAGTGGTGTGCCGATTGGTGGAATGATAATTATGATGGATCGCCAATAGATGGAAGCGCTTGGTTAGAAAAGAAAAATAGCGGTCAAGAAGAAAATGAGAATGAGAATGATAATCAATGGCTGCTGCGCGGTGGTTCGTGGGACGACAATCCTGAGGACTGCCGTTCTGCCTTCCGCAACAGGGACGCGCCGGACAACGCCCTCGACCTCTTCGGGTTCCGGGTCGTGTGCGTTCCCCCGTCAAGACTATTGTAGCACTTTATACTTTTCCCCTTTCTCTCTTTACCCTTTTATTTCTTTAGCCCTTTAGCGAGCGAAGCGAGCTAAAAATTTTTTTTCACAAATTCAGTATATCACATAATTCCAGGAGTTACGGAAAAATTGCAATAAATTCTGATTTAACCAAACGCGAAGACGTAAAGAGCGCCAAGAATCCGTAGTAGAGCCTGTATTAATCCTATATTAGCTCTTTTGTGCGCTGTTAACAACATTAATTTGCCAAAAAATCGCAATATTAAGTTTTTTAAACAATTGAAGGAGAGCGCGTTAAGTGAATAATGGTATAAATAAAAATAAGTAAATATACATAAATTTCCTTTTTATAGCATGTAAACATGCTATAAAAAATATTTCCTATAACTAACAAAAGAAACCCGGTTTCTCCTGCGAAACCGGGTTTCTACGAGTGTCCACTACCCTGAACCAAACTGCATTCCACTGAGAGATACGCTAGTGTAGGGTGACGTACTCTACCAAAGCAAAAATAAATGGAGCTATCAATTATACAAAAAACTTATGACTTTATTAAATGGTATGTCCCGATTATCAGCGGACTGCCAAAGGCTCATAAGTTCACTTTAGGGGACAGGATGATCAATGGATTGTATAATTTCTTCGACGGTTTAGTTGATGCCCGATATAACAACAAAGAAAAATTGGCAAAATTAGAGCCACTCAATAGCCAGTTAGATATTTTACGCTATCAAACTCGTCTCTTACTAGATTTTAAGTTAATTCCCATACATCGTTATGAATACGCGGGAAAATTAATCAATGAGATTGGTATGGAGTTGGGTGGTTGGATTAAACAACAGGTAAGAATTCAGGAGTCAGGAGTCAGGAGTCAGGAGTCAGAATCGTGAAAAAGGTTGGGTTTCGTTCCTCAAACGCCAGTCGCCTACAGAGGGAAACCCTCTTGCAGCGCTGGCGACCCAACCTACGCTGCTGGATTCATCTGCGTTAATCTGCGTTAATCTGCGGTTTCTTAACTCTTCCAGAACTACACCAATTGAAAAGCGCTATAATTCTCAATACAATGAAACGCTACGGCAATCTTTATCCTCAAATTGTTGATTTTGAAAATTTATTAATAGCAGCAGGAAAAGCAGAAAAAGGGAAGCGATTTCGAGAAAATGTTTTGCAATTTAATCACAACAGAGAAGGTGAACTGGCAAACATCCAAAAAAAACTCATCGAAAAAACCTATCAACCAGGGAAATATCGAACTTTTTACATCAAAGAACCAAAAACCAGGATGATTTCTGCTGCACCTTATAGAGATAGAGTCGTGCATCATGCCTTATGTAACGTGATTGTCCCCACTATAGAACCTACATTTATTGCTGACTCATATGCCAACCGCGTCAACTTTGGCACTCATCGCGCCCTGCGGCGATTTATCACATTTGCTCGTTCTAGCCGCTATGTGCTTCAATGTGATATTCAAAAATATTTTCCCAGCATTGACCATGAAATTTTGAAAAGTCTACTACGCCGAAAAATCAAATGTCCAGAGACAATTTGGCTAATTGAGACTATCATTGACAATAGTAATGAGCAATTCCCAGTCGTTGAACATTTCAAGGGAGATAATTTACTAACCCCACTGGAAAGACGACGAGGTTTACCCATTGGCAATCTCACGAGTCAGTTTTTTGCTAATATCTATCTTAATGGTTTCGACCATTTTGTCAAAGAACAACTCAAGGTGAGGAAATATCTTCGCTATGGTCAACTACCTACACCTCCCTTCGGTTCGGAGTAGGCTTGTGGAAAATCTAGTTTAGGCTAGGCTTACGGTACACAGAGTAAAAGTTGGTTAGCACATCGAGATACTGTAAGGCGATACGTACAAACATTTCCCTCATTTGTACCTCTGTCTGGCTTAGTCGTAACTAAGAGATACGCTTACAGTATTGTGCTAAGGGACGGACAAAAGTCTAAATACATTCATTGGATTATCTCCATGAAAACAAGCCAAGCAACACGAGTACCAGTGGTAGACCAAGAAAATAAACCACTAATGCCAACTACACCAGCGAGAGCGAGGAAGTGGATAGAGAAAGGTAAAGCGTTACCTAAAAGAAACAACTTAGGTGTCTTCTATGTTCAACTAACCCAAAAGCCATCAGATTATAAGACCCAACCAGTTATAGCCGGAGTAGACCGTGGAAAATGTTTTACGGGGATCGCATTTCAGACTAGATTGGCAACGATTGTTTTGTTCCATGCATGTCTACCGGGTTTTTATAAATCCAAAAACCTTGGTAAGAAGAATGTAAAACTAGACCGACAGTCAGTAACGGCAAAGATGGCTAAACGAGCAGAACTAAGGAGGACTCGTAGAGGTCAGAGAATTAACCGGAACAAACCATTTAAACTTCGTAACCACAGACAAAAAAGGTTTAACAACAGACGTAAAAAGAAGCTACCGCCTAGTGTTCTATCTAATCGACAAATGGAACTAAGAATTTTAAATGAGATGGCTTTAATTTTACCAATCACTGAAATTAGGGATGAGGCTTGTGGAGGTGACACCAAGAAAAATGGCTTGGGTATCTCAAGAGTAACGGTTGGTCAAGAATGGTTCAGAGAACAAGCGTCACTAATTGCACCAGTAATCGAAATTAATTCCTACGACACCGGAAAATACCGCGATTATTTAGGGTTAGTCAAGGACAAAACTGATAAGTCAAAGCAGACTCAAGAGACTCATGCTAACGATGCAATTGCTCTCGCTGCAACCCGCTTTATCCGTTATAGACCATTCAGTAGAGGTAATACGCACGGTCACGAATGGGTAGGATTCATTAACATTACACCAGCGCCTTTCATTGTCATAACCCGTCCTAAGTTATTTCGTAGAAAATTGCATCAAGAAAATTATACGAAAGGGGGACTACTTAAACGTCAAGGAGGAACAGTCACACCATTTGGTTTTAGATCAGGTGATTACGTTGAAACCACTTTCACAAATAAGAAAAATATTCGGGGTTATGTTGGAGGTTTCACTAATACCAACAAAACAAAAAATATCGCAGTTTACGATCACAATTGGGAAAGAATTAGTCAGTACGAGCCTAAAAACCTTCGACTAATTCAACGAAGTACTAAATTATGTATTTTCCGTGCTGATAAACGTCTACCTAGACCGAGAAAAGCACGGGGATCTGTTCAACTTAACTTTCTATAATTTAGTCACTAAATTATCTGATCTGGGAATTTTATCGCTATCCTTCAACTTACTTCAGCTATGCTTCAGTAACAGTTGAAGGATGCAATAAAATTCCCTCGTCATTCCTCCCGCCACTGATTCCGAGTACAGAATACAGTGGAGGACTCCTGACTTTTTAAGTTGAATATTTCTTTCTAAGGTACCAATTTACTCAGTCAAATCACCAAACCTTTCCCGATAACGAGCGAGCATTACCTCCATCTCTGCTAGCTGCTGCAAAGCTTCTTCGCGCTGCTGTTCCGCTTGTTGGCGTTGTTGTTGCTCTTGCTGTGCGCGTTCGTGCTCCTTTTGTGCTGCTTCTTCTGGTGAGGGTACTAGTTGCCCATCAACTGTAAAAAAGCGCAACTTTGACTCATAAATGCCCAAATATAACTCTAACTGCTGACTCCACAACCAGCCGTTCTCATTTGGGTTCAGTTCTTGGTAGCGACCGCCAAGCAACTCGAATCCTTTAAATTCCAATGTTTGCGGGTCAAACCAAAAGTAATTTGGTGTCCGCCAGATATCTTGGTAAATTTGCTTTTTCAAACCTCGGTCAGTGTCGGCTGTTTTGGGAGAGAGAATTTCGACAATCACATTCGGATATTTGCCATCTTCTTCCCAAACTACCCAGCTTTTGCGTGGTTTGCGTTCAGTATCTAACACAACAAAGAAATCAGGACCCCGGAATTGCTCAGACTTTCGCTGACGAGGACTGTAATAAATTGTAAGATTGCCACAGGCGTAAAAGTCCTGACCCTCACGCCACCACCATTCCAAACACTGAATCAACAGCAGCATTTGCCGCAAATGTAGTTCTGTTTCCAAAGGCGGTTCATCACTCAGTAAATCACCAGGGGGAAATATAACATCTTCTGATACATCTTGTGAGATAATTTCTAAATTTTGAGCAGAAGACATGATAATTCACTATCAGCAATTGTTTGGATAAGATAAATCTACTTTAGCGAAATTAACTACCCTTCAGTTTTCCAGATAAATCCTAATTCTAAATCGATAGTGGCGATCGCATCTCCCAATATTAGACATCTACTTCGTTTCCATCCAATTTTCCCCTGCACGCACATCTACTACCAACGGCACAGTTAACGACACTGCACTTTCCATCACAGACTTAATTTGCGGCTGTAAATCTTCCCACTCCTTGGGGGGAACCTCTAACACCAATTCATCATGAACTTGCAATAACAGACGCGCTTGGTAATTCTGCAAAACCTCATGCAGTCTAACCATCGCAATTTTAATAATGTCAGCGCTGGAACCTTGAATTGGTGCATTAGCAGCAGAACGGAGTAAACCCGCATCGTTAGCACCCAAATTCTTTAATTTACTGAGGTCAATATCTTCTGGGTTGCTACCTTTGAGGTTTCTCATGGCGCTACTTTCAAAATAACAATATCGACGACGACCAAGGATAGTTTCAACATATCCTAAGGCGATCGCCTGCTTCTTCACCGCCTCCAAATATTCAAAAACCTTGGCATAGCGTTCATTAAATCGCTTGATAAACTCGTTAGCAATAGCTCTATCCACACCCGTTGAACGCGAAAACCTCAGAGAACCCATCCCGTAAATCACACCAAAGTTGATAGTTTTCGCTAACCGCCGCTCATCTGATGTCACATCTTCTTTCTCAAAAATCAGCCGTGCTGTTACAGTGTGAATATCCTCATTTCTCTGATACGCTTCAACTAAAACAGGCTCTTGACTCAAATGAGCCAAAATCCGCAATTCAATTTGTGAATAATCAGCAGCAACCATCAACCAACCCGGTTCTGGCAAAAACGCCTGACGAATTTTGCGGCTAAAAGCAGTACGAATGGGAATATTTTGCAAGTTCGGATTAGAAGAAGACAATCTGCCAGTGGATGTCACCGTTTGGTTAAAATCAGTATGTATCCGCTGAGTATCTGGACGCACCAATGCTGGTAATGCATCCACATAAGTAGACTTCAACTTAGATAAGGTACGATGCTCCATAATAGCATCAATAATGCCTGTTGTATCAACTTCTTGCAGCCTTTCTAGAGTCCCCACATCCGTAGAATAACCCGTTTGGATTTTCCGGGAATACTTAGTGCTTAACCCCAGTTTTTCAAAAAATATCCCACTCAACTGTTTGGGAGAACCTAAGTTGAATTTTTCTCCCGCAATTTCGTAAACCTGCTGTTCAAACTTAGCTAACTCTGTTTCCAAATGTTGCGAAAGTTCTTTTAAATAACCTCTATCGATGCGGATTCCCAGGTATTCCATATCCGCTAACACTGGTTCTAGCGGCTGTTCCACTTCCACCAACAGCTTATACAAAGCCGGAACCTTCTGTAGTTCCTCACGTAATTTTGGCACAAGTTGGAATGTGGCATAGACATCCATACCACAATAGTCTGCTACCGTAGGAATATCCAAGTCCCCAATGGTTTTACCCTTTGGAACTAAATCAGCATAACTTTTTGCGGTCAAACCCAAGTAACGCTGAGCCAAATTACTCAAATTATGATTATTACCCTCTGGATTCAAAAGGTAACTCGCCAGCATGGGGTCAAACACCACTCCTGCTAGCTTAACTCCTTGACAACGTAGAATTAAGCGGTCAAACTTGGCATTCTGTAACGTCTTAGGATACTCGCTACTTTCTAGAATCGGGCGTAGTGCTTGTAGTGCAACCTCTAGATTCAAATTATCCCCTGTTTTATGTCCAAGGGGAATATAGGCGACTTCATCTGGTTTCGTTCCCCAGCAGCAGCCTATACCCACTAAAGTTGCATCCCGTGGTTCTAAATCAGTAGTTTCAGTGTCCCAAGCTACGGGTATTTCTGGGTCAGTGAATTTTTGCAGTAGGTTCACCAACTCAGTGAGTTTGGCTTCTGTATCAATAATCAGGGGTTCAATGGGAGAAGCTGTTTGCTGTTGAGATGCGGCTGTATCAGCAGCACTAAAAAACCACAAATCATCATCTGAAGAGGGGGGAGTGGGGAATGGGGAGTCGGGAGTGGAAGAGGGGGGAGTGGGGAGTGGGGAGTGGGGAGTGGGGGATGGGGAGGTTTCGGTTGCTGGTGTTTCTTCAACTTTGCCACCAAAACGCTGTTGAAGTTCGTTGATTTTGCCTAGAAAGGACTTAAATTCTAACTTTTCTAAATTTGGGATTAAGGCGTTTGTGTCGAAGCCTTTTAATTTACAGTCTTCTAGGTTAACATCCAGAGGTACATCTAGTACTAGACTTGCCAAGTAGCGAGATTTTTCAGCGTCTTGTTTGCCTTCTACAAGTTTTTTGTGAGTTGCGGCTTTGATATGACCCAAAGCCGCATAAATTTTGTCGAGAGAACCGTAGGTGTTCAGCAGCTGTACTGCTGTTTTTTCTCCAATTCCCCTGACCCCAGGAATATTATCTGATTTATCGCCGCAAAGAGCTTTGAAATCGACTACTTGAGATGGGAGGATGCCTAGTTTTTCTTGAACTTGTTCTGGACCAAATTCGGTGATGCTTGTTGTGGAACGCTTGAGTGCTTCTGGGGTAATGTAGAGAACGGTGATTTGTTTTTCTGGGTCGATGATCTGAAATAAATCGCGATCGCCTGTGATAACTTTGACTTTATACCCAGCCGTGGCAGCTTTTTGTGCTAAGGTAGCCAAAACGTCATCTGCTTCATAACCTTGAGCCGTTAAAACTTTCAAATTCAAGGCATCCAGCAACTCTTGCAGATTTTTCAAGTCAGCTACAAAGTCTTCTGGAGTTTCGTCTCGGTTAGCCTTGTAAGTATTATCAGCTTCGTGACGGAAGGTTGGCAAGCCTAAATCAAAAGCGATCGCCATTGCTTGTGGCTGTTGAGTTGCTATAATCTCCAGCAGGAACTTAAGAAAGCCAAAACACACACTAGTAGGAATCCCCGTCTTCGTGTGCAATCCACCGTCTCGTCCTTTAGCAAAGGCGTAGTACGAACGAAAGGCGAGGGAGTGTCCATCTATCAGGATGAAGGTGGGCTGTGTTGTGGTTAACAATTCGGTTGCCAACTCGTTTAACGGTATTGTTTGGGACATACATCTATTTTAGCCAGATGCTTCGGTGAAGTAGGGGTGTAGGGGTGTGGGGGTGTGGGGGTGTAGGGGTGTAGGGGTGTAGGGGTGTGGGGGTGTAGGGGGTAGAAGCAGTTATTATCTATAGTTAGTTAGGTAATAATAATAAGTAAAGAACTTTCTCCCCACTCCCTACTCCCCACTCCCCATTCCCCACTCCCCACTCCCCACTCCCCACTCCCCATTCTTATTATGCATAACGTGTCTACCACCCAATTGGCATCACCTAGCATTGGGGAAGTAACAGCCTCTGACATTAAACTGCTGGTAGTAGATATCGATGGTACCATCGCAGGAGAGTCTAATAGCATCAGCCAACCTGTCAAGCAGGCAATTGTGGCGGCGATGGAACAGGGGATAGAGGTGGCGATCGCCACTGGTCGTATGTATCGTTCAGCCAAGCGCTTCCATGAAGAAATTGGCTGTAGTCTGCCACTAATAGCTTATCAGGGAGCTTGGATTCAAGATCCCGCTACCCAAAAAATGCACCGCCATTGGCCAATTTCTAGGGAAATGGCACACCAATTATTAGAGTATTTTGAACAACCAGAACTGCGTAAGGTGTTATCGGTTCACTTCTATATCAATGACCAGCTTTACGTCCGGGAATTAACAACAGACACTGAAATTTATGCCCAACGTTCTCAAGTCACCCCTATTCCCGTGGGTGACTTACGTTCCTGTTTGACCAACGAACCTACAAAAGTTCTGGCTTTGTGCGACGACACGGATGTTATTGACAGATTATTGGGGAGTTTGCGCCGCCAATACACCCCAGGAGAACTTTATCTTACCACATCTGTGGCTACTTTCTTTGAAGCAACTAACCACCTTGTCAACAAGGGTTCTGGGGTGCGTTACCTAGCTGAGGAACTGCTGGGATTGCAACCTATCAATGTCATGACCATTGGCGATAATTTCAATGATATAGAAATGATAGAGTACGCTAGCATTGGTGTGGCTATGGGCAATGCACCAAAACAAGTGCAAGCGATCGCCCAGTGGGTAGCGCCTAGGGTTGAGGAAGATGGAGCCGCAGTGGCAATTGAAAAGTTTTTACTCTCTTAAATGTAGGGGCGTATTGCAATACGCCCCTACATTTGTTGGTTGTCATTTTTAACAACCAACAAAAAACAAATATATAAAATCAGAAAGGACACCGACGACTGGCCGTGTTTCGTCTCGGTGTCCTTGCTGGTTCGCTCCTCACACAACTGTAAGTATATAATAGGGTACTTAACGAGTCAATAGCTGTTACAAAAGTTTTCATGAAGAAGTAGTGAAAATTTAATAATTTACAATTCCAGAAGAGCAGAAATACCCAATTTTTCTTCCAGCAAGAACCTCAACACAGACTGAGTAGCCATGATTAATCCAAGTCTGGCTTGGGCTAGTTCTGGTGATGTAGTTTTCATCTCACCGAAAATACGGCAGTTGCGCCAAAAGGTTTCAAAAGCTTGGCTCAAATCTAGCGCTGCTTTTTCCCAGTTATAGCTGTACTCTAGCTGGTCTACTACTTTGACTAACTCAGCAATTAGGCGACCAGAAGCTGGGTGACTTAAGCGTAGTTTTGCATCGCAGTCAAGCCAAGGAATGGGTTTAGAGGAGGGTACACCTCCATGAACAGTATCTAGATGCCTAAGTTGAATCAATCCTTGTTGGTGCCCAAGCCGCAGCAGCGAACAGCACCTTGCATGGGCGTATTGAGCAGAAAATGAAGGGGAGTGGGGAGTGGGGAATAGGGAGTGGGGAGTGGGGGATGACAAGGGGGACAAGGGGGACAAGGGGGACAAGGAGGACAAGGAAGCATCCTTCTCTCCTTTCTCCCCATTCCCCACTCCCCACTCCCTATTCCCTATTCCCCACTCCCTATTCCCTATTCCCCACTCCCCATTCCCCACTCCCCACTCCACAATGCTTTGCAACCAAGTAGCTAAGGTGGGGTGAGTCAATTCCAAATGAATCCAACCGGGGGAAACTATTTGAACGTGAAAATCCTCGCTACAGGTTGCGGGTAAATGAGAGACAATGCCATTGGCAATTTCCATAGCTGAGAAATTCTCATATTTCGATATCTGTAGGGCTATTCCAGAAATATATAAAATTCGATTATTATCTCTACCTTTATATAGTGGAATATTTCCCTCTCTTATGCATATCATTTTAGTGCTATCAGTATAAATACTGAGTGATTTCTCCAAATAACTATATACTAGCTGCTTAATAGCAATGTATTTGCTAGGTAGTAGTTCTTCGTACACGTAAGTCTTAATCCATAACCTTTTCAGCAAATAAACTGATGTTCTGGCATCTATCTTAAGGTACATTTTATTTAATTAAGGAAAAATGAGAATTGTGCAAATTTTTTTTGAAACTGAGTAAATTTTACTACCATCATTGTACAGTAAGAAGTATAACAAAAGAGTAGAAGCTCTGTTTTCTACCCTTTGAATGGCTGGCACTGTTAGGTGTTAAGCCTGACCCGCCAACACAAAGACACTCCTTGCACCTTTTTATGACCGTCTTTGTCTTCAGCCGAACCCTCTTTGTTACCTATGCAATCTCCATCCTCCTTTTCTGAGGCCTCACGCCCTTTTTTGACTTGGCAACGAATTCTTGATTGGGCTCAGGAACACTACCGCTGCCGTACCTTTAGCAAAGATGAGCGCATTCCAGCTAGACCTGGATTGCTATATTTGGTGCAAAGGGGTGCGATCCGCATGGTGGGAACCGCCCAAGTCAGTGCCACTGCTAGTCAGCTTACGTCTCGACGCATAAACAGAACCCCAGAAGAAGCTTTCTTAGGGTTTGTTGGTGCAGGTCAGCCGTTTGAAATTGTTGCCCAGTCACCATTCACACTCCAGGCCTACGCCCATGTAGACCAAACTGCGGTGCTTTGGATGTACTGGCACGACTTGGATAACTGGCCTCACTTCCGCCGCGAAGTTATGGATGCCTTTAGGTATCAGCACCAGCGTAAACTGCTGTGGCTGAGTGCCTTGGGACAACGGCGCACAATTGACCGACTCTTAGGATTCCTCACATTGTTGATTGAGGAATATGGAGAGCCGGCAATGAGCGAAACTGACCCTGACGTAATTCGCGGTTACTGTCTACCCTTCCCCCTTACCCATGCCCAGATTGGCAGTGCCATCGGTTCGACACGAGTCACCGTCACCCGCTTAATGGGCAAGTTGCGTCAACGGGGCTTAATCCTAACTCAGGGGGATAATCTCATTTGCTTGCCAGCAGAATCGATTAATCGAGCCAGCTAAAGAGCAGTTTGTACCCACTACCAGCAGTAGGTGTCAGCGAATTTTGACAAACCCCGCCTGGGCAATCATTTCCTGTCCCTGCTCTGTCAGCAGTAAGCTGGCGTAAGCATCACCTGCTTGCTGCTCGCTTTGACCAATCTCTTTGACCACCACAAACAGATTGCGCGTAATTGGGTACTTTCCTGATTGAAAAGCCTCAATGTTCAATTTGTTCCGTTTACCAGGACATAAATTCGGGAGGACAAATGGTTCTTGGTACGGAGCAACATACTGCCCTTGTTTCCGCCCCAAAGGCAAGGGCTTAATTGAACATTGGGGAACAACTTCCGGGGCAGAAGCGTAATAGATACTACCAGGACTATCAGCCAATTTTTGCAGCGCTTGGGTGGTGGTGGAAACATATTCCACATTGGGTCCTAAACCTTGACCACCCAAGATGTCTTGGACAAATAGTTCAACGGTACCGCCATCGGTGATGCGTCGAGAATAAGCCTTGATGGGGATATTGGGACCACCTAACTGGCCCCAATTCGTTGTTTTGCCATTGTAAATTGACCGTAGCTGGTCGATGGTCAGTCCAGGAATATTGAGGTTAGGGTTAACTGCTACTGCCAAACCATCAATTGCCACGGGAATTTGTTTGAGAGTGAACCCGCGTTGTTTAGCTTCTCTAATCTCCAGGTCGAGAATTGGTCGTGAAGACTGGGCAAACGCCAATTGCCCCTCTATTAACGACTGTATCCCCGTACCAGAACCGGGATTACTGCCACTGGGTTGGACATAACGCAGCCGAAACTCTGGTCGCACCGCTTGGATTGCTGGATCAACTGTCTGTCGAATCGGTGCCCAAGAGGTACTGCCTCCGTAGTTGAATAATCCTGAAGGGACATTTTGTACAGAAGCAAAATTGTTGCCGCTAGTTTCTCCTGAGGAAGGTTGGGGAATATTGTTTTTACTAAGGTCAAGATGAGACTTTCTGGTAAACCACCAAAAGCCTCCAGCAATTAGCCCAACTGTAATTAATAGGGATAATATCAGGATTGGTGTTTCGTTTTTTTGTGACATAGTCAATTGTTGGGTGTTGGGTGTTGGGTCAATACTGCGTAGATTTTGAATAGTTGAGGTGCCAGAAACCCGGTAACTTTGGCGAAACCGGGTTTCTAATTGGTGTTGGGTGTTGGGTGTTAGCTGTTAAAATTACCACAAGCAACCACGACCAACTAACAACTAACAACTAACAACAACCAACAAATTAGCGAATTCTGACAAATCCAGCTTGAGAAATTAATTCCTGACCTTGAGCAGTCAGTAACAGGTTGGCGTAGGCAACTCCTGCTTGCTCGTCTGTTTGACCATTTTGCTTAACAATCACAAATAACCGCCTGGTAACAGGATATTCACCACTTTGAAAGGCGGCTGCATTTAATCGGTTACGCTGTTGCGGACACTCTCGAAGCGGAATGAATGGCGGCTGATAAGGCGGAACCAATTGATCAGATTTACGCCCCACAGGCATTGGCTTAACAGAACATTGTCCAACGACTTCAGTGGCTGAGGCGTAGTAAATACCGCCTCTGTTATTCCCCACTTCTCTCAAAGCTTGTGTCGTGGTAGGAATGTATTGGACAGTGCTGCCAAACTTTTCCTTTCCTAAGATGTTCTCGACAAAAAATTCAACAGTACCTCCTTCTTCGGGGCGGCGAGAGTAAGGTATAATAGGCACATTAGGACCACCAACCTGTTGCCAATTAGTAATTCTACTAGTGTAAATGTCTTTGATCTGGGCGATAGTTAAACCAGGAATGTCAAGATCAGGATTAACAGCGATCGCAATGCCATCAATAGCTACTGGAATCTCTTGCAACTTAAAGCCACTCTGTTGCGCCTGCTGGTACTCCCCTGGTTCAAGGGAACGAGACGACTGGGAAAAGGCTAACTGGTTGTTCAACAGCATCTTGATCCCACTACCAGAACCAGGCGCACCCGAGGTTGGACTGGTGTAGCGTAGCCGAAATTGAGTCAAGTCATTTTGAATCACTCGATCAACCACTTCGCGGATAGGCGCCCAAGTCGTACTACCACCATAGCTAAATAGTCCAGAAGGAACATTTGCCACAGAGGTAAAAGTGCTACCATTCGACAATCCAACAGGTTGAGATTGATTGTTGCTGATTGGACCCAATTTAATACCAGAACCTCTAGTTAACCACCAGAATATACCCCCCACCAGCCCCAATGTGATTACCAAGGCTAGAACTAAAACCGCTGTTTCGTTTTTTTGCGACATAGCCGTCTTTAATTTTTTATAGATAGTAAATAAATTTTCCACCTCTAAGAGGTTGTAGAGACAAGGGTTATCGCGTCTGGTCAGGGTTTTGCGTAAAAAAACCGCCAAGACGCCAAGTACGCCAAGGCTTAAGACTGATAATTTTGTACCGGTTCGGGAGTAACCGAGCAGTATTGAAGCAGAGTTTAGGAAAGAGGAAGTTATAATAAGATACAATAATGAATTTACTTAATTCGGACAAATCCAGCCTTTTCGATTAGTTCCTGACTCTGAGAAGTTAGCAACCAATTTGCATAAGCTTCCCCTGCTTGCTGGTCTGTTTGACCATTTTGTTTAACGATGACAAATAAATTACGAGTTATTGGGTAGTCTCCACGACGAAATGCTTGAGCATTTAACTGGTTACGTTTACTGATACATTCGGGGGTAGGTACAAGCGGTTCTTGGTAGGGAGGTACGAATTGAGTAGTTGTACGCCCCACAGATAAAGGCTTAATCAAGCACTGCAGTACAACTTCTGGGGCTGAAGCATAGTAAATTCCGCCAGTGGTCAGGGCAACTTTTCGTAGCGCTTCAGTGGTTGTACCAATATAATTAACGTTGACACCAAACTTCTGTTTGTTGAGAATATTCTCAATAAAGAACTCTACTGTACCCGATGCTTCTTTGGTGCGAGTATATGGTATAATCGGTAAATTGGGTCCACCTACCTCTTGCCAGTTGGTAGTCTTGCCAGTGTAGATGTCTTTGATCTGGGCAACGGTTAAACCTGGAATATTTAGTTGATGATTGACTGCGATCGCAATGCCATCAATGGCTACTGGAATTTCTTTTAGGCTAAATCCTTTTTGTTGAGCTTTTGCGTTTTCTTCACCCTTGATTGAGCGAGAAGATTGAGAAAAAGCCAGTTGATTGTCAACAAGCATCTCAATGCCAGTCCCTGAACCTGGCTTTTCAGCAATTGGTTGAGTGTAACGTAAAATAAACTGGGGACAAATGCGTTGGAGTACAGGGTCTACATCTTTACGGATAGGTGCCCATGTTGTGCTACCACCATAGTTAAACGTCCCATTTGGGATGTTCGCTACGTTACATCCGTTCTCAGCAGTGACATGATTTTGGTTTTCACTCAGCGATTTTGTCGCAGGAACTAGGTTTCTTTCGTTGATTTCAGCCCACCTTTCCAAAAGAAACCATAGACCACCAAATATGACGCCAACGGTTACGAGGATGGCTAAGAAAAGCTTGAGTGTTTCATTTTTCTCAGACATATATATTTGTTAACACCAGTTGGTGTTTATAGAAGTAGAGATAACAATTTGTAAATAATCCGAAACAGGGATGTGAGTGCGATCGCCACCAACCCAGCAGCCAAAGGCAATATAACTATATATATATATCCTGTTTTGCCAACACTACTATGCAAGAAAGGGACAAAAAATATAATTGAAACACTAATAGCTAAAATAATTAATAAATCCAACTTTTCAATCCACCGTCTTGTTTGGGCAAAAATTAGTATTCCTAAAATCAGGGCTGAAGTAGCTAGAGTAATAATTAAATTGTTCAGTAAACTTTCCAGGGCGATGGCAATGAGTCCGCCTTCAAACCCACTAAACCCAGCCCCAAGGAGTATTTCTAGTAGAGAAAATGCTTGTTTGGAGTGAGTTTGAGGAAGTGACTGCTTTGGGGAGTGAGGTTGTATTGGTTGTGGCTGTGGCCCAGATATAGACTGGCGGGGGTTGATTTGTGTAGGGGGTGATATGGGCGCTGATGGTGAGTCTAGGGCGTCGAGAACCTCTTGGGCTGACTGAAAGCGTTGATTTGCACCTGGTAGAAGCATTTTGTCTAAAATATCAGCTAGGCTTTGACTCACAGTCACGTGTGTTCGCCATTTCCATTGATTGTTATAGACATCAAATAGCTGAGTTATTTCTTCACCTGTGAGTAAAATGACAACAGTGACTGCCATTGCGTATAAGTCTGTAGATGGGAACACTTGACCCCCAGCCATCTGCTCTGGTGGTGCAAATCCCATAGAATAAATTCCAGTGGAAGAGGTTGCGCCTCCAACTGGGGCGTTTGTTACCTGCTTGACTGCACCAAAATCCAGCAGGAAGATTTTGCCATCACGACGACGCATGATGTTAGAAGGTTTGATGTCTCTGTGGATAATGCCTCGGCTATGGACAAACTTCAGTATCTTGAGAATTTCTCGCAGTACCTCTAAGACTTCTTGTTCAGAGAATTTGCCTTTTTGAGCTAATTCTTCCTCTAGATTTTGTCCGTCGATGTATTCTAGAACTAGATAAAAAAACTGGTCTTCCTGTCCTGGTTGCAAGCCTGGAACAGGTAGGGGGAAGTAAGCAAACAAGTCAGGAATTTGGCTGTTTTGATTGCCTATGTCCTCTAAAACCACTGCTTCTCTCTCAAATAGGTCTTGTGCGAGTTTCATTTGAGTTGGACTCAAATTTCCAGCAGGTAGGAATTGCTTCACTACGCAATGGCGCATTCCAGGGGTATAGCGATCGCGTGCCAAAAATGCTGCGCCAAACCCGCCCCGGCCTAGCAGCCTGATCGGTAAATAGCGTCCCACCAAAATCAGCGGCATCCCACAGGCAGTACAGTACTTTTGCTGCGTCGTTCGCAGTGTCGAATCATCTAAATCCGGAAAGTTGTTTTGCGGACGGGGGCAGCGTGGACGAGTGCAGTAAACTTCCATGATTAGTCATTGGTCAACAGTCAACAGCCAACAGTCAACAGTCAACAGTCAACAGCCAACAGTCAACAGTCAACAGTCATAACATCTTAATCTTCATCATCAGAGTCAGGCATTCCTGCATCCAATGTACTTATCGCCATGCTCCTTTGTGATGACTTTAACACATCTTGATTCCATCCTGGTGTAGCAAACTGGGGCAAAATCTCCCGACTAAAAGCTTCTGCTGCCTTGGATCTGTAGCGATTAGGATTGACAATCAACCACAGCGTCCGCTTAACAACGACACCTTCAATAGTGGCACAGTGCAGTATCCCCATTTGTAACTCTTTAGCAATTGCCGACGTAGAGACGAAGGCAGCCCCCAAACCGGATTGCACGGCATTTTTAATTGCTTCTATGGAATTCAATTCCATTTCAATTTTAAACCGCCTTGTATCTATGTCACAACGTGCTAGCACCTGGTCAATGACTTTGCGGATAGTCGATTGGGAGTCTAGGGCAATGAATTGCAATTTATATAAATCATCTCTTTGGATTGTCTCGAGTTTAGCAAAGGGATGAAATGCTGGTATAATGAGCGCCAGTTCATCGTCGGCGTAGGGAATAATTTCCAAAGATTCTGCCAGTTCACCTGGAATTTCGCCGCCGATAATTGCTAGATCGACCTGTCCGTTAGCTACACTCCACGAAGTCCTGCGGGTAGAGTGGACGTGCAATTGCACCGCTACATCTGGATATTTTTGTCGGAACATTCCGATCATCTTAGGCAAAAGATAGGTACCGGTGGTTTGGGAAGCCCCTACAATCAAAGTACCGCCTTGGAGATTTTGCAGATCTTCAATAGCGCGGCAGGTTTCCTGACAGAGACTAAGGATTTTTTCACCGTAGCTTAGGAGTAAATGTCCGGCTTCGGTTAATTGTGCGCGGCGTCCTCCACGGTCAAATAACGGGACATCCAGTTGCCGTTCTAGGTTTTGCACTTGCAAGCTAACCGCAGGTTGGGAGACGTAGAGGCTATCAGCGGCACGCTTGAAACTCCCTTCTGCGGCGATCGCTTTGAGGATACGTAATTGATCTAAAGTGAAAGGAAGGTCAGACATAAGGCTAAACCCACAAACAAGATTGGAGAAGCATTGGCAACAAACCAGCTATTTGATCGCTTTACGGCTGGACGTGATTTATTGCATCTCAAAAAAAAGGAGGCTTGACTCGAAAAAGACAGTAGCACAAAATCTTCACCAAAGTCTCATAAGTCAATACTTTGTGGTATTCATTGTACTGAGTTAAGTTTTCTTTCAATTACTTCATTTTGTGTATTATTATGCTGACCGCTTGGTTGACTAACAGCCATTTTGTCATGCTGGGACTACAATTAGTTTTCGCTTTAGCTCACAGTGGAGGCGCTGCCCTACGTCCTTGGGCAGAAAAACACATTGGACCACGGCTTTATCGCATTTTTTTTGCAGCTACCAGCCTGCCCCTGGCTATAATACTGGTTATCTACTTTTTTAACCACCGCTATGATGGCTTGCAACTTTGGCAAATACAAAGCTTACCAGAAGTTCAGGTCTTAGTTTGGGTGCTATCGGCGATTTCGTTTTTGTTTTTGTATCCTGCTACCTTTAATCTACTAGAAATTGCTGCTATCCAAAAACCTCAAGTCCACCTCTATGAAAGTGGAATTATTCGTATTACTCGCCATCCGCAGATGGTGGGACAAGTGATTTGGTGTATTGCCCATACCCTCTGGCTTGGGACTACTTTTACCCTTGTCACCTCTGTTGGGTTGGTGCTGCATCATTTATTTGGGGTTTGGCATGGCGATCGCCGCTTGTTGCTTCGCTATGGAGAGGCTTTTGTTCAGCTTAAACAGCGTACCTCCATCATTCCTTTTGTTGCTATTCTCGACGGTCGTCAATCTATCAAATGGCAGGAATTTGTCCGCCCTGCCTATTTAGGAGTCACTGTTTTTGTGCTACTGCTTTGGTGGTCTCACCCCCTGTTGTATCATGCTACTAGTATGATACAATTGTAAATCTCACTTTATTTAAAAATAGGGGTGTAGGGGTGTAGGGGTGTAGGGGTGTGAGGTTAATGATTCGTATACTCTCAAGGAACACAGGAGGGGAGGAGCACCCCACAGGCGGCTGACGCCACCCCCTATGAATGAAACAAACACTCTTTCCCCCACTCCCCCCCTCCCCCACTCCCGTGTTTTTTGAGAGTATATTGTTCTGTGAAAACGTTCTGTTAAAACACTCTCATTCCCCTACACCCCTACACCCCTACACCCCTACACCCCTACTTTTGTCATTTGGCGTAGGACGATGTCAACAAATCAATGTAGGATGAAATCTAATAGCTGTCAGTAGGAGTGTGTTTAGCAGGGTGGAGATTTTATATTGGTCGTTGCTGGTTAATTGTCAAACTAGGGAGTAAATGGTAGTTTGCTCTAAATTCCTTATCCAGCAGCGGCACACAAGAGTTGAAAATCCAGAAAAGCCAGCGCGATATTCACGGTGGCTTTTTTGTCAACGCCACAATCAACGCTGACATTTTTACATAGTCATTTATGCCCTGAGAGCGTAAGCACAGCAGTTGCGCAATCTTCTCTCCCTCCTGCTGATAGCTAGTTGGATATGAAAACCCTATAATTTAAGAGGCATCATGGTGTTGTCGGTTAATGAGCGGACATTTACTCAAGAAGTTTTAGAATGTGAAATTCCTGTTCTAGTTAATTTTGAAGCACCTTGGTGTGGCTTGTGTCGCATCATCCAGCCCTTATTGTTGCAATTTCAAACTCAATGCAGCGATCAAATTAAGTTAGTTGGGATTAATGCCGATCAAAATTTCAAACTGTCTACAACTTATCGGCTAAAGTCATTGCCAACCTTACTATTGATCGAAAATGGCATAGTCCGTAAGCGCTTAGAAAGTTTTCGTGGTAGAGAAGATTTATTTTTAGCCTTAGAAGAAATTAAACTCATCTATACCAACTCTCCAAAAACCTACAAGATCCCAAGAACAGCAGATTTGGAGTGTCGTTCAGCATAGAAGAAGAGGAGGGGGGAGTGGGGAGTGGGGAGTAGGGAGTGGGAATGGGGAATGGGGAATGGGGAGTGGGGAATGGGGAGTTAGGGAAATTTTCAATCACGGTTGCCAGCGTAGCGCTTAGCATTTTTTTTAACAATCAACATTCTACAGAATGTATTTAGTTACTCCCCACTCCCCCCTGGGGTTAAAACCCCAGGCTATCCCCACTCCCCACTCCCCCCTCCCCATTCCCCACTCCCTACTCCCCACTCCCCACTCCCCACTCCCCATTCCCCCTTCCCCATTACTCAAATCTAAAAGCATAGTTAACAACCCCACCCAATTGTCTCCGGGTGGGTTATTTTATGCTTGAGGGTGTGTGTCACAATTATTAACAGTTCGGACACGTTAGTCAAAAATTCTAAAAGTAGGCGTTAATGATGGAAGTAATCTATCAGTATGCCTGGCTGATTCCAGTGTTACCTCTTTTTGGAGCAATGCTGGTCGGTCTAGGGTTAATCTCGTTCAATCAGGAGACAAACCGCCTGCGGCAGATGAATGCGGCATTCATTATCTCTTTAATGGGAGCCGCAATGGCACTGTCGATAGCCTTGCTGTGGAGTCAAATTCAAGGACACGCTTCTTATACCCGCACCCTAGAATGGGCAGCAGCAGGCAATTTTCACCTGAACATGGGCTACAGTATTGACCACCTGGCAGCCCTGATGCTGGTAATTGTGACGACGGTAGCCTTCCTTGTCATGGTCTACACTGACGGCTACATGGCTCACGATCCAGACTATGTCCGGTTTTACGCCTATCTCAGCTTATTTGGCTCCTCAATGTTGGGTCTGGTGGTCAGCCCCAACATTGTGCAGATTTATATCTTCTGGGAACTGGTGGGGATGTGTTCGTACTTGCTGGTGGGCTTCTGGTACGACCGCAAGGCAGCAGCAGATGCAGCGCAAAAAGCATTTGTCACCAACCGTGTGGGCGACTTTGGTCTGCTGTTGGGCATTCTAGGGCTTTTCTGGGCAACGGGAAGCTTTGAGTTTGATGTCATCGGCGATCGCCTCACAGAATTAGTGCGTACAGGTTCTTTGAGCAACGTTCTCGCCGTCTTGTTTGCGATTTTAGTCTTCTTGGGTCCGGTTGCTAAATCAGCCCAATTCCCCCTGCAGGTCTGGCTACCGGATGCGATGGAAGGTCCTACCCCCATTTCGGCCCTAATTCACGCAGCAACAATGGTGGCAGCAGGTGTATTCCTCATTGCCCGGATGTACCCAGTATTTGAATACATTCCAGCAGTAATGAACGTGATTGCCTTTACTGGGGCATTCACAGCCTTTTTAGGTGCATCTATTGCCATTACTCAAAACGACATCAAAAAAGGCTTAGCTTACTCCACTATTTCCCAACTCGGTTACATGGTGATGGCAATGGGAGTAGGCGCTTACTCCGCAGGACTTTTCCACCTGATGACCCACGCCTACTTTAAGGCAATGCTGTTCCTTGGTTCTGGTTCGGTAATTCATGGCATGGAAGCAGTCGTCGGTCATGACCCCGCCTTAGCACAGGATATGCGGTTGATGGGGGCACTGCGAAAGTATATGCCAATGACAGCCACTACCTTTTTGATTGGTTGCTTGGCAATTTCTGGTATCCCACCTTTTGCTGGTTTCTGGTCAAAAGATGAAATTCTCGGCAAGACCTTTGAGGCTAACCCATTCTTGTGGGGAGTCGGTTGGTTAACTGCTGGAATTACCGCTTTTTATATGTTCCGGATGTACTTCACCACCTTTGAAGGTCAATTCCGGGGCAATAAATCTGAAATTTGGCAGCGACTCAAGTCGCCACAGGGGATGGCAATTGTAGCAGGTTTTGAACCAGCTCACGCTTTTGGTCCTGGTGCGATGACAAAGGGAGAACTCGAAGCAACCGCAGAACACCACCATGACGACCACGATCACGGTCATAGTGAATATCCCCACGAGTCGCCGTGGACTATGACCCTGCCATTGTTGGTTTTGGCAATTCCTTCAATGTTGATTGGTTTGGTGGGAACTCCCTACGCTAACTACTTTGAGGAGTTTATTTTCTCACCCAATGAAACCCTTGAAGAAGTAGTAGAAAAAGCTGCTCTTTTCAACCCGAACGAATTTTACATTATGGCGGGGGGTTCAGTTGGGATTTCTTTGATTGGTATTACCTTGGCTTCACTGATGTATTTGTGGGGCAAGATTAACCCAGTGGCGATCGCAACCAAAATCAAACCACTTTACGAGTTATCCCTCAACAAGTGGTACTTTGATGACATTTACCATCGTGTCTTTGTCATTGGCTTGCGTCGTCTAGCAAGACAAGTTATGGAAGTTGACTTCCGCGTGGTCGATGGCGCTGTTAACCTCACAGGCTTTTTCACTCTGATCAGTGGCGAAGGGCTGAAATATCTAGAAAACGGTCGCGCTCAATTTTACGCCTTGATTGTATTTGGCGCTGTGTTGGGTTTAGTGATTGTGTTTGGTGTAACTTGAATTAGCTGTTAGGTGATTGTTGTTAGGTGATGGTTGTTACTCCCGAATCGCTACAAGATTACCGATCTTATACGGGCGCGTCCTTGGCGTCTTGGCGGTTCGTTATATAGGTAATCTTCTGGCGTCCAAGGAGTAGGTGATTGTTGTTAACCAAAAACTAACACCCAACAACCATCAACAACCATCAACACCCAACAACCAACAACCATCAACACCCAACAACCAACACCCATCAACAACCAACACCCATCAACCAACAACTTCGATGAATACAGCTAATTTTCCGTGGCTGACGACGATTATTCTATTGCCCATAGCGGCGTCACTACTGGTTCCCATCTTGCCGGATAAAGACGGCAAAACAGTGCGTTGGTACGCCCTAATCGTAGGGTTGATTGATTTTGCACTAATTGTTTGGGCTTTTTATACCAGGTACGACTTCTCCAATCCAAATTTGCAGCTTGTGGAGAGTTACCCCTGGATTCCACAGATGGATTTGAATTGGTCGGTAGGGGCAGATGGCTTGTCCATGCCCCTAATTATTTTGACGGGATTCATTACCACTCTGGCTATGTTAGCAGCTTGGCCTGTGACACTCAAGCCCAGGCTATTTTACTTTTTGATGCTGGCCATGTATGGCGGTCAGATTGCGGTGTTCGCAGTCCAGGATATGCTGTTGTTTTTCCTGGTGTGGGAACTGGAACTAGTACCAGTATACTTTCTGCTTTCCATTTGGGGAGGTAAAAAGCGGCAATACGCAGCCACCAAGTTTATTTTATACACAGCCGGTGGTTCGCTGTTTATTTTGCTGGCAGCCTTGGCGATGGCGTTTTATGGGGATACGGTAACATTTGATATGCGATCGCTCGCCCTTAAAGACTACGCCCTCAATCTCCAACTTTGGCTTTACGCTGGTTTCCTGATTGCCTATGCCGTCAAATTGCCCATCTTCCCACTACACACCTGGCTACCAGATGCCCACGGTGAAGCTACAGCACCCGTGCATATGTTGCTGGCAGGTATTCTGCTGAAAATGGGCGGTTACGCTTTAATTCGGATGAATGCCCAGATACTTCCCGATGCCCACGCTTATTTTGCGCCGGTGCTGGTGATTTTGGGGGTGGTTAATATCATCTACGCTGCCCTCACATCCTTCGCCCAGCGCAGTCTGAAGCGGAAAATCGCCTACTCCTCAATTTCCCACATGGGTTTTGTGATCATTGGTATTGCTTCCTTCACCGATTTGGGTTTGAGTGGGGCAATGCTGCAAATGGTATCCCATGGTTTGATTGGGGCGAGTTTGTTCTTCCTTGTGGGAGCAACTTATGACCGGACACACACCCTGATGTTGGATGAAATGGGCGGTGTCGGTCAGAAAATGGGTAAGATGTTTGCTATGTGGACGACCTGTTCTATGGCGTCTTTAGCTTTACCTGGTATGAGTGGTTTCGTGGCAGAGTTGATGGTGTTTGTTGGTTTTTCCACCAGCGATGCCTATAATCCCACATTTAAACTCATTGTGGTGTTCTTGATGGCAGTTGGTGTCATTCTCACTCCAATTTATTTGCTGTCAATGTTGCGGGAAATTTTCTACGGTCAAGAAAATGAGGAATTAGTTGCTCATCAGAAACTCATCGATGCTGAACCCCGCGAGATTTTTATCATCGCCTGTTTGTTAGTGCCAATTATTGGAATTGGTCTATATCCCAAGATTTTAACTCAGATGTACGAGGCTACAACTGTACAATTGACGGCGCGATTGCGTGATTCTGTGCCGACTTTGGCACAGCAAAAAGCGCCTGTGGTTTCTTTGAGTGCGCCGGAAATTGGGAATTAGATAGTTAATCTCAAGTCAATATTGCTGTAGAGGCAGGTACAAAACCTGCCTTTTTTTGTTTTTTGGACAAAATAATCGCGGTCAATTCAACCATACACAGAGTTCAAAGAAACGCCTCTTGCTACTATAGACATAAGTACATCTTACTGACGAATTATGGATTACCACGACATTATCACGATCGAACCTGGTAAACGCAGTGGCAAGCCCTGTATCCGGGGAATGCGAATTACCGTGTACGATATTTTGGAATACCTCGCAGGCGGGATGACAGAAGAAGAAATCCTGCAAGACTTTTCAGAACTCTCCTCTGAAGATGTTAAAGCCTGTCTTGCCTTCGCTGCTGATCGTGAGAAAAAGTTATTCGTAGTATTCCGGTGAAACTGCTTTTGGACGAAAACCTCTCTGACCGGATTATTCCCCAGATTTTAGATTTGTATCCCGCGAGTGCGCACGTCAAAACCTTAGCACTCGTCCACACTGATGATTTACTTATCTGGGATTACGCTCTTCGCAAATGATTTGGTGATTGTTTCCAAAGACTCTGACTTTCATCAACGCAGTTATCATAAATTAATTTTCGTCGTAGCTCATAGTCTATAATTTCTGGTACTATCACTGGAATATCATTGCCCACTAATTGCTTAATTCTACTTCTACACTTGAAAGATTCTCCTTTGTTTACTGGGTTTGATATTAAGGATAATGGATTTGAATGTTAAATCGTTTTTCAAGCTTTTTAATTAACTCAGCGAGCTTGTTGTTTTCATTTGGTTTATCCTCAATAGTAGAACTTATAGCCTGGATAGTATCTGCAAATAAAGACATAGCTATCCTCCTATTTCTAAACTATTTTTGTTGTGATATGAGTTCTATAGCAGTGATCTCTACTATAACAGATCCTGCCAATACAACTGTGCTGGTTAATCCCCTTGGTAGACTTAGTACAGCGTTTCATAAATTCGTGGCGTTTTGGCTTCCATTGACCCTCACCCTAGCCCTCTCCCAAGAGGGAGAGGGAAAAGAATTTAGCTCCCGAATCCCAATAGGGATTCGGGTTGGGGATGAGGGCACACCAAAATCATTTCGCTATGAACTTGTGCAATTCTGTACTTAACTTTTGCCGATGTTAACGAACACGGCAAAACTTGCGCTGATTATCATGTTCGGGATATTGCCAAGAATAGGAAAAATGACTAACTCCTTTGAGTTGCGGCGCAAATTGGCGAAGTGCCTGCATTTGCACTTCTAGAGATGGACGATTCTCCATAGGCTGTCCCCACTGACCAGCTATAGCTGGAACTATCTGGGTATCTGGTTTTGCCGTGCGCAACACCTGCTCCACTTGTGACACAATACAACTGACATTATTGTTGCCGCAATTTCCATAAGCCATTGGATTCCACTGTAGCGAACTTGGGAATCTATCCCAAGGTTGTAAGCGGGAATCATATCCTTGACCCACCGTTTGATTGCCACCAGGGAAAAATACTACCCCTGTGGGAATGCCAAGTTGCTGCGCTGGATAACCAGCTAGGTTTACAAAATCTAGGATGCCTTGCATAGCGTGGGCGACTGCAAGTTGCCATAACTCGAGTTGTAGTTGCGGTTGCCTTTCGGCTGGAGGAAGAATTGACTGCTGTTGTGGTGGTACAATTCTACCCTGCCACAGGGGTTCTGCTTCCTGAGGATACTGTTTATCGACTTCAGCTATATCTCCTGCTGTGATATATCCCTTACTTAAAAAGCGCCGAATGAATTCTAGTCCTTTATTATTAAGCGCCCGTCGAAATAAAGCTTCTTGGGTAGCTTCACTATACAACCATAGATCTGCAACTTTCGTGGCTATGGAATCACTGCCTGCTTGTCGCGGATAGCGTATATAATCAAATAATACTCCATCAGGACGACGGCGTAATATCTCCAGTAACATTTGGTAGTAGTCACGTTTTGCTTGCAAGTTATAGGGGTCAATAAATAATTGACTGTTGTTATCTACAACATCTAGGCTTGTCTGACCTTTGCCATTGCGGGCGATCGCCCCTTTCCTCTCTGAATGCAGGCTGTAGGTGTAGCCAAAATTTGTGGTAAACAACCAGGCGTAAACCTTTAGACCCCGTTCTCGCCCTTTTTGAATTGCTGTAGCCAGCAGATCAATATTTTCTGTTCCTGGTGTGCGAATGACAGAAGGCCAAACCGTGGGGTTTCCCTTCATAGGCAATAGCACCTGACCGTCGGAGAACGCTTCCAAATAAACTTGGTTATAGCCTCGGTTGACAATCCGATCCATAATTTGATCGATTGCCCCTGGCTGTACATCACAGGGATACAACCGTAACCAGATTGCTTCTACTTGTGGCCAAGTACGATTGCGGCATTCCTGCATAGCTTGTGCGTGTTGTCGCAGCAATCGCTGGTAGCTGGCTTCAGCTTCCCCAACGCCATTGAGTGCTGACAAACGTAAGTTTTCCTTTTCTTGCGCCGCCGCTGGTGATAACTGGCAATACTCGGTTACTTCCGCCCCTGCTGGTTCACTCCTAAAGTAGGGAATAAGCAGACTAGTGCTGAAAACCACACAGAACAAGGGTCGCCAAAAGAGCATTGGTTTTGCAACATTCTTGAAACAGTTGGACATATAGCACTCCTATTTGAGATCCGAACTTGGGGGACTTGGGGGACTTGGGAGACTTAGGGGACTTGGGGGAGGAGGGGGACAAGGAGGACAAGGAGGACAAGTTCGCTGCGCGAAAATTCAAAATTCACAATTCAAAACTTAAAACAATGCGTGACTTGTTACCTTCACTTTTGACGAACCCTTTGGGGCGGGGTGTTTGTAACTCCTGCACGGATTGCTATACGTACAAGTAGAAAGACAAAACAACAATCAATACCGATTCACACAGTTTATACCAATTCAAAATTCTAGGACTTACGCATTGACAAAAAGAATAAACTATGTATGTCTCTCGTTACAAGGCTCTGCCTTGTAATGCTCTTCAAAGGAGGCTCTGCCTCCCGTCAAATCGGGATAAGGAGCCTCCTTGATCTCATTCCCAGCTGTCAGGCTCTTAACGAGGCAAACGCCGGAATTTCGTTAGACACATGATGGTTGATTTGTCTTGTG
>JADQBA010000152.1 GCA_016903675.1 Stigonema ocellatum SAG 48.90 = DSM 106950 | reverse complement strand
ACTCGGTATCCCAACCATTGTCGAGGCTTTCTCAACTCAGCTACCTCCCTGGGATTTTGCTGCTAAAGTGGGTCTTACCGCTCTTACTCTGGGGGCTGGTTTTAAAGGCGGGGAAGTGACACCTCTATTTTTTATTGGTGCCACATTAGGCAATGCTTTGTCATTGATTTTGGCACTACCAACGGCTCTATTAGCAGGAATGGGATTTGTGGGGGTCTTTGCTCTGATGCAGCTGGGCGATATCAATTTCTCAGCACAACTTGGGATGGTGTCCGCTCTACAATTAAAGCCACGGATTTCAGCCCACTTAATCAAGATCTGGCTGCTAAGGAATTGATACGAGAACGTGAAGCTTTAGATGATGTAGAGAATGGCAATATCCAAGCAGCGATAGAGAAGTGTAGTTTCGTGTGGGCTTCTTTACCCCCCGCTAGGTATAATCAGCCTACCAAATCACTGCAACAATTACTGGATTTTTATCAAAAGGATATCGCAAATTACAACTAGTAGACGTGACTAATGGACAACCTTTGTAAGTCCATTTGAAGGGTTTAGCGCAGGTAAGATTGAAGTAATTAATGAAGAATAAGATTTGCTACCTTAAATTATCGACTGAGATAAAATTACCCCGTTTGAGCCTTTGTTGTGGAACTTGAGCATATTTATCATTGAGGTACTGTTGTAGCCAAGTTTCCGAAACATGAGTAGGACTCGTCTATACCTGCCAGAGGATTTTTTTCAAGTATAAGCCTGTCAATTAAATCTTTATTGAGCCTATCTCCGTGTCTTTAGACCGGAGATTCAGGCGTTTATATTAACATTAATTTATCGCCCTTAATAGCTTTGCCTGTTAATGCTTTCTAGCTATAGCACTCCTAAATAATTCGTGATAAATCAGAAGCCCGGTTTCTTAAAGAAACCGGGCTTCTTGGGATGCTAGATTTTCCCAGATCAAATAGGATTGCTATATGAGTCGAACCGCTCTACGCTCCGCTGGTGCTACGCTTAGAATGATAAATTTGTATCGCTATTAACTTTTTTCACCACAATTCCAAGAAAGCCATTACCCCCTCATTTAGGCACATAAATAAACGTGCTTGGCCAGTTAGCGCCAGGAGAAATTGTTCTTGTCTCGTATAGATAGTCGTAGATAGTACCGCTCACGTCTGAGTAACTTGATTCGGAAACGAGAATTGTCCCATTTGAATTAACCTGTTCTACCACAGCCACATGGTCAGAACTCCATTGAGCAATAGAGCCAACCTGAGGCGTATTTGATGTTGGGATATTAGCAGCCCTGGCTTGATCAGCCCATTGATTGGCATTGCCTATTAACTTATTCAGCGCTTGTGAGCTATAGCCTAATTCTCTCATACGACCATTAGCATACCAGGTGCAGTTTCCCTTAGCGTTGGGGTTGCCCATTTGATAGATTGGGGGATTGACAGACTTTGGCGCGTATCCAGCTTGCCAAAATGGGTTGTCTGAGCGGTATGCAGGTAGATTGAAATTTGGTTGATTTGATTGGCAACTCGGTAGGGGAGTTGAGTTAGGCGCATTGCCCAGCTCTACAGCACTGGAAACCCAGGCATTTTCGCCTTGGAGCTTATACCACCGCGCATCTGGCTCATTAGTCCATATATCATTGACTACATCGCCGTAACCCCATGCCTCAAAGTTAAGGGGTGTGTCCGGCCCCACGGTTCTCACAACGCTCGCGGTTGTTGAGCGATCGGTGCGAAGGTTTACAGTATAGGGCCCTACTTTGCCAGAGAAGTGAACGTTATTACGGATGGTGTTGTCACAAGAAACTGCCGCCTGGGCGACTGCCATTAGCTGAATGCCTGAACTTGATGTGGTTACCCTCACTCCGCTGAGGGTAAGAATTGAAGTGGCTGCAAGGGTCGAGATTAGACTTTTGGTAATCATGGTCATTAATTGAGATAGTTCGCTTTTCAGAGTTCAAATAGTGATGTGGCGACGGCTAAACCGCTCCAGAAAAACTTTATAAACATCCTCTAAGAACTCTCCACTTGCTCTAACAATACAAAGAGAAAACAAGGAATACATCGCTATGCCAGGAAATTGATTTTCCAACTTGGGAAAATCAATTGCGTAGTTCCGGAATGTACTTTGCGGCCAGCCTATAAAAATTTTTTGTGATTGATGACCATGAGGCAATCTTGGCAGGAACTATACCTGCGCTTAAAGGAACAGTTCCTATTCATAAAATTAGTTTTTAGTGCAGGTTTTAAGGGCTATCCTCGTCTACACCACCCCAAGGACAATATGCGCGTGACTCACATTGGATTACTTTAGAAATATAGCAACAGTCAAGATTATTCCGGAAATAACCAATCTATTTTCCAATATTGGAAAACTTATTTCTTGGCATAACGATGTATTCTTAATCTTCTCCTTTTATCGTTATAGATAAAGTTAAATCTGCCAGGTAAGGAGTAAGGTTTATGGCGATAAAGCTGACACCAGTTCAGTCACGCCACAAGCTAAATCAATTCTGATGTCTGCATAAGTTTGCATTTTTAGAGAATTCCATTGATTAAATAAGGAGAATTAACCATGCGTTTGAGCAACTTTCGCATTCTGACTGCTTTAGCCGGGCTTGCCATAAGTATTTCTGGACTAGCTGTATTCACATCTGCACCTGCTATCTCGGCAGTCAGTGGTTGTGCAGACTGGCCATCTGGAAAATTCATTCAGACACCTTGGGGACGTGGTGCGAATGGTGGAACAGGCTGGTCACAAGCTGGTCCGTCTTACTATAACGATGGCTTTCATGTACACTGCAACGAACCTTTGCTGATAAATCAATACTATGCCTTGGATTTTCCGCTCGAAGAAGGAGATCCGATCTCTGCTCCCGCACCAGGCAAGGTAATCTGGGCTGGCTGGACTAATGGTGGTTGGAGTAATTTGGGGCGCATAGTCGTCGTTGATTTAGGGGATGGCTATTGGAGTATGTCTGCCCACCTAAGCAGCATCGATGTTTCCGTTGGAGAACAAGTCTCGGCCAATACCGTTATTGGCAAGGTTGGAGCTAGCGGCAATTACCAAGAACACTATTGGCCAGAACCTCACCTCCATCAGTCGATATTTCTCAATGCGAAACTCGACTCGGCGAACGGAGGTATTTATGGAGGTCAGAGCGTTGAGATGCATAATGTTCATTACGTAGGTAATGGCGGCGGAATATATCCAAGCATTAGTAAGTTTCAAAAGATGAGTTGGTAAGCTAAAAATGCTCCCGGTACTCTCACTCGGAACAGTTTCTGAAGGCTTTAATTTAATAATGGCACTTTAACTGTTGTTAGTAAGTAAAGCGATCGCTTTACTTGGAGCCTTACCCAGCCGACAATCTAAGAAAGTTGGCTAGTGGCGAGGCTCTTTTCTCTCAAAATACCTAGAGTCAGACCGTTATGAACAAGCATACATAGATAAATTATGTATTATTTGCGACAATCACGACTCAGAACCAGGTGTCCGTCAGGAAGCCGATATACACCTTGTGGTTCCACAATCGGGTCGCCTTTCTTCCAAGGACGAGCAGAGTTGGTGCTAGATACTGAGCTAGGTAGACTAGTGAATGCACCAACAGCTGGCACTACGTAAGTTGGAAACGGCGCATTTGCCGGGTCATCTGGCTGAGATGGCAACCCCCCTGCACCTGTGATGATGAAGCTACCCTTTTGCTGTGGATTGCGAGCAATGCAACTGTTGGCAATGAGATTATTAGTGTCAATGAGATTAGTAGGCAGTTCAGTCAAGCTATTTTGCAGAAAGCTAATGTCTGGCACTCCCCTAATCACTCCTGAAACCGCACCACTAGCATTTATATCTACACGACCGTTAGGTTTTTCTAGAGCATTTAGAGTAGCAAGGTCAGTAATTGGGGGAGTAGGGCGATACAGAGGAGAACTCAAGAAAGCACGGGTATTAAAGGTGATGTTGCCTCCTTGACCTTTGGGTGCAAAGGAGAGAATGTCGCTGTCTTCTAAAGCAACGATAGTTTTGGCAGTTAAGGTAATATTGCCGCCATTACCTCCACCACTGTTAGTTTTAATAGCACTGTTGTTGCGAAGGCGGATATCTCTAGCGGTGATGTCAACGTTACCACCACCAGATTGAGTGGCGTTAGTCAAGATATTGCCATTGTTAGCTTGTAAGTTGCCACGACGAACCGTAACAGAGATATTACCTGCATTCCCTTGTCCAGTGCTGCGAGCAAATAAACCACTGGCAGAACCATCAGTATCAACTTGAGCCGAATTTTCGCTGATCGGGTTGCTCAATCCAAATCCAGCAACTCGATCAGCGTAAGTGGGATCGCTGCCTGAAAGGATAATGCTGCTAGCTGCGTTGATAGTAATGTCACCTGCACGTCCGCTGCTAGAGGCAGTAGAAAACAGTTGTCCTCCATTGGTAGCCTCAAGGGTTTTTACATTGACAGTAATATTACCGCCCGAATAAGAATTCCTGGTTCTTGCACTCAAAACTGCTCCATTCGATATGCTTAAAGCATTAGTATTAACAATAATATCACCAGCCCCACCCTTGCCTGTGTCCTCAGCAGTAGTAAATAATCCCGCAGAGGCTCCACTTCCAGGAATCACACCAGATATCTTCACAAAATCATCAGCATTAATCTCAATATTTCCTGCCTTCCCCTGTGTATTATTGTTGGTGCTGGCACTTAGCGCGCTATCAGTTACGGTGAGTGACCTAGCGTGGATATCAATTTTGCCACCATTGCCCATTGCTCCACCTCTCAGACCGTTGAGGATAAAGCTGTAGTTTGTGAGAGAAACTGCGTTATCAACCTCGATTAAGATGTTGCCTGCATTTCCCTGACCGTAGGTTTCGGAAGTCAGCAAAGCGTCGTTAGCTAAGGAAAGTGACCCAGCCTGGATATGGATGTTACCAGTATTACCCCCGTGGCGTTGCATCATTGCGGGATGATTTATAATGAAGGGGAAATTTTTATGGCAGCGATCGCCATCTGAAGAAATGAAAATCAATTGCCCAAAATGTGGAACTAATGAAATTAGAAAAAATGGACATAGAAGAGGAAAACAGAATTATCAATGCAAGAATTGTGGTCGTCAATTTCTTGAGTGTTATTCAGAAGTAGGTTATTCTAAAAAAGTCAAAGAATCTTGTCTGAATATGTATCTAAATGGCAATGGATTTAGAGCAATTGAAAGAATCACTAAAGTTAATCATAACACAGTCATTCGTTGGGTAAGACAAGCAGTTCGTCAGCTACCAGAAAATAATCATAACAGTGTACCACTGGTTGCTCAATTAGATGAGTTACAAACATTTATTGGTCAAAAAAAAAATAAGATATGGATATGGACGGCGTTAGACAAGGACTATTCTGAAATTCTAGAATATGTAATAGGGAATAGAAGTGCAGAAACATTTGAGAGATTATGGTCAAAAATAAGTGATTGGAATTGTTATTTTTGGATAACAGATGGATATAAAGTATATCCAAATTTTCTTCCGGATGGAGACCAGATTATCAGTAAAATAGCGATGACGAGAGTTGAAGGAGAAAATAGTAGATTAAGACATTATTTGGCTAGACTACGCCGCAAGACTTTTTGCTATTCTAAATCATTAGAAATGTTGTTTATTTCAATCAAACTACTTATTTTTTACTTGAAGCATAAGGATATTTCCTTGATAATTTAAATTTTTTAGGCGCTTTTTATTGTCAAGCGATCGCCCATTACTATAGACTTTCAAAATTTAGCAAAAAATTGCATATCATCCCGCAATGATGCAACGCCACCCCCGTAAGTGCTGTTGCTTATTTGAGCAATCTTAGCAGAAGAGAGGTTACCTTGCAAAGAGAGTGAGCCAGCGAGTATGTCGATATTGCCACCATTGCCCGATCCTCTTGGTTCCACAAGACTGTAGATAGCGCTATCGTCGCCAACAAGCGAGATTGCTCCCCCAACCCGCACCGAGATACTGCCAGCATTTCCTTGTCCAGCGGTGTCTGCCCTCAATTGAGAGCCATCAGTTAAAGATAGTGAGCCAGCCTGGATATGAATCTCACCACTATTTCCTTGTCCAAAAGTGTTGGTATTCACTAGAGCGCCATTGCTCATAGAAAGCGAACCAGCCGTGATGTTGACGTTGCCCCCCTTGCCTACTGCGCTCATTGACACTACATTGGAGATAAAACTCCCGTCATTAAGGGTTATTGTCCCTGCCGCATTAATTTCAATATCTCCAGCCTTGCTATCAACAGAACCTAACCTTGACCCTATCCCGGCTCGCAGTTCACTTCCTTCCAAAACATCTAAGTTCCTGGCATTGATGGCAAGATTACCGCCACCTCCAGCACTGACATCAACTCTAGCTCCATTCCTCAGTGATACATCTGCTCGCGTCACGCCTTCGGGAAAAATCAAATGCAGGTCACTGCCATCAACGTTCAACCCTACTGTCCCTGCTCCTGCTAATCCTCCCAGCTCGACTCGACCACCTGGAGCCACTACAACTGCACCATCAAAAGATACATTACCGCCTAGCAGAAGGAAACTCTGACCTTCAGGAATATGTAGACCTTCTGGGGAAAGATTGGTAATGGGCTGAGCAATTTGATTAAACAGAAAAGCAGAGGGATTGACGGTCAACAATGGCGGAACATTAGGAGCAGAAGCATTAAAAACACCTTGATTACCAAACTTAATGGCATTTGCTGTTGTCGCTATAAACGAAGCACCGATATTCAGACTGGCATTTGGTCCAAAGATAATGCCATTCGGGTTAATTAAAAACAGGTTGGGATTGGAGTTACCGATAGTACCTAGAGTTCCTAAAATTTCAGAGTGGTGACTACCAGTGACACGAGCCACAATGTTTTGGATGTCTGCGCTTGGACTGTAAAAGTAAGCTCGTCCTCCTTCCAAAACATTAAATTCCTGAAAACTTTGGAATAGATTAGCCCCGCGCTTCGCCCCACCCCTAATCACTTCAACCGGAAGATTATTGGAGTTGGGGATAACAACAGAACTTTCCTTTCCCAGTGTACTATCAGGTACAATCTTGCTCTGAGCAAAAGCGCAATCCCCAACAAAGGTGATCGCCCCACCTATTGCTAAAAAATATCTACCCAACCACCAGCATCGACTGAGCCACGATTTAGCTATCACATAAATTCTCTGGTTGATAAATTAGTATTTATACTATAGCAATCCTAAATGATTTGTAAATATTGAGTTAAGACTGTTGAGTGTTAACTGTTGACAGTCAACGGTCATAAGTCTTCAGATCAAACAAACTGTTCACAATTCAAATAGGATTGCTATATCTCACCACAACTTGATAGAATTAGGCATTACAAAACTGTAACTTTAATTTTCCAATTTTGGAAAACCAACTTTCCACGGGTATTGGATGAACTTGATACCACTTACTACTTTCCTTAACATCCAGGAGGTGGGCTTGCAGAGAGAGTTATATTTTTAACATAGGCGTTTGAATAACTATGCTCTTCTCTTTTTTGACAAAATTCCTGAGTTAGTGTAGGGGTAGGGGTTCCTTTATCTGGGTTTCCTATATAATACGTAACAACCCCGTAATTATTACCACTGTTTATTTTGGTAATATCGGCAATATCTACAGGTAAGTTACCGGGTCGTCCATAACAGTATGGTTTGTTGTTCTTGTCCCAAAGTGTAAAGTAATCGTTTCCTGTACTACAGTCTGCCTTATAAATCGACCATGCTGGCAAAGAAAAAATTCCTAATATACCTACTGTGCTGGATATTAGACACGCCACAAATTTGACGCGCATTTTATTTTTAGACATGATTTTCCTCCTAAAAATGTGTTTGAGAAGTTCAAGTCTGGAGTAACAATCAGCTTTGAGGCGTTATGAAAAATCCATGCTTACATATGCTCTTGCTAGGGTATAGTTTTTCAGGATTAGCGCATCTTAACAATCATTGACAAAAATACGATTTTATGAGTTATTCGCACTGTAAGCCTTTGCAGCTAAATCAACCAGAGTTTACCTCTATCATTGTTAAGAAGCGTCCGGATAATTGTTACGTTAAATTCACAATTTTCCTGTCTGGCAATAGCCTGAAAGAACGGAAATGCGTACAATACACAAAATGTTAATCTCGTCAATAGGATTTGAGATGCGCTTGCCCTGTATAGTTTTTGATTAAAATAAAGTCTATTTGCCTACTCCCTGTTTCTACAAAACTTAATTTTTAACTGAAATTGCAATTGTGTTACTATTAGTGTGAATCCCCTGTTTATACAATAAAATATTAACACATTGGATGATGTTTAGACTCGCCCGAATCCCCAAGTACGTAACCGTTCACGGGGGGATAGATAATTATCCTAAATCCTAAAGTTATTGCTATGCAAGGGTTTGAGGGGTTATGGTACAATACGGTTCAGCTAAGGCGTTTTGGCTGTACTGAGGGGATACGAAAAGTAGGAGCTTCAACTCGTTGTCCAGTACCTCTGTGTTCAGGGCAACCGCACCTAAATTCTGGACACCTTGCCCAACATGGGTTTCAATTTTTATTAACAAAACTAAAAATTCCTGCGAGATATAGCCTCGGTCTCCAAAAAGCTTACCGATTAAGTCCTTTAAGTGCATCCAGTACTTGCTCCGACTACGAGAACCAAAGTTGAACTTCAGCTTCTGGGTAGGTCGTTTTCAGATCTTCGACCTCGGTTGCTAGTTTTTTTTCCAGGCTTGTTGCTCAAAGTAGTCGCTTTCTATGTGAGATGGTCTAGGTACTCGCAATTCTATTAGTCATTTGTCGTAATATTTCCCATCCTCTTTGTATACTAATATGCTGCCCAGTTATGGACGTAAGCCAGTCTGCACCTAGACCATTCCATAGTCCTTCGTAGGCGTGCATTCCCCTGTAAAACCTGCCATAATCGTGCTTGTTCAACATCTTCAATTAACGGCTTTGCTCCTTGATTTTGATTTTAGCGATCGCCTAACCCTTCTACGCCAAATTCGTTGTATCGCTTGACTAATGCATAAATCCATGTTCTGCTGTAACCCGTTATCTCCTCAACTTCCTCTGTTTTCTTTCCTTGCGCTAGCAACCATATAATCTGATACTGGCGACTTTCAATTCCATCCTCACGATTTGTTCCCTTTTAAGTCACAATCAAAATACACATAGCATGGCTCTTTAATTGGGAATAAATCTGTTTAAATCAGTGTTAATTATGAGCATACATGAAAACCTTAAAGATGATTTATGCGAACTTTGAGAGTTGTTTTTTTGGTTTAGAAGTACTTTTTTTGACGGTTGGATAACGAATTCTAGCGACACTCGCGACTTAAAACAAGCTGCCCTGAAGGAAGTTGATACACTCCTTGCGGTTCTATAATCGGGTCGCCTTTCTTCCAAGGACGAGGAGAATTTGTACCAGATACTGAGCTAGGTAGACTAGTGAATGCACCAACAGTTGGCACTACGTAAGTTGGAAACGGCGCATTTGCGGGTTCATCTGGCTGAGTTGGCAAGCCCCCCGCACCTGTGATGATGAAGCTACCCTTTTGCTGAGGACTGCGAGCAATGCAGCTGTTGGCAATGAGATTATTAGTGTCAATGAGATTAGTAGGCAGTTCAGTTAGGCTATTTTGCAGAAAGCTAATATCTGGCACACCACTAATCACTCCCGGAACCGCACCACTAGCATTCACATCTACACGACCGTTACCTTCTAGTGCATCTAGAGCTTTAGTGTCAGTAATTGGGGGAGTAGGGCGATACAGAGGAGAACTCAAGAAAGCGCGGGTATTAAAGGTGATGTTGCCTCCTTGACCTTGAGGTGCGAAGGCGAGAATGTCGCTGTCTTCAAGCGCTACGATAGTTTTGGCATTGAGGGTAATATTGCCGCCATTACCTCCACCACTGTTAGTTTTAATAGCACTGTTGTTGCGAAGGCGGATATCTCTAGCGGTGATGTCAACGTTACCACCACCTGCTTGAGTGGCGTTAGTCGAGATATTGCCATTGTTAGCTTGCAGGGTGCCACGAACCGCAACAGAGACATTACCTGCATCCCCCTTTCCATCGCTGCTAGCGCTTAGTAAAGCATCATTGGTTAAATAGAGCAACCCCGCCGTGATATTGACGCTTCCCCCTTGCCCCACGGCGTTAGCTGTCACCTGGGTGGAGACCCCACTGGAGAAAAAATTGGGATTCTTCCCCTTGCCATCAAAAGAGGCTGTATCGCGGACATTAATGTTCACCATGCCTGGATCTCCCTGCCCTAATGTGTTGGCAGCCAGTGCAGCGCCATTAGTTACATAGAGCGACCCTGCTGTAACATTTATGCTACCGCCGTGACCAACGCCGAACTTTTCCACCGTGCTGAATACCCCGCTGGTGTGTCTAAAATTCCCGCTTTCGTTTGTTTGGAGGCGACCCTCGCCATCCAAGGAGACGCGATCGCGGGCGTTAATGGTCACACTGCCCCCATCTCCCCGTCCGTCGGTACTGGTAGTTATCACAGCGCCATTAGTGACAGAGAGCGATCCCGTAGTGATCTTGACATTACCCCCCTGACCCACGGCTTCCGGATACCCTGATAGAGATTGCACCTCGCTAAAGACCCCACTGGATTCTCCATCCATGCTACCCTCCCCATCAAAAAAGACGCTATCACGGGCGTTAATGGTCACACTGCCTGCATCGCCCCGCCCCAAGATGGTAGTACTTAGGTGAGCGCCATTGGTTACATAGAGCGACCCCGTGGTAACATTGACACTACCCGCCCGACCCGAAGCCCCAACGTTCACAGCGCTGTATGCACCACTGGATTGTGTATCGATACTACCCTCCCCATCAAAGGAAACCCGATCACGAGCGTTAATGGTAACATTGCCCCCATTCCCCTGTCCGTAGATGCTAGTTGTTAGGATAGCGCCATTAGTGAGATGGAGCGATCCCGTGGTGACATTAATATTTCCCCCATTGCCCACGGCTCCGGGTTGCACCCGGTTGTATACACCACTGGATCCGAAATCGCGGTTGGAACCCTGATCCTCCCCATTAAAGGAGACCTGATCGCGGGCATTAATATTTACATTGCCTGCATCTCCCTTTCCAAAGGTACCTGCAATCAGGTTAGAGCCATCAGTGAAGGAAACCGACTCTGCTTGGATATTGATGTCCCCACTCTTGCCCACAGCATTAGATCTTACAAAATTTTGAATATAGCTCCCCTCAGTAAACTTGATTGCCCCTGTTGCATTAATCTCAATATTCCCCGCAATGCTGTCAACCGAACCCTGATTTGGCTCTATCCCCGCCCGTAGTTTACTTCCTCCCGCCAGATTCACGTTCTGAGCATTGATTGCAATACTCCCGCCACCTCCTGCGCGTACAAACACATCAGCGTCTTTGGTCAGCGATACATCTGCTCTCTCTACCCCATCGGGAAAACTCAAGCTCAGATTGTTGCCATCAATATTCAGCCCTACTGTTCCAGAACTCGCTAATCCTCCCAACTCAACTTGACCCCCCTGCGCCTGCAACGTGCCGCCATCCAAGCTCACATTGCCTCCTAGTAACAACAAACTTGCTCCCGCAGGAACTGATAGACCTGCTACCGATTGATTGGTGATGGGCTGATTCGCCACTTGATTGAACAGAAAAGCAGAAGGATTTACTGTCAGAATTAGGGGAACATTAGGCGCAGAAGCACTGAAAAAGCCGCTCTTACCAAACCCGATAGCATTAGCTGTCGTCGCCACAAAAGAACCTCCAACATCCAGACTGGCATTCTGCCCAAAAATGATCCCATTGGGATTGATGAGGAACAGGTTGGCATTGCCCCCCGTAACACCTAGGGTTCCCAGAATGTTAGAGGGGTTTTTTCCCGTCACCCGACTCAAAATGTTTTGAATCCCAACAGGATTGGTGAAATAGACACCTCGCCCTTCACCGACATTAAATTCACTGAAACTGTGAAATAGGTTACTGCCTCGAATGGCACCGCCATCAATCCGATCGCTTGTCAGACCGTTGATAACCACATTAGGGGTAACAACAGATCTTTCACCTCCTAATGTGGCATCAAGGATAGGCTGGGCTTTGGCATTATCCCAATTGGCGATCGCCCCACCAATTGCCAAAGAGCAAGACATCCCCAACCACCAACACCGACTCAGCCACGATTTAATGCACACAGGAATTCTCTCCTGATTAAACGAGTAGTTACACTATTTCACCAAAACCCTACACTATAAGGCATTCCAGAAATTGAAATTTAATTTTCCGAATTTGGAAAGCGGTCTGACAATTTTGACGCTGCACTCTCTACTTCTTGCTTATATTCTAAACTTTACCATTAACTTCTACCCTCACGATTTCCTCCCTTTTAAGTCACAATCAAAATAGACCTAGCATGGCTCTCTCATCGGTGATAAATCTGCTTAAATCAGTGTTAGTTATGAGCTTACATCCATCAGAGCAAGTTCAGCAAAATTTTTTTGTGGTTGATGACCATGAGGCAATCTTGGCAGGAACTATACCTGCACTAAAAGAAACATACCCATCAGCTAAAATACTGACAGCCCAGGATGCACAGAGCGCTCAAGTCCAAGTAAAACAATATCATCCCGACTTGGTAATACTCGATCTCAGCATACCAGAAAAGCCTCACTCCATTGCCAATCCTGAAGTAGGAATTCAATTGCTTAAAACTTTAATGCAGCTCAATCCTGCCCCCAACATTATGGTGTTAAGCACTAATGTTAAACCACTGGTGCGGCTTAAACCTATAATCAACGCTTATGAAGGTGGCTTTGCCGCAATGGATAAATCCCTAGCAATTCGGGAAATGTTAAGACTTATTGACTTGGCAATGAGAGGATCAATTTATTTGCCTCCAGAAGTGCGATCGCGCCCAGAATTTGAACGAAAATGGATTGAGGTTTTAACTCTGAAATTTCAAGAAGGATTGACTGATAAAGCGATTGCTAAACGGATGAAGGTGAGCGATCGCACAGTTCGTAACTACTGGATTAGACTTCAAGATGCTTTAGGCGTTTATGAAGAACCAGGTAAAGACCTACGAATTCAAATTGAGATCGAAGCAAGAAAAATAGGATTAATTAGCTAATTACGCTCTTGAACACTGTGAAGGTTAATATTTGGAAAAAACTCAAGCGACTCACCAAAGTCTGGCGTGACTTAGCTCTGCCAGGATTCTCAATTGTTGGACTCATGATGATAGCTCACCTAACTGGGTTACTTCAACCACAAGAATGGATGTCTTTTGACCATTTTCTACGTCTACGACCAACTGAAGCAGTCGATCCACGGGTTGTGATTGTTGGAATTGATGAAGATGATATCAAGTATGTGGAAGGTTATCCAGTACCAGATAACGTTCTCGCAAAAATGCTAATGATCCTGCAAACGTATAAACCCAGAGTCATCGGTTTTGATATTTATAGAGATCCAACCACTAACCCTGGTCGTGCTGAACTAGCTAAAGTCTTTAGAGAAATCCCAAATATTATCGGGGTCGAAGTAGTCTTAAATCGGCTAGAAGCTTTTAACGTTAAACCCCCGCCAGAATTGCCACCTGAGCGAATAGGTTTTGCTGATTTTATAGTTGACTCTGACGGTAAGCTACGCCGCAGCATTCTAGCTAGTAAAACTTGGAAAAAAGAGATGAAGTATTCTCTATCTTTGCGGCTTGCAGAAGCTTATTTACGTGACGAAGGAATCGTTTTTAAACATGGTACTCGTTCTGACGAGCCGATAGTGTTTGGCTCAACAACGCTACCTCACTTGCTGCCAAATTCTGGAGGATACGTGCAGGCAGATACACACGGAAATCAGGTGTTAGTGAACTTTCGTAGTAATCGCAAACCGTTTATTACCATATCTCTAAAAGATATCATTACAAAGAAAGTTGATCCCAGTTTAATTCGCGATCGCATCGTCATTATTGGAATAACTGCGCCCAGTGTTAAAGATACCTTTATCACCTCTGCTGTCAAAAGTACATTATTCACCACTGCTGTAGGGAATAAAAAGTCTTCTAATCAATTGATTTATGGAGTAGAAATTCATGCTCATGTTACTAGCCAAATCATCAACATGGTTTTAGATAGACGACCTATGTTAAAAGTTTGGTCAAAAAGTTGGGAGTATCTATGGATTTTATTTTGGGGTTTGTTAGGATTTTATCTAGGTTTAATTCTCCAATCACCCTGGAAAACTCTTTTGAGTATTGGTATTTCTAGTGTTGGCTTAGTCGGTATTTGTTATACTTTCCTAGTTACAGGATGGTGGATTCCAGTAGTGCCCACATTATTAGCTCTATGTGGTGCAGGACTTACTACATCGTTTATTGATTGGGATTTGCGGTCTGTCCTAGATACGCGTAGTTTAACTCTCCAACGCTCATTTGAGGCTATCCACAACGGACCTTTGCAACATTTAGCTGTGATATTAAGGAGTATTGGGGAAGAAGATTTATCACCCGAGCAATTGCGATCGCAACTTCAAGAGCTTAATCAAGATTTGCGAAGTGTTTATGATGCTCTAAAACAAGAAATATTAACTCAAAGCGACAGTCTGTATCTAGAGGGTAATGTAGTTTTAGATTTACAAACTCCAGTTTCTGAGCTTCTCTATCAGGTTTACGACATTACTTTAAGAAGAAACTTTCAAGGCTTTACGACAATCAAGACTTATATTCCTCCTAATTTTAAGCCTTTAGAAGACTGCTACTTAAGCACAAAGCAAAAGCGGGGTTTATGCATATTTCTCCAAGAAGCATTGTGTAATGTTGGTAAACATGCGCGAGGCGCAACCTCTCTTGATGTCAGCTGTACGCGAGACAAATCCTGGTATTGGCTTCGGATTATTGATAATGGTGCTGGAATGACCTCTTCATCTAACCATAAAGCTGGAGGTAGAGGAACAGAACAAGCTCAAGAGCTAGCGCGACAACTAAGGGGAAAGTTTCACAGGCTACCTCGCACCCCTCAAGGAACTATGTGCGAGTTGACTTGGCCAATGACAAAGTTATGGTTTTGGCGATTTTAGTAAACTTTTATGACTCAAATATTGCGAATGTTAAATAAATGGTTAGGTATTAAGCTAGCAGCAAGCGTTACCTTGAGCTTGTTGCTGTTGATGCCTACAATAGCCCAGGCGGGCGATACAAATAATGATGATGTCCCACCCGATACTTATGGAAGGTCAGGCGGCTCTAGAGGGTGTGATATTAAGAAGACAACTTCTTCAAATAACATACCAGCACTAATATTACTGGTGCCAAACCAGCGTTTTGGGCGGACAGTTGCTACTAGTCCAACCTTTGCTTGGTTCATACGCGATTCTGGCTCATGGCAAATGGAGTTTAGGCTATATGAGTACGATCCAGTTAGCAAAAAATCCAAGTTACTCAAAGAGATTAAAGATGAAAAGTTTAAAAGTTCACCGGGGATTATGGTACTATCTTTTTCCAAACCAGTGTTATCCATTAATCAAAGATATATTTGGCAAATAGAACTAATTTGCGACCCAAATCACCCGGCTGGAAATCCATTTGCAGAAGCGGCGATTAAGGTAGTCCAGATGCCGACGAAATTGGCAACAGAACTGTCTAAGACGCAAGACAAATTTAACAAGGCAAACCTTTATGCTCAAGCAGATTTGTGGTATGATACCTTAGGTCTAGTTTTGACAGATGAAGAATATCCCAGGATGAGAGAACTTAAGTTTTCTGTACTAGACAAGGTAGTAGCAACAGAAGAAACAGCACTTAGAGAAGTTGAAAGTGCAAAACTGAGGGAAAGTAAGATCCATCAAATGCAACGCTAAATTTGGCTACAGCCAGTTACCAACTAGGATAAATGCTGCCCAATATCCGGGATGCCTGTAGAGTCCATTAGGGTGTTCTTGCAGCCATGCTTTTTGAGCAGCTTGTAAAGCTTGAGCTTTACTCAGTCCTTCACGCAAGCCTTGATAAAACTTAGTGATGATTTGTGCAGTTGCTTTATCATCCACTTGCCAAAGGGAAGCTACAGCACTTTGGGAGCCAGCTTCTAAGGAGATACCAGCGATTCCTAGAGCATCGCGTTCACTACCGATTCCCGTCTCACAAGCACTTAAGGTCAACAACTGTATCGGCAGCTCGCGGTGATAAGTGTTCTTAATTATCTGATAAAGCTCATTCATGGTTAGCTTTTCGTTATTTCCTGTCACTAAGAATGTTTCACTCGAATCAGCACCAAACTTACCGTGAGTAGCAAAGTGGATAATAGGGTAAGCGTTTTTTTCTAACTCTTGTTTCACGCTCTTTCGAGTAAAATCTTGATCTAATAAACCCTTACTACCAGGTATTACTCTTTCGATGCTATTGATTTCTGACTTAACTTCCTTTAGAGCCTCAAAAGATGTTTGAGCATCAACTGCTGCTGGCTTTGTCAACCCGAACGCCAACACCCGCAGCTTTTTGTTACTCAACGTTGTTGGCTGGGTTAGAGTCAGGCTAGGGGTGTTGGCTATTGCATATTTCTCTGCTAAAAATTGATTGCCGTCATAGAGCACTGCCATTGGTATACTCCGTAATATACCGTCTTGTATAAACACTAAAGTCTCGATTTGTTCTCTATCTAAATCAGACATAAAAGGTCGAATGAACCAATCATATACCTGTTGCGATCTAGTTTTAAAGGTGTTTTCCCGATCAGTACGTTTTTCTAGTTGAAAACGGAGTTCATTGATGATTTTTATGGCTTCCTGAGTCTTAACAGGAACAAAATGAATTTTTGTATTTAATGTCCTTTTGCTATCAGGTATATTTAGAATGACGGCAATGCGATCTTTGAGGATTACAGATGTAAAAACAGCATTATTTTTACGGACTTTAGCAACTGGTCTTTCCAGGGGTTGCAAGTTACAGTAATTACCTAAATAATTTTGAAGTTCTGTTATCCTCAGCTCATCAATATTTTTTAGTGCTAACGTTAAATTTTCTTGAATATCTGATTCCCTAGTTGAATTTGAGGCACTCTCTAGGCGTACCTCTAGCAACTCACGGTAGACAGGTTCAACTGTGTCCCGAAAGTCAAACTGCAAATCTCGACCAGTGATGGCAATATCACTGCGGACGCTTCTAAGTGTATTCACAGATTTTTCATATACATTGATAGCATCATCAACACGACCTTGCGCTTTGAATATACGTCCTGCTTGCCACTCCCACAAGTAAAGATTTTCTTTTGCCACTGTGGCAAGTCGAGCTTTTTGGGTAAAAGTTAAAGCCTGTTGATAGTCGTGGCGACATTCATAGATGTGACCTAACCTTCCCTGAGCAAAGGATTCTGTCTCTTGATCTTTAATGTTTTGAGCAATTAAGACTGCTTTATTGAGTAGTTCTATAGACTTTGGTGATGATTCTGAATCTGGGCATTGAGTAGCAGGTTCGAGGACAGAATTAGCTATATCTAGCTTAACTATTTGTAGAAGGTCAGCTAGTTTAATTGTAGCATAAGCTTTTGAGCGAGAATCTGGTAGTTTTTTTAATATGACTAGAGCTTGCTGTAATGTATTGTTGACTAACCCTGATGAATTGTCGGTCAGATTGTGATGATAAAGCGAAATCAAACCGAGTAGCGATCGCATTTCACTTTGTTGGTCACTTTGTCCACGGGCTATACTCAGGTTTTTCTCAAAATATTGCAACGCTTTGTTATCATCACCGACAGCTTCTTGTTTGAATTTTTGAGCAGATGTTTGATCGACTTCAAGGCTAGTAAATTTAGCCCGATAATAATTGCGAGTGGCGCGACTGGCATAGGTATTAGCTAAACCATTAAGAGCAGCAGAAATGTAAATTATATTATCAATTTTTTGGGCTATTTCTAAGCTTTTACTAAGACAGTCAATGGCATATTCGTACTCGCCTTGGAGACGATAAGCATTGCCCAAACTACCCAAAGCTGCTACTTCCCCTAAGTAATCTGACTGACTACGGGCAATCTCTAAGACACTATCTTTACTACAGGTTGGATATTTATCGCCACACAAGATAGCGATCGCTCGTCTGTGTTGTCCCAAGCTACTGTAGGACTGCGCCTGTTCAGTGAGCATCATTAAGAGCTGCTTGTGATCCCTAACCTGGCGATAGTAAGTGATGACTCGCTCCAAATCAGTAATCGCTTGGTCAATGCGACCAACTTGTTGGTATGCTCTTACCAGATATTTCAGGACGGTCACTTGATCAGAAGTGGTATGATGACGGTCTTGATAAGCTTTCAAAGCTGTTTGCCATGACAAAATTGCACTTTGAAAGTCTCCTGCTTGATAGCGACTAATTCCTTGCTGCACTAACTCACTTGGAGTGGGAGATTGGGCAGTTGCTATATCAAGCAGTCTTATTTGCCAACCCATGAGGGGAGGATACCCCAACCACAAGGAAAGGACAAGGCTGCTAAGGAATAGAACTCCCCAAAAACGATAGATATGAGATTGGCGACGTTGGCTTGGCACGTGGAGAATCACCCTTTTCTGTCACTAATACTAAGCTATAGCAATCCGCGCATGATTCATCAAATTAGTTCTTAGTATAGGCTTTCAGGTCAGTGCCGGACAATTCTCCCCACAGTACGCATTCGGACAATATTTCACAGATCAAATTGGATTGCCATAAAAATATAGCAACAGCCAAGTGCATTCCAAATGCAATTGAATTTCCAATATTGGAAAACCAATTTCCTGGTATAACGATGTATTCCTAATTTTATTCTTTTATTGTAGAGACAAAGTTAAATCTGCCAGGGAAGGATTAAGGTGTATAGCGATAAAGCTTACATCAATTAAGAAAAAGTAATTGCTCTTTGGTGTGTAACTTTTGCGCTTGTAATGGCTTTCAAAACCAAACCATTGAATTAACAAGGATAACTAATTATGCGTTTCAGTAACTTTCGCACTGCTGCTGCGATTATTGGACTGGCAATACTAGCAAGTACGGGCGCTGTTCCTGCACTAGCCTCTGGAGGACTTGACCCATCAGCCAGTTTCCCTGACAACCCTAGTACGCCTGAAGGCGTTGTCTTGCTTGATAATAGCCAACAATCACCTAATACTGAAGTGACTGACCTTGGCAATACCCCCAATAACGACCTTGGATCTGAAGGCGTTGGTCAACAATCACCTAATACTGAAACGACTAACCTTGGCAGTACCCCCCAATAATTCCATTGAGGCTGAAGGTGGAGGCACATCTAATAATATTTTGCCTACCACCAGTTGTGTCTTCACCTAGTACCTTTCCGATATTGAACCCGATTTTTGCAAGAAGTCTATTCAAGTTTCATCCAATTACTTTATTTAGGAGAACTGACCATGAGTTTAACTAACTTTCGTCGTAACAAAGCATTTATCTCACTGGGATTTTTAGCTACCTTAGCTACTTCTGTTGCTTTTGCGCCAAGCGTTCACGCACAAAATGATCCAGTTAATGCGGGATGTGATAAGGATGGAGTAGTATTAACATCCACATCAGGTGGAAAGTACGGCGGTATTGGACCCTTCGGGCAGCGTGAGATAAAGGTTTATCTGATCAAGTCTGATCGGTGCAAAACTAATTGGGTTAAAGCTGATGTTCCGAAAGATTCACACCTATACCTTCATACCGTGAATCCTGACAAAAAGTACGTCGAGTATACGGCTCAAGTCAACGGAGAGAACTACACGGATATGTGGGACTGGAGTTTGCCTTTCCAGGCTTGTGCTGCCATTCCTGGTAAACAACAACCAGTATGTACATCTGTCATTCCCTAATCAGGTCTAAAATACGATTTTTTCCGGCAATAAATAGCAATTCCTGGGATAGGAAGCAAGGTTAAATACTAGGAAACAATTTTGGATACAAAACTTTCAAAATTGTTTCCATCCTTCACCACTCAAAATGATACACAGGCTCAGAACAAAGTTTCTCAATAAGCCAACTCCTCTTGTCTCTACTCTCAACGGAACAGTAAAGCAGGCCAGAACCACCATGACCAATCCCTCGGATGGAGTAACGGATGCATCCCTATCGCAAATAGACATAGTCGTGAAAATTAACTATGCATTACTAGAAACCCTTGTAGAGACCGTAAATTTACGGTACTCTTGATTCTTTTTCACGACTATGTCTAATCAATTTTGGAGATGTCTAGGGCAAATTCCTTGCTTTCTTGAGTTGAATTCAGTATAATGTAACTTAGGTGATGAGACTCGCCTTCTGGGATTTCCAGAGAACCGCCCCTTGGCTGATAGTTTCTACTCCAACGCTTTGAAAAGAAACGTAGTGGGTCTTCACAGCTAGGAGAAATGAAAAATCAGTTAACGTTTTGAGAGGGGCGATGCTACAAATTTGGACTAATTTCAAGGATTTAATGGGGGAAGCCTGTAATCGCTTTCCATTGAATTGCCTTCATGGGTTTGAACAGTT
>JADQBA010000085.1 GCA_016903675.1 Stigonema ocellatum SAG 48.90 = DSM 106950 | reverse complement strand
ACGGATACCGTATCATTTCCCGTTGGATTCCCACCAACCTCGAATAACCTCAATTAATTGAGTTGTCTAGAAGTCTTTGCTTGTCCGCTATGCAGTCAAGCCGACCAAAAGACGTAACCATTCGTGTCCTGTTAAGACGGGCAAATGTTATTAGTGTCCGAAAACACAATTTACCTACATGCAACCGAACGTGCTTTCCAATCGGCGCGAGGAGACTCGGAAGGAGGCAAACATCTATATCATACCTCGTTTTTTCTTCCATGTCAAGCTACATTTATCTGGGTATTTTCGCTCGAATTGCATAGACATGCATAGATATATCTATACAGCTACTTCCCCCGGAACTGAAATACGAAGTTTACCAAGCGGTCGAGCCAGTGTATCAAGCTTATGCTCCTTCTCGTGTCCGATATGAAGGTAAGGAAGTTCAAGGGGAGATTTTGAGGGGATTTGCACAAGAAGTGTTAGATTCCGGTTATTTTAAGGACTTGGTTGTCGAGCAAATCGCGTGTGAACTCACCTATAGCATTGATGACTACCTCAAGCTTTTAAGTACCCATCGGGGACTAGAACCACAAGCACAAGAGCTACTATTTGCAGGATTACAACAGAAGCTAGAACAATTTGGAGATAGCGTAAAACTGTCGTTTCTTTCCGCTGTTCATGTAGCCCGCAAAATGGATTTATCAGGTCAACTCTGATACTAGTAAACTGGCTTACCCTGCGCGTGCGTCTTTGGGAGTGCGTCAATACTAAGTATATAACTACTTAACATATCTTAATAGTTGTCTTGACTAGTTCTGACATATTCTCCCATACTGCTTTGAGAGAGACAACTTTAGATGACTAGATGAGACTGCTGAAAAGGTATCTATATATAGGTTTTTAATATATGGGCGATACTGGATTTGAACCAGTGACCTTTTCCGTGTGAAGGAGACGCGCTACCACTGTGCTAATCGCCCAAGACTTATCAATATAACATAGATGGTCTCAAATAGCAATAAACAATAAAAAAATAAAATAATGGTAGATGCCGATTATCGTTACTCTCGATCAATCCCCCTGTGGATACTCCTCCCACAAAGTTGTTATCTCTCGCAGACTCTGATGATTTCCTTCGCCCAAAATCAAATGGTCTAGTAGAGGAATACCCAGCAACTGTGATCCTCCTAACAACTGGCGAGTTAACTCGATATCTTCATTGCTGGGTTCAACGTTTCCAGAAGGATGGTTATGGGCAACTATTAACCGCGTTGCGCCTTGACGAATCACTTCTCGGAAAATCTCGCGGGGAGGTGCTAGGGTTTCGGTGGCTGTACCAATGGTAATCACTTGTGTCCCTAGCAGGCGATTTTTCACATCCAACAACACCACAGCAAAACGTTCTTGATTTTGCCACATTAAATCTTGACTGAGGGCAGCAGCCGCAGCAGCTGGACTATCAATCACTGTACGGTCTCCTGGACGTGTTTGAAATGCGCGTTTACCCAATTCAATCGCCGCTAAAATTGTCGTCGCCTTTGCTGGACCAATACCAGGAATTTGCATTAACTCAGCAGCTTTGACGTCTCGCAGAACTGTCAAGGGTTCGCGCTGGTGTTTACCCAATTCCTGTAACAGATGTTGTCCCAAACCCACAGCAGACAGTTTTCCTGGTCCTTGACCAGTCGCTAGTAAAATGGCAATTAACTCAGCAGTAGCTAAAATTTTAGGACCATAAGTCAATAACCGTTCACGCGGTCGCTCATTTGTGGGAATATCAGCAATTCTCAGGCTGTAAGTCATAGGCAAGTTCAGGTAATATAGAAAATAGGTGAACCTATATCTAGTTATCCCCTGTAGCCGCTAAAAATCTCTGCTTATATGAGTAGGTGATTAAGTTTTATTAAACTTATTTGCAATTTTTCTAGTTTCCCAGGTTCACCTACTTGGTGGATTTGCGTAGCCTTGAGCATATGGTAACTAATTCACCCCGCCGTTGTATTTGCCGAAAGGATTTCAAGCAATGATTTACGATAAGGACCAGACACCCAACGGACACGAGGATATCAAAAAAGAAGATTTGGAGACAGAGAACGTGTCCGACGAGATTTACGTTTCTCAATCCGATAATGGACACGAACATGAAAGCAAAAAAGACGAAGAAGACGAAGAAGACGAAGGGAAACAAGAGTGACTTTTTTACCTCTGACTTACTACCAGATATACCGCTGCAACGAAAAGGGGCAGTGGTTTCATATTTTGCTCCCAGAAGAACCAGACAATTGGGCATGGAGGTTTGGTCTGACGCCTAAAAAAATCTGTACTGATTGCTTTCGGGTTGCCGATGGGGCTTCTGGTTATTATCTAGTCAACCTGAAACAAAAAAAATACTACTACTGCGGTATTCAACTTGAGGACGTGAGGATTCAGTTGGAAAACCTCAAGGGTTTGTGCCAACGTATATATAATTCCCAGAGAAATGTTGAAGCTAAACCTTGGCAAGAAGAGCTAATTGACCTGTTTTCTGAGGTTGAGCACAATCTAGTTTATGTGCGCGATCGCGGAAGGTTTCGACAATTTGATGCTGTCACTTTGGCGAAGAATATCCTTGTTGATGTAGGCATTGACTGGAGAGAAATTAAAAAACGCTTCCTCAAGATAAATGGTGGCAGAGATGGGTTTTACATATATCGTACCAATGCTGATGAGGTTTTTTTTGCGGAAAGCCTAGAAGACGCGAAAAGGTAACATGCAACGACTGGAGAGAGGGAGGCGATGTTCTGTTGGTGGAATCTCCAGCACGGAAATGCGGCGTAGGCTGGGGTTGAGTGAGTAAGTCATAGGCAAGTTCAGGGAATATGGAAAATAGGTGAACCTATTTCTAGTTATCCCCTGTAGCCGCCAAAAATCTCTGTTTATATGAGTAGGTAATTAAGTTTTATGAAACTATTTGCAATTTTTCTACTTTCCCAGGTTCACCTACTTGATGGATTTGCGTAGCTTTGAGCATATGGTAAGTAATTAGGAGCTGGGTAAGGGCGAGGGGGTAACTCTGGAGTATTTCCCCAGTAGTGCCTGTAACTTTGCCTAACTCTGGATTGCTTTCGCGATCGCATACACTTCGTAAATAGGGCATGTCGGAACAAATAATCTGTTCTAGCTTATTAACCTGTTCTAAGGTGGCATGACCATCCACTTCTAGCACATCGACTGGTTTATTCATATCTCGGTCTAATCCCAAGCGGATTGCTGAGGTGGAATTGCCATTGCCGAAGTTAATAATCTCGATCAAATCTGGGTGGGGAATTGTGGGACGGAGTACCAACCGGACATTCAAGTGTCCATTGGCTTGATCCTTATCGTCACTGGGAGGGTAAAAAGTCACCACAATATCAGACCATTGCCGTTGTGGACGGATAAACTGTTCCGAGTCTGGTTCACGCTTTTTGAGTTCCTCAAGTACCTGTTCTTCTGTATACCCCCGCTTTTGTGTATCTCGATTGACTTTCCATTTTGCGCGTAGTGATTCGGGAGGTGCAAGGTAAACTTTCACGTCGTAGGAATCGCGGGCTGCGAGGGTTGAATAACCAAGCAATCCCTCAGCAATCACAAATTTACTTGGCTTGACGTATACTGGCGGCTCAAATGTGCCTGTTTTGTGGCTGTAAACTGGCTTGAGAATTGGCTCTCCCCGCCGTAGCAGCGACAGGTGCTGCTGCATGATATCTAAATAGTTGCAGTCAGGGTGGATGGCAGTGATGCCAATTTCAGCACGTTGTTTGCGATCGTAGCGGTGGTAATCATCTGTACATATTACCGTAACGTTCTCAGGTCCGAGTACCTGAGCGATACCCTTAGTTAGGGTTGTTTTCCCAGCGGCGCTGTCACCGACAATGCCAAGAATTATTGGACGACTCATTCTCCCCTCGAAAAATACAGTAGAGTGTAATCTTGGATTGTATGTTAGTTTAGTAATTTGTACAAAGGAATGAAATACAACTCAAGAAAAAGAATGTCTGCTGCCAATCTAAAATATTAGTAACTAACTTTTGTCTCAATCATCCAAAACTAAGATTTTTTGCTTTTTACAACAATTTGTATCCATTTTGAGCGATGGATCAATACTGTGATATTAGTCCTCAATAATTCGTGAGCGTGGAGAAACCCGGTTTCTTGCAATAGGGTTCGGCTCAGATAATTTACCAACCCATAACCTCTGTAAAACGCCCCACGTCTCTCAATTCTCACCAAAAACCCGACACCGAAGCGATTGGGGTTTCTTGCACTTTGAATTCTCACAACTCATACCAATTTGCATTCACAACCGTAATAAGCGAAATTTTCATTCCCTACTCCCCACTCCCTACTCCCGATTTTGACAGTTAAGTTAAGATGCGCAGATTGGTATCACATAAGATTGCTATATAAATTCAGCAAGCATTAGTACTTCCCTAGAAAACTTTGAAGGGATATTTTGGTATTGCATATACGCCACAAAAATATCTGTTAAATTCAAAATCAACAAATTAATAATATCGCCAATTATCGTCGTGAAATAGAGCAGTTATGCACAGAGTTTCTAGTGTAATTGCAATCGAAGTAGTCACGTGCCTCCCCACTTGATTTGAAGCCATTATCAACCCATAACGGGGTTCCTTTTTTGTAGGATTCACGCTTCCATATTTTCAGATAGTATCCATTATTATTTGTGGATTGCCAAAGTTCATAGCTGTAATCACCCCTGCCACCGCCACCTGAACCGTTACATACTAAGGAATCAGCCATTGCAGCAGTTGATGCAGTCAGTACGGTTGCTGTAGTTAAAACAGATGCAAGGAAAAATTTCACAATCATTTTTTTGCTTGTTAATGTGTCACCTTTAGTGATAACTTTTGACTTTTTGAAATGGTTAAAAAAAACGTTGTATTCAATGAAGAAACATTGAATTTTTGGATTTAAAAAAAAGCAAAAACACTGGTAATTATTGACTTTTTCAGTGAAATTACTGTGATTTAAGTGATATTACTATGAAAGGTAAAAGCATCAACGAAAGGAGCGATCGCAGCTGATGACAACTCAAACCCAGGGACTGGAAAAACACCTTTATGACTATTTGCTCTCAGTTTCTCTGCGAGAGCCGGAAATTTTAACCCAACTCAGGCACGAAACAGCCCAGCATCAAATGGGGAGGATGCAGATTTCGCCAGAACAGGGACAGTTTATGGCATTGCTGGTGCAGTTGATGGGAGCTTCTAAAACTCTTGATGTGGGAGTCTTTACAGGTTACAGTTCTCTTGTAATTGCATTAGCGTTACCCCCAGATGGTAAAGTTGTTGCCTGTGATGTAAGTGAAGAGTATACAAATCAAGCCCGACGCTGGTGGCAACAAGCAGGCGTGGCAGATAAAATTGACCTGCACATTGCCCCGGCACTGGAAACTCTAGATCGGTTGCTAGCAGCCGGAGATGCTAACACTTTTGATTTTGCCTTCATCGATGCAGACAAAAGGAACTACAGCGGATACTACGAGCGATCGCTACAACTTGTACGTCCGGGTGGGCTGATTGCGATCGATAATGTACTTTGGGGTGGGCGAGTCGCCGATTCCCTCGTACAGGATAACAGAACGAAAACAATGCGAGCCTTTAATCAAAAGCTGCATCGAGATATGCGCGTCACCCTCAGCTTGATACCGATAGCGGATGGGTTGACGCTAGCAATGAAAAATTAAAAATCTCAGACTACCTCAATTTTTAATTTTTAATTTGTACTGCCGTTGCTTCTCGACCTGACGTAGTTTTTTTTCTTCAGTGAGGTTGTCAAAACAGTAGGGGCAGGAAATACCTTCCTGGTACTTAGGGGAAGTCTTATCAGCTTCAGAGATGGGACGACCACAACTAGGGCACAGATCATGAGTGCCTAGTTCCAAACCATGACTAACGGCGATGCGTTGATCAAAAACAAAACATTCTCCCTGCCACAAACTCTCAGAATCTGGGATTTCCTCCAAATATTTGAGAATCCCGCCTTTGAGGTGATAAACCTCTTGAAACCCTTGAGAGAGCATGAAGGATGAGGCTTTTTCACAGCGAATACCGCCAGTACAAAACAGTGCAACCTTTTTGTGTTGAGTAGGGTCGAGGTGCTTGAGAACATATTCCGGAAATTGGCGGAAGGAATGAGTTTGAGGATTTTGTGCTCCTTTGAAAGTGCCGATATTCACCTCATAATCGTTGCGGGTGTCAATGACGGTTACTTCTGGATCGCAAATCAGGGCGTTCCAGTCTTTGGGACTTACATAAGTACCGACCTCCTCATTGGGGTCAATTTCAGGTAATCCAATCGTGACAATTTCGTTTTTCAAGCGCACCTTCATGCGGTCAAAGGGCTGGGAGTCAGCATAAGACTCTTTATACTCTAGGTCTACTAGGCGGGAGTCGGAGCGCAGAAAACACAAAACTGAGTCAATGCTGTCACGTAAACCCGCAATTGTCCCGTTAATGCCTTCATGTGCCAGCAGAATCGTCCCCTTAACGCCTTGCGCTTCACAGTACGACAGCAAGGGGCTTTGTTTCTCGACAAAGTCTGGCAACCTGACAAATTTATAAAATGCTGCAACAACTTGGGTCATTTTTTTTTCTTGAACCCCCTTTACAAGGGAAAATTATAAGCTATAATGACTAAGTCAGCATCAAATCGAGGGGGTTTAGCTCAGTTGGTAGAGCGCCTGCTTTGCAAGCAGGATGTCAGCGGTTCGAGTCCGCTAACCTCCATTTTAAAATAATTTTGTTTAACTCCTTAGAGGTTGTTTGAAAAGTTGTTGGCGATATCGAAGCACTTATTGATCAGAACTAGCCCCCCTTAAAAAGGGGGGAACTGGAATCAAAGTCCCCCTTTTTAAGGGGGATTTAGGGGGATCTAAAAGTATTTGATACATCATTAAGGACTTTTCAAACATCCTCTTAAGGCTCTCCCCAGCGATACCATTTGCGAAAGTTAGAGCCGTCACTCACCGCTAACCCGATCTGGTGCTGTGACGATAGCTCATCATGACCGCCTTCGTTAGCACCAATATAGTACATACGGAAACTTCCATCATCCATCGGCACCACACAAGGCGTGCCAAGTGCCCGTGCATCCCAGCACCCAGAACCCTTTTGGGCGTGACGAAAGACCGGACCACCGGGCTGCTCACCTTCATCTTTTTTCCAATGAATGCCATCATCAGATATGGCAACACCAATAGAGTGGTATCCACCGCCGTTGACACCTTCGTAAAACATCACGTACTCACCATTTATCTTCAACACATGGCGAGTACCAATGCCCCTCTCGTCAAAGCTACCAGGCCCACCAGGTTCTAGGATCTGGCCGACTTTCTGCCAACGCAAACCATCGGTGGATACCGCCAATCCCACGAGAAACCCTACTTCCGGGTTGAAGGTGTGGTAATACATTTTCCAGGTACCATCGTCATCGCGCAGTACCTGTGGCCACGCACAAAACAGTGCGTCAAACTCCCCCGCCTTGCCGATATCTAGGAATGCTCCTCGGTAAGGACCTTCCAGACGCACCCAATGAATACCATCCCGAGAAATAGCACAACCGGGGCGCATTTGGATGCCTTTAGCTTTGAATTTTCCTACATCTAAGACTGTGTGGTCTCCACCGAGATACCACATCCAATAAAGACCATCAAAATATTTCACCTGACTGACCCCAACATGGGCTGAGTCAAATCGACTTGGATCTGGGCTAGGCTCAAAAACAGCACCCATAGTCAAAGGACCCCTTACCCTTTCCCAGTGAACGCCGTCAGGAGAAATTGCCAGACCACAGCGACCAGTTGGTAAATTAATTTGTCGGTCAAAGCTAGCATCCCGACCGTAGTACCACATTTTCCAGCTTCCATCGGGACAGCACAGAACATGAGGTGAGGAAACACGTTCGGAATCCCACCAACCCTCTTGACCTGGTGTGAGTATCAAACCAGGTTGATTGACGCTTGTTTGTTGATTGTTCATACAATTATCATTCCTCATAAGCCCAGACATCAACAGCTAATGCGAGAAATTAGCTAGTGGCTACATATATAATATGCAAAGCTTAGTCGGCAGGGTAGGTGGGGGCAAACAAAGCGGGTTTCTTGAAGAAACCCGCTTGGTGAGAGTCGTACTTAACTGAACCTTTTACCCGGCAGTAAAATGGTGTTGCCAAAAATATTCGGTCAGGAAGGCGACTTCTTGGCCTAGGCATCCACTGATGACAATTGCAAAACTGACTTTTTCTTGGCTCGACGAGTCAGAACTGAAGTAGCACCCACAAAACCAATCACAAAAACTCCTAATACAGAAGAAGGTTCAGGAACTACTACATTACCGGTGACTCTCTTGAAGCCAGTGGCGACTGTGTGATTATCTGATTCAAAACCAGTTTTACCAACATTTGTGAATTGAACCTCATTAAAAGTTCCGCTAAGATCGTAGAAGTTGATGAACGCAAAGGGTTCAGTATTATCCGCAGTGTGGTTTGTTGAATTAGGATTACCGTAGTAGTCGCTCTTATTTGCTAGCGTTGCGATATAATCAACCACCTGAGCAGTAGTCATCGTTTCTACAACCTTACCGTTTGAAAGAAATGTAAGTACGTTATTAGCGTCTCCGGCAGACCACCAAAGTCCAAAGTATTTTTGTGGGCTGTTTAACTTTAGGGTGGAAACCGTTTGATTATTTGTTTGATTATTGTCGTTCGATCTCTTCGTGTCTACATCAAAATATTGGCCTCCTCCATTAGCACCACCATATTGGTCTGCATTCTCGATCAGAGTATTCGTATAGGTACCAATAATTGTATGACCATCAGATGCCTTCCAGTCAAAGCCACTTGCACTGTAACCTTGTGTTAGTCCATCAAAATTTTCTACCTGAGCATTATCAAGATTTGATGTATCTGCACTTTGTTCGCCTGCGCTTCTTATTGATATCCCAAAAGTATCATCAGCCATTGCAGGACGGGTAAAAGTAGCTAAGGACAAAACGACACCAGAAGCGATCGCGGACTTGATTAAAAGACTTTTCATTTTACAATCCTTCTCGTTGTGAAAATTTTTTTCTTTCTACGCTCATTGTGCGCTGTGCTTCTAGATTCCAACATCCGAAGGGTTACTAATTTTTCGATTTTATTCCGCCCAGATAACAATGTAATTTATTGGACTTCATGTACCGGAAAACCACTGATATTATGTTCTGTGATGTCTATCGCTTTATGTAGAAAGTGCAAAGTTATCAGTGCTAAATTGTAAACAAAGGTGATTTATGAAGTAAATCTTAAGAGGCGAGACGATTTAGCATAAGTCTTACCATTGCGGCATAAATTATTGCTTCACTAACTTCTGGCAATAATTCATAATCTTTGCTCAAACGCCAACATTACTTCTTTCGGCTTCTTCTTTCGCCCAGGCTATAGCAATCCTATTTGAGATCTGAATAGAGGGGACAAGGGGGACAAGCCGCTGCGCGGAAATTCAAAATTCAAAATTCAAAATTCAAAATTTAAAACAATGCGTGACTTTTGACTTTTGACTTTTGACGAACCCAAAGGGGTGGGGGGACAAGGGGGACTGGGCAAGCATCTCTATCAACCCTAAACTATCCCCCTATGTCCTATCAACTCAAAATCGACTTCCTAGAAACCTTTCCCGATGCCCTCCAACAAAAAAAAGAACAGTTTGACAAAGAAGCTAAATGGGCAATGGCAGTCAAACTCTTTGAACTCAAACGCCTTTGTTCCGGTATGGCGGCAGCCTTAATTGGGGTAGACCGCGTTTCATTTATGCTCAAATTAAAAGATTACGGTACCCATGATTGACCCCACAGAAGAAGAACTGCTATCAGACCTAAAAAATGCCTAAATCTGAGAGAATTGTGAGCAATACCTCCAACTTTGCACCCTATGAAGGCAAATTCCTTGGCGATCGCATAATTGTTTACAATCCAGTAGATGAGGTGATTGTACAGTGGATAAACTAGCAAAATATCAAGAGTATGTTAAAACACTGTTGACGAACTATGCCAGTGATGATGTCTCGGATAACGATGTCGAAGTCCAACTCATTTTAGACACAGAACGTAATCATTATCAATGGATGAATGTAGGTTGGCAAGGATTTAATCGTATTTATCGATGCGTGATACATTTTGATATTAAAGATGGCAAAATCTGGCTGCAACAGAATTTAACCGATTGCAATCCAGCAGAGGAATTAGTGATGATGGGAGTACCACGAGAGGATATTGTCTTGGGTTTGCAAGCTCCATACAAGCGTCAGTATACAGATTATGGCGTAGCGTAATGCCCTTAAGGTGGAAGACGCTACTTTCAAGAAACACTCTTGAGTGGGGAGTAGGGAGTGGGGAGTGGGGGAAGAGGGGGAATGGGACTGTTTCTTTCATTCATAACGGGTGGTGCGCCGCCCGTGGGGCGCTTTCAAGAAACACAGGGGTGTAGGGGTGTGAGGGTGTAAGGGTGTAGGGGGAAAGAGTGTTTCTTTTATTCATAGCGGGTGGCGTGCCCCCTGTGGGGTGCTCCTATGGAGCAACAGGCGATCGCTTCCGAATTAGTTGAAATTTAGAATTGGTTAAGCTTGCAGTTCCTGAATTGGTTGTTGATTTTTGTCGTTCTTCTTCCGTCGAGATGATATTAATTCATCTTTGGTAATTGGTATTCTTCTTAAAGTATCTAAAGGAACTAAAAACTCACCATTTTGGATTTTTATATCCAATGCATCAAACACCGCCAGCACATCTAAAAAACTAGCACCCTCATAATCTTTATCTTCATAAAGCTTAATTTGTTCCTCTGTTAATCCAGCCAAATCAGCGAGTTCCTTTTGACTAAGTTTAGCTGCCATACGCGCTTTAATTAGAAGCAGCGGTAGATGATTAATCTCATCAATTTTTAGCACAATTGGCTCATGGCAATCGTGGTTGACGAGAGCTTCATATTCGGTAATTTGTTCCTTTAACTCATCAACTTGGCTTTGGTATGAATCTCTATGCAACTTCCACCGCGTAGGTTCTGCTTTTAAACTCTTATTATTATCCAGTTCGGCTACGGATTGTTCAAATCGCTGCAACCATTCCTTTGTATGGCGTAACTGTTGGTCGTTTTTAATCATCATCATCCCACCTCACTAAATCTATAGCGATAATCCCTTTGCGTGTATTCGTCCTTGTATCAAATTGAAAAAAATCTATGTAAGCTGTACCTTTTTATGTTTTATATACAGATTTAAAATCATAATTAAAATAGCTTTAAGCAAAAGATGCAATTTCTGTAGGGTGTACAGCAGTTATTTCAGCGTAGCGAGTAAAATCTCTAATATTAAATGTAACAATATGCGTTAGTCCATGTACTAACATTGCCGCTACTAATCTTGCATCATGTACATTAACTCCCATAACTCCGTAGTTAACAATTAATCTGCGCCACTGTTGGTAAATATCCGGTATGTCGGGTAAAATAGTAAACACATCTTCCAAATCTGTTAACGCAGTATCAGCATCAGCTACTGTCATCCCCAAACCATTTTTGTCAGTTGGACGAGTGCAAGTGCGCCAATATTCGATTAAGTTTTGTGGTGTTAAATAATAATCTTCTCCTTGCGCTTTCAATATAGTAAGAGCATTTAAAGAATCAGCACGCATTGGATGTTCTAGCTGTGCTAGACGGAGAATAATATTTGTATCAATGAGAAATGCCATGCTTTAATCTTCTTCATAAATCCCGCTACGGCTTACACTATAATCCGACAACATTGGAATATTTCGAGGATGACGCTCTGACCACTTTTGCAATTTATTAGTCCATTCTTCTAAATCATTATTGTTGGCTGATGAAGCTAATACTTCTGACGACTTTAATCTGACATTTTCATTAATTTCTGTCTTGATTTTTTCTTCTAGCAGCATTTGTTCCTCTAATGTTAGAGATTTGATAATATGTGCTAGCGAGTCTATTAGCTTAATGTTCATCATAACTCCTTGTTTCATCGATAACGAGGTAATAAAAATATATTTCTATTATAGTGAGCAATTCCCCGTAGGTTGGATGGAACGGAGTGTAATGCCAGGTTCGGTTAATTGCTTATCATAAAAACCTCTGGTGCGTCCCCGTGTCCGGTGCGTCCTCGCGTCAGTCCTGATAATAACCCAAGTTGCGGGTTATATTGCTGCCTTAGAAGAAGATGGTTTACCCATACCAGAAGAAAATTTTGAAACATTCTTGGTGGTTGTGTGAGTAAACTACCCAGGATTTCCGGCAGGGATTGTGTCAAAGCCTTACAAAAAGTAGGTTTCTACAAAAAGCGGCAAGAGAGTAGTCACATCATTCTGCGGGCGATCGCCACGGCGCTTCTTCCCAGAACAACTTGAGAGTCAGGATGGGCGATCGCGCTGGTGTCTTTTTCTTAAACCAAAAAATTTAGGTGTAGTAGGTGTTAATTGTAAATTCGTTAATGAAGTGGGGAGAATCAGATGTCTTGATATTCAAAACAGTGGGTGGTGGAACAGTCTATTTCATCGACGAAGCAACTAACCACGTAAATATTGATAATCAATATGAAAACATAGATACTACAAATTTACTAGACCGCTACCTGTTAAGCCTGCTCAAACTTTCTGAAACCCTCGAAGCTAAGATAGTTTTTCTAGCCTCATCTCGTGGAGTTATTAGAAAATGCCGTACTTTAAATTTTGAGATTGCAACTCTAGAAGAATTCTCAACTCCGGGCGAATCCTGGTTACGACCCGAAATGTTAGTAGATATACAAGCAAGCGTATCCGATACTACCAGCGAATCAGAACCTTTAGCAACTCAAGAACAGGTAACTGCACCCGAACCAGCGCCTTCCCCAGAAATTCAATGGCGAGACATCAGAGTAGCAACACAAGCAAGTAGTATAGAGTGGATAGACATCACTGTTAGATAACATCAAGCCAACTTATACCGTTTCTGCAAGAGCTGCGCCTCATTAGCCTGCGTAGGTAGGCTTTGTTCGTGTAGCCTCCGGGCTTCCAGCCTGAGGGTGTTAAATTGGTATTAGGAGTTTGGCTGCTGTAACAGCGTTGACTATGAGTAATGCGATCGCCACCTCTAAGCAAAAACGCGATCACACTTGGGTGACTTAACTATTTTAGACTCTCTTTTGAGTTGACACAAATGGCACGACCTACCCTAGTCAATTCTCGGTAACATCCAGCAACTTGGCATGACTGTCTAGTTCAAAAATTTTTCCGGTGGTGTTTGCATAGGGTGCGGCAAATAAAGCAAGAACAGCGCAAGCAACTTCACGAGGAGTAGCAAAGCGACCCATTGGACTTTCTGCTGCCTTTCGCTGCAAATATTCTTCTGGAAATTCTTTCACCTGATCTGTTTGTGTCCAACCTGGTCTTAAGGTATTGATTCGGATACCTAGGCTTGATAACTCGGGATTTAACCCAAGAAGCATAAATGCTTCCCAATAGCTTTTGGCAGCACTCCGATGCACAAAACCTTCTTCTGGAATCCGAGTTGTGATGGAAGAAATATTGACAACTACCGCTGTTGAACTCTTCTTCAATTCGGGGAGTGCATATTTTGTGCAGTAGAAGGCACTACGAATCGTTCCATCAATCTGCTCCTGCAAGTCTTCCCAAGTTAAATCTTCAAACGATTTAGGTTTGAAAGGCGTATGAGCATTATTTACGAGAATATCTACTCTACCATACTTTTCTATAGTTTGCTCAATGAGAGACTTAACGTCATCTTTTTGCCTGACATCTGCCTGTACAAGGATTCCCTCGCCATCTGCTTGCTGAATTGATTCAAGGACGCGGGAGGCAGTATCTGTTTTGGTCAAATAGTTGACTACGACCTTTGCACCCTCTTGGGCAAATTCCTTGGCGATCGCCGCCCCAATACCTCGTCCTGAACTAGTAACAATTGCGACTTGATTATTGAATATTTTCATGATTTAAAATTACAGTTTAAATACCAAGTAAGTTAAATGGCTCGTAGTTGCGCTGTCTTCGCCCTTAGCGCAACTACGAACTTAGGACCAGCCCTTTCAAGGTGCAAATCGTAAGACTTAGATTTTCTTCGTGTTCTTCGCGTCTTCGTGGTTCAAAAAGATTTTTAAACCACGAAGGCACGAAGAACACGAAGAAGAAATGTCGAAAATTGGATGTAATTTTCCCAATTTTTCACCCACCTTGAAAAGGCTAGAACTTAGGACTTAGGCATTGACAGAAAGCTGAGTATGTGGTTTTAGTTTTAAGCCTACCTTCTGTTTTAGGTCTTCCATAATTAAGTCACGCGCCACCTGCTCCGCAGCAAGCGCTGCAAAAAAACATCTTTTCAATGTACCCATGATTCGCCCCCTCCCGTTTATGCAGCTTTTAACAGTTCCAGAACATTACAGATTGCCACCTGGCGAAAAACTGAGAAGCTACCACCCCGCAATTTACCGTCTGGTGCAACTGTTAAAATTCCGCTGTTGGAATTTTGAGCATCGATGTCATCTGCTACAGGTACATACTGAAAGCGATCGCTCACAATTTCCAAATTGAGCATTTTGAGATGCTTCAAAACTCGCGCCAATCGCTTGGGGAATAATTGAGAAACCTGGGTATGACTACCTCGACCAGCACTAACTAAGGGGCGGACAATTAACCGTGCGCGAATGGATTGAGCATATTTGCCAACAGCTTCCAGTTCATCAATATTCTCATCCGAAACCACAGCACTAATCTCCACTGGAACTTGTAACGAATCCAGAGTTTTAATAGCACTCATAGCATGTTGCCATGCACCCTCAAACCCACGACGACGGTCATGCAGTTCAGGATTCATAGCATCCAAACTGATTTGAGCAACTCTTAATTTGCCAAGCACTTCCCTATAGTTTTTAGCCAAGGCTACAATCCGTAAGCCGTTGCTAAGGATGCTAGTATCCAGCCCTATACCTTGAGCATAACCCAGTAGGTTAATTGTATCTGACCAGATAAAAGGTTCTCCACCTGTCACATGAATACTTTTTAACCCTTCCTGTTTCATAGCAAATAGGATCTGTTTCCAGTGTTCAAGCGGGATTTCTTCAGTATTTGAAAATTGACCCGAATCATTAAAACAATAAAAGCAATTTTGGTTGCACTTTCTCGTTATTTCGATATTCAAATGCGTTGCTACTGACATAAAAGTAAGTTCCCAAAAGTTATGGTCTGTTTATCAATACGTAATAATACTCATAAATCTCCGAAATCATGGTCGAAAACATATTTTTTCGGGAAGCCAGCATCATTCACCCTTGCCCTCAAAATCGAGAACAAAAGGTTATTTTGATACCGGACACGCTTTAAAGATCCAGCATAATTACTAATTGACAAAATCCATTATCTCAAAATGTGACAAAAAAATCTAGTTTATATTTCTACTGCACCCAATTCTTTAAGCACAACCAATTGAGCCTGATCAAGCCCAGTCACACTGGAAATGTTCATTCCTTCGTAGGGTTTACTACTGAGAGTTTGTACATGAGAGAGGGTTTTCAAATTCCATAGCTTAATGGTTTCATCTTGAGAGCCACTTGCCAAGATAGTATTTGGTTCCTGACTCGGATCAAACGCAACAGACCAAACCCAATTCTCGTGTCCCTGATCTTCACCTCTAGTGAAGGACTTGATTAACGTCAGGTTGGTTAAGTCCCACAGCTTGATGGTTGAGTCGTTCCCACCACTGGCGAGAAACTTGCCATCTGTACTAAAAGCAACTGTTTGTACCTGTGCCTCATGTTCAGATAAGGTATTTAGGCACTCTCCCGTGACCAAATCCCAAAGTTTCACAGTTTTGTCCCCACTCCCACTTGCCAGCAGATTCTGAGTAGGACTAAAAGCAACACACCAAACTTCGTTGCTATGTCCCTCCAAAGTCTGAACACATGTGCCTTTGTCAACACTCCACAGCTTTATGGTTTTATCCTTACTCGCACTAGCAATCAGCTTATTATCAGGACTGAAAGCAACAGACCAAACTTCATCTGTATGTCCCTCAAGCAAATCTAGGGATTGACCTGTGCGGGCATTCCATAAATTTATATTTGTGTCTGCACTGCCACTAGCAATAAATTTGTTATTTGGACTGAATGCGACTGATCTCACTCGCCCTTTGTGTTCGTTAAGAGTGTTAATACATTCCCAGGTGCTGACATTCCAGAGTTTGACTGTAGAATCGCCACTCCCACTCACTAGAGTTCTACCATCTGGACTAAACATGACCGACCAAACACGATCCGTATGTGCCTCTAAACTTCTTGAATATTTCCATCTATTTAATAGTGAATCCCATACCCACAACTTCACGGTATGGTCATCGCAGCCAGCGACCAACACCTTCCCGTTACCATTGAATGCGACAGACCATATCCAACTGGTGCATCCTTCTAAGCTTTTGGAGAGTTTATATCCTTTAATAGCTTGTTTGTCAGATGCAAACTCAACCCTGTAAAGTTTCAAGGTTTTATCATCACCCCCACTAATGAGGGTTTGCTCATAACCCTGATCATCTTCAGTCCTTTGATCGGGACCTAAGGCTAAAGAAAGCACTTGATCCTTATGGTTTCTGATAGTGACTGCTGGTAGGGCAGTGTATATGTTCCAGAGATTAATTGTGGAGTCACTACTACCACTGACTACAGTTTGTCCATCTCTACTAAATAAAATTGCCTGCACTGCCCCTTGGTGTCCTTTCCAGTCTTGGAGGCACTCACCACTGTTGACTTGCCACAATTTTATCGTCTTGTCTAGACTACCACTTACCAACAGCAAACTATCTGAACTAAACGCCAGACACAGCACTGCTTCAGCATGTCCTTTGATTGGGTTTTTCAGAGGAACAAACTGATTCCCATTCCACTGCCATATCTGTATGGTTGGGTTATGTGCCCCCGCTGTTGCCAGAATTGGACCTTCTTTGTTTTGCGCGAATGCTACTGAATACCCTGGCAGACGAGCAACTGGCAGGTAATTATCATCCCAAACAATGACCTGCTCATCTTCACTGGCTGTTGCAAAAAACTGACCATCCCAGCTAAATGCTACTGTCCTGACGCTGCTGGTGTGCTCCTCAAATGACTCCAAAATGCCGCCTCGACGGGTACGCACATTCCAGAGTTTGACAGTTCGATCTGCACTGGTACTCACAAGCACTTCACCATTGGGAGCAAAGGCTAGTGCCCATACCCATCCACTGTGCCCCTTGAAGTTGTGCAACAGTTGCCAATCTCTGAGTTGCCATACACGTACCCGCCCATCTGCATCTCCTACTGCTAGTAAGTCACGTCCAGAATGATAGGCAACTGTTGTCACACTGCCTAGTAACTCAGAAAACACACAGCCACTAAGGTCAGACTTGCTAAAATTCGTTCCTCTCAAGCTTCGACCTTTCAGGTAAGCTTGCCATATTGTTAGCTCTGAATAATTTTTATGACTAATATCAATTTCTAATCCACATAATAAGTTGAGGATATTGCCTCCTGCATAACCTTTCAGTGATGGTTTAATGCTTCTTAGCTTCTCCAGAACTGCATTGAGATTTTGTTCAACACTCTCTATGCTGCCAAATTCACTAATAAGTTTTTGGAGCACTGGTTTAATAACGTAACGCTGTTGATTGCGTATATCGGATTCTTCAGCGGTCACTTTAATTAAAGGTAGACGATTCAAAATACTCGTTGCAACGGCTTCTTTTTCTTCAGATTCAAAGTCCTTGATGGCTTGATAAATTTTTTGGGCTACTTTTGCAGTTACTTCTTCACGAATATATTCATGAAGGTCATAGTGACTTCTATTTTTATCGATTAGTGATCTTTGCTTCAAAGATTCGATTAATCTTGTTACCTTTTGTTTTAGGGCAGGTGCAATTTCATCATGAATATCATCCTGTAATTCTGGAAGTGAAACTGGGCTACAGTAAATCGCCAATCGATAGAGGATTTCTGCTTCAGGCTCTGTTAGCCGTTCAAACTGCTGGTGTAGAACGTTTGAAACCTGACCCTGCTCGAGGAACTTAGCAATATCGTTATCAAATACCTCTTTGATTGTTGAGGCAGCAATTTTTAACTCTAAGGGATTTCCGTTGTATCGCTTGACCAATTCCGGAAATGCTTCATCTAAAGCTAGTAAACCTTTGGTGGTGAGCAATTCTTGGGCTGCTGCCAGATCCAAACCTGGTAATTTGAATATTCGCACCGGTAAGGGTGGTTCTCCAGCAATTAAAGTAACATTTTTGGGAATTTCACGGCAGGTTAAAAGCAGGCAACTTTGGTGAAATTGTTGACCAATTCTAGTGAGGAGTTCACCATAATTTTCATAAGCTTCCCAGTATTGTCCAGTCAGTTCATCCGACTTGAGGAGAGAGTCAAAGTTGTCTAGCACCAAAAAACATCGGTGCTTGTTCATGAAGTTGATCAGCTGTGAGATTGCATTTGCAATAGACTCAACTTCTGGAGAAATTTCAATATCTTGTGCTGTCAGAGACTTTAATAGGTCTTTGAGCAGAATATGAAGTTTTGTTGCATTCCGCAAGGAACGCCAGATGATAAAGTTGAATTTTGTTTTAGTTTGTTTGAGCAACTGAACTGATAAAGCTGTTTTGCCCATCCCCGCAACGCTGTGGATTGCCACCAGTTTGCAGCGATCGCTCACAATCCACTCCTCCAACTCAGCCAGTTCGTTTTCTCTTCCATAAAAAATAGATACATCGGGTGCTACGCCCCAATCGACTTTTGGTGCATCTCGTTGAGATTGAGTAAGTTGATACTTCTCTATGAGATGTGCCTTTAACCTCTCCAATTGCCCACGCACTTTCCCTTGAATCCCAAACTTGAGGTATACCGAGCCAAGGCGCTTTCGCACAGCCGGAGCACTGATGCCCAGTTCAGACGCTACCCCCTCCGCAGTCAACCCGCTCAAAACCAGACGTAGCGCTTCCATCTCAGCTTCCGTTATTTTTTGCTCAGCAGCGATTTTTTCCAAAAAGTCATCAGGAAGGTTAGACATTATCCTCTAATTCCTCTAATGTGAGGTATAATCAGCCAATGTGAGTTATCTATTATAGATTATTCATATTTTTGTATACCTTATATAACTGAATTTATACTATTTTTTCTTAAAAGTATATAGATATCTTCTCCCCCTCCCCCCCTCCTCCTTCCTCTGGGCTAGTGCCGAAAAGCTACAAAACATTACAGGCACTCATGTTAGCTTAGATTTGCTGTAAAACAAGATTGAGCCAAAAATCTTTATAGAAAATTCGTATACTCTATTGCAAAAGATATTTATACCTATTATGATAGTTCATATTAAGGGTAGTGAGGTCGCCGTTATTGAAGTAAATTAATTCGATAACCAATAATGAGAGCTATCGATAGCTTTCTTTGGCATGTGAGTGAGTGGGCATCAATGTATAGCTGGACAACCCTTTTCTACCTGAGGTTTAAAGCATGTCAGCCCCTTTAGCGAACAAGAGCAAGATTTGTGAGGTTCTTCACTTCTCGCAGAACATCCTACTGAATATGACTGTAACAAGGGTCGCTCAAGGTAACAAACAGGTGAATAAATACAACCTCGCTTTGAAGGTGGTTTCCACCACGGGCAGATGCAATGGAACTAATTCTTACGCATCTGCCCTTTTTACTTTCGGCAAGTTTTCAACCTTCTCATAAAAAAGGAGAAACATTATGACCAAAAATCACCACAGTCCTCTGTTCAGGTTGGCTTCTGGGTTCCTCAAATATTTTTTGCTGGCATTAGTAGGTCTTGCGATCGCCTGGGTACTCTCAATGACTTTCGGTGGCTCATATTTTGTTGTCATGCTGTTGCCATTAGTAGAAGATTGGATTTTGCGGTTGGCAATTATCCTGTTGTGCTTGATGGTAACGGCAATAATTTTTGAATCCTTACGTTAAGAACTGCGGCTTTCCCGATAATTTTAGCCACCCGTTTTAAGTTTTTTTCATCCATAACGGGTGGTGTACCGCCAGTGGGGGGTGCTCCACCAAACACGGGGCGTGGGGAAAGAAATCAAGTTCTTCCTCGGCAGAGCCAAAATTAGCTAAGTATTGCCTACCTCTAGCCTGAGCAAAAAAATAGAGAATTAAATGAATTAATAATTATCTCCACTGCCTGTAAGCGAGAGGGGCTTTATCGTTTTTCAGGAATCGTAAATATTGTAAATCAGCCAGAGAGGCTAAAAGTTTGACTCCGTATAACGAAGCAGACACACGAGCAAAGCTCATTGACCATCAAATCAAAATATCTGGTTGGGGTGAGAGTCAGATTGAACGTGAACATTACTTCGTCAAGGGCAAACCGATTACTGCTGGCAGAATTTACTTAGTAGGGGAAGAATCTCGTCGCCGCCAACCTCGGCGTGTAGATTATCTGCTGCGTTACAAGGGGCAGATGATTGCCGTTTTAGAAGCAAAAGATGAAACAAAAGCAGTTGATTCAGGTCTAGAACAGGCAAAATCTTATGCCAAAGTGCTGGAGGTACCCTTTGCTTATTCTAGTAATGGGCATGGGTTTGTAGAATTTGACTTTTTTTCAAACCAGAGTCGTGAATTGTCTTGTTTCCCAACTCCAGAGCAATTATGGAATCGTTGGGAGCATTATCGCAGACCAACGACAGCACAACTGCCGAGTAACCGTGTTGGGGAAACGAAAGGTACTTATACAAGTCAAGCGTTTCCACAAAGTCATCCCCTTCTACATCCTTTTTGCCCTGCATCTATTTGTGGGAAGGAACCGCGTTATTTTCAAGAAGTAGCAATTCGTCGTGTAATTGAGCGGATGATGGCTGCTCAAAAACGGATTTTGTTGACAATGGCGACGGGTGCAGGAAAAACTTTTACTGCATTCCAGATCGTTTGGAAGTTGAAAAAATCAGGTTGGCTGAAAAAACCTGTTCTCTTCATCACAGACCGTATTACACTGTGTAATCAGGCGTATAACGCATTTACTCCTTTTGCTAGAGGACAATCAGACCCACGAGGGTTAATTCGCGGCGGAAAGTTTAATGCTAACCGTGAAATTTACTTTGCTCTTTACCAGTCTCTTGATGCAGTAGATAATGGTGAGCCATTGTTTAAGCGAATACCTCGTGATTTTTTTGGGCTGATTATTATTGATGAGTGCCACCGTTCTGGTTTTGGCAAGTGGAATGCTATTTTGCAACATTTTTGTGATGCTATCCATTTGGGGATGACGGCTACCCCTAAGCAGAGTGAAAGTGTTGATACATATGCTTATTTTTGCGCGGAAGAACCGGAATTTCCTATCGACCCTGAAGACCCTTTAAAGGGAAATTGGCAAGCACCAGCTTATAGCTACAGTTTCGGTCAAGGGATTGAAGACGGTTTCCTGGCTACTTATAAGGTGCATAAAGTTAGGACTAGCGTTGATAAAAACGGTCTACAAATCGAAGATGCACAGGTACAGGGTGCAGAAATTTATGTGCCAGAAAACTCAAAGTTGCGGGATGTATATTTAACAGCACAGTTTGAGCGCGAAATTACTCTGCCTGATCGCACTGCCGCAATGGTAAAACATCTCGCAGGGTTACTTAACCGCTTTGGGGCAATGAACAAGACAATGGTTTTTTGTGTAGATAGAACCCATGCCCGATTAGTGGCTCGTTTGTTGCAAAATGAATTTTCTGGTCTTGGTTATTCAGATTACGCAGTGCCGATTATTGCGGAAGAAGGAGAAGCCAGCTTTTGGCTAGACCAGTTTCAAGATAGCGATCGCCAAACTCCAGTAGTGGCTACCACAGCCGAGTTGCTGAGTACTGGTGTTGATGTGCCATCGTGTAAAAATATCGTCTTTATGAAACCGATTTCCTCGCCAATTCTCTTCAAACAAATTATTGGTCGAGGTTCGCGGATAGATTCGACAACTGGCAAGGAATGGTTTCGCATCATCGATTATGTAGGAGCCTCCCGATTGTTTGATGAATGGGATCATCCTCCAGAAGAACCAGCGATTGAAAGTACGGGTGCTAGAACCAGTATCTTGGAAGGAACTGTAGTTCATGCTGATACAGGACAAATGCTGGTAGGTGCTTCTATAAGTGCGCTCATCGGTGTTAACCAACAAACTAGTCCCGTCTGCACTGATAACAATGGATACTTTTGCTTGGAGCAGCTTCCGGCGGGAAGCATTCGTTTGTCAGTAACTGGTACGGGGTTTCGACCCCGGACAGTAACGATTGAAACCGAGCGAGATACCACCCAAACGGTTACTATTGAACTCAAACCCCAAGAGGCACCAGTTGGTAAAATTCGCGTTCAAGGGTTAGAGGTAACAATCGCTGATGAAGCAACATTTCTTGTGGAGGCTACAGGTGAACAATTGACCTTAGCACAATACTTTGGCTATACTAAAGCAAAAATTATGGACTGTGCGCTAAACTGGGAACAACTGCATGAAATTTGGACAAACTCTACCTTGCGGCAAGCGTTTCTGGAAGAGTTAGAAGCAGAAAGTGTCCACATTGAGGTAATAGCTGAGGTTTTAGCGCAACCAAGAGCAGATCAATTTGACCTTTTGGCACATATTGCATATGGTAAACCAATTCATACCAGGGACGAGCGGGTTGAAGCATTCCTGAACTACGAACAGCAATTTTTGCAAAGCCGAACCCTAGAAGCACGGGAAGTAATTGTAGCCTTACTCGACAAGTACCGCTTGGCGGGTGTACAAGAAATAGTAAATCCTGAAGTTTTTCGGTTGTCGCCTTTTCGGGAGATGGGACAAGTATCAGGGGTAGTTCAACGTTTTGGTAGTATTAATAATCTGCGTCTAACATTAAATGAGGTGCAGCAGCGTTTGTACCGTGAGGAAATTGCGTGAGTCGAGAACAGTTAACCAATGACATCTGGCGAGCTTGTGACATATTGCGCCGCGACGATAATTGTGGCGGTGTGATGGAGTATGTCGAGCATATATCTTGGTTGTTGTTCTTGAAGTTTCTGGATGAGCAGGAAGAAATTTTTGCTTTAGAAGCTGAATTAGCAGGGCGAAGTTATCAACGAGTTATTGATGAAGCGTATCACTGGTCAAAATGGGTGCCAAAGGCGTTAGGCTCTAAAGTGGGTGATAATAGTCGTCGCACTACGCCAGAATGGGATGGTGACGGATTAATGAAGTTTGTGCGCTTAGAACTGATACCTTATTTGGCTAGTCTCAACGGTTCATCGGAGCGAGAGGTTATTTCTGGGATATTTAGCGATCGCACTGTAATTATCTGCGCCTCACCCTATAACCTCAAGGATGTACTAGAGATTATCGATAATATAGACTTTAAAAATCCCGATGATATTCACACCGTTTCTCATATATATGAGGACTTATTAAAACGGCTGGGAAGCGAAAATAAGATGGCAGGTGAATTTTATACACCCCGTTCAATTATTCGTTTCATGGTAGAAGTCATTGATCCCCACATCGGAGAAACAGTTTATGACCCTTTTTGTGGCTCCTGTGGGTTTTTGGTAGAAGCATATTTACATATGCAAAAGCTGGAAAAAACAACAAAAGACCACAAAATTCTTCAGTATGACACCTTTGTAGGGCAAGAGAAAAAAGCACTGCCAGCCCTGCTTGGTATCATGAATATGGTGTTACATGGCGTTCGAGTTCCTGATATCCGCCGACGAAATACCCTGGCAGAAAATTTAAAAAATGTCTCAGAACGCTTTGATATCGTGCTAACAAATCCTCCTTTTGGAGGAAAAGAAAATGCCCAAATCCAAGAGAATTTTCCGGTAAAAAGTAATGCTACAGAATTGCTTGCAGTTGAACATATCATTAAAAAGTTAAAACCATCGAGCAGAGCGCGTTGTGGCATGGTAGTGCCAGAAGGAACACTATTTCGTAGCGGTGCTTTTGCTACAGTTAAGCAATTATTGCTTAATGATTTCAACTTATTTTTGGTAGTGAGTTTGCCTCCGGGAGCTTTTGCGCCTTATTCGGATGTGAAAACAGCACTGTTATTTTTTGAGCGTTATAGTTCTACAAAAGAAGTTCTTTATTATGAAATGCCTTTGCCTGAGAAGTTGAAAAAATTCAGTAAAGGAAACCCCATTGCAGATGAGCATTTTGCTGAAGCAAGGCAGGTTTTTCAACAATTGCTGGCGCATCCTGAGGGAAAAGTTACCCAAGAGGAATTTACTAATAACAGTTGGTTTGTGGATGGAAAAACTTTAGTTGAACGTGACTATGATTTATCAGCTAGAAATCCCAACCGTTTGGAAGCTGAGAAGTTGCCGCATCCCTCAGAGTTGACTGCTAGAATTCTTGAGAATCAACAGAAGCTCTATGAAATGATAGAACGCCTTCACAATATGGTAAGTAGAGAAGAGGAGGCGTGATGATTGCAGAAACTAAAACACCTAAATTAAAAGTACTTTATAAATTACCAAAAGAATGGCAATGGGTTCCTTTGGGAACAGCAACTGTTGCAGAAGTAATTATGGGTCAATCTCCACCAAGCACATCTTACAATTTTCTAGGAAAAGGATTACCATTCTTTCAAGGTAAGGCAGAATTTGGTGATTTATATCCAGTTCCAAGAAAGTGGTGTACTAAAGCAATCAAAATAGCAAAGCCTGGTGATGTTCTCATATCTGTGAGAGCGCCTGTTGGCTCAACTAATTTAGTTAAAGACGAATGCTGTATAGGTCGGGGTCTTGCAGCAATAAGACCAACAGATAATATACTTACTAAATATTTATTTTATGCACTTCGCGTGTTTGAATCAAAAATATCAAGCCTGGGTAGAGGTAGTACTTTTGCTTCTATTGGTAAAATAGAAATTTCGGCATTTTCTCTACCAATACCCTATTCTGATAACCCCATTTGTTCTCTAGATATTCAGTGTAGAATTGTTGCACGTATAGAAACTCTACTAGCTGAAGTTAAAGAATCTCGCAGTCTTATTAATAAAATGCGCCAAGACGCAGAGCGATTGTTAGCTGTTGCAATCGATGAAGTGTTTCTAAAACTTGAATCTGTAACAGATATTGTTCCTTTCTCAGAGGTCGCTACTGCTTTTAATGGTAAAGCAGTTGGTGAAGGCGATTCATCTATAAGAGTTTTTAAAAGCAAACACGTTTATCCTCATTCTCTACGATTAGATAGACCTTCTTTTATGAAGGTTGAGCAAGTGCAAAAAATGCCTAAAAATCGGTTTTTAAAACCTAGCGATGTGTTGATGGCAAATGCCGCAGAAGGTACACTTGGGCGTGTTACTTATGTAGATAAATGTGCAGAAAATTGGACTGTAGATGGAAAGATAATGATTTTACGCTCTTTAGATGAGCAAAATTTATTGGTAAATAAATGGCTTTACTACTATTTATGGTCAGAAAGAGGACGGAGAGAAATACTTTTCAGACGGACTGGTACAGCTTTTGCAGAAAATCGTGGACAAACGGGGATTTCTCCTAGAAGCGTTCTAGAAATACCAGTACCCAAACCTCCAATAAACCAACAACATCAAGCAGTTGCTTATCTCGACAAAATTCAATATGAAGTTGATGAAATACTAAAACTTTTAGAACAAGATGCTAATGTGCTGGATATGCTTGAGCAATCCATTTTAGAGCGAGCTTTTAGGGGAGAATTGTAGACTATGGCAACAGTGGGCGATTTGTTGAATCAAGTTTGGTCAGAATTCCGTAAAGTAGGAATTTCTTATGACCTTGCAATTATTGAGCATATCGCTGCATTTTTGCTAGAAATTAGCGAATTAGAATTTCCTGACGAAGAACTACAACCGAGAAAGCCAAATCAACCAAATTTAAACACAGGAAAAATTAAACAACTCCTTATCGAAGCAGCAACCACAGCAGGAGGAATGGCAAAACTTTTAGATCGGCATGTTATCTTTTACCTACCAAATATGCTTGCAGGTGGAGGCTACCCCACGCCTCGACATATTGCTAAAAATATGATTAGTCTTGCCCAAGTTGAGGCAAATTATAGCCTAGCAGATTTCGCTTGTGGTAGTGCAGGTTTATTAGTAAATCATGCTCATAAACTTGAAGGGCTAACCATCGGTATTGATATTTCTTCAGAATGGGCAAGAATTGCTTATGCTAATGTTAAACTCCATAAATTAAACACTACAATTCTCAACGGCAACGCCCTAGAATTATTTATTAAACAAGATGCAGTAAAGAGCTTAAATTTTGATAGGATTCTAATGAATCCCCCTTTTGGTGAAAAGGTTGATGCTCAATTAGCAGAGACAAGTTTAAAACAAAAAGTCGGCACTCGTAGCGAAACAGCACTATTAAGCCTAGCGCTGCAAAAACTTTGTTTCAATGGACGTTCAGCAGTTTTAGTTCCATCAGGAGTTTTATTTAGTAACAGCACAGCCGAGAGAACTCTGCGTCATCAATTAGTTGATGAAAATTCCTTAGAAGCAGTAATATCTTACCCAAAAGATGCTTTTCAGCCCTATAGCCCTCTGCAAACCCATTTGCTGCTATTTAGTAAAGCCGAAGCCTCAGAAAAACACCTAACTTGGTTTTTTCAAGTTGAACAAGATGGTTATCCAGCAGGTAGGGGACGTGATTTAACTCAAGAACCCTCCCAGCCTAGTGATTTACCTTTTTTAGAAGCAGCCTGGACAAAGCGCAATTCTGAGTTTGATGCTTTACTCCCTGATGAAAATAACCCAAAAGTTGGTCTTAAATGGTTGACAGATGGTAAAACTCGCACAGGTATAATTTGCCAGGGTATAGAAAATGACCTAGAAAATATTAAATATCAAGCTTTTGATTCTCAAACAAGTCAAAAATCTCCTTCTTTACTAGTGGAATTAGTTACAGCTTCTTCGCAACAGCGAATTAGCATACAAATTCCTTTAGATTTCTTAAAAACTTCTGATAGTAACGAGCAAATAGAAACTGAGGAAGAAGCAGAAACCGATATCGACTTAGAAAAACCACAAGCAGAAAAAAACCTAAATCAAGTAGTTCAGCTACTTTTGCATCAGGTCAAAGCTGTAGCCATTTTCCTTCCTCTACAAAACCAAATCGTAGGCATTAATCAACCCAGACTGCTAGGCGTAGCCGTTCCAAAATCTGCAATCCAGGAACAAGCTTATGACTTACGTCCAGAAACCTACATTAGAACTCAAACGGAATCAAGCTCTATCGAATCTCCCACAGCCCTTTTAGCTAAAATCTACCGTAACCAGCGACAACTAGCCCAACGTATCGATAGTCTTTTTGGGCATTTAGAGTCACCACCCATAGCAACCCAAAAACTACCTTCTCCCATCCAAGCAGAAATTAAACCTTTGGGAAAATTAAGCCAAGAACAAATAAAAATATGGGAAAAAGTATGCGACAAAACAGAGGCAGTAAATGATAATGGGGTAGATAATTATAATACAGCAGCACTTTTTACCCTTGAGGAGTTAAGTACTGCTGGTAACGAAGAGGTAACAGATGTGACTCGCTCAACCATTGACCTTTTAGAGCGTATGGGAATTATAGTAGCTGTAACTGTAGCAGACCCAAAAACTAACGAACCGTTCTCATTTTATCGTCAGGTAACAGAGCGAGATATATGGCATTTGGACTCAGGAGCATCAAACTCAGGGGAGGAAAGCAAATGAAATTACAGCGACTCTACCTGGAAAGTTATAAAGTTCTGCGGAACCTAGAAATTCGTTTTAGTCCTCAAACTGAACACGTCTTAACTGGCGCACCTTCCTACAGCCTTGATTTTTTAGTAGGTGTCAACGGTACTGGAAAGTCAACAGTGCTGCGAGTACTGTTTGATTTGATGCGAAAGCTAGAGCGTAATGCACCTGTTGAGTACGCCTTTGAACTAGATTATGAACTGGGATTTGGAAACACCAAACGCCAAATAAAGCTGTCGAATTTCCCAGAAGAAAGAGAATTTGAAGACTTTGACAGTGAGGAAGTTTTACCTATTGGAGAACTTAAGGCTTGGGAAAACGACAAAGAAGTTCAAATGAGTCACAGTATTTTGCCGGATACAGTAGTAGCTTTTACAACGGGAAATGAAACCGCTTGGAAAAATTTAGATGAAATACAGCCCTTTGATAGTGGCTATTTAGAAGCACTTCAAGACCTATCTTTACTTGAGCGGGCTATACGAGAACTCCCCGGTAAACTACCCCGTTTAGACACTTTAGAAAATTTCCAACCAGAAGAAGAAAGTAGATTTTTGTTTATCGAGGCTAATCAACTTTCCCTTGTCACCCTTTGCGGGCTTCTAGCTGATAGAGCTACTGCTGATAAAAATCGCCGTCTTGAAGAAGTACTACAAGGTACAAGTATAAGTTCTATTACAGGTTTTTCTCTCAAATTCCGCATGACTGAGGGAACCACAAGCCTTGCAGACCGAGGAGAGGTAAAACGGCTGGCAAACTTTGCTAACCGTGCATTACGCTTAGGTAGCGACTATCTACTGGTATTCGACCTGACAACTCCAGCAAATTCTACAGCAAAGGCGATAATCGAAGAGTTTTCTAGTGGTCTACAGCTTTTTAGAATCTTAGCTCGATTAAGCAAAGTTGGCGATGATGGTCAGTCGGTTTTGCGAGAAGTCAACATTTTCCTAGAGCGCTCTAGTTCAAATCATCCTGAGAATGAACAGCAGGACGATCCGCCCTTACTTTTGCTCGACTGGTTGAGTGACGGTGAACGTAGCTTTTTAGGTCGGATGTGTCTCTTTACACTCTTGGGAGAAACTGAAGCCTTGATTTTATTAGACGAACCAGAAGTTCACTTCAACGACTTCTGGAAACGTAAAATCGTTTCTCTCTTAGATAAAACCCTCGAAAACAGGCAGAGCCATGTGTTGATAACAACACACTCTAGCATAACCCTCACGGATGTGTTAGAACAAGATATTATCATACTCGACCGGAACTCAAGTTATACTAACAACACCATTACACCCAGCATTAAAACTTTTGCCGCCGATCCAAGCGACATCATGGTTCACGTTTTTAATGCACCCCACCCTGCTGGTCAACGAAGTGTCTCATATATTCAGCGCATACTATCAGAGCCAGCGAATGGAAACCAGGAAGAACGACGACACACTTTGGAAAATCTTCTCTCAGTGGTTGCTCAAGGCTACTGGAGCTATAAAATACGTCGGGAGTTGTTAGAAATTGAGCAAGAATGATTCATGAAGTTCGTCTACCAGCCCTAACCCGCGAGCGACTCACAGATGTGGTAGTTTTGCAAATTTGGCTGTTATTTTATGCAGTTTCTAACTCCACTTTAGACCAAATTGACTGCGCTAATCGCCTTAATCGATGTCCCAGATTTCGTGGAAGAGGTGAGAAAATAGCTAAGTGGATATGGCAGGCATCTGAAAGCAGGCTAAAACCTCTTCAAGATTTTGCACTCATACCAGATCCTAGCGCTGATAAACGCAAATGGGTTAAGCGACTTGCTTGTGAAGCATTCAGGCTCCTTAAGAAATCTACTGGTACTCTTGAACCTCTTAATAATCAAAACATAACTCCCTGGCAAAAAGCCGCATCAGATTTTCTAATCGGTTTCTACGAAAACGTTTTACGAGAAGCAAGTAGCCCAAAAAGAAAAAATCCTGGTTTCCCACCATACATATTTTCAGGATATAATCCTTCTACTTTTGGAGCGGAAAATTTTTTAACCGCATTCAAAGAAGAAAATCCAAAATTATCTATCTGTCCGGCTTGTGATGAATCTAAATATAGTACTAAGGCAGGAAGTATTAAAACGGATATTGACCACTATCTTCCAAAAAGTAAATATCCCCATCTAGCTTGTCATCCTTACAATTTAGTCCCAAGTTGTCTTGCTTGTAACCAAAGAATCAAAAAAACCTCTGACCCTTTAAGTAGCCAAACAAATAATCCCGCTACTAGACGTAGATTGGAAAATATATTTTGCCTATATCGAGAGCCGGGGTTATGGGAGCAAACATATTTAGAAGTTAGCCTAAAAAATAAAAATAACCCTACACAAATTGATTCACTAAAGCCGAAAGAAAACTCGAATGTTGGGGATAAGATAGAAGTTATTAAGGAAATTTATAGAATACCAGAGCGTTGGAGTGAGCAAGTAGACGAAATTGAAGACTATGTTTATCGAAAACTAGAACATCTTTTGAGTGCCTTCCAAGTTTCTTTGGATGACTCACAAACCTTACTCGACTGCTTCGACTATTCTCTTAGCACAGATTATTTAACAGAACGGGGTCAAAACCCATTTTCATTTGCTAGGGCTTGGCTGCTTGCTGCTTTGATTAATGAGGCTGAACAGTCTTTACAGACCTCCTCAAATTCCCAATCGAAATCATCTGCTTTGCTTGAAGAATTAGAACTTCGATTAAAACAAAATGCAGATGAAGTATTTATGGAAGAACCAAATACGGTACACCTGTTTAAAAAAGCTAAAGCTCGTTCAAGTATCGAAAATGCCCGTCAGGTGCGACAGACCGTTAAAAAAAACTAGTTATATCAACAGAAAACTTATAATCCTCTTTCAATAAACATGAGCCGAAACCACTATAAATTACAAATTATTAGCGGAACAATTCCTCGTTTTCAGGACTTACGCACTTTACACATTGACCATTATATAGCAATACGGTTCAGTTAGCGCCAAAAACCCTTGTTCTGCGTAGTTCTGCGTAGGTTGGGTTGAGGAACGAAACCCAACATTTTCGCGTTTTGTTGGGTTTCACTGCGTTCAACCCAACCTACAATTCTTCTTATCAGCTTTATCCCTCTTTGCTTCAATCAATTGATGCAACTGCTCCATTGAGGTAATCTCAATTCCCGGCTCTTGTCTAAGTTTGTCAGTTAATGCATAAAAAGCCTCATCATTATCGCGGTGTTCGAGTACGTAAGCTCTTAATTCTTGCTTAGTCATAGCTTGAAAATTTGGTTTCGTCATAAGTACCTTACCCTACCGTTTGGGAATATTTCTAATTGGGTTTTATCAAGAGCGAAAATGTAAATACGGTTTGTTGTTTCATCTATTCTCACTAGATGAATTGAGCAGTACATGTTTGTTAATTATTATTTAGGTGTTCGCAATAGATTGTGTAGAGCAACCTGTTGAACCTGTAATTGTTGCACCTTGAGCCTTCCTATGCAGGGCTATTTCATTCTTCACTCGCAACCCACACGCCTAGGAATAAATTCCTAGGCTAATAGCTGAAGTCGGCTGAAGCCGACTAGAATTTTCAGGAATTTAGTCCGTTTCAACGGACTTCAGCTTTGAGCCTTGAACTTGAGTTCAAGGCTCTGGCTGCCTTCCTATGTTCTAGCTCTGATCACTTTTTTGCCCTGCGTCATGAAATCCAACTTATGATGTGTGACTCAGAGCTTGGATATTGTGAATGGGTAGTACTGGACTCGAACCAGTGACATCCTGCTTGTAAGGCAGGCGCTCTACCAACTGAGCTAACCACCCGATTTCTTAAATAATAGTAGCACATAAATCCTCAGAACGCGCTAGTATTTTGGAGAAAAATTTTGCTAATTTTTTAAATTAAAATCCAAAATCATTATCATGCCCTCTGGTGGGACACACGATCGCATTACTTTATGGGCTTTGCCGTTCGTAGCTGGTGTCACTTTCTTACAGACTCGGAGTGGAAATCTAACTTTGTTGGTTGCAGGCGGGTTTATGTTCGGGGGGTTGATGTTCGGACCCGACCTGGACATTTACTCCCGCCACTACCAACGCTGGGGTTTCTTGCGATTCATTTGGTTACCTTATCAAAAAAGTCTACGCCATCGCTCTTTCTTATCTCACGGACCAATTATTGGTACGATGCTAAGAGTGCTTTATTTAACCACTCTAGTAAGTGTGCTGGTGATTTTAGTTTTAGTGGTTGCCGAAAAGCTGTGGAATGTTACCTGGTTGCACATGTTGGGTGAAACTGTTGTACAGTCCATCGCTGATTATAGTACAGAATTTCTCTCCCTATTACTGGGACTGGAACTTGGAGCCATGAGTCATTCTCTCAGCGACTGGGGTGGTTCTGCTTACAAGCGTTTTCAAAAGCAGGGAGTTCGCGGGTTGCTGCCGCGTGCCAAAATGAAGAAACGTAAAGCGAGGAGTAGCGCTACTCGTCGGTCTAGACCAAAAACCAGCAAAAAGAGTAGCAATAGCTAATGGCAATGAACAACCAACAACCAACAACTACCATGGATACTGAAACCTTAGCGGCGTTGCAAGAATTGATTGATGTGGTGGCAAAGTTGCGATCGCCTGATGGCGGTTGTCCGTGGGATTTGGCACAAACTCCTCAAACGCTGACACCATATGTCATAGAAGAAGCTTATGAAGTCGTAGACGCAATCAATAGAGGAGATAAAGACGCGATCGCTGAAGAACTGGGCGACTTACTCTTACAAGTTGTCCTACAAGCGCAAATCGCCAGCGAAGAAAAACATTTTTCTCTCAAGGAAGTAGCCCAAGGTATCTCACAAAAGCTGATTCGCCGTCATCCTCATGTATTTGGGGATGTGACGGTGCAAAGCATTGATGAGGTGCGGCAAAACTGGGAACAAATCAAAGCTGCGGAAAAAGGAGAACCATCTCCAGAACATCAAAAACTCAGTCATAAACTGACAGGGTTAGCGCGTAAACTTCCCCCATTGATGGCGACAATGAAGATTTCACAAAAAGCTGCTGCCGTAGGGTTCGAGTGGGAAAATATAGATGGAGTATGGGAAAAGTTTAATGAGGAATTGACAGAATTTCAACAAGCTTTAGCCCACGAAACACCAGAACGACAACAAGAAGAATTAGGTGATTTGCTATTTTCTGTTCTTCAGCTTGCTCGTTGGTGTAACATTGACCCAACTGAAGCTTTACAGGGAACAAACCAGCGATTTATCCAACGGTTACAAAAAATGGAGGCGTTTGCTGAGCGCCCCCTTTCAGATTACAGTTTGAATGAGTTAGAAGCACTTTGGCAACAGGCTAAAGCTCAACTTGGTAAGGGGAGTTAGGAGTTAGGAGTTAGGAGTTAGGAGTTAGGAGTTAGGAGTTAGGAGTTAGGAGTTAGAAGTTAGGAGTTAGGAGTTAGGAGTTAGGAGCACCCTACAGGGGGCGCACCACCAGCTATGAATGAAAGAAACACTGTCTTTATCCTGGGCGTCTGCTTCCGCAACTTCGCAGATTACCTCGTCAGTAGCGGGGTTGATTGTTTCAAAGCGACGACCACTGACACTTTTTACCCACTCGTTATTAATCAGTAACTCTGTAGGACCGATCTGCACCTGTTTCTGTGCTGTAGTGGCTGTTACCATGAGGTCCTCCTTAGGCTTTTATTCAAGCAGAGACTTAATATAGCAATCCTCCGCAGATTTGTAAACACCTCTCGCAAGTCCCCCAAGTCCTCCAAGTCTTCCTTGTCCCCTTTGTTCGGATCTCAATTAGGATTGCTATATCTATATTTATCTCTGTATATTAAAAATTTGGTAATTTTCTTTACATGATTTTAACTTTCATTAACATAAACTTTACAATAAACACTAGGCTGTATTAAACTCCGATTCTAGGTTAGTTGTTAGCAATGACAAAAATCAACGTTGCTGAATTTGGGGATAATAAATTGTTCTTCGTTGGGTGGTGTGTCAGTGTGTTAAAATGTCAGGGTGCGGTGATGAAATACGTAGATGTCAACGTCTAGGAAGCAAATTCTTAAACCGCATTGTTTTTGTTCAACATCCACGGTTAAAAGTAGTAGGGTACTATAATTGGACAAGAAATCAGGAAAGTTTACATCCCCCTACACCCCTACACCCCTACACCCCTACACCCCTGTGTTTCTTGAACGGCTGCCCGATCACCAACAGGAGCCATGATGAGCCAGCAAAAACGCACAGTCCTAATTGTGGATGACTCTCCAGAAGACCGGGAACTCTATCGGCGGTATCTGCTACGCCATCAACAGTACTCTTACACCATCCTGGAAGCAACACTAGGGCGGCAAGGGCTGGAGCTATGGCAGCAACACCAGCCGGACGCTATTTTGCTGGACTACCAATTGCCAGACCTGGATGGACTGGAGTTTCTTGCCAAGTTGCACCCCCCCAGCCAACAGCCTTGCTTACCCGTGATTGTGCTGAGTGGGCGGGGAAATGAGGCTTTAGCAGTGCAGGCAATCAAAGCAGGCGCACAAGACTATCTGGTGAAGGAGCAAATAACCACCGAAGGGCTGCAACTGGCAGTGAATGGAGCGATCGCAACAGTGGAGTTACGCAAACAAGCTGACAGAGCCTTGCGGGAGAGCGAGGAGCGACTGCGGTTTGCACTGCAAGGGGCGAGGCAGGGAATCTGGGACTGGGACTTAAAGACGCAGGTTCTCACGTGGGATGAGCGTTGCAAGGAAATTTTTGGACTGCCATCTGACTTTCCAGTTACATACGAGTGGCATTTAGAAGCACTACATCCAGAGGATCGACAGCAAGTCCTTGAGGCTACTGCTGTTGCCCTCCGCGATCGCACCGAGTTCAGTCAAGAGTATCGCACCTTGCATCCTGACGGTACGATGCGGTGGATACTAGCGCGTGGACGCTTCTACTATGATATGGCTGACGAGCCGTACCGGATGTCTGGCACGGTTATGGACATCACGGATCGCAAACAGGCAGAAATCCTACTGCAAGAGCAAAACGCCCATCTAAATCTACTGTATCAAACTACGCGAGGCTTGTTGTCTACTACGGAACCACTGCAACTAATTGACCAGCTTTTCCATAACCTGAAAGACAAGCTAGAGTTGGATGTCTACTTCAACTATCTAGTTCATCCAAATCGCCAGCAGCTCCAACTGAGATCCTATGGAGGTATTTCCTCCGTTGTAGCAAAGGACATTGAATGGTTGGACTACGGTCAAGCCGTCTGTGGTACTGTTGCTCAACAGCAATGCCAGATGGTTGAGTCGGATATTCAGCATTCTCATAACCCCAAAACCTCCCTGGTGCGCTCCTTGGGAATAACGGCTTACTCGTGTCAACCCTTGAAGAGTGGGGGGCATCTGTTTGGAACCCTATCCTTTGGCAGTAGTAGCCGTACCCACTTCACCCCTGCGGAAACTCAATTAATGCAATCTCTGTGCGATAAAATTGCGATCGCTTTGGAACGCTCCCAATTGATGAGGTCTCTTCAGCAGCAAAACGAGCAATTACAACAAGCTAACCGGATGAAAGACGAGTTCCTAGCGATTCTCTCCCATGAGTTGCGCTCCCCTCTTAATCCGATATTGGGTTGGGCAAAGCTGCTGCAAACTAAGAAATTGAACGAAACCAAGACTGCGGAAGCTTTGGCAACCATTGAACGGAATGCCAAGTTACAGACTCAACTGATTGATGACCTGCTCGATATTGCCAAGATTCTGCGCGGTAAACTGACCATGAATACTGCCGTCGTGAATCTGGCCTTTGTCATCTCCTCAGCGATCGACACCGTGAGAACAGCCGCGATCGCCAAATCCATTCTAATTCATACGGTGTTACCCGATATTGGGCAAGTGTCTGGTGATTCTACCAGGCTCCAGCAAATTGTTTGGAACCTACTTACTAACGCCATCAAGTTCACTCCCAACGATGGACGGGTGGACGTTAGACTTTCTCGGGTAAACAACCAGGCACAAATCACGGTGAGTGACACTGGCAAGGGGATAAACCCCGACTTCCTACCGCATATCTTTGAGTCTTTCCGTCAAGAGGATATTTCCACAACTCGCAAGTATGGAGGGCTAGGGTTGGGATTGGCGATCGTCCGGTACTTGGTTGATGGCCATGGCGGTACCGTCTCTGCCGAAAGCCCAGGTGAAGGTCAAGGTGCTACCTTTACGGTCAGGTTGCCACTGCTCAATGTTGAGCCACACATAAATCAGACAGACGAGTTCCTAGACCAACAACTCGATCTCACTGGGATTCGAGTGTTGATCGTTGATGATGAACCCGATACTCGCGAGTTGCTCACAGAATTGCTGACTCACTCCGGAGGAGAAGTCATGACCGTTGCATCTGCGGCTGAAGCTTTGACAGCCTTGGAATCATTTCAACCCGATGTTTTGGTCAGTGATATAGGAATGCCAGAGGTTGATGGCTACACCCTACTGCAACAGGTGCGTTCTCTACCACCCGAAAAAGGAGGTCAGATTCCTGCCATCGCCCTCACTGCCTATGCAGACGAAGCAGACCAACAACGATCCATTCTCTTTGGCTTTCAACAGCACCTTGCAAAGCCCATTGAACCAAATCAGCTCATCCAGGCGATATTATCCAATAGGGGTGTAGGGGTGTGGGGGTGTAGGGGTGTAGGGGAATTATTTCAAAAGACATAGCCTACACCCCTACACCCCTAATTATCCCCTACATAGCACAAACCAAGCCCAGGATAATGAATCCACCACCCAAGAGGAATGACCAAAAGCGATGATAACTGTTGATAATGGTGCCACCTTCGCTGTTAATCTGGATAAGATCCATCCACGGAGCAATACCTCTGCGGAACCAACCCAACGCCCCAACTTGGGAACCAATTAAGCTTTGAACTCGCTTCATACCAAACAGGAAATTGCCAATGGAACCAAAGCGTGAGGCGTAGTGCAGATAAAGCATCCCAGTACGGTCTTGGATCTTTAGGTCAGACCCAAACTTATAACCCGAGTCGCCACGCCCAATGAGTTGACCTTCCAGTTTCACGGGTTGTCCACGCAAAGGACTAGCATAGGGGTCTGACATCAGCGTCAGAACGTCGCTTGCTTGTGCTTTGCTGTAATCGGGGAACATAACTAAAGCTTTGATCAGCATTCCTATCCCTAAACCGATGAATGGGCAACCAAGCATCAACCTTGAGTTTGCGGGATTTGACCCTAGGAACACGCCAATTATCAAGCCACCAAACAAACCAATGGTTGGGGCACCGTAAAGCACAATATCTAAGAAGAAATTGCCGTAAAGCTTACTCTTGTTGAGATGTTTACCTTCTCCAATGACTCGCCCCATGTCGAACTCAGTTTCTAAACCCAACTGTTCAGCATAGGTGGTGAGGGCGCGTACTCGTTTACCAGTGAGGGGATGAGTAGAATTCAACTCCATCCACCAGCCCCAAGGGTTAAACATATCCCATAGGAAAACACGACCAATTTTTTCCGGTTCTGAGGCAATGCGGTAGGCTGTTCCTGTAGAAGCAGCAGCTTTAGCGTCGTAAATGCCCAAAGCACGAGTGCCTTCAATCAAGCGGCTGGGTTCTTTCGCCCGTGAACCTTCTTCCAAAATACCGTAAGCAATCTTCACCAAAGCGCGGGATAATCCGTTGGGGTTTCCAGTGCTTTCTGCTGCAAAGTGGTCGGCAAAGTATTCCCGTGTCCGCGATAAATACAGCAGCAAGTAAGTGCCAATCAAGTAGAACACATAGGCAACCCACGCAGCAGTTTGGACAGCATCTTTTATCTTGCTATCCCCGCCGCCACGAACAAGGTTTCTGGCTGTGATGTAAATCAAATAGCAGATTTGCACTAAGGTAGAAGCCACCGTCATGACTGCAAAGTCCCAATGGACTATGTGTCCCAATTCGTGGGCGTAAACGGTAGCAATTTCATCATCGTCCAGGTAAGTAAAAAGTCCTTGACTAACCACCAAACGAGCGCTATTAGGCAATGAACCATAAGTAAATGCCGTGGGGTTCTGGTCGTCAATGATTCCCAGTCGCGGGATTTTCAATTTTTTCTGTTGACAAACGCGGCGAATGACTCTGGCTGTCTCTGGACTGAGGGTTTCAACTTCTGTCAACTCTACCCACCGGGTACGGTAAAGCCAGTTTTGGGTTAAATCCATGAGGAAGGGAGACAGAAAAAAGGCAGCGAGATTGAAAACCAAGGTGAACCCAATAGCGGTCAACAATCCTACTTGTGGATTGTTGCTACCCAAAATAAATACCAGGCTCAAACCTAAAGCCAACACCATGCCAAATAGCAAAGTGATGGTGACGCCAGAAGCCAGCGTCAGACTACCACCCACACCCCCCATTGCTAAATTGACACCAGCAGTTGCTGCTCTTTTAGCAGCTTTTTGGATGGTGCTAGACTCAGATGTTGAGGTTTTGCTGAGCATGGGACGCATTTGTTCTGCCCAGTTGCGTACCTCTGACCTTTCGCTCATCATTAACTTTTGACACAGAATAATTGCTTTTTCGATTTCTCCTGTGCCTTGATAGGCTTTTACCAGCCACATCTGTGCTTTGAGATAGTCTGGGGAATTCTGGTCAGGACAATTCTGGCTGAATTGTTCTAGTAATTGGACAGCCTCTTGATAGCGTCCTTGCTGAGCTGCATCTATTCCAGATTGAAGTAACATAGTATCTCCCTGTTGAGGAGCGGTATTTAATCTATCAGTACTTAGTAGTTTCAGTCCTCGTCAATACCATTTCGGAAAACTTCATCACAAATCAACTCTTGCTTTCTTGAGTTGAATTCAGTATAATGTAACTAACTAAAGAATTGCACAAGTTCATGGCGAAATGATTTTGGTGTGCCCTCATCCCCAACCCTTCTCCCAAAGAGGGATTCGGGAGCTAAATTCTTTTCCCTCTCCCTCTTGGGAGAGGGTTAGGGTGAGGGTAAATGGGAGCCAAAACGCCACGAATTTATGAAACGCTGTACTAAGGTGATGAGACTCGCCTTCTGGGATTTCCAGAGAACCGCCCCTTGGCTGATAGTTTCTACTCCAACGCTTTGAAAAGAAACTTAGTCGGTCTTCACAGCTAGGAGAAATGAAAAATCAGTTAACGTTTTGAGAGGGGCGATGCTACAAATTTGGACTAATTTCAAGGATTTAATGGGGGAAGCCTGTAATCGCTTTCCATTGAATTGCCTTCATGGGTTTGAACAGTT
>JADQBA010000396.1 GCA_016903675.1 Stigonema ocellatum SAG 48.90 = DSM 106950 | reverse complement strand
TCGAAGACCTGCCCAATGCAGCAGAGCGCCTTTCGGCCTATTTCGTCGACAACAAGTACTGTAACAATTGACATGTGAAGAATATTTCTTGTTAAATGTAAATAGAATCAGCGTATTTATATGTGAATATACAGTCATGGCTAGTAAAAGAGATATTAAAGTTCCAACAGAACTTCTTGATTGAGACGATATAACAGTTATATCACACCGCCTTCACAATGGGCTAGGAATCATATTACCACCCGAATCCAAAACATTAAAGCGTTATTGCCCGAGATGTGGCACAAAAAGCCATAAATTACATCAGAATCATCGACATATTGTTAAGACTTGCCTTTTGGAGAAAAACCAGTATTTTTAGAAGTCAATAGACGACAATTCAAATGTGAAACATGTGAAAAACCATTTAGCGAAGAGCTAGATTTTCTGACAAAAAAAAGAACTTATACAAAAAGACTGGCGAATCAGACAATCAAAGACGTTTTGAAAAATGATATTCATAGTGTAGCATCGAAAGGGATTGTGACAACAGAAGAAATAGAACGAATGTTAAAAGATGCATCCGAAGAATTAACAAATTTAAAACCTTTGAATTTAAAAAGACTTGGGATTGATGAAATAGCTCTGACTAAAGGTCATGGTAATTACTGTGCAGTATTAATAGATATAGATACGTCAAAACTCATTGCAATTTTAAGTGACCGCAAACAAGATACAATCCGTAAAAACCTCATGGAATGGGGATTATCTGTTTTAGATAAAATAGAAGAAGTAAGCATAGATTTGTGGAATGGCTATAAAACGTTAGTAACAGAATTAATGCCGAATGCTCAATTAGTTGCAGATAGGTTTCATGTAATGAAACAAATAAATCAAGAACTAGATACACAAAGAAAAAAAGAAAAACGAAATGTAGAAGAGTTAATAAAACAAGCGAACTCAGTAGAAGAAAAAGTTAAGTATGAACCAATAATAGAAGGATTGAACAATAGCAAATATCCTTTACTTAAGAATGAAGATGATTTGAATCAGGAGCAATTAAATAAGCTCATTCAAGTTAAAAATGTATCTCCTATTCTGAAAAAAATGCATGAACTAAAAGAAAAAATTAGAACAATTTTTAATAAGACTAATGATTGGTATACAGGAGTCTTTAAACTAGGTATGTGGCTAGATCGAGCTAAAAAATATTTCCCAAATAGCAACAGTACTATTATTCGCTGGTTTGATGAAATTATTGCTTACTTTGATAATCGCACAACTAGTGGTGCTGTTGAAGGAATCAATAACAAACTAAAGCTAATTAAACGCTCAGCTTATGGATTTAGAAACTTTCATAACTTCCAAATTAGATGCTTATTAAATTGGCATTTTAATTGTTAATTGAACATCACGATTCCTGAAGGAATATCAAGATAAATGGCAGAAATCAATGATTTTAAAGACTTGAAAATTTGGCAAAAGGGTATGGATATAGCTGAAAAGTGCTATTTTTTGACTAAACCTTTTCCGAAAGATGAGTTATATGGCATAGTGCAACAAATCCGAAAATCAGCGGTATCTATTCCAGCTAATATCGCCGAGGGATATGGCAGAAGATCAACAGCTGAATATATCAGATTTCTGGTGGATTTCTCAAGGCTCACGTAGTGGTTAGAAACTCATGTTATCGCAACTACCGAGTAGGATTATCTAAACAAGAAGATATAGAACCAATTA
>JADQBA010000407.1 GCA_016903675.1 Stigonema ocellatum SAG 48.90 = DSM 106950 | reverse complement strand
TGTACAAAGAGCAAATGTATCCCTGAGCGATGGAGCAGAAGTCAATGTCCGCGCACAAGATGGTGGTAGCATCGCCATTAATGCTCAGAATGTGAGTTTGGCAGGAGGAAGTAAACTGCGTGCTGGAATAGAAACAGGATTGGGGACGCAACAAAGTAAAGCGGGAGATATTGAAATTAATGCCAAAGGGGAAACTGTTCTGAGCGATGGTAGCTTTATTGCCAATGTGGTGCAACCAGAAGCGACGGGTCAGGGAGGCAATATCAATATCACCACAGGTGCGCTGACACTAAGTAATGGTGCACAGCTAAATACCACAACCACTGGACGAGGAAATGGCGGTAGTGTATCTGTGGTTTCATCAGGTCCTGTGTCCTTGATTGATGGTAAAATATTTACTAAAGTTGACCCAGGGGCAGTAGGCAATGGTGGCGGCATTAACATTCAGGGAGCCTCCCTCTTCTTAACTGATGGTGCACAGCTAAATACCGCAACCTTTGGACGAGGAAATGGCGGTAGTGTATCTGTGGTTTCATCAGGCCCTGTGTCCTTGGTTGATGGTATAATATTTACTGATGTTGAAGCAGGGGCAGTAGGCAATGGTGGGGACATTAACATTCAGGGAACCTCCCTCTCCTTAACTGATGGTACTCAACTGGTAAGCAGAGTCAGAGAAGCGGATTCTACCAACCCATCTGGACGAGGAAATGCGGGGAATGTGAATATTAACGTTCGGGATGCGCTCACAATCAGCGGGGAAAAGGACGGATTTGTCAGTCGGATTTTTAGCAGGATAGACCCAGGAGCGGTAGGTAATGGGGGTAATATTAGTATCTCAGCAGGGTCAGTAACTCTTACCAGTGGCTCTAATCTCGACGCTGGTAGCTCTGGACTTGGGAATGGGGGCAACATTACGATCAACGCTCGTGATACAGTTACTTTTGATGGTGTTGATAGCAATGGCATACACACTCGTGCCCGAACCGCTTTGCTTCCTTCGGGTGAAGGTATTGCCGGAGATATCAAGATCACAACAGGGTCGTTATTTTTGAGCAATGGAGCCTTGATCTTTAGCGACACTTTCGGTAAAGGGAATGGAGGTAGTATTACAATTAATGCTCGCGATACCGTTAGCGTTGACAAGAGTTATATTTCCAGCGATGTAGGGAAGCTTGCTGTGGGTAATGGAGGAGATATCCGGGTGACAACCGGGTCGTTGTCCTTAACCAATGGCGCTCAACTAACTAGCGACGTTCTAGGGCAAGGAAACGCTGGCAATATTACCATTGATGCCCGTGATACAGTCAAGCTTGATGGCATAGTGGGCTATGCAATTGCTGGTATCCAGAGCGATTTACTCACTGGGGCGGGAAAGGGAGGCGATATCTTTGTTACAACTGGATCGCTGTCCGTTACTAATGGTGCTAAACTGTCTGCGAACACAAACGGAAGAGGGAATGCAGGGAATATCACTATTAATGCTCGTGACACTGTTACCTTTGACGGGGTAGGAAACAACGAATCCCCTTTACCTAGTGGTGCATCCACTACAGTTGGATCTAATGGCATAGGAAAGGGAGGAGATATCCGTG
>JADQBA010000022.1 GCA_016903675.1 Stigonema ocellatum SAG 48.90 = DSM 106950 | reverse complement strand
TACATCAAAAAAATAACTCAGTATTTAATGGGTTTCTGACTGTGCCCATATCCGCATGGGACTTGAAGTCCCATGCTAATAGCATAAGTCCTCTTTTAGAGGACTTTTGGGAGTTTTGAAATCACTGTCAATTTTATGACTCCTTATTTGGTTATTTGTGGTTTCTACTTAGAGGTGCAAGATATAAGCGCAGCGGCTTGTCCCCCTTGTCCCCCTTGTCCCCCTTGTCCCCCTTGTCCTGCTCTTAAATAGGATTGGTATACACCGAACTAAGGTGTATTTACCTGAAAACGGGGTTTTGTGGGTTGCTGCGGTCTTTGTTGTTGAAGCATTTGTTGTTGCTTGGCTCTAAACGCAGCAGCAGCGTCATTGAGTTCTTGGTTATGTTCCTCACCATCCCAAGGAGAGCTACCTAGCTGAGCGCGATGAAGTAGGTCAAAAATACCACTACCAGTAGAATTTACTTCGTCACTGCGGGGCGCTAAGGGATTATTATCCTGTGGAGTGAGATTTTGAAGGATATTCGACCCGCTAGGTTCAGCAAAGCTTGGCTGAGGTATTAGTAAAGAAGCAAAGCTAATTCCTGCCAGAGTGACCACAACAAATCGGGTAAGGGGTGAAAATAGCATGTTCATGGAGTTTTTACCCTAAAGTTTCTCTCAGTAAGTCATGTTTCTATCTTACCCAAGGGTTCGGCGCAGTTGGGGTTGAATACTCAATAATGCCACCAGGGCAAAGCCAAACAACACAAGCATTGCACTGCCAAAGGTGACATCACCCCAAAAAGCGTGCATCACGACACTATCCAATCCCCAATGTTGGTGGAGATACAAATAGCGAATTGGTTCAATGGCATAGCTGAGAGGATTGAGGGTAGCTACAACCTGCAACCAGTCAGGCATGAAGGACAAAGGAGCCAAAGCAGTGCTAGCAAATAATACTGGGAGATTGGTAACAAAGATGACTGCGATCAATTCAATGTGTCCGGGTAACGCAAAAGCCAAACCAAGGGACAGACCAGTCACGCCTAAAGCCAGAAGGAAGACTATCAGGGCGATCGCACCCAACCCAGCAGCATCTGGAAACCCAGCGCCGAGAAATGCTGCTGCTGTCACAATCACCGCTGCTTGCAACAAACTTTGACTAATGATGAAGATTGCTGAAGCCAGAACTATGGAAAACCGTGATGCTAGCGGTGCTACCAGCAACCGATTCAAAAAGCCGAATTCGCGGTCAAACATCACAGGCAAACCAGCATTCAGCGCCCCAGCAAATGCGGTAAATACTATGACTCCAGCGCTCAGAAATTGCCCGTAATTCGGGGTATTACCAAAAATACCCTTAGGGGCATTTTGAAACAAAGCACCAAACAGCACCAGCCACATGATCGGCTGAATAATCCCTGCAACTAACGTCGAGGGACGTCGTTGTAACTGAATAAACAAACGACGCGTTAAAGCCAGCGTTTCTTGCAGCAATTCACCAAAAAAATTGGTATCACCATCAGCATGAGCTTGAGGTGCTGCCACTTGCTGCCAGTTAATATCTGATTTAGAAGGGAATACAGTACCACTCATAAGAATTTGGTTGTTGGGTGTTAGGTGTTGGGTGTTGGGTGTTGGGTGTTGGGTGTTAGGTGTTGGGTGTTAGGTGTTGGGTGTTGGGTGTTGGGTGTTGGGTGTTAGGTGTTGGGTGTTAGGTGTTGGGTGTTGGGTGTTGGGTGTTGGGTGTTGGTTGCCACTTCTCCACTCCTCCACCTAACACCTAACACCAAACAACAACCAACAAACACCAAACAACAACCAACAAACACCAAACAACAACCAACAAACAACTAACACCTATCTCATACTCTGCTTCTTTTCAGCCTTCGGATCGCGACTTCCAGCAGCTGCTAGTTCCGCATCCATCAGCGTTCGTCCCGTCGCTGCAAGGTAAACATCATCCAAACTCGGTCGAGATTGGGCGATGCCAAACATTGGTAGTCCAGCAGAATTTAACGCCTGCTGTATGCTCATCAAAGCATCATTCTGCGGTATCACCACCAAGTTGAGGGAATTCCCCTGAGCACTATTGATAATGACTTCCTGAACGAACGGCAAAGAATTCAGCAAATCTTTGGCGAGTTGTGCTTCCTCGATTGGTAAAAACTCGCGGATGCGCACAGTAATGCGATCGCCCCCTACCTCATCTTTCAATCGTGAAGGAGTTCCAGTGGCAATCACAACGCCGCGATCAATAATTGTCACGCGATCCGCCAGGGCGTCAATCTCTTCTAAATAATGGCTAGTAATCACTACCGTTGTCCCAGCTTCTCGCAACTTCCGCAGGAACTCCCATACCACAAAACGGCTTTCAATGTCAAGTCCCACCGTTGGTTCATCTAAAACCAGGACATCCGGTGCATGAAGTAACCCAGCCGCCAAGTCTAGGCGTTTGCGTAACCCACCAGAGTAAGTACCAGTCTTTTTATCGGCATATTCCTGCAAGCCGAGTATATCTATCACTGCGTCAATGCGCTGTTTCGCACTCTTACTTGGTAGGTGATAAAGCGCCGCTTGCAGTTGCAGGAGTTCGCGACCGGTGAGTACTTTATCTAAAGCAACTTCCTGTGCTACATAACCTAGCCTTTGTCTTGCTGCTTTGGGGTGATCTAATACAGAAATTCCAGAGACTTCTATTTTCCCAGCATTCGGTGTGGTCAGAGTACACAAAGCTCGCAGGGTGGTAGTTTTTCCGGCTCCGTTAGGACCAAGTAGACCAAAGATTTCTCCAGGTTCTACCTGAAAAGAAATATCCTTTACGGCTTCAACTGAACCGTAGCGCTTTTTTAAATTCTCAACTAAAACGGCGGGAGCCATGACAGCTAATCCCTAACTATACAAATCTCAACAAAGTCTACTCTATATTGTAGACTACCGCGAGCGTACCAATCAGTTATGACTTTTTGATTGTTTTAGTTTCCATCTTGCCAGCAATTTTGTCGTCGGGGTTTGCCCTATGGATTGCTAGTCGCAAAATGCTTCAGATTTCTAGCCTGCTAGGTGCAAGCCTGGTAATGGGGATGGGCATCACTACGACCCACTACACAGGCATAGCAGCAATGCAACTACCAGCGATCGCCCACTACGATGTGAAATTGGTAACACTTTCTGCTGGAATTGCAGTCATGGTATCACTAGTTGGTCTGTGGTTAACCCATTATCTGCACAATCAAGCAGTAGTCATTTGGTGGCAGAAAATTTGTGCAGCAGCATTAATGGGGATAGCCGTGCCGATGATGCACTATACAGGCATGGCTGCGGTTTGTTTTAGTCCAATTGAATCATTTTCTGGGGGGTTTCCTGCACCCAACACGACTTGGCTTTCGTCCGTGATTAGTGCTGTGACATTTTCTATTTTAGGTTTGGCACTGGTGACTTCTTCTCAAACAAAAGTTATTGAGCAGACAAAAGAGCTTTCCTTGGCTTTAAAGCAGCTTCAGCAATGCCAACTTCAACTCATTCAAAGTGAGAAAATGTCAACTCTAGGTGAACTTGTCGCAGGAGTCGCTCATGAGATCAATAATCCAATGAACTTTATTTGTGGCAATCTGCACTATGTGCAAGAGAATACCCAAAATTTGCTGGAACTTGTGCAGCTTTACCAAAATTACCATCCTAATCCAGGAGATCAAATTCAAGCGAGGGTGAAGGAAATGGAGTTGGAGTTTGTGCAGGAAGATTTACCGAAGATCCTAGACTCCATGGAGATCGGAACTGATCGTATTATTCAGATTGTAGGATCGCTTCGCAATTTCTCACGATTGAATGAAGAGGAAGACAAGGAAGTAGATATTCACGATGGAATTGACAGTACCTTGTTGATTTTGCAACACCGCCTCAAGGTTAATGGCGATCGTCCCTCTATTGAAGTTATTAAGAGTTATGGAGTCTTGCCAAAAATAAACTGTTATCTAGGTCATCTGAATCAAGTATTCATGAACATTCTGTCAAACGCAATTGATGCCCTTGATGAAGCCATAACACAAGGCAAAATCAGCAATCAAATTCCTCGAATTCAAATTGCAACAGAAATAAATTCTAAACATTGGGTTGTCATTCGGATTGCTGACAATGGAATTGGTGTTCCTGAATGTTATTGCTTAACATGCCAATAATTAAAGTAAATAGAACCAGCCCTTTCAAGGTGGGTAAAAAATTGGGAAAATTACGTCCAATTTTCGACATTTCTTCTTCGTGTTCTTCTCCCAAGGGGAAACACCATGCAAAAGTGCCTACCCTGCGGGTTCTGCTTTGCAGTACGTGGTTCAAAAAGATTTTTAAACCGCGAAGACGCGAAGGACACGAAGAAAATCTAAGTTGTAGGGGCGCAAGGCATTGCGCCCCTACGGTGGGTGATGATGGTTCTCATTCGTTCAAAAATCAGACACAATGACAATCGGGCGTGTCTTAGCTGCAAGTCCTAAATCAACCAGCCAAACTTCACGCCCGTTTCGGGTTCATCAATCAGATCCAATACTTCCTGTTCAACTACTCTAGAGCGAAGAATATCTAGAGCATCTTGATCTGCCAATTCAATGATTTCCGCAAGGCACTGGCGTACCTGTTCAACGATGTCAGGTTGCCATTGGCGCAGTTTGATATCAAGTTCTTGAACTAAGGCATCCATATGAAATTTTTACAAGGGATATCATTTCTATCCTATAGGAATCCTAAATCATTTATGAAAAATTTTAAGTAGTGTAGGGTGGGCACTGCCCACCAAAACCCGGATCTGGTGGGCAGTGCTCACCCTACGTAGATTTCAAAAATCAAATAGGAATCCTAATTTTTAAAAATGTTTAAGTTCCGCTAACCAGTGCTGAAAGCTGGTATGATAGAAACTGTAAAAGATTTCTTCTCTTCTGATTTCCTGATGTAAGAATTCCAGCCAATTTTCCAGAACTTTTTCTACTTCGTATTCATCTTCATCAACCATTTGGGCTATTGATTCTACTGAAAGGGGTTGCACAAGCTGTGCTAGACATTTTAAGACAGCTAATGCAACTGAAGACAAATCTTTACCCTTGATACGCTGGTAATGATTTTCGTAATACGTTTCTAACCCTGGAGGAAGTGGTTCAAATTGGAAGGGTTCGGGATAAAATCCTTGGGAGATTGCTTTTAAGATGTAGTTGAGATACATGAAATTGTTTTCGCTGCGAACTGTTAGCTGTTGGCAGAATTGTGGTTCGCTGATAGAGTGATTGGTTATCCACCCAGCGTTCTTGAAAAGTGAGGGTGTTGCTGAAATATATTGTTGTATATATGTGTACACATCCTCTTGGTTTTGTTCTGAATATGCGTCTAAATCTAAAATTTGAGCAGGGGTTTCGATTAATAGACCAGATTTTTCATTGAGAAAGGGGCGACGGGCGAGGAGAAAATAAACTCGTTCTGGGAGATATCTGGGAAGGTAAAGTAGATTTGAGTCTGGGGATTGATTGCTGGGATCTATGCGATCGCACCCATCAATAACAATAATCAAACGCTGATTTGGTTCTAGTAAATCGCTAACTTTCTGAAGTAAAAGTGAGAAAAACCAACTTCCCTCAGTGGCGTTATCAGGAAGCGACGCATTTGTATCCCCCATTTCCCTCATTAACTGAGTGCAAACCGTGATGAGAAATTCCCCAGCAAAATTTTTTCCTTCAATCTCCGCACTGTAATAAACAACAGAAGGATTTTCCATCACATACTTGGCGAGGATGGAACTTTTACCGCTGCCAGGTGTGCCCACAATAGTAAAGTAACCACAGGGTTGGTGGTTGAGGAAGTCGGTCATTGCTGTAAAGACAAATTCACGACCAACAAAATTGCTGCTTTTTTCGTGAATCAGCTGCTGAAATACTTTTTGGGAAGCGGTTAGGGGTCGAGGCGTGGTGTTCATAGACCTACAGGGGTGTAGGAGTGTAAGGAAAAAAGTGTTTCTTTCATTTGTCGCCGGTGGCACACCGCCGATGAAGTGTTTCTAACTGGAGGAAATGAATCTGTCCTAATCTATCCCCTGCCGTAATTGTTATTCCATCCGGTGCAACAGTACAACAAACGACTGAACTATCAGAAGTAAAACTGGTAATAATCTTGCCATCAGCCAAGTCCCAAACTTTGAGAGTGCTGTCAGATGAAGCAGAAATCACCTGCTTGCCATCTGGGGTGAGGGCGAGTGCCCTTACCCAGTCGCTATGACCAGTGAGTGTACGAAGCAAACGCCCACCGGGAGGAGTTAGGCTAGGTGACAAGGGACGCAACCAAGGATCATCTTGCCACTGCTTTGCCTGTGTTAATAATGCCTGAATCTCAGGTTGGGGAAAAGACAGCAACCGCCCTAATAATTGCCCTGCTAGTTGCGTCTTATTTTCAGCTATCACATGCGCTGAGAGACGCAGCGCCCCTTGAATCAGTTTCAGAGTTTCTACTTTATGGGAGTGTTCGTCTGAGTAAGTTGCTACCTTTGACTCGTCAAAATCGTAATCTGTAATCAGTGCTTGTACTCCCAACTCACGATGCTTAATCTTTGCTTCTAAATAGTCAAAATCAGTCAAATTCTTGTAATACTCTGCAAAATCCCCCGATTTCATGAACGTTTTTACGGCATGGGTCAGAAAGAAGCGCTGGAAGGTGGAATCTTTTGCCGCTAATTTTTCCGCCAATTCCCCCATCTTACGCCATCTCCCTTTTAAAATAGTTAGCCATTCTTTGGATAACTTCGTCAAATTGTTTCCGGGTTGTCTTTAGTTCCCCTTTGCCTTTCAGGAAGTCGAGGAAACTTGTATGGTAAATGCTATAGCAGGTTTTTTCATCTATCTTTTGGTCTTTCAAATACTCAACCCACTGATCCAAAACCTTTTGCACTTCATATTCATCCTGTTCGGCAATTTTTGCTATCATCTCACAGGAAATAGGTGTACTTTCCACTAAAATAAATAGAATAATCACCATCTTTTCCTTTTGTTCTGTATCCATACCCATCCGTCGCCAATGGGTTTGATAGTACTCCCGAAGACCCTTATGAAATTTTTCTAATTCAGAAAAGTCATTGTATTCTCCCTTAGCAATCCCAGGTAAGAGATAATACAAATACATAAAGTTATTTTCACTTTTCTTTGTTATCGTCTCAACAAAAGTGCGAGGAGCAAAGTTACGCTCTGCTATCCACTTACTAAGACTATCTTTAGTTTTGGGATTTTCTTGGAGAAAGAACCAAATATAATTTTCAATATCCTGACGGCTTAAATCTCCATATTCCTGACTTCTTAAATCTAACTCCTCCTCAAGAACTCCTTGAGTATACAAGCGTTTGTTATCTGCAACATAAGGTCGTCTAGTCAATAAAAAATAAACTTTATTGGGGAGTGTCGTCGGCAAATTTAAAATGTTTTTATCTCGGTCTTCTTGCTCCACTTCATCAAGCGCATCAACCACAATTATAAGGCGTTCGTCATCTAACAGATTATCGCTGACTTTTTGAAGCAAACTCTGTAAATTATCATCCTTAGTCGTCTTGATGTGGAGTATGAAAGCCCAACACAGATAGGAGAGTTAGAGTATGAGTGTTTAACTATGCTATCTAAGTTAGAAGCTGAATGCTCAGAAGCTCTGATGCGGATTGGTTTAGAGCTACTAGAGCGATCGCATGAGTTTGAGGATATTGAGTACAAGTTTCAGTTAGTTCTGCAAGCCCTGGCTAAATGCCACCACCCTGGTGCATTAGAGCTAAATATGGCCGCACTTGTCAGTGAAAAAACCAGAGATAAGGAAGCATACATCGAGCTGCTAGCAACTAGTGAAAATCCACAAGCAATTCCTGCATTAATTCATGCACTTAAAGCAGATGATTCAACAGGAGTTTCCGAGGGATGGGTACGTTATAAAGCTATAGAAGTGCTTCACCGCCTTGGAGCAAAAGAAATAGCATCAATAATTATTCCTTATGTGAAAGACTCTGCCTACCGAGTAAGAGGATCTGCTATTGATTTGTTGGTTGACTTCGATGTTTGTGAAGCAGCCCCAATATTAGTTGAGCAACTCAATCAGGAAGAAGACCCTATTAACCTTAAAAAAATCATTTCTAGTCTGATGTTTTGGAAGCGAACTGACTCTCTACCTGAATTGCGAGAAATTTTGGCAAGTGATTGGGTTAGTAATAACAAAGACCTCCAGACAAAAGTATCCCACGCCATCAATGCTCTTGAGTCACTCCTAGATAGGAGCCACTATAAATCTGTAACACAACCTTTGTCTGAAAGTGGAAAGTATTACAGCAGTTTTCACATAAATGAACCGCACCGTTTGTAGGGGCGTATTGCCTGGGCGAACGCATCTAAAAATTAAGGTGTAGGGTGGGCACTGCCCACCAAAACCAGGATATGGTGGGCAGTGCCCACCCTACGTGTATTTCAAAAATCAAATAGGATTACTATAGTTGAATCAAATTATTGGTATAAAGTATCACTCATTACCAAAAGTTTTGGCAGCAAGCCCTAGGTAAGTCGGCGTTAATATTTCACGCTATGTTAAGAATTTTAACGTAGGGTGTGTTGTTAAAGCGCAACAACGCACCGTCACACATTCAAGGTGCGTTACGGCGAAGCCTAACACACCCTACGGTCAATTTACTACAAGCAAGAGAAATTGAAATTGTTAGCAGTAGGCGATAGCTTCGCTGCTGCGCAAAGCGCAGATCGCGCATCAGTATTTTTTCTTGACAAAAAACAGGGTTAGATGATACTATCAAAATAATGGAAAAGGTGCGCTCATATATATCCCCACTTCCAAAGAGCAGAACAAGTCATTAGCCAAGTTTTTCCCAAAAAAATAGCTAATAACTAATCACCGCTTTGTGTTCTTCTTTGCGCCTTTGCGCCTTTGCGTGAGACAAAAACGCGACTTGTCCCCATAAAGAACTCATCCATCACCAATATTCAAAATCCTACCGTTCATAGAAGTTCTCCTCATAGAAAAAGTCAGTTTTTCAGCCTATTGATATAGGCAAAGTCTGCTTCCTAGGAGGCAGTATTTGTTTGGGGAGTTTTATGTAAATCCATGGCTTGGCGAATAATTTCAGCCAGTAGCGGATAAAATCACAAACCCGGTTTAGACTTTAATATGACAGTACTATGCCCACCGAACAGTTAACAGGAGAAAGCGAAAATTTAGATTTAAAGCAGCTACTGAAAACACTGGCGGCTGTGAAAAAAGGGGACTTTTCTGTGCGTATGCCAATAGACCAAACTGGCATGGCAGCAAAAATAGCCGATACCCTCAACGATATTATTGAACAAAACGAACGGATGACGGCAGAGCTACAGCGGATTAGTAATGTTGTCGGTAAAGAAGGCAAAATTAGTGAACGCGCTTCTGTGGGAAGTGTTCGCGGTTCATGGGCATCTGGCATTAATTCGGTCAATACACTCATTACAGATTTAGTCCAGCCAACAGCTGAAACATCTCGAGTCATCCGGGCTGTGGCAAACGGCGATCTATCCCAAACTATAGTACCAGAAATAGATGGCAGACCCCTCAAAGGAGAGTTTCTCCAAACTGCCCAAATGGTGAATACTATGGTGGGTCAGTTGAACTCCTTTGCATCAGAAGTCACACGAGTAGCCCGTGAGGTGGGTACAGAAGGGAAGTTGGGTGTACAAGCCCAAGTCAGGGGTGTGGCAGGTACTTGGAAAGATTTGACTGATAGCGTAAACTTGATGGCGGGTAACTTAACAGCGCAAGTCCGCAACATTGCGGAAGTCACCACCGCAGTCGCCAATGGCGACCTCTCGAAGAAAATCACCGTGGATGTTAAAGGCGAAATTTTAGAGTTAAAAAACACCATCAATACTATGGTGGATCAGCTCAACTCCTTTGCATCGGAAGTCACACGGGTTGCCCGTGAGGTCGGAACCGAAGGTAAGCTAGGTGTACAAGCCCATGTGCGAGGGGTGGGTGGTACATGGAAAGATTTGACCGATAATGTTAACTGGATGGCTGGGAACCTGACAGCACAGGTGCGGAATATTGCCGAAGTGACGAAAGCAGTGGCTAACGGTGATCTCTCGAAGAAAATCACTGTTGATGTGAGAGGCGAAATTCTGGATTTGAAAAACACCATCAATACTATGGTGGATCAGCTGAGTTCCTTTGCTTCAGAAGTAACACGGGTTGCCCGTGAGGTGGGAACTGAAGGTAAACTGGGTGGTCAAGCACTGGTTAATGGTGTAGGTGGCACTTGGAAAGATTTAACCGACAATGTGAATTCCATGGCGGGTAACTTGACGGCACAAGTGCGAGGCATTGCGAAGGTGGTGACGGCGGTTGCTAATGGTGATTTGAAGCGGAAACTGATGCTGGATGCCAAGGGAGAAATTGAAACTTTGGCAGAGACGATTAATGAGATGATTGATACCCTAGCGACCTTTGCTAACCAAGTCACTACCGTGGCGCGTGAGGTGGGCATTGAAGGTAAGTTAGGTGGACAAGCCGAGGTGCCTGGGGCTGCGGGTACTTGGAAAGATTTGACTGACAACGTCAACGAACTAGCAGCCACTCTCACCACCCAGTTGCGGGCGATCGCCGAAGTAGCAACAGCCGTTACCAAGGGCGACTTGACGCGATCAATCGCAGTCGAAGCGCAAGGCGAAGTCGCCATGCTTAAAGACAACATCAACCAGATGATTGCTAACCTGCGGGAGACAACCCAGAAAAACACTGAGCAAGATTGGTTGAAAACGAACTTGGCTAAGTTTACCCAGATGCTTCAGGGTCAGCGCGACCTAGAAGCCGTATGCAAACTCATTCTTTCGCAGTTAGCGCCACTCGTAGGAGCTTCTTGTGGCGTATTTTACATCATGGAAAGTTCTGAAGACGTACCGTACTTGAAGCTTATCAGTAGTTATGCTTATCGTGAGCGCAGGCATCTTGCTAACCGTTTCTACTTGGGTGAAGGCTTGGTGGGACAATGTGCTTTGGAAAAAGAACGTATTCTGCTCTTGGAGGTACCGCCAGACTATATAAAGATTAGTTCTGGATTAGGCGCTGCTCACCCATTAAATGCTGTGGTGTTACCTGTACTGTTTGAAGGACAGGTAACGGCAGTGATTGAACTGGCTTCATTCCGGCGCTTTAGCGAGATTCATCTCACGTTCCTGGATCAGCTCACTGAAAGTATAGCGATTGTCTTGAACACCATCGCTGCCAGTATGCGTACTGAAGAGTTACTCAAGCAGTCCCAGTCTTTAGCAGAAGAGTTGCAAACTCAGCAAAACGAACTCAGAGAAACCAACAAACGTTTAGAACAACAAGCTCAAACCCTCACAACCTCCGAGGAATTACTGAAGAACCAGCAACAAGAGTTACAACAAACTAATGCCGAACTGGAAGAAAAAGCAGAGTTGTTAGCCATCCAAAAAAAAGAAGTTGAGCGCAAGAATCAGGAAATAGAACAGGCAAGGCGATCGTTGGAAGAAAAAGCTGAGCAACTCGCGCTATCGTCCAAATATAAGTCAGAGTTTCTGGCAAACATGTCCCATGAATTGCGGACACCATTGAACAGTTTATTGATTTTAGCAAAATTGCTAGCAGATAACGTCGAGGGCAATCTGACTGAGAAACAAGTGGAATATAGCCACACGATTTATTCTTCAGGGAATGATTTATTGGCGTTAATCAACGATATTTTAGATCTAGCAAAAATTGAATCTGGAACCATGTCAATTGACATGACTCAGGTGTTATTTTCCCAGTTGCAAGAAGATCTTAATCGCACCTTTCGGCAAATAGCGGTTGATAAAAAGCTCAATTTTACAATAGAGTTGGCGGACGTACTACCAACAAGCATCCACACTGATGCGAATCGCTTACAACAAGTATTGAAAAATTTGCTCTCCAATGCGTTTAAATTTACAGAGCGTGGAGAGGTGCGCTTGCGAGTCGAGGTGGCACTTTCCGGGTGGAGTAGGGATTCCGTTTCATTGAATGGTGCTAGTAGTGTCATTGCCTTCGCCGTTAGCGATACAGGCATAGGTATAGCCCCAGAGAAACAAAAGATAATTTTTGAGGCGTTTCAGCAAGCAGATGGCACTACCAGTCGCAAATATGGTGGGACAGGTTTAGGCTTATCAATTAGCCGTGAAATTACTTATCTATTGGGTGGCGAAATTACACTCGTCAGTCGTCCTGGTCATGGGAGTACGTTTACCCTTTACTTACCGCAGTCTAGGGGAGTAGGGGGAGTAGGGAGTGGGGAGTGGGGAGTGGGGGGAGCAAGGGGAGCAGGGGGAGTAGGGAGTGGGGAGTGGGGAGTGGGGGGAGCAAGGGGAGCAGGGGGAGCAGGGGAGCAGGGGAGCAGGGGAGCAGGGGGAGCAGGGGGAGAAAAATTAATTTCCATCACTCCCCACTCCCCACTCCCCACTCCCCCCATTCTCCCCACTCCCCTTATAGAAGATGACAGAGAAAATATCCAACAGAGCTCGCGCATACTTTTAATTGTGGAAGATGACATCGCGTTTGCAGGTATACTTTTAGACATGGCGCGGCAACAAGAATTTAAGGGGATTGTGGCTCACAACGGTAGAGTGGGTTTGACCCTCGCGCAGGAACTTCAGCCCACAGCAATAATTCTCGACATCCATTTGCCTGGGATGGATGGTTGGACGGTACTAGATCGCCTCAAGCATGATCCAAATACCCGTCATATTCCAGTGCATCTGATGTCCGTGGAGGAAGGACGACAGCGGGGATTGCAACAAGGGGCCTTAGCCTATCTGCAAAAACCCGTCAGTGGTGAGGCGTTGCACCAAGCATTGACCAAAATCAAAGGTTTTGTGGCACGTCCTGTGAAGAATCTGCTGGTGGTGGAAGACGATGAGACTCAACGGCAAAGCATTGTGGAACTCGTTGGCAACAGCGATGTTGCTACCACTGCTGTAGGCACCGGTGCTGATGCGCTACAAGCAATAGGTAATGGACAATATGATTGCGTAGTTCTGGATTTAGGACTACCCGACATGAGTGGATTTGAACTGATTGAACAGCTAAAGCTTCAATCCCATGAGGAAGCACTGCCGATTATTGTCTACACAGCGCGGGAACTGACTCGGGCAGAAGAGACGCAATTACGGCGCATAGCAGAGACAATTATTGTTAAGGATGTGCGTTCCCCTGAACGTCTCTTCGATGAAACTGCCTTGTTCTTGCACCGCGTTCAAGCAACATTACCTGCTCCCAAACGACAAATCCTCGAACAGTTGCATTCCTCTGATTCCATCCTCCAGAATAAAAAAGTCCTGATTATTGATGACGATGTGCGTAATATCTTCGCCCTCACAAGTCTGTTGGAACGTTATCACATGGAGGTTTTGTATGCCGAAAATGGCAGGGATGGTTTGACGGTTTTGCAAAACCACCCAAACCTAAATGTGGTTTTGATGGATGTGATGATGCCTGAAATGGATGGTTACGAAGCTACCCGCCTGATTCGCCAACAAAATAAATTTAAATCTTTGCCCATTATTGCCCTGACGGCAAAGGCTATGCAAGGCGATCGCGACAAGTGTATCGAAGCTGGTGCCTCCGATTATATCACCAAACCTGTGGATACTGAGCAGTTGCTTTCCCTGTTGCGTGTTTGGCTCTATGGATAGGTATCATATTTTACAGATATATCTATACAGCTACTCACCCCACCAATAGCCGTTTGCTCCCCACGAATAGCTATTCCCCGTCCATTGGTAGACTCCACTGCTGGCAAGCATGTTGGCAATCATTACAAGAAATGTAGCAACTGTCCAAGGGGGAGTAGGGAGTGGGGAGTGGGGAGTGATTCACGGCTCAAAAGTCAAAACATTTTGACTTTTGACGAACCCTTTGGGGTGTAGGCAGGGCTATTTCATTCTACACCGTAGCCCTGAACTCAAGTTCAGGGCTAAGATCTGAAGTCCGTTGAAACGGACTAAAATTCCTGAAAGTTCTAGTCGGCGGTATGCCGACTTCAGCTATTAGCCGTGCGTAATTTATTCCTAGGCGTGTGGGTTGCGAGTGAAGAATGAAATAGCCCTGGGGGTGTAGGGTGTCGGTACCTTGGCCTGTTGACGTGGGATTGGAACGTCGCTACAGCTACGCTAACACCAACGCGCTGCCCAAGTCTAAGGCTCTGCGGAGGATTGCTATATATTTGCTGAAATTGTTAGATCCCATTTAATTACGGGAAATATGAAAAATAATACGTTTACCACTGTTATACCAGATGTTGCCTAAAAATGGCAGCTTGGGTATTAGCTTGCATGAATTCAGAAATTTGGCGATGATCAAATTATACATATATAAATATTGGTGTTGTTTAGGTCTAGTTGCAATTAGCAATGCAACGATCATAAAACCCCTAAAAGCGCAAGTCATTCAAATAAGGCAAACACCAAACCAGGAAAGCGCTCAAACCCCCGTATTTCAACTCACTCCTCGTCAAACAAAGCCGCCTTCAACTCAGCCCTTACCGGAACCGCTGCCACCAAAATCTCTACCGCCTCTACAAGAATTACTACAACCCCCAAGCACAACGCCATCCACTCCAGAACAAATACCGCCAAGCAAACTTGCCCAAACTATCAACGTGAAAAGATTTGAAGTTACGGGTAGCACGGTCTTTACTCAGGAAGATTTTGCCAAAATCACTGTATCCTACACCAATCGTCCCATCACGATCAGAGAATTATTTCAGCTACGCTCAGAAATTACTAATCTTTACCTACGTAATGAATATATTACATCCGGAGCGTACATTCCAGTACAGACATTTAAAGATGGTGTAGTACAAATCAGGGTAGTTGAGGGAAGACTGGAGGATATCATAGTTTTGGGCACTCGCAGACTCAACCCCAACTACATACGGAGTCGTCTTGCCATCATCACACACAAACCCCTCAATCGCGATCGCTTGCTCAAAGCACTGCAACTTTTGCAACGAAATCCCCTGATTAAACACTTAGAAGCAGAACTTTCGGCTGCAACAAGTCCAGGGCAGAGTTTGCTATTCGTACAGGTGACGGAGGCAGATACTTTTAATACCCAGATAGTTTTGGATAATGGGCGATCGCCAGCCGTCGGTAGTTTTCGTCGGCAAATACAAGTCAGTGAAGCTGATCTTTTGGGATGGGGCGATAGTATTAACGCTAGCTACACGAATACCGATGGCAGCAACGCCTTTGATTTCAACTATACTCTGCCCATCAACCCCCGCAATGGCACTCTGGCATTGAGCTATGGTACGTCTGATAACAAGATCATTGAAAGCCCCTTCAATGTCCTCGATATTCAGTCCAATGCTCGTTACTACGAATTAACCTTACGTCAACCTGTAGTACAAACCCCAACTCAGGAATTGGCAATAGGTATCACAGCAACTCGCCGAGAAAGTAAAGCAAGCTTACTGAATGGGCAAATACCCTTTCCTGGATCGGGCGCTGATCAACAAGGCAGAACACAGATCACGGCTGTGCGCTTTTTTCAAGAGTGGACCAAGCGTAGCAGTCAACAAGTCTTTGCCCTGCGTTCTCAGTTCAGTATTGGGCTTGATGCTTTCGATGCCACCACCAATGTCACCTCTCCCGATAGTCGCTTTGTGGCTTGGAGAGGGCAAGCACAGTGGGTACATTTGTTAAGTCCTGATACCTTATTGCAATTGCGGGGTGATGTCCAATTCGCAGACCGACCACTCGTCCCATTTGAACAGTTTAGTTTAGGAGGGATAGAAAGTGTCCGGGGCTACCGCCAAGATGCCCTACTCACAGACAACGGCATTTTTGCCTCCGCCGAAGTGCGAGTTCCTATTGCCCGTTTCTCTGAACACAACAGCCTCCTACAGTTAACCCCCTTTATGGATCTTGGTACTGGTTGGAATCGTTCTGGGCGATCCGATGCAACATTAAACCATGTTACTAATAATACTCTGTTATCTGTAGGATTAGGTCTACGCTTGCAACTTCAAGACCACCTCACTGCCCGCCTTGAATGGGGCATTCCTTTAGTTTCAAGTTCTGGGAATCAAAACTCATTGCAGGAAAACAATTTGTACTTTTCCATCATCGCCAACCCCTTTTAGGGAAAGGTTCCCACTCAGCCACCCCCTACCCCCTACACCCTTTTCATCGGCCCCCTGCCCTCCTGTGCTCCCCCGCTTCCCTCAGCCCTTGCAGTATTGCGGTGCCGCCTGCCTGGGAATTGGAGGCGTCGCTTGCGCCATAGCTGCTACTAGATGTACTGTTCCATCTGCACTCATCATGAATTCTTGAGCCTCTACAATTTGTTGTCCATTGCTTTTGGGTTGATAATTGCTGCTTGTTGCTTTTGCATTGCCTAGCTTTCCGGATAAATCTCGCACGTCTGTCCAAACTGTCTGACCTCTAAGAGTCTGAGTAGGATTTTCTGGTAATCCCCCTCGTCCGCTGACGACAAAACGATTCTGTTGAGTTGCGCCACAACCATTGGCGATCTGCCGAGAGCGATCGGTGAAATTTTCTGGCAGTTGCACTAATCCTTGAGATGGATCAACATCTGGTGTATTAAGTTTTACAGTACCGTTAAACGCCGGACCCAACTCAGAAGAGGCAGTAATGTCACTTTCTGGGGTAAATATCCCTTTGGCATTCACAACCACCCTTCCCCCAAAACCTTGTCGTGCATTAGCTGTGATGTTGCTATTTTCTGAGGCAAGTAAAGTATCTGTCGTGATAGTAATATTACCGCCATCACCACTGTTGCGGGCATTAGTACTAAGTTGACTCCCCTGACGTATCTGAAAGTTTTGCGATTGGATGGTAATGTTGCCTTTGTCTCCAGCATTGGTGTCAGCAGTAATTGTGCCTTGATCCTGAATCAGGAGAACAGGCGCGTTAATTTGAATATTACCTGCTGCGCCTTTTCCAGGCGGGACTGTGCCTTGGCTTTGAAAGTTGCTCACACTAATGGTTGCGCCATCGCGGATAGTTAACTGATGAGTGGTGAGCATAATGTCTCCGCCATTGCCATCCTTTTGGATAGCATTAGCAAACAAGCCACTACGACCTCCTTGATTGAACCCTACTAGTTCTACTAAGTCAGCCTTAACTTCCAAATTCCCTGCATTTCCTGAGCCAGAGGTACTTGCGGCTATTTGAGCACCATCGGCAACGCGCAAACTTCCCGTTTGAATCTTCAAATTCCCTCCTTTACCAGTGCCAGCACCCAGAAAAGTGGCTATTGGTTCTGGAATTCCTGGGATTCTAAAGACTGTAGATCCCAGGAGACTCGGACCCATTTGTGTGCCACCCCTCACTTCTATATCCTGAGCGTTAATGTTCAGGTTTCCCGCAGTTCCAAAGCCAAAGGTATTAGTAACTATCTGAGCGCCCTCAGCAACTTGCAAACTCTCCGTCTCAATAGTTAAATTGCCTCCACTTCCTGTTGCTCCCAAGGCAACAGGGGCAAAGAAGCCACTAGGTCCGAAGGGGGAGATACCGCTCACTTGAACATTCGTGGCATTCACCCTTAATTCTCCAGCATTTCCTGCTCCAAATGTTCCACTGGATATTTGACCGCCATCAGTCACCTGCAAGTTTTTGGTTTGAATGACAACATTGCTCCCATGGACGGTTGCACCAGGTGCAACATCCGCCAATAAGCCACTGAAAACCTGATTATTTGGATTAAGAACAAAGCCTTTTACTGTGAGCAACTCAGATGCCGAGACATTCAATTTGCCGCCAGCGCCATTCCCCAGAGTGTCAGTGACAATGACTGAACCATCTTTGAGGGTTACATTCCCACCTCGCACCTGAATACTGCCTCCGCCGTTGCCACTAGTATCTACGGATGCAGCATTCACCAGTTCAATATTACCATAGTTGATTCCTTGTCCTGGTTCTAGTTGTAGTTGTCCATTGCGATTGACTAATGAAACCAAACCGTTATTGACCGACCATAATTCCACTTTTCCCTGTGGTAGAGTCACATTTCCCCCATCCAGCATGACATGACCTCCAACAAGGGCTAAGGTTTGACCGTTTGGAGTCTCGTAGTGAAGTCCATTGGGACGGTTTGTGCGATCAAGGGAAGAATCATCATTGAGGATCAAATTATTTCCCAAACCGTTAACGCGAATAGTGCTGTTTGGATTTGATCCATATTGCAAGCCCAAGGGAACGCTCACAGTGAGGATAGGATTAGCTACAGGTTTTATAGCACTAAATTCTGTGCCATCGGCAAATTTTATGCTATCTGCCGTACTACCAATAAATGACCCCCCAATATCTAATTTGGCATTTGCACCAAAGATTATGCCACTAGGATTAATGATAAACAAATTGGCATTACCTATATCTTTAGTGCCATTAATCAGTGTTTGAATAGTGCCATTAATTTGAGAAGGAGACCCTCCTGTGATCCGCGTAATGATATTTTGAATGCCTTGCTCATGGACAAAACGAGCAGTATCACCGAATTCTATCGAAAAATCTTTCAAGCTGTGGAAAAGGTTGGCATTGTTATTAGGTCTAACGCCTCCAGTAATTTCATACACTCCTCCACCTACATTATTGACATTAGTGGGCAGGGTGCCATCAGGGTAAATACGGGTTTGAGCCAATACTTTCAATGGTGTTTCTAATAGCAGAAAAATCGCAATAAACAAAAGTAGAAATTTATTGAAATAAATATATTCCATCTGCTGTTTTCTCAGTAATATTAAGATAAAAATATAACACATTTTTTAAAAAAATCAGTAAATTCAGCTAAGAACGATTCTAGGTGCCTCGGTAGATGACAACCTCTGTGCTATAGGATTCCTATTCGATTTTTGAAAGACACGTAGTCCGGGCTAAAGTCCACCATGTCTGGGTTTTGGTGGGCTTTAGCCCGGACTACTTAATATTTTTCACGCTCTTGCGCACGAATTCCTAATTATTTTTATGGGTTCGTAGTACTACTACAAACGACACCTACCCCTGCTTTTGGCGACGACGCTGAAGCAGAGAAGCGATGCCAACCAAAGCCATCCCGATCAGCCCAGTCATAGAAGAAGGTTCACTTACAGATATTGCTTCCGAGGAGGTTGGTTCACCTTCATCGAGTGGTTCCTCTTCATCGAGTGTTTCAGCCGCAACATTTTGCCAAAAGCCATTTGCCGATACATTTGCAGTTTGCCAATAGCCAGTCCAGCCCCACCAATAGCCGTTTGCTCCCCACGAATAGCTATTCGCCGTCCATTGGTAGACTCCACTGCTGGCAAGCATTTTGTTTAACGATTCGCCGCGATCGTCCAAGTTGTTTTTGTTTGTATCTATCCAGTTCGGTGTCACAAGTGAAGCTCCATTACTGGGATTGGCATTCATCCAATTAACGGTGACTCCCATCTTCTGTGCTAGCCGAGTTTCGGCACTATTATATACGTTTGTTAAGTTTGTATCTCCCTGCTGCAAATTCCAGCCAAGAACATTCATCGCAGTTTGATCCAGGGTCGAAATTTGCCTTCTTTGACCGATACCAAGAGTCGGGTCCATGATGCCTAAGATACTGCTCTGTTGCTCCCAGTGACTCCCTTGATATCCGTCACCTCCAAGATCCCGACGTACTCCTGACGAAAAATCTGCCAACCTAGTCTTACCGCCATCAATCGAGAAAAAGGGATCTCCACCAATGGACATATCATTTTTACTGTTATCGCCTAACAGATTAAGAAGATTAAGAACACTGCTATTAGAAGTGCTCTTACTGGAGAAACGGAACAGATCTAGCAGGTAGGTATAATTCATAGTTAAACCGCTGATAAATGTCTGTGACGTCAGGAGCTTCGACCAGTTAGGAGCGTCAGTTCCACTGAGAAAGCCAAGATTATGACCAAGTTCGTGTAACGCCATGCTGAAGTAGTCTAAAGTCCCAGAGGGAACGGAATCGCCAGGAGAATAATAATGCCACGATAGCGGTTTTGTCAGGTTCTCAAGGTTACTCACAAGAATGTATCCGTCGAGACCTGGGTCATTACCGTTGATTATTCCTAATGCTTTGGCATTGGCACGGGTTAAATTTATTGTGTTAACACCAGTGATACTAGTGGATTGAGTACCTAGTAGCGTGCTATAGGTGTTAGCTAAAGAATCCAAATTGAATTGAGAATACTCATTATTCAGAGCAATCTGCTGATTCACTGATGCTGTACCCGGCGAAGAGTGTGCCGTCCGAAAGTTTGCGTCAACTTGTGCCCAGTTTGCTTGAACAACCCCTGGTATCGAGCCTCCAATCACATTTTTTGGTAACGCATTTGTCGGCTCAATAAAGAAGTTGAGGGTGACATCATTGGCAAGGTAATTTGACCAATACTGCCCTGCCATCTCATAGCCAATCATCTGGTCTAGGGTAGTTCCAGGAGCATATGTGAAATTGAAACTTGCTGCCTCTGCTGGGAGGATGCTGCCAATTACGGCGCTACAGGCAAGTGCTGCTGACCAATAAAACTTACCCACACTAGTCGCTAGACGAGAATGAGTTCGCTGACTATTAATGTGAGATTTTTGGATAATCATAGTTATCGTTTTTGACTTATTAAAACCCAAAAAAAAGATGTTTTATTCTTAATATATTAAACAAATAAACACTGATAATATGTAAATAACGTGTGAATTTTTGCTGTAAAATAATGATATTTTGATAGAGTGCATACGGATTCTTTAGAGTAATTTTTATATCAAAAATAATGTATTTTTACTTAGATTTTTTCACCTATTTTTAAAATTTTGTAAAGCTAAAATTTTCTGATAAATTAGTTTTATAGCAATCCTATTTGAGATCCGAACACCTCAAGTAGGGGCGTATTGCAATACGCCCCTACCAAACCGGGTAACTTTGGCGAAACCCGGTTTCTATGCGAATCGCTACCCTTAACACCAAGCGTATTGAGTTATAGTCGGCATTCCAGATTCAAGAGGTGGTCAAATTCACATGGCTAAAAAGCAGAAATTTCCTTACCTAGTTGGTTCTAAGTGGACAGCGCAACGAAACGTAGATGGCTGGAGACACTTCCAAGTCGTCAACCGTAAAAATCAGGGTAAGTGGGTCTATGCCGAAATGGTTGCAGCCTGTGACCCCAATGTCCGCTTCTGGCTCAACGCCAAATTATTACAAGACGGCTTCCAATGGCAAGCAGGCTGGCAATCATTACAAGAAATGCAGCAACTGTCCAAGGGGGAGTAGGGAATGGGGAGTAGGGGAGTGGGGAGTGATTCACGGCTCAAAATTCAAAACATTTTGACTTGTTACCAACACTATTGACTTCCCCTTTGGGGTGTAGGGGTCCTCATGCCCCTAATCTCCTAATGTAATAATTTTTTACATCGAGACGAGTAATTGCTTCACTTTAGATTTGACTAGTAAATGCCAAATCCCATGCAATAGGAAATGACATCGATACTACTAGTACATGACGGCGGAAATAAACCACCCATTCCAAACCAATGAAACGCTTGCGGTGTAGGAATTACGAATTACGAATTACGAATTACGAATTACGAATTCGCACCTTGCGGTACTAGCTCCCAAAATAGCTTGATATTAAACACTTAAATAGTTTGGTTCTTTTTAGGACTTACGCACTTTACACATTGACCATCATGTAAATGGCTGGCTTGTTAAGCTAAAAGTCTTGCCCTGCCTCGTTCTTGGGCTGCTGTCTGGGAATGTCATCAAGTGGGCTGCTGCCTTGTGAGGATAACGGGTTGCCGAGCCGGACACAAGAGCATTACAAGGCAGCAGCCCACTAACGAGAGTAATGCACATTTGGTTATATATGTCAATTATTAAGTGCTACTTTTAATGAAAACCTTATAAAAATAGGAATTTTAGCTTTTTGTTTTTTGTAACTTTTTTTATAAAAATAAATAAATAAATTTTGTTTTAACTGATTTAAATAGCTTAATAAGGATTAATTGAGAGAAAATATCGAAAATTTACCTAAAAAATCTATATCTTGGCAGATATAACCCTATTTCAGTAAAAAAGCCCCTTGAATTTGCGTGGAACTTGGACAATAATGACACTCGAAGACCTAACACATCTCCACCAAGCAAGGTGAACCGAAGTGTTTCAACCACGACTTTGACAAGAAACTATTAAGAGGCAAACAACAGTGAAACTAGCAGTTTATGGAAAAGGTGGTATCGGGAAATCCACAACCAGCTGTAACATCTCCGTCGCCCTAGCTAAGCGCGGGAAAAAAGTGCTGCAAATTGGTTGCGATCCCAAACACGACAGCACCTTCACTCTCACCGGGTTCTTGATTCCGACAATTATTGATACCCTCCAAGAAAAGGACTACCACTACGAAGATGTATGGCCAGAAGATGTGATCTACAAAGGCTACGGCGGAGTAGATTGTGTCGAGGCTGGTGGTCCACCTGCTGGTGCTGGATGCGGCGGTTACGTGGTGGGTGAAACCGTGAAATTACTGAAGGAACTCAACGCCTTTGACGAGTATGATGTGATTTTATTTGACGTACTCGGTGACGTTGTTTGCGGTGGTTTTGCGGCACCACTCAATTATGCTGACTACTGCATAATTGTCACTGACAACGGCTTTGACGCCTTGTTTGCAGCCAATCGTATTGCCGCTTCGGTACGAGAGAAAGCGCGGACTCACCCACTGCGTCTGGCTGGGCTAATTGGCAATCGCACCTCCAAGCGCGACTTGATTGAAAAATATGTGGAAGCGGTGCCAATGCCAGTTATGGAAGTCTTGCCTTTGATTGAAGATATCAGGGTATCTCGTGTGAAAGGTAAAACTTTGTTTGAAATGGCAGAAACAGACCCATCTCTGAACTACGTTTGCGATTATTACCTCAGTATCGCCGACCAAATTCTCGCACGTCCAGAAGGTGTGGTACCAAACGACGCCCCAGACCGCGAATTGTTCTCTTTATTGTCTGATTTCTATTTAAATCCGGGTAAACCACAGGTACGAAATTCAGAAGAGGAACTAGACTTGATGGTTGTATAAATCTTTTATATCTCAGGATGGGGTTAAAATGTCTTTCTTTCACAGCTTTACAGATTCTTTAAGGCAAAAGTGGTTACAGTTCTTCCAAGTAAATCGTGACTGGATCAACGTACACATGGAGGTGGAATCAGTTTATACCCCTGATGGTGGTAAGCGACCACCTTCTTACCTCATCCTGGGAGTCGTTAACGCGCTGGAACCCAAGCTAGCGCAGTTAATGTTACCCTTTTCCAAACTAAATCCTGATGCTGATACCCTCATTGAGGTGCTAGATTTACATTTTGATCCAGACATGGCTCTCGGTAACCGCGTACCTCCCGCAGTATATAGGTCGCGATTTGAAGAAGAGTCAGCAGTTGTCATGGAGGAAGAACCCCAAGATGAAACATTAGACATCTCCGAGACAAATGGTTCTTGGAATGGGATTATATCCTCTGACAACGTTGAAGCGTTGGAAATGGAGGATGACCATGAACAGACTCTTATGGTTCCAGATACAGCCATGGGAGATGAGTTGTTGGCAATCTCCTTGGACAAAAAAATCCACAATGGGTCAGGAAATCAAAACTCACTAGATGAGTTCCACCACAGCGAGAGTGTAAACCCAGCAGTGGATGAGTTTGGCGATATTTCCTTCGATGAATTCAACGAAGTTAATGGCAAAGTCTCCTCAGACACTGCATCCCATGAGAATGGGTTTGCTGACGTTATGTCAGATGTCTGGGGTGACGAAGAAACAGTATCCCATCAGGGTGAAGCAGACCATGAAATTGTCTTAGGGGAAGAAGAACTACCGTCTGGCAGTTTTGACGACTCAGAAATTGCCCGTCTCTTCCCCAAAGCGTAACTAAGTAAGTGGGGAGTGGGGAGTGGGGAGTGGGGAGGCGCGGAATTGATTCATAATTCATAATTCATAATTCCTCATTCCTAACTTTTAATTCCTAACTTGAAAATAAAGGGGAGAAAATACTAAAATGACTGTTGCTCAACCAGAAGCTCTAACGTTTGAATGTGAAACGGGTAATTATCACACTTTTTGCCCAATCAGCTGTGTGGCGTGGCTTTACCAAAAAATTGAAGATAGCTTCTTTTTGGTGATTGGGACAAAGACTTGTGGTTACTTCTTGCAAAATGCTATGGGGGTGATGATTTTCGCTGAACCCCGCTATGCAATGGCAGAGTTGGAAGAGGGAGATATTTCCGCACAACTGAATGATTTTGATGAGCTAAAGCGGCTGTGTTTGCAAATTAAGCGCGATCGCAACCCCAGTGTCATTGTGTGGATTGGCACCTGCACCACCGAAATCATTAAAATGGATTTGGAAGGTTTGGCACCCAAGCTAGAATCTGAAATTGGGATTCCCATTGTTGTTGCTCGTGCTAACGGTCTAGATTACGCCTTCACTCAAGGTGAAGACACCGTCTTAGCAGCAATGGCTACACGTTGTCCTGACAAGGCTTCGACCGTAGAAGCTGAGAAAAACGAGCGCAATGCTATCCAAAAGTTGCTCAACTTCGGTAAGAAGAAAGAAGACGTAGTCAAAGAACAATCTGAGTACGTGGATCACCCTCCGCTGGTGTTGTTTGGCTCCCTCCCCGATCCCGTTGTCACTCAGTTGACCCTAGAATTGAAGAAGCACGGGATTCAAGTTTCTGGTTGGCTACCTTCTAAACGCTTTACGGAACTACCTGTACTTGAAGAAGGGTACTACGTCTGCGGAGTCAGCCCCTTCCTTAGCCGCACTGCGACTACCTTGATGCGTCGTCGCAAGTGTAAACTAATTAGCGCTCCCTTCCCCATTGGTCCTGATGGTACCCGCGCTTGGATTGAGAAAATCTGCTCTGTGTTTGGTATTACCCCCAAAGGTTTGGATGAACGGGAAGCCCAAATTTGGGAAAGTGTGGAAGACTACGTGAAATTGATTCGCGGTAAGTCTGTGTTCTTGATGGGCGATAATTTGCTGGAAATCTCTATGGCGCGGTTCTTGGTACGCTGTGGGATGACGGTTGCGGAAGTTGGTATTCCCTACATGGATAAGCGTTACCAAGCTGCTGAGTTGGCGTTGTTGGAAAAGACTTGTCACGAAATGGACGTACCTTTGCCGAAAATTGTGGAGAAGCCAGACAACTATAACCAATTGCAGCGGATTTATGAGTTGAAGCCTGATTTGGTGATTACAGGTATGGCTCATGCTAACCCCTTGGAAGCACGGGGTATTAATACGAAGTGGTCTGTGGAGTTCACTTTTGCTCAGATTCACGGTTTTACCAATACTCGTGACATCCTGGAATTGGTGACTCGTCCACTGCGTCGGAATAACAGTCTCAAGGATTTGGGTTGGGATAAGTTGGTGAAGGCATAAGAATTATGAATTATGAATTATGAATTATGAAAGAATTCGTTTTATAATTCATAATTTATAATTCATATTTCTGCGAAAATGCTTGTTCAGATAGAATTTTATCGTGATTTATTGATGTATCTTGAAAGCCACTGCCCTTGGGAGCAGGTGCAAGGCGCAAGCTTCGCTGCTGTGGAGGTAAATAGCCTCGATTTCCTTCGTGTTCTTCGCGTCTTCGTGGTTCAAAAATATTTTTAAACCGCGTTCGCGTAGCGTCTCCCCTTGGGAGAAGACACGAAGAACACGAAGATCAAATGACGAAAATTGGACATGATTTTCCCAATTTTTTACCCACCTTGAAAGGGCTAGTCCTACATTCATCATTCATAATTCATCATTCATCATTCATGCTTCATCATTTTTCAATTCTTCTAGAAGATTTTTCAAATTTTCTACTGCATATCCCACTTCTATCTTTGATTTACTTTCCAAGTTAGATTGGAGTTGGTTTAGGTTATCTATAATAGTGTGTTGATTTCTGAGATTTTCATAAGTATATAATCTACCTTTAATGAAAGAGAAAAGAGAAATTAGTTTACCCTCTCTCAGGTCTTCTTGTGATTTTTTTAGTTCATGGCTCCTGAGTAAGTTTAATTTATCTAAAATTTTTTCGGTTTCGTTAGATTGTTGACTTGCTTCATAAATTTCTTCGGATACTTGCTTGATAATTTCATCCCTAATGTACTCCATGACGACTGGCTGTAAAGTGAAATGGGATGTGGAGTTTTCTTTGTGTGTCTCAATGAGCGATCGCTCTTTTAACGATTCCAAAGCTCCGATTAAGTCTGATGGTAATCTCGATCTAGATGCGCAAAGACTTTCTTGCAGTTGTTCAAGGGTTGCTGGTTTTTGCTGAATAGCTAGCCAGTACAAAATTGTCTTTCCTAGCTCTGATAACCGATAGACTTGATCTTCTATCAAAACACGAATATCCCTCAGAACGTAAGTCAGGCTCTGATCTAAAAATTTAGCGACATCGTTATCAAATAACTCGTGTATTGTCTTAGAGACAATCTTTAAAGCTAATGGATTACATCGATACACATTAATCAGTTTTTCCCATTCAGCCTCTCCAGATAATTTTTTATCTTTCAATATTTCTCGTGCTACTTTCTGGGAGCCTTGCAATTCTAGCGTGCGCACGGCTAGTGTTTCTGCTTGCAGTACAGGAATTTCTCTTGGTGTCTCACGACTGGTGAGGAGCAAACAGCTTTGATGGGATTCTTTCCCCAGCCGATTCAGGAGTTGACCGTAATCTTTGTAGTCCTTTTTGTAATGGCCAGCAAAGTCACCAGGAGTGAGGATTGTATGAAAATTATCTAATATTAGCAAACATCGTGACTTTTGTAAATACTCAATCAAAAGAGAAATTCTATCAAGAATATCCATTGATGAACAATTTTTCTGACCGCGAGACAGGAAGTTGATCCAGTCCGTCAACAGCTTGAAGAGTGGCGGCGCATTACGCAGACTTCGCCAGATGACAAATTCAAACTCATTCTCAATCTGTTTGGCTAACTTCACTGATAGGGAGGTTTTCCCTATTCCTCCCATGCCGAGGAGGGCTATGATACGGCAATGGTCTTGCAAAATCCATTCCTTGAGAGTATCCTGGTTGTCTTCTCTGTCAAATAGAACCGCAGGATCAGGAGCATTTCCCCAATCTTGGAGTGGCTGGTTGAGGGTGTTGTTGGTGGTTGCTGGAAATACGGGTGCAGGGATGATTGCTCTGAAGCGATCGCTCACGAGTTCGGGTTTGTACTGACCTACTAACACAATCAACTCCTCTCGCCTATTGAGTTTGAGTCCTGCTATTTCGCTCCTAATGTCAAAGCGATCGCAAAGATTTTGGATATGCTTGCGCACCGTAGCTGGTGAAGCTGATATTCCCTCGGCTATTTCATCATCTGTTTTCCCTTCGAGTAAGAGCTTGAGTACTTTTCTTGGTTTGGGACTCAGTTCTTGCAGCATGAGCGTAAATTTATCTTTGTCCATAATTTTTTTATTCACAGCATGTACTATAATTACACAAAATACACTAAACTGGCTTAGTTCCAGTTTTACTGTGAAGCGATATGAAATTCAAAAAATCATTGTTGTTCATTTTTCTTAGTAGTACTTCAGTACTATTTTCGCACCCAACTTTCGGTCAGTCTAACAACAGTGTTGTCTTCAAGTGCAGTCCGAATCAGGGAACCTATAACACTGTCGTTTACAATTCTAAAACTGACAAAGAAATACCCTTGATTCACTGGAAACAAGAGTATTTTGATTCACAGAATGTTAGAGAAAATTGCGTTGATGCTGCTAACAAGTTTCAGAATCGCTACAATAACAATAACAACAAGCTGGATTCCTTGGCAATTGATAATTCAAATCATCAAAAAATAGTTGTTTGCCTAATTAATCAACGAGGCGATAGCTGCGACCTGAAGAGTAGTGACAAGTTGTTCCAGATAAAACCTCCGGATAAAAAGCAAGATTTTTCCAAAACTTTGTCCGCCCTCATTGACCCAAATTTAGCCAATGTAGATGAAAGTGAGCTGAGAACTGTCGCTCGCATTTACCCCAAAATTCAATCTAAAAAATGGTTTGGGTTCTTCTAATAATCGTTTGTAGTTGTACTGTCTAGTAGTTCTTCTCGTCAACGAAAGCCTAGTACAACTTCTCCGCGTCCCCGTGTCTCCCTGTCTCCGCGTCTGTCCACACAAGCGCAATTTTGGGTTGGTCGAGTACTAGTGGTCTGTTTCATTAATTTTGAGAGGTTCGTAGTCAGCAGATTTATCGCTCAATTTCAAGCACTAAAGCAACCCATTAGCCTAGGAATAAATTCCTAGTCTAATAGCTGAAGTCGGCTGAAGCCGACTAGAACTAGAAGGAATTTAGTCCGTTTCAACGGACTTAAGCTAGTAGCCCTGAACTTGAGTTCAGGGCTACGGTGTAGAATGAAATAGCCCTGCACTAAAGTGCTCACTACGAACTTTTACAACCTATGAAAACTAATGCAATGAACCACGCTATGGTCTGTTTCATTAATTCCAATTACCCACCAGAACAAAAGGTGCCCAGTAAAAAGGATGATTGTATTCACTCTTCATCAAAAGGAATCGCTGGGCGTTGCGAAGTGCTTGTGCTCTTTTTTGATTGAGGGTAACTAAATTTTTGTAGAATTCCTCCATGAGAAGTGCTGTAGCAGGATCTGATACAGGCCATAAACTAGCAACTGTACTACTAGCTCCAGAGCGCAAAACTACCCCAGCCATGCCTAAAGCAGCTCTGTCATCTCCTAAAGCTGTTTCACAAGCGCTTAAAACAAGTAATTGAATGGTTCTATTCGTAATTTTATCTTTATTAGGGTTGAGTAAATTCTGAAAATCATCTATACCAATGCTACGATCCCCGGTCAGAATAAATGTTTGCTCCCGGTTAGAACTAAAAACACCGTGAGTTGCTAAGTGTACTACAGTTGGGAGAGATTTCATTCCCTTTTGGAAATTCCTTTGATTAAATTCCTGATTGAGAATTTTTTTAGTTGGCACTCTTAAATTCTCAATACTCATCAATTCTTTCTCTACATTTTTGAGTTCAGGAAAGTTTTGTTCTCGCTCATAGCGTTCTTCACTAACGCCAGCAGCTAAAATGTTTATATTTTCTGGTGTGAGTGGTTTTGGCTCCTTCTTCAGTTGCTGACCTAAATTTAGAACTAGATTATAATTTTCAACAAGATATTTTTTGTTTTTGCCATCATAAAGAGCAGCAATGGGTATTTTTTGAAAAGACCGATCCAGCACAAATACTAAAGTTTCTATTTGTTGGTCTAACTCCAAAGGTCTTATTAACCAATCATATACCTTTTGGGAGAGTTGCTCAATTTTTTGTTGATTTGAATCCAGTTCTGACTTCCTACCTTCATATTTCGGGGTTAAAATTATGTTAATAGCCGAGTCTTTTTCTACTACTTTGTTGTAGATAATATTAGCCAAATCTCTGAGAGTGTTGTTAACTTCTTTCTTGGTTACTTTAGTTGAATAGTGGGATGACTTCCCATTTTGAGAAAGAATGACCTCTAAGCGATTTTCCAAAATAATTGGATAGATAACTGCTGCTTTCTGATCAATCTTGTCAATTTGCACTGGTTTAGCAACTGGTGGTGAACAGGGTTCTTGAAAAAAGTTATCTAGTTCAGCCAATTGCAGTGATTCCATGACAAGACGAGCGATATCTTCTATATTTTGATATTTGTATTCCTCCCCAAGATTCTCTGCTCCTCTAATATCCTTTCTTAGCACCAGTTTTTTAAAATCTACTTTACTACTCTTTGGTTGCAATAGTAAATCGATAAATTCTCGATAGACAGGTTCTACATTTTGACGAAAAGAAAACTGATTATCATTATTAGTAACTAAATCTTCACGCAGTGACTGAAGTATGTTCCATGCTTCAGCATAAGATGCTAATGCTGCTTCGATATTTCCTTCAGCTTTAAGAATACGTCCTAACTGGTGTCTTTGCCGATATAATACTTGACGGTTATCAATATTAATATTATCAGACAGACGTAGAGCTTGTTGAGTCAAATTTTTTGCCTGAATCAGGTTTAATTTATCTTGTTCCGTCAGGTTCTCTGTTCGCGATACTTGTAATTCGTATAGACTAGCGAGATGACTTAAAGCTTCTGCTTCAGCTTGCTTATCTCCCAAGCTACGTGCTTGTAGGATAGCGTTGGATAAAAGTTTAGCAATTGCGGGTAGTGAAAAGTAATCTTGGTTAGTAATACTTTTGAGGCGAATCAGAGTATAAGTAAAATTAATCTGTGCACTCACTGCTTCACGACTCTGAGGTAACTTGCTCAAATGAAACTTAATTTTGGGCAAGAAATTTTTAACCCTGTTACTTAGTTCATCTTGTAATTGAGTCCAATTCTCTTTACTTTTGGAAATCTGTTCAGCCCACCATTCTTTCATTTCCACTATTAGACTAAGTTGGTTCATAACTGCTTGAAACTGTGTTATGATTGGGGATTTGCTGGTTGCTGCTGCCTGATAATAGTTGAAGGCTGGTTGATAAATTTTTAAAGCTTTATCAAAATCTTTATCCTTAATAATATTTACAATTTTCTCGTAGTCTAAACTGTCTCGGTTTTTATTACCTATAGCACGTTCTATATTACCTAATGTCAGTAGGGTTGCACTCTTTTCTTCTGGATACTCTTTAGAAGCTTTCAAACTTATCTGTAAAACTTTTGGGGACAACTTTAGATCGCCAAGCCGTTGTAAGAACTCACCAAAAAGGCGCAAGCCAATTATCTTATTCGGAGAATTTTGTTTTGCTTCTATATCTTGGAGCAACTTTGTCTGAGCGTTGCTATTATTAATGAGTTGTTCACAAGTTAAATTCGCGCTTGTAAATACTTGTATAAGCTGGCTACATGCTTCAGGATAAAGCCCAAGAGATTGCAAAGCTTTGGTTTTATTAATGATATTTTTGTTTTTGTTATCCCGATCATTTTCTCCATAAGCATCTGCTGCTTGTTGCCAGAATTTAGCAGCTTCAGCAAACCTTCCAATGTCATAAGAGTCTTTCCCTTTCTGTTCTAACTCTAAGGCATAAGATGCTTGTGAAATGAGAAAAGTTTGTGGGTGTTGAGTTTCTTTGGCGATAACTTGTCTTCCTAAAACAGGAGAAATTAAGGTGGAAATGAGTGTAAAGAAGGCTAAAAAGATGGCTATATTCTGGAGATGCGTCTTTCGGTGTTGTTGATTTAAAGTATGAATTTGCCTCACGCAAAGGCGCAAAGGCGCAAAGAATCTTTGTTTAATTTTATCAAAAGATGTGAATTTATACTCCTTTTTTGCAAACCTATGTTTCAGAATGGGTTGTATCGCAGAGAAAAGTAGAAACCTTTTTCTTGCCATGTTCTCTCCCTCGAATGAATATCAACTAAAGGAATCCCATAATCTAAGCGAGCTTTGAATCGGTTGCTCATCTCCCACTGTAAACCCAAACCAATAGCAGCTAAAGTGTTAGGTTGTAGAGCATTTCTACCGGAGCTATTCCAAGCAGTACCAACATCAACAAATGGGATTAACTGTAAAACGTTTTCACCATTCTCTGTGCTGTAAATAGGCAATTGCAAATCTGCTGAAACAAAAACGCCGTTATCGCTAAAAATAACATCCTGACGATACCCGCGCACGCTGAAAATACCACCTAATGTAAACTGCTCTAAAGGTACCAGCGCTCTACTAGCTAGTTGCACATCAGAACGCAATAAAAGTCTAGGAGCAACTTGTTGATTGCTGGTTTGAGAACCAAGCAAACGCAGCCAGGATAGCTGTCCTCGCCAGGTGAAAAAGCGGGTATCAGGAGCCTGATTATTGATGGTGGCATCAAATGCACCTACACCTAAGCTAAACTGAGAGCGAGCGACTAAGACTTGTTGGTTACTGCGCTTCGTCCACTCTTGAAAGAAACGTAGCGCTGAAATACGGGTGTTTCCGCGTGTATCTGCTCCCAAGAAAATAGGAAAATCTACCCCCAAAACAGAACTATCGCTTTCTCGTCGAGTTAGTGTTAAACCGATCGCTCCTTCTTGGAAGAATTTCTCGTTAAAGGTGCGCACAATAGGTTGACGCAGGGTAATTTCATAGTCGCGGGAATTTGACTTAATATCGAGTTTGTCGAATGGCGGCTCAATGATGTTACTCCAGGCGTTGCTATAGCTAAAACTGATAGTGCCGTTATGAGGATTAATGGGTATGCTATATCTAGCATCTACAGCGTTGCTACCATCGGTATTGTCATAAGCTATTTTGAGGTCATCTCCTGACCCAGTTAAATTAGCTTGTTCGATCTCTAATCCCCGCCTGAAACTCCCAACACTTGGGTTTCTGCTATTATCGGCAATGATTCTGGTGCTAAAGGAGTCTGCTTCCTTAATTGTGACTTTCAGTAAATTTGTACCAGGAGTTGTTCCGGCGGATAGTTCTGCTGATACCCTTTTAATCAAGGGATCTAATTGCAGCAGTCGTAAAGCTTCTTGCAACCGTCTGATATTTAGGGGTTTTCCAGTGGCTAAACTTAAGCGCGATCGCACATAACTATCATGAAGCCGTTTTGAATCCATCTGCTCTCTTGTCACTCGAATCTCTTGCAAGCTACCCTCGACAATCTGTATTTTGACAACACCGCCTGTCAAGGTTTGTTCTGGAATATAAGCACCAGAGGTAACGTATCCCTCTTTGATGTAAAGATTAGTTATTTTAGAAGCAGCTTGGAGCAGTTGTGAAAAAGTAATAGGTGAACCATTGAACTCTTGAAGTTCTTTACGCAGCCTTTCTTGGTTGAATATTGCTTCCGTGTTCCCTTGAAAATCGAAACGTTTAACAATAATTTTTCTGGAAATCTCATGAAAATTTGGTTTGGGTGCGGTTGGTGCTGAGGGAGAAATTTGGAGAAGTTCTTCTTGAGGAAGCAGAGGTCTCAGAATCTGGGGTTGGGTCGGACCTGGAGGCGCTGGGTTGAGAATTTGAGGAGGAGGAATATTCTGCGATAGCGCCGATGAAGATATCACACTGACAGATAAGAATCCCAGGCTCAACAATGATAACTTGTAAAAAAACCACGGGCGATTAGGAGGTTTAACGCACATGGCAGTTAGCTGTGGGTAGCGAGGAACTTTGACCTGTAAAATTGGGGACATTACCTGTGAGAACGACTTCGCCAAAGGTGTTGACTACTAACCCTGTGGCTGGTCGCGGTAACTGTGCGACTTGATTGACACGAGAAGAATTTTTTGATGGCGATCGCGATGCTGTCTCATTTACCCTAACAGCCTCACTGCTGAGTGGTTCCGTAGAACTAGGCGGTAATCCACCGCGTCCAGTAATGAAAAACTTGCTGGTTTTTTGTCCTTGCTGCGACCCACAAGCTTGCGCCACTTGATTTTCGGGAGTCAGAAGCCTTGGTGGTTGATTGATGAGTCCTTGGGTTGGGTTAACATTTGGAGTATTGATTGCCACAATACCATTGAATTGAGGTCCTTGTGCAGAAGTAGAGGTGATGGCATCTGGAAAGGCATATACTCCTTGGGTGGTGATTTGTAAATTACCCCCTTGTCTACCAGCATCTGCCCTGATACTGCTATTACCAAGAATAGCCAGGGTATCTGATCCAATTGTAATGTTACCACCATTGCCACTATTACCAGCGGTAGTGGATATTTGAGAGTTGCCCAGCAGCTGCAAAAAATTCTGAACCTGTAGTGTAATGTTCGCGCCGTTCCCCACTACAGTTTGCCCTGAAATCGAACCATTTTCCAGCTTGATGGAGCGAGCTTTTACCTGAAGGTCGCCTGCTGGTCCTGAGCCTTTGGCACTCGCCGATACTTCTGCTCCATTTCGGATACTCAAAAAGCCTGTAGTAATGTTTAAGTTCCCACCAGGTCCTGTAGCTGCTGTTTCTGAAATATATGGTCTTGGTTCTCCGGACAAAGCAAACAAGCCGCTAGTAAATGTCCTTGTCTCTTTCTGACCTTGATTCACCAATTGTACTGTTCCGATACCACTCAGGTCTATCCCATCTGAAGCGTTGATGGTTAAGTTACCTCCCCTCCCTCCAAGAGTACCATTCTCACCCTGACCGCGAGTGGATACTGAAATCCTTGCACCATCCTTAACTACCAACCGAGCTGTATTAACAGTCAAAGAACCACCGTCTTGAGTTCCTTCCGTAGCCGCAAACAAACCACTACGACTGAAGTTTGAAGTGTTAGGAATAGCGCTAGCTCCAGTCAGTTCTATTAATTGAGAAGCCTGGACGTTAAGGTCTCCTGAAAGCCCCTTTCCAAAGGCTGTTACCGAAACGTCTGCTCCATCGCTCACGCTTAACTGTCTGGTCTTAATCCCAATATTGCCAGAGTTCCCTCTTCCACTAGAATCCGTAGCTAAAGTACTAAAGGTCTGACTAATAGTTGATGCTCCAGTTATATTTATAGTATCAGCTAAGACGGTAATATTTCCTCCCTTACCTGTACCAGCAGTGGCGCCAGACACTTGTGCCCCATCGCGGATCGTTAACTGCCCAGTTTGAATCTTGATATTTCCCCCATCACCTGTGGCTATACTGGGATCTGGAATGTTTGGTCTTTTCTCTCCAGACAAAGCAAACAAACCACTGACAAACTGACCATCGTTACTGGTACCGCTCAGTTCTATTTCTTCCGCATTGACAACCAGATTACCTCCTCGACCTCCTGGTTTGCCATCCTGACCGCTACCGCGTGTAGACACGGACACCCTTGCTCCATCCAGTACCTGCAACTTAGGGGTAATAATGGTGAGATCACCGCCTGGTTCAGTTCCCTCAGTAGCAGCAAACAAACCGCTACGACTGAAGTTTTGACCATCCGGACTCGTACGAGCACCAATCAGTTCTACTAATTCAGAGGCTTTGACAGTGAGGTTTCCGCCTTTTCCTGAGTTAAAGGCTGTCACCGACACATCGCCCCCATCTCTGGCAATCAATTGATTGGTTGTGATATTTACACTTCCAGAATCTCCAGTTCCTCTCGATTCAGCTGCAATTGTACTAAACACTTGACCATTAGCTGATGCGCCACTAACTTCCAATGTATCCGCTTGCACATTAATGCTACCTGCATTCCCTCGATTCGTAGTTTCCACAGAAATTTTAGAGCCATTTGTCACAGTCAAATCTTTTGCTCGCACAAAAATTTCGCCACCGTTTTGATTTCCTGAAGTTGTGGCGATAATTTTTGAGCTATCATTCAAAGTCACACGTCCGCCTTGCACTTGAATATTACCGCCACCAACATCACCACCGACTGTGGACTGGGACAGGAGTTGGATACTGCCGAAATTATTTATACCGCTATATCCTAAAGTCCAGCCATTGGCTGTTGGGTTCAAGCTCACCAGACTGTTACCCCCAACACTACCGAGTTCAATGAGTCCCTGTGGTGCTGTCAATTGACCGCCATCTAGGGTAATATCGCCACCCACTAGGGCTATGGTTTTCCCTGGTGTTCCTTGAAGGTTGGCGCGATTGATAATGTTGGCTGGCATTCCTGGAAATTGTAACCCAAGGGGAACAGTGATACTTAATAACGATGTGCTTTGAGGATTAATAGCGCTGAACTCACCGCCATCAGTAAATTTGATGCTACTCGCTGTACTAGATATAAATGAACCGCCAATCTCCAACTTCGCATTGGGGCCAAAGATAATGCCGTTGGGATTGAGTAGAAATAGGTTGGCATTTCCGTTGGCTTTCAGAAAACCATTAATGTTAGAAGCTGATGTGCCCGTGATCCTTGTGAAAATGTTTTGAATATTTAGGGGGTTGTTAAATAAAGCCGTTTCACCACCTGCAATGGAAAATTCTTGAAAACTGTGGAATAAATTACTTCCAGCCGTCGTTCCCCCATCGATAACTTTTATATTGCCTTGGGGTGTGACAACTGAATTGACAGGAAGAGTCTTATCTGGGACTATCTGCGCCACTGCTGGACTTGCGATCAGCAAGCACAGGGAAAGACTGCGAGCAAGTGAAGAAGGCAGAACATTTCGGATCATTCGATTTGGATACACAATAGCTTGGATCGCAATCCTATTTTAATTCCAAACTGACTAGTCCTCACCAAACCCGGTTTCGTAGGGGCGTATTGCAATACGCCCCTACTGCGAAACCGGGTTTCTCTTGGTTCGTCCATCATTTAAGACTGCTATAGATACTGAGGACAAGAATCATCCTTATAAATACTACAAAAATTAGGTTAGTGCAAATTCAAGGATGGTGTTGTCAAATACTACTACACAGTGTATAATTCAGACGTATTATCTACACTGTGTATATTTTAGTTAATTTTTTTTAACTTGACGAAAAACCTAGAAAAGTCACATCTCATACTTGTGAGCCAGTTAACCTACCCAGCCAATGACTTCTGTCCCGCCGGTTCGCTGCGCTTGCGTTTCCCTAGGATAGAATACTTAATGAACCGCTCCTGAGCCAAGGACGCGCCTGATGAAGATAGGTAATCTTGTAGAGGTTAGGGAGTAGCAGTGAAACGATATAGATCCCTCAGTTCCAAGATTGAAAAATGTCAATAACTTCACCACGCTATATGGAACATCAACCCGGTGATATCATAAATGGACGCTATAGAATCATCAGCTTCCTTGCTCGGGGAGGATTTGGCGAAACCTATCTAGCGGAAGATACACAATCACCAGAGCCAGAGCCAGAGCGTGTTCGTCTGCTCAAATACCTCAGACCCCTGATGAATAGTTCAGAGGTTTTAAGGATGGCACAAGAACGCTTCCGTCAAGAAGCAGAGGTGATGCGTCGTTTAGGAAAAGATAACCAGCAAATCCCACAACTTTATGATGACTTTCAGGAAAATCAAAGATTCTATTTGGTTCAGGAATATATTAAAGGTGAGAATCTGCATGAAGAACTAAGAACTCGGCTTTTTAGTGAGACACAAGTTATTGAAGTTTTGTCTGATGTTTTAAAAGTATTAGATTATCTTTATCGACAAAACGTCATCCATCGCGATATTAAACCTGCTAACTTAATCAGAAGGAGGTGCGATAATAGAATTTTTCTCATTGACTTTGGCGCAGTTAAAGAAGTCAGTACCACAAATGCTCAAGGGCAGACCAATCCAACAATAGCTATTGGTACACCTGACTATATGCCGCCAGAACAATGTAACGGAAGACCAAGATTTGCCAGTGATATACATGCTTTGGGTATAACAGGGTTCGTACTTTTAACAGGAAGAATACCCCAGAAGAATCAACTAGACGAAATTATCTGGAACGGAGAGCAGGTTAGCCCAGGCTTCAAGGAAATTTTAGACAAAATGGTGCGCCCTAAATGTGAAGAGCGCTATGAAAGAGCAGCTGATGTTCTTTGTGACCTAGAACCCCTCACTATGTTGGGTCAAACACTCAACCAACGCTACAACATCAAAACCTACTTGGGTGGAGGAGGATGTAGTCATACATATTTGGCGGAAGATCCGCAACGTGCCTATCAACCTAACTGCATTATTAAACAACTTAAGCTGAAAGTCAACAGGCAGCAGATTTGGCAAGAGGCACAAAGTCGCTTTGCAACTGAGGTTAGAACTGTAGAAGGATTACCTCATCACGAGCAAATTCCACGATTTTTGAATCACTTTCAGAACAATCAAGAATTCTATTTGGTTTATGAATTTATCGAGGGTGAGGTTCTCAGCAAGCAGATTAAAGAAGGCGATCGCTTACAGGAAGAAGAAGTCATTAATTTGTTGAAGGATGTTTTACAGGCATTAACATTTATCCATCAGCATGGTGTCATTCACGGTGATATTAAGCCTTCTAACTTAATTCATCGAAAGCAGGATGGCAAAATTATTCTCATTGATTTTGCCGCATTCAAGCAAATTATTAATTTAGAGATTGATCATCGTCAAAAAATACTTATCAACCCAGGCGGGAGTCATGGATATATGCCTCCCGAACAACTTAAAAATAAACTGCAACTTTGTAGCGATATCTATGCTTTGGGTATGACAGCTATCCAAGCTTTAACAGGAGAATTGCCGGACCAATTACCGACAGATGCACAGAATCAGGTTATATGGCAAAATAAAGCTCAGGTTAGCCCAAAGTTAGCAAAAATCCTCAATAAGATGGTGCGCTTTCAAGCAACGGAACGCTACCAATCCGCACAAGATGTTCTCAAGGATCTAGATGATCTAAATAATTGGTGGTTGCGGCAAATTGTAAAATTCAAGCTGGTCTTCGTCATACTTGGTGTATTTAGCATAAGTCTTCTCTGTTTTATTTTTATAAGGTTACAAGAGAAAGAACAACTAGAAAATCTTTTCAACGAAGGGTTGGTATCAAATAACAACCGTAACTATGAGGACGCGATCAAAAAATTTGATCAAGCCTTAGAAAAGGCACCAGATACTCCAGAAATTTTGGTTGCTCAAGGCTATGCTTATGGTAAAATTCAAAAATTCCCAGAGCAGTTAGGTGTTTGTAAACAAGCGGTTCGCATTGATCCTAATTCCTTGGACAGTGCTTTTCATCCCTCTCGATCTTGGCTTTGTCTTGGAAACGCTAACTATGGTTTGGGGTTGGGGTCTGGCAATCCTGAAGAGCGTTCACAGCGATATAAAGAATCACTTCAAGACTATGACAAAGCTATTAAGTTAGCTTGTTCTTCCCAGTATCCCGAAGCTCATGAAGATTGTGGTGATGCCTGGAATAATAAAGGTGAATCGTTATTAGAATTACAGAAACTAGAGGATGCGCTCGATGCATTTGAAAACGCAATTCAACAAAACAAAGAACACTATGTTGCTTGGACTAACAAAGGTAATCTTCTGTTGAAGAAATCCCCTAAAAAAGCTAAAGAAGCCTTCCAGAAAGCCCTTGCTATCAAACCAGACTACAAAGAAGCAAAAGAAGGTCTAAAAAAAGCACAATAACGTTTGAATCAGTAAAGTTTCAGCTTAAGTAAGTCCGCGTAAATAAACACAACTATATGTTAGGGCTGCAAGATATGAGCCTCCAACTAGCGGCTGACGCCTCTAGCAACATATTAAAGAAACGGCGTTGCTGAATTTGGATATGAAATTGGTTTTTTGTACAAACACGATTTTTGTAGAGACGCGATTAATCGCGTCTCTACAGATGACGTTCATCCGCGTGATTCAGCAACGGTTAGTGGGCGGCTGTCTTGTAAGTACCTACACAAAATTATTTACACATCCGATTCCTTGAACGATACGGAATTCACCTGTAAACTTCTGTATAATACCAGTAAGCTTAACAATATTTGACTTATGCTGATCCAGAAGATTGTCCAAGAACTGCAAGACATCCCCGAAGATAAACTAGCAGAACTTTATGACCTAATTCACTACTTTCGACGCTTGTTTAAGTCAAGAACGTACACAACCCCGCACCCCTGGTTTATTGAAAGGACAACTCGGCGATGCTTTCTTTGAACCACTGCCAGAAGAGGAACTTCAGAGTCACTAGTCCCCTTTTCAACCTTTAATTTTGACTTTTTTGGATATAATATTTATTGAGTATTTATGAAGCTTTATATTTTAGATTCGTCCTTTCTTCTCGCCATTTACGCCATTTGTCTGCACTTCTTTTACCTGCTTCTATTTCATCAAAATCTACCTGAATAAATGCATTGTCAAACTCCACTCCTAATGCTGCACTTACTTGGAGGATTTCGCCAAAACTGGCGCATTGATAATCTTTATTTTCACACTCTTTTATTTTGTCTTCTTCAATACCTAAAATATCAGCCAGTTCTTTTTGGCTCATTTTTGCAGCTATTCTAGCTTTTATTAATACATCTGGGAGTTTATTGAAATTTTCAACAGGAATTTTAATTGGTTTATTTTTGTCGCAATTCGTTAGCTTTTCATATTCAGTGATTTCCTCTTGTAAAGCCATTAAATGAGACTTTTTAACATCAATATCAAGCTGCCAGCCTTCAGGATCTTTTAGCTTCCATGCTTCGTCTTGTTCGACTACGGCTATAGAATATTCAAATTTTCTAGCACACTCTTTGCTATATTCATACTGTTTTTCATTTTTAATCATGGTTCCCACCTCACCAAATCAATAGCAATAATTCCCTTTCTATTTTGCATTCTATCGCGCTGGAAAAATTCAAAGGAGTTTAAACCTAAATCACCAACTGGCTCATCTGAACGAAAATTTTCCCCTTTATATTTATATTTTTGTGCTTGTCGATCAAAACTATTAATTAATCTCGGAGCATTCTTTCTAAGATAATCCATATCTACAGTGTCATTATCGTAACAAGCATCAAAATCATTCGGGTTTGGTTCACTGGTAACAAAACTGCCATTTATGTAAATTGTTCTACATCTGCTGCTTTTAATTGCGTCATTGCCAGTTCTAAACCATTTATCATTCGCTGTCTCTTGAAATTATTCCCAAATCTCTCTACAAACTCCTCCCATTCGCAAAAATGCACACCTGGTGGTAAATTACCATTTTCATCAAATTCTGGAATCACTTCTCACACCCTAACACAGATGAAATATCCTTTTGAATGACTTGCTACGTAAAGTCCTCCTAAGCGCGAAAAACAGTAATAGAACGTTGATTTTTTGTGGAAACAAATTGGGTTGATAAACGTTCTTCAATTGGAGGTGCTTTTTCACGACGGTCGAATACAAATAACCAGCAAAAATCTACCGCCAATCGCGCTAAGTATGAATCCAATTGTTCAAGACCAGACGCTCGTTCGCCCTTGGCGTCTCCCCTTGGGAGAAGACTCGCTAACGCTGCGCTATCAGCTTGGGGGTCGCCCTTTTTACCGCGCCATACTTTTAATTCTATCCCTAAAATAGTAGAACCATATCTTAAACATAAATCCATGCGGTCACTACCAATCGCATATTCACGTTCCAGTATTCCACCACCATTAACGACGCGATGTAAAAATGCCATGAGTACTATATGGGGCGCGACTTCATGGTATCCGGTAGTTTTTAACAATGGTTCGCCATGCTGTCGCCAGAACTAGTAGTCTGGCAACCGAACGTCTAATGATTTGTTCGTAGTAGTCCTAAGTCCTCGTATTTTTGAGGACTCAGGACTACTACAAACCCATCAAAGTTGACTAGCCAGACTACTACGTTAGTTCCTGTTTTGATCTCCTAACTAAACCGTTAATTTAAATCTGGGCAAATCTCGGCAAGCCTAGATAAACTAGGTTTGACGCGATTTTCCGACCTAGATACGGCAACGGATACCGTATCATTTCCCGTTGGATTCCCACCAACCTCGAATAACCTCAATTAATTGAGTTGTCCAGAAGTCCCTGCTTGCCCGCTATGCTGGCAAGCAGACCAAAAGACGTAACCATTCGTGTCCTGTTAACACGGGCAAATGTTATTAGTGTCCGAAGACACAATTTACCTACATGCAACCGAACGTGCTTTCCAATTGGCTAGGCGGACTCGGAAGGAGGTAAACATCTATATCATACCTCATTTTTTCTCCCATGTCAAACTACATTTATCTGGGTATTTTCGCTCGAATTGCATAAATGTGCATAGATATATCTATACAGCTACTTCCCCTTCTAACCAGGTGACTAAATCTTCTACTGAGGAAAAATCTAGCTGTGCGTCAATCAACGCCTCTAACTGGGTGATGGATAGGGTATGAATTCTCTGCTCCAGATCACGAGTAAGTATTCCAAAGCGTCGTGTGAGTAAGCGGATAATTACCAGCGCCTCTCCTTGCTGTAGACCTTGCAGTAAACCTTGCTGTAAACCTTGCTGCTGTCCTTGAGCTATTCCCTTTTGCAGGATATCTTGATAAACAACTGATTCTTTCATAAGTTCCTCTCGAAATAACTGACGAATTAGGGTTTGTTCAAATCGCAAACCAGCCAGTATCTCAGCTGCTGCTGCAATATTTTGTTGTTGCGCTGGTTCTTCTAGAATAGCGACTTGGCGTGCGACTTGCTCTAACAAAGTTCTTGGCTGATTGCTACGGGTCAAACTGGCTAAGGGTAAAAGAGCGGGATCTCGGAGAAACTGAGCGGGATCTTCTTCCCAAAGTCGGATAACGCGATAGGAATGTCTGGTATTGTGGTGTTCAAATTTATCCTCGAAGACTAGCTCAGAGGTTGTTTCTTTTAAAAAGATCACTACTTGTTCAATATCACACCAGTATTTTCCGTACAAGAGCGTCCAGTATTTGAGCATCCGGTAAGGAATGGGTGGGTCGGAATAAGGCAAGGTTTGAAATTCTAGGTGCAGAATTTTATTGTTGATTTGCAGGAGAATCAGCGCATCAGAACGGATGGGTTCGGGGATGATTTCTGGTTTTAAAACACGAACATTAGCAGAGTCAACTGCCAGTAACCAACGGACAAAATTAGCAGCATATGTTTCAGCTAAATATTTACAAGTATTGTCGTATGCCAAGGTTGGAGGTTAATAGATATTCTTACAAATTATACCATTTATGCTAAGTAATGATGATGACAAAACTATAACAAAAAGTTACCAGACACTGTTGTACAGCCGTCTAAAAAAGGACTTTTGCTATTTGAATTGTGAAAAGTCAAATCTTTAGAAACCCGGTTTCTTTAAGAAACCGGGTTTCTCGGCTTTCACGAATCCTCCACGGATCGCTATAGCAATCCTAACAGGAGTTACAAACACCCCGCCCCAAAGGGGAAGTCAAAAGTCAAAAGTCAAAAGTGTTTTAAATTTTAAATTTTGAATGAGCGAATTTTGAATTTCCGCGTAGCGGCTTGTCCCCCTTGTCCTCCTTGTCCTCCTTGTCCCCCTTGTCCCCCTTGTCCCCCTTGTCCCCCTTGTCCCCCTTCTTCAGTTCTTAGAATAGGATTCCTATATTTTCCTTTGGGTAGTGCCTGAATGATATAATACCGAAGTGTTTTTATTTATGGTTATCACTATCACTCTCGGAACATCTACTGACACCCCAAACATGAACGTTATGAATCCAAAAAGAAGCTTCCTAACCACATTGACACATGGTATATTTGCTGTATTAGTAGCTGTGTCAGTTAGTCATCATTCAAGAGCGATCGCACAAACCTCCAGCACCAATTTAGCAGGAACCTCTTGGAAGTTAATTAGCTTGGGGAATCCTGAAGAATTGTCAGAGCCTATCGATGGCACAACTATTACTGCCCAGTTTAATGAAAATCAAGTTAGGGGTTCAGGCAGTTGCAATAACTACATTGCCTCCTACGAGACAAATGATGATCTGCTGACAGTAGGTTCTGCTGCTGCTACTAAAAAAAGCTGTGCCCCAGAAATCCTAGCGCAGGAATCTCGCTATTTTGTAGACTTAGCAGCGGTAAAGAGCTACCAGATAAATGACCAAGGACAACTGGAAATTTTTTACGAGACGGCTGATGAAAATGGTGTGCTGCTCTTTGCCAATGCAGACATGTCCACAGTTAACTTGACAGGAACGTCTTGGACATTGGTGAAATTGGGTTCTCCTGACAACCTGTCAGAACCTGTTACTGATGTGGGTGGTAGTAATATTACTGCCCATTTTACCGAGGATCGAGTCACAGGCTCAGGTGGCTGCAATTTCTACACCGCTGCATACCAGACCAGTGGCGATGTGTTCCAAGTAAACCCCAATAGTTTTGCGTCCACCCTAAAATTCTGCTTCAGGGAAGAAATTTCAGATCAGGAATCCCGCTACTTTGGAGCATTGATAGGAGCACAAAATTATCGAATTAATGACCAGGGACAACTAGAAATCTCTTACGACACTGGGAGCGAAAACGGACTGCTCATCTTTGATAAGTCGCAATAGATAGTACGGGCGATAACTCTTGCAAACTTACCCCTACAATGAAAGGTAAAAGACAAAGCTGGTAGCAAATGGCTGAAATGATCACATTAGAACTCCCTGAGACGCTGGTACAAAGAGCAAAGGAAATCGCTGCTCTCACACATCAGCGACTGGAAGATGTATTAGTAGAATTGATTGACCGCGCCATTACCGACTTACCTATTGAGTTACTACCTGATAAGCAGGTTTTGGCTTTGTGCGACCTGCTGATGGAACCTCAACAGCAAGAGGTTTTTAGTGACCTCTTAGCGCGTAACCGAGAAGGTCAGCTTCATGATGCAGAAGTTCGTCAACTAGATGAACTCATGCAAGTCTACCGACGTGGTTGGGTACGTAAAGCGAGAGCCTTGAAAGTAGCTGTTGACCGTGGTTTAAAACCATCTCTCACGTAACAGCAATGGCTCGAACTTACATTCCTATAGAGATAGAACGTCGTGTCCGCACTATTGCTAGAAATCGCTGTGGTTATTGCTTGAGTCCTCAGCATTTGGTGATGGCACGTTTGGAAATCGAACATATTATTCCCATTGCTAAAGGCGGTAGCAATGATGAATCGAACTTGTGGCTAGCTTGTCCGCTTTGCAATCGTTACAAAAGCGATAAAATTGTAGGGGTTGACCCGGAAACGGGCGAAAAGGTAAAACTCTTCAATCCGCGTACCCACCTATGGTTTGAGCATTTTTTCTGGAGTGAAGATGGTGTGCGTATTGTTGGCAAAACACCGATTGGTCGAGCAACAATTGCAGCTTTACATTTGAGTGATGATCCAGATGCGCTGGAAGTTCGCAGTTACTGGGTACTCGCTGGTTGGCATCCTCCAGTGGACTAAGCAGCAAATAGCACTCTTTTTTTACCAATGTTTACATAATTTGTAATAACTGTTCACAAAAAAGTCTTTTGTATTGGAATTTTAACAAAATGTTGTGAGAATTCAAACTGCAAGAAACCGGCTTTCGGCGAATCTCACGAATTATTTCGCGCTATTATAGAATAGGCTCCAAAAAACTCGTTGCCCACAGAACAACAATTCAACCGTTGTCTGTTGTGGGTAAATCCAGCTTGTAGATACTGAGGGCGATACCTCGCCTCACCAGAAGTGATGGAAATAGGGCTTGAACCAGGGAACGTAAAACTGGGAAAGAGACTGTGATACAGTATTCTTCAACAGGCTCCTGAGTTGCTTCAACTTCTCAAAAAGGGAATGAAAGCTGAGAAAAAGTGGGGAAGTTTTCCTCTCGAGTGAGTCGGAGCGTCGGTGAAATAGCTATACTCCAAAGTGATACCCTCAATATACTGAAGATTTATAGGGCTGGATATTATGACATCCTATGCAACCTCCTCTGCTAAAGCTGAAATGAGTGAACTACGGCGGTTAAAAGGTTTATTACCGCCAGAATTGCAGAGCTGGGTCACGGTTGAAGGTACAACTGAAGTCAATCCACCCCTGGTCCGTTGCGAAGAAATTGGTAAAGACCAGGTAGAAATTCAAATTGATCTGGTGAAATGGGATTCACTCGCGATGGATCAGCGTAATCTGCTATTCTGGCACGAAGTTGCCCGCATTCAAAATGACACGATCCCCAAAGATGGCTGGGAAATGGCAGCCTTGGCAATTGGGTTAGGTGGTGCTGTTGGTGAGTTGTGGGTGCAGGATGGATTGCTGTTGTTGCTGGCGTTGGCTCTATGTAGTGTTTCAGGCTGGCGACTGTATCGCAAAAATAGTGGCGACAAGCAAATTAAAGAATTGACTGATGCCGACGATAAAGCGATCGCCCTAGCAACGCGCTTTGGTTATAGCCTCGCCAACGCTTACAAGAGTCTGGGTAGTGCCTTGAAAACCTTGATTGACACCACTCCTAGCAAGCGCCAGCGGTCTAAATACGAAGCACGACTTTCAGCCCTCAAACGCAGTGCTAATAAAGTCAAAGCAAAATCCAGGAATATAGACGACGACGGAATGTAGATTGTTGTTGGGTGTTGGGTGTTGGGTGTTAGGAGTTAGGTGTTAGGTGTTGGGTGTTAGGTGTTAGGTGTTGGGTGTTAGGTGTTAGTTGTTAGTTGTTAGGTGTTAGTTGTACTCCTAACTCCCCCACTCCCCCACTCCCCCACTCCCCCACTCCCCACTCCCCACTCCCCCACTCCCCCACTCCCCCACTCCCCCACTCCCCCACTCCCCCACTCCCCCACTCCCCACTCCCTAAAGCTGGTTCAGCATTTTATGCGTTTGGGGCACCACACGTACTCGCTTAACAAACCGCTTCATCAAAGCTTGCCAATTCAAAACTTGATGGGGAGAAGGAGCAAGCACGGGTATTTGTGTGAAACCAACAGGTGCTTCCAAAGGTGTTACAGGTTGTAAAAATACTGGAATTTCAGGACTGACTGATGCTACTAATAGGGCTGACTGTTCCAACTCAGAAGCATATGTGTTGCCAGAGATGACTATCTTCACAAAAACTTCTAATTGTGCGTCGTAACAGAGTTGGAGAAATTTTGCATGTTCTTGCCAATGGCTTTCACCACTGGTGCTGGGTAGTTTGAGATCCATGCCTACAGAGTCCAAATAGGGCAGAATCATAGCTAGTTGTTCTGGGCGATGTCCACCAGTTTCCAAGTATATAGGCAACCCTGTTATTGAACGTACCTTAGGTAAAAATTGCATCAAGAATTGGGCATGAAGAAGTGGTTCACCTCCAGTAAGGCTTATACTATCGTGTAGACCTGGCTGATTTTGTCGCTCAACCCATTCTACTAACGTAGCTAGTGGAACTGGGTTTGAGTAAATTTCAAAGTCACGTAATCCTGGTGATTGTTCTCTCCGACAATTAGCGGGTGCATCCCAAGTATGGGCGCTGTCACAAAAATGACAGCGTAGGTCACACAGGGCAAAGCGAATAAATATTTGACGTGTTCCCACGTTCAGTCCTTCCCCTTGGATAGCAGAAAAGACCTCTATCAGGCGTGCATTGGGTGTTATGGGAGTTTTATTAGTCATCTTATGATAGCAATGCTGCGAAAATGCTCTGGCAAGGCTTTTGCTGAGCCGTGACCTTCGGTGAACTTGGCTAATACAAGCGCGTTATTGCGCCAAGTCGGTAAAATAGCAAGGATATTTTTGGGCTTCTTGTTATATTGTGAACTGTCGCTGGTCATCCCCAATTTCAAACCTAGTAACTAGCGATTATCCCTCATTCCTCTTGATAAAACATTAGGTTAGGTTATTTGCTAGGACAAACTAATGTTTGGCTGATGATGTTTATATGGCAATAAAAGTGTAGGGCTTCATGACTAGCCAACCTCTAGAGGCAGATTTTCCCGTTACGTTCTTAAATGATACGGCAATAGTGCAGGTATCCGCACGGTTGAGCGTGCTTGAGGCTGTAGCCTTTAAGCAAACCTGCCAAGAATTAACCAGGGTCAATCCAGTTCCCAAGAAAATCATCATTGACTTTCGCCACACCACTTTTATGGATAGTAGTGGTTTAGGTGCCTTGGTGAGTAACTTCAAACTAGGTCAAGAAAAAAAATTTGAATTTATACTGATGAATGTTACCCCTCAGGTCATGGCAGTACTCAACCTTACAGGATTGAATGATACTTTTTCAATAGAGGATGGTGGTGACATACCACCATCCTCAAACCGTCAACTCGAAGAGCAGCTACCGACAACACATCCTTCTGTGCGCTCTTGGATGAAAAGGTTCATAGACATCGTTGGGGCACTCATAGGTATGGTTATTACAGGAATTTTGTTTATCCCCATTGCTGTTGCTATTCAACTTGACGATTACGGTCCTATTTTCTTTGCTCAAACCCGCTGTGGTTGGATGGGTAAGCGTTTTTGCATTTGGAAATTCCGCTCGATGTATGTTGATGCAGAAGCTAAGAAAGCCGAACTAGAAAAGCAAAACCAAGCCCAAGGGGCATTTTTTAAGATTGACAACGACCCAAGAGTGACGCGAGTGGGTCGTTTTTTGCGACGAACCAGTTTGGATGAACTACCACAATTCTGGAACGTTCTTAAAGGAGAAATGAGTTTAGTTGGCACTAGACCACCTACACCCAACGAAGTTGAGCGCTATGAAGTACCAGAGTGGCAACGTTTGGATGTCAAACCCGGTATGACCGGAGAATGGCAAGTGAATGGACGGTCTACTGTGCGTAAATTTGAGGACGTAATTCGCCTAGATTTGCAGTATCAAAAAAACTGGAGCTTACTGTACGATCTCAAGCTGATCTTTAAAACAGTAGCTGTTTTGTTAGACAAAAAGAGTGGTGCTGTTTAAGTGAGAGTTAGGAGTTAGGAGTTAGGAGTTAGGAGTTAGGAGTTAGGAGTTAGGAGTTAGGAGTTAGGAGTTAGGAGTTAGGAGTTAGGAGTTTTTTGATTTGTGGGGGGTGGTGCGTAGCCTGTGGGGTGATCTCAAGAAACATGGGGAGTGGGGGGAGATAAATTAATCATTTTCCAATTCCCGATCCCCTGTGTTCCCGATCCCCTGACTTGCTCACCCCGGAACGCTTACGTGGGAAAAAGGGAGTTCTTCATTCCCTGTTATCCTGTTATCCTGTTATATTTATTTACGCAAAAACACTATAGCAAAACTTTATTACCGTTTTGTTCAGTAACAAATTTATCTTTAACAATATCAGTATATAAAGTAAAAATTTACACTATCTTCAATGAAGAACACTGACATTAAGAGAGTCTGAAGAGACAATGCAATAAAGGCGCATTAAAAACGCCAATTTTGAAGGCAAATGTCGTTATTGCACAAACAATCAGAGTTCTTCTGACTAATTTATTATGCGAATTTTAATTTACTCATACAACTACTATCCAGAACCAATTGGAATTGCTCCCCTGATGACTGAATTAGCAGAGGGATTGGTCAAGCGTGGACACCAAGTGCGTGTTGTTACCGCTATGCCCAACTACCCTGAGCGTCGGATTTACGAGAGCTATCGGGGCAAGTTGTATTTTACTGAAGTCAAAAATGGTGTTCAAATTCAACGTAGTTATGTTTGGATTCGTCCACAACCTAACTTACTAGATCGGGTTTTGCTAGATGCTAGCTTCGTTGTCACGAGTTTTCTCCCAGCCCTTATGGGTTGGCGTCCAGATGTTATTCTCTCCACATCGCCCTCGCTGCCGGTTTGCATCCCAACTGCTCTTTTAGGATGGCTCCACAATAGCCCTGTGGTGCTAAATCTTCAAGATATATTACCAGAAGCAGCAGTCAATGTCGGTCTGCTGAAAAATAAATTGCTCATCCACTTGTTTGCAGTGTTAGAAAAATTTGCCTACCGCACCGCTACCAAAATTAGTGTGATCGCTGATGGGTTTATAGACAACTTACTGGCTAAAAAAGTACCAGCAAGCAAAATTGTGCAAATTCCTAATTGGGTTGATGTCAATTTCATCCGCCCCTTGCCAAAAGAAAATAACGCTTTCCGTTCTGCCCATAACCTGAATGGCAAATTCGTTGTGTTATACTCTGGTAATATTGCCCTCACCCAAGGTTTAGAAACCGTCGTCGAAGCTGCTTCCCAGTTGCGCCACATTCCAGATATTGCCTTTGTCATCGTTGGAGAAGCAACAGGTTTGCAGCGATTGGAAGTAGAATGTCTCAAATACGGTGCTGATAATATTTTGCTACTGCCGTTACAACCACGAGAACATTTGCCAGAAATGTTGGCAGCTGCTGATGTGGGTTTAGTGGTGCAAAAGAAAAACGTTGTATCTTTCAATATGCCCTCAAAAATCCAAGTGCTACTTGCTAGTGGTCGGGCGTTGGTTGCATCTGTTCCCAATAATGGCACAGCAGCAAGAGCGATCAGACAAAGTGGCGGTGGAGTTGTTGTTCCTCCAGAAGACCCCCATGCTCTAGCTAAAGCAATTTTGAATTTGTACCAACATCCAGAAAAAGTCAAAACTCTGGGTTATAACAGTCGTCAATATGCCCTTGACCAGTATACATTCGAGCAAGCATTGACTCAATATGAGTCTTTGTTTTACTCTGTGACGGCAAATCAAGCATCACTTGAGACATTTCAATCCCTAGCAGGAATTCATACACAACAACTACCGCCACTATAAATCCCCCTTCGGGTGATCCTCGTTCCAAGGGAGAACTCAACCCTTACGCAGTCGCCGTCAAGAGCGCTGTCTTACCGCTCAAAGGCAGAAAAATTCCTCTTCCCACTCCCCAGTGCACCATTACCCCAGAGGGGGCCCCGAGTTCCCCACTCCCTACTCCCCATTCCCTATTTTCATTATAATAGGAGATGTAGAAAATCTCGCTTTAAAACCCTTTATTCGAGTGTACAGCTATTATGCGCGAACAAGTCATAGCTTGGTTAGCCGAGAATGTTCCACCTCCCAGGGTCAACCACATTCTCAGGGTCGAGCAGATGGCAATGGACTTGGCTGTAAATTATAACTTGGATCAAGAAAAAGCTTCAATTGCTGGTTTGATGCATGATTTGGCAAAATATTTCAAGCCGCAACAACTCTTAAAGATGGCTTCGGCAGATGGGTTAGAAGTAGATGAGGTCTTGGAAGCAAATCCCCATCTGTTGCACGCAGATGTGAGCGCCATCGTAGCAAGAGATGTTTTTGGCATAAAGGATGAAGAAATATTACAAGCGATCGCTAATCACACTTTAGGTAGACCAGGCATGGGTCTGCTCAGCTGTATTGTATTCTTAGCGGATAGCTTAGAGCCAGGACGCGGCGATACATCGGAATTACAAGCTTTAAGACAAATTAGTCGTCACAATATATATCAGGCTGTCTGGCTGACCTGTGATTACACCCTCAAATTCTTACTAGAAAGCCCTAGTTTGATTCATCCCCGAATCATCACAACCCGCAATTGGTTTTGTCTCAGGTCGAAATCCAAACAGCTAATTGCACAATCAACCGCATAAGCACTGTTTTTTTTGTTAGCATTCAAAAAAATCAATTCACACCATTTGAATTTAATTGTTGTTTGTCAGTAATTGTAAAAAACTGTCGCCAGAAAAATTAAGTAGCTGAGGTTTAATGTCAGATTATTTCCAAGCAAATTTCCCATTACAATCTGTCACAGTGACAAACAGTGTACTCAAAGCTACATTAGCTGACACTGAGGATGTGAGTAAAAAGATAGCGTTAACCATCGCTGATGCAGCCGCAGACCGAAAAGCTGGTGAGATATTACTGCTGTTCGTAGCAGATGTATCCTACCTAGCGGATTACTTTGTGGTAGTGACTGGCTATTCCAAGGCGCAGGTAAGGGGGATCGCCGAAGCAATAGAACAAAAAGTAGAAGCTGAGTGGAAACGCCGTCCCTTACGGACAGCAGGCAAAGCAGAGGGAAGTTGGGTACTACAAGACTACGGCGAACTCATCGTTCATATTATGATGCCAAGGGAGCGCGAGTTTTATAATTTAGAAGCGTTCTGGGGTCATGCAGAGCGTATTGAGTATCCAACAACCATTGACATTGGGGATAAGCCAACATGATTAACTCTTCGGTGTCAAACTGTCCAGTACCCACCGAGCAACAACCACTAAATGAGTACGAAGAGTTAAAATCTTCTTGGCTATTTCGTGACTGTACTTTAAGTTGGGGCGAGTACATCACGAAAATAGCCTGGATTGGGGGTTTCTCAGCGCTGCTGTCAGAACCAGTTGTAGCAGCAAGCTTTCCTCCACAAAAGTATATCCCACAGTTTATGCTTTGTACGGCAGCAGGAGCAAGCATAGGGGTGATTCTAGCATTGGTACGGTTGTATTTGGGCTGGTCTTATGTTCGCGATCGCCTCGAAAGTCCGATAATTTTTTACGAAGAATCAGGGTGGTACGACGGTCAAACGTGGACAAAACCACAGTCCGTACTCATGCGCGATCGCTTAATTGTCACCTACCAAATCCAACCCATCATTCAGCGGCTACAAATTACTTTTGCAGGCTTGGCTGTGTTGTTCGTTGCTGGTACTATAGTTTGGCATTTAGTGTAAATAGTTAGGAGTTAGGAGTGATGAGTTAATAATTCATCACTCCTAACTCCTAACTCCTAACTCCTAACTCACATACAGTGATAGATAATAAACCCATGACAATGGGAAAACGAACTCAAGCCGCAGCCTTGGAAGTAAGGCTACTTCGGGAAGGCATTATTGAATCAAGGCATATAGTCCAAGCTGTTGTATGCGACGAGCGAGGACGGGTGCTATCCGTTTGCGGAAATGCCGAAACTGCTACCTTTGTCCGTTCGGCACTCAAACCTTTTCAGGCACTTGCGGTAACCACCACAGGTACACTGGAACGGTACGACCTGGGCGATCGCGACTTAGCAATTATCACCAGTTCCCATAGAGGCACAATAGAGCAGGTACGACAGGCATTTAATATCCTTTGGCGAGCGGATATTGACCCTTTGGCACTCCAATGTCCCATCCCTGAAGGCAAGCACAGTTGTTTGGAATATAATTGCTCTGGCAAACACGCCGGGATGTTAGCTGTTTGTCAGCAGTGCCATTGGCCATTAAATAACTACTTAGAGCGTAAACACCCAGTGCAGCAGCTGATTTTAAGCAAAATATCAGAATTGCTACGAATGCCAGCAGAGGAATTTATCAGCGCTCACGATGACTGCGGCGTACCAACGTATTTCATGCAACTCGGTCAAATGGCGTCTTTATATGCTCACTTAGCTTCTCGTAGCAATCTGGATATGGAGCGCATTGTCCGTGCTATGACTAATTACCCAGCCCTGGTAGCTGGAGTTGGAGAATTTGATACGGAACTGATGCGCCTCACTCCCAGGGAGTTGGTAAGTAAAGGAGGTGCCGAAGGAGTGCAGTGCATTGCCAGACTCGGTGAAGGCATGGGATTAGCAATTAAAGTTATTGATGGATCCCCGCGAGCAAAACACGCCGCCGCCATTCACCTGCTCCGGCAGCTGGGTTGGATTAGTCCTAGCACTGCCGAAGCCATGTCAGAAAAGTTTATGAACCTGGGTAAATACAAGCGTCTAGAAGTAATTGGAGAATTATCTATTTTATAGTTGCCAATTTCTGATTTAGTTGTTATACTAAATTAAGAAGACGACGCGGGATAGAGCAGCCTGGTAGCTCGTCGGGCTCATAACCCGAAGGTCAGTGGTTCAAATCCACTTCCCGCCACCAAGTGAAAAGTAAAACAAAGACCTGTAACTGTTAAAAGTTACAGGTCTTTGTTTTCTCTCGGACTGGGGATTGGGGACTGGTGACCAAGAACGGGGTGTGGGGTGTGGGGTGTGGGGTGTAGGGTTCGATAAAACAACCACACCCCAAACGGGTACAAGCCGAACGTAGTTTGGATCGCTGTCTTGACCATACTCCAACTTCTCTCTACATTTATGTATGAAATCAAAGAAAAATGTATTTCAACCCTTGTAGGCGCAAGGGTCGAAGGCGTCGGCCATTTTTGAAACCCCTGATTTTAATTATGGGGTTCCCACTCAGCCACCCCCTACCCCCTACACCCTTTTCATTGGGAAAATACTCTAAAATATGTTCGGGGAAGACTGCAACCCGATTTCTAACAGAAACCGGGTTGTGGTCTTAAGTTGCTACAGCCTTACTTTTTTGATGGTTTTAGGAAACTTTTTCTATCTGCTTGTGAGTACCGTACCTTGTGGATGACTTCTTACGTTTGAGTGCTGAACCAGCGCCGAGAGCGCTGAGGGCGAGTAAGCTAAGGATGGAGGTGGGTTCATCAACAGTGATTATGGTTGCAGAAAAATTAATGGGTAACTGACTATCTTCCGGTCCCAAATTTTCAAAACCTGGTACAATTGGCGGTGCCGAAAAAACCTCTAAATAACCCGGTGTCGGCAAAAAACTAGCGAAAAACGGATTAGAATAGTTTCCTCCAGAGGTGGAATACCCAAAACCGTTAACCGTTAACTGCTGAGGATCAAGACTAATTAAATTGTCAACATCAAAAGGTTCGTTTCCTGGTATTGGAGTCCCGGTGGGTTGCAAACCAGTAATTGTTTCACCATTTCGTGTACCAGTAATTCCAGAAATTTGGTAAAAACCCAAATCGTCAGGGGTGTCATTAGTGGTGAAAGTACCACTCGCCGCTATGCCAGTACCAGAATAATTCCAGTTCCAACTCAAAGCAGATGCAGCTTGCATTGTCCCGAAAACTAATCCAGATGTGGCGGCGAGGGCTGTGGCAGAGAGTAGAGCTAGATTTTTCATGGAGGTCGTTAGTGTGCACGTGGATCTTGTAGGTTGAGTTAAGCTACAGCGCAACCCAAAACCGATCATTCGTAGCAAATTAAGATCAGTAAACCAAACTCTATAAGCAATTATGTTGAATACTGAGTCTAAGTTTAGGTATCAAATTAGCCTGAGAACAGTATAGTAACGGCATTCTGGAGAGATGTATGTAAATTTCACGTGAGATCCTGTTCTGTTTTGTGATTTTTCAACAAGATTTTTATATAAATTTGATGAAGTCTTGCTATCTAGTAGTCTGGCAAGTCAACGAAAGCGCTTGTTTGTAGTAGTCCTGGGTACTCAAAAATACGAGTACCCAGGACTACTACGAACAAATCATCACAAACCCATCAAAGTTTGGTTGCCATTGAAAGGGCTGGTCCTAGAAATGTCGTTCCCAACTTTAGGTTGAATGCAAATAAAGTTTTAAACTTTTTGCTGACTTGTCAACCATTACTTGGACTTTTCGGTTTTCGTAACAGCCAAACCAGCACCGCCCCGGAAATAATCCCGCCATCAACGCAACCGCCCAGAGCATTCACCAACACCCACCAACCAGCCCGGTAAACCAGTTGCCGCAGTATCAACCATTGCAAGATACCGACTGTAGGTCCAATCAAAAGCACAGAGAATGTGTTTCTACCTGAGACAAAGGGGATGATGGAAAAGCCGAGGGTGGTTGCTAACACCCACCGCTGTCCCGAGAGGGGAACTCGCTGCCGCAGCGATCCCCATTGCAGAAGCCCCACCATCAACCCGAAACCACAGCCAAAAAACAAACGACCCCCGGCCCCGTAGATAATTGCCGCCAGCACAAACCCCACAATCATGCCCACAATATTCACAAACACCCACTCGAGCCAGAGATGCCATCCCACCTGTGGGCGTTGGGCTGATGCAGGTGCGCTGACGGCGGCTGGGGAAGACTGAGGCGTCGGATCGGGAATTTCTTGACGATACTGGGGTGGAACTGGCGGCGGTGGTGTGGCTGTGTATTGAGGAGGGGTAGCAGACTGCTGTGGTGGTACGTAAGAATTCCGTAACTGCTGTACTACTGCTAATGCTTCAGCCGCTGACTGGTATCGCTGACGGAAGTCGTAGCGTACCATCCTATCTAAAACATCTGCCAAGTTAGGGTTAACCTGTATCAACTGACGCCAGATAATTTCAGCCGTCTGGACATCTTCTTGCATTTGGTCAGCCATTAACCCCGTCAAGGCTTGAATGCCAATTATACCCACAGCATAAATATCGCTGCTTAACCTAGGACTACCCCGACTCTGTTCGCTTGGCATATAGCCAAGAGTGCCGATCGCCACTGTCATTTTAGTCTCCCCCTGAGCATTCACCACCTGAGTACCAATCTGTTTCACCGCCCCAAAGTCAATGAGGACAACCTTGCCATCACTTTTGCGTCGGATTAAATTGGGTGGTTTGATATCCCGGTGAATGACATTATGTTCATGGACAAAGGCTAAAGGTTGCAGGATATTCTGCAACAGAGTAATAGTATAACCCTCACTCAACCGCTTTCCTGGGGTGAGTTCATGGCTTAAAGTATGCCCTTCAATAAATTGCTGAACCAAAAAAAATTCCTGATTTTCTTCAAAGTGAGCCAGCAACTGGGGTATTTGGTCGTGAGTTCCTAACTTGTGTAATTGTTGTGCTTCTGAGTCGAATAAGCGTCTAGCTACCTGCAAAGTCACCGGGTCAGTTGCTAGGGGTTTGAATTGCTTGACAACACACCTGGTATTATAGAGTTTGGTGTCTTCCGCCACATAGGTCTGACCAAAACCACCACTACCCAAGACTTGGACAATTCTATAACGTCCATCTACCAACTGACCCAACATATAGGCGATAGGCTACAAAGAAGAATACCACTATTTTAACTTACCAATCACCAATCACTTTTTTGAGCGTCAGGTAGTCTGGCAAGTCAACTTTGATAGGTTTGTAGTGAGGACTTTAGTCCTCGTATTTTTTGAGGACTAAAGTCCTCACTACGAACAAATCATCACAAACTCATCAAAGTTCGGTTGCCAGACCACTAGTGTCACAAAAAGACGCAAAGACGCCCAAGTTAAACTTTGCGTCTTTGCGCCTTTGCGTGAGGTTATTTCACCGACAAATTAAGTTGTTAACAACTCAGCAGGTAAGTGCTGAAAGGAAAGACGCTCATTCTGCACATCCACAAAAATGGTGTCACCATCTTTGAATTCACCGCGTAAGATAGACTTGGCAATCTGAGTTTCTAGCTCCCGCTGAATCGCTCGCTTCAATGGACGCGCTCCGAATACAGGATCGTAACCTACTTCGGATAAAAAGTCAAGAGCAGTATTGGAAAGCTTCAGCGACATCTTGCGATCGCCCAATCTTTGCCGCAGTCTATTGACTTGCAACTGCACAATCTGCCGCAATTCCTCTTTGTGCAGCGGGTGGAAGATGATAATCTCGTCAATACGGTTGAGAAACTCCGGACGGAAGCTATTTCGCAGCGCCTCCATCACCCGATGGCGCATCTCGTCATAGCGCGAGTCATCCCCTGCTACATCTAGAATATACTGTGAACCAATGTTGCTGGTCATAATGATGATACTATTCTTAAAGTCCACCGTATGACCTTGAGCATCAGTCACACGCCCATCATCGAGAATTTGCAACAAAATATTAAAAACATCCGGATGCGCTTTTTCGATTTCGTCAAACAAAATCACTGCGTAGGGACGACGACGAATAGCTTCAGTGAGTTGTCCACCTTCTTCATAACCCACATATCCAGGAGGCGCACCGATGAGTCTGGAAACAGCATGTTTCTCCATGTACTCCGACATATCAATCCGCACCAACGCTTCTTCGGTGTCAAACATATACCCCGCTAAAGCTTTCGCCAGTTCGGTTTTACCGACACCCGTAGGACCGAGGAAAATAAAGCTAGCCGTCGGACGATTGGGATCCGCAAGTCCAGCGCGAGAACGTTGAATCGCATCAGCAACAGCTGTTACCGCTTCATTTTGTCCTACCACGCGGTGGTGCAGTTCATCTTCTAATTGCAGCAGTTTTTCTTTCTCGGATTCCACCAACTTGCTGATGGGTATCCCTGTCCACTTAGAAATCACTTCCGCAATGTCAGCTTCTGTCACTTCCTCCCGCAATAGTGTTTTTCCACTGCGTTGTGCATTCGCAAGTTCAGTTTCGGCTGCTTCCAATTGGCGATGCAAATCAGTTAACTTACCGTATTTTAACTCAGCAGCGCGGTTGAGGTCGTAGTCGCGTTCTGCTTGCTGAATCTCCACATTTATGCGGTCAATTTCTTCTTTAACAGATTGTATTTTAGTGATGATGTCTTTTTCAGACTGCCATTGGGTATTTAGTGTCCTTTGGTCTTCTTTGAGGTCCGCAAGTTCTTTTTCGATTTTTTCTAGGCGTTCTCTAGAAGCTGCATTACTTTCTTTTTGCAGCGACAGCTTCTCCATTTCTAATTGCAGAATCTTGCGGTCAATTTCATCGAGTTCTTCGGGTTTGGAAGTAATCTCCATTTTTAGTTTGGCTGCGGCTTCGTCTACCAAGTCAATGGCTTTGTCTGGTAGGAAGCGATCGCTAATATAGCGACTTGATAATGTTGCGGCTGCAACTAAAGAACTATCGGAAATCTTTACCCCATGATGAACTTCATACCGCTCTTTCAACCCGCGCAAAATGGAAATAGTATCGGATACACTGGGTTGGTCTACATAAACCAGTTGGAAGCGTCTTTCCAAAGCAGCATCTTTTTCGATATATTTACGATGTTCATCTAAGGTTGTGGCACCGATACAGCGCAATTCACCCCGCGCCAACATTGGTTTGAGAAGGTTGCTAGCATCCATTGAGCCTTGGGTAGCACCCGCCCCAACCACTGTGTGAATTTCATCAATAAAGAGAATAATATTGCCGCCTGACTCGGTTACTTCTTTTAATACTGCTTTGAGACGTTCTTCAAATTCACCCCGGAATTTTGCCCCCGCAATCAAAGCACCCATATCTAAAGTTATCAGCTTGCGGTCTTTAAGGGACTGGGGTACGTCACCCGCAACAATCCTCTGTGCTAGTCCTTCGACAATAGCAGTCTTACCTACACCAGGTTCACCAATCAGCACGGGGTTATTCTTGGTGCGGCGCGACAGAATTTGGATGGTGCGGCGAATTTCATCATCACGCCCAATCACTGGGTCAAGTTTACCTTGACGGGCAGCTTCTGTCAAGTCACGCCCATATTTTTCCAGTGCTTCGTATTTGCCTTCTGGATTTTGGTCGGTCACTTTCTGGCTCCCACGAATTTGTTTAATGGTATTCTTGAGTGTTGCTTCGTTTAATCCGAATTCTTGGAATAAAGTTTTGCCAAAGCGGTCATCTTTGGCGTAGGAGAGCAATAAGTGTTCAATGGAGATGTATTCGTCTTGCAATTCCTTGCGATACGCTTCGGCTCTATCTAGAAGTGTATCTAAGCTGCGTCCCAAGTAGACGGAACTGCTGCTACCTGATACTTTTGGTTGATTTTGGATGAATTGGTCGGTGCGATCGCGGAGTTTTTGGAGATTAAGACCTGCTTTGGTAACAATCCCGCTAGCCAGTCCTTCTTGATCCAGCAGCGCTTTCATCAGGTGTTCGCTTTCTATCTGCTGTTGCTGGTATTGTTTGACAATGTCTGGCGTGTGGGCGATCGCCTCCCAGGCTTTTTCTGTAAATTGGTTGGGATTAGTTGGTTGCATAGGCTGTGAATGAGAACGAACCACAAAGGGTTCAAGAGGGTGATAATAGAAGAGTGTTCTTATATAAAGATTGTAGAAACAGACAGGTAAGTCGCTGGATCGGTCTTCACGTCTTTTCGAGAGTGGTATTACCGTCTGATCCTGACTTTTCGTCATCAAGGCCATGGTCTGCTGCTTTAATAATCCAACCGTGTGTCTACTGGCACACGGGTTCAGTGCAAAAACAGGCAGTGTTTTATCCTGGGGTGTATATATAAAGAATCTTTTAACACTTTTGACTAGGCGATAGAAAAAAAGTAGATAAATTGTGACCGAGCAATTCTTTTGCCCGTATCTTTAGGTCGGGGAGGCTTCAAATGGACACGCAGTTAGGATTTGAATATGATAGCGAAGAAGCCGGATTTTGAAAAAATGCCTAGAGCCGAACTGAGAGCTTATGTGCTGGCGCATCGGGATGACATTGAGGCATTGCGTGTCTTGATGAGTCGCCGGAACAAGAATGCTCAACGATATAAGTTTCCCGATACAAAGGAAGGTTGGCAACAAATGGAGGAAGTGTTCCGGCGCAAGCTTGAAGGTATGGAGTAAAAAAGTGTCGAAACGTCATGAGGGCGTGATGTTGATGAGCATTTCTACTGTACTCACCCGAAAACCACAGGATGTAAATAATCGTCTTGCCACATCGTTCACTGCTGCTGTATCGAGACGAATTTGCTTAACTCCCATCATCTTTAAACGTTCCATAGCCTGCATCACCAACTGACGACCAACTCCCGCTTGACGGTATTCTGCTTCCACCCAAATTTCCTGGATGAAACCGAATTCCTCTAAACGGTAAATCGGAATTTCTTTTTCAATCGTTGCGACAATGAATCCAACTAAATGTTGAGGTTCTTCTTCAGCTACTAATAACACGCCTCGAAGGCTTCCATCCGGCGCGGAAGCACCATTGCTTGTCGTTAATCTTTGCAAGAATTTTTCATAACGTTGTTCTGGATTTGGCACCAAACCAAACTTGTCAGAGTCCCAAGATTCGTGCAAGGCACAAGTTTTGGCCACCATTGGCAAAATTAAAGGAAAGTCAGATGGTGTTGCAGGTCGAATCATGTGCTTTTCACCCTAAATTTTGAACCATACACTGACAAAAAAGCAACGTATTGACTAAATTGTCAAGGTACAAAGCTGAAAATAATTAAATTATCTATCTAAAGATATATCTTTCTGGGAAAATCTAGAAAATAGTAGACGCTCATAGAGATGCTTGCCCTAAAATCAATTGCAGATAATAAAACTATGTTTTATTTTACAATTAGAAAAAACATGATTGCTTAAAAAAAATTTACGGTTTTTGATAGTATTTATATGCAGTTAGCATGATATCATCAACACGTTAGCTAAAAAATCAGCGGTGACAAAACTTTGTGCTAAAAGTTTTTGTCATAGATCGCAGTAAATAAAGAGTAAATTAAGCAAAGTTAAACTTCGTCAACCACAAACTGATAACTCTCTAGGTGAGGGGGTAATCAGATTGAATATGACTCATCTTTCCTAGAGCAGTATGGTTGCCTGGAATCTGGCTCTGAATGGAGAGCATAGATTTTCCTCAATAATCTTGCTTACTTCTCTACCTGGGATCAAGATTTTATTGCCGGAAAATTAACTCAATTCCAATTAAGGAGAAAAACCATGTCAAACATCGACCTAATGACTTCTGCTAATCAAGACCTTTTTATAGATTTAAATGCGGAAAACGCTGAAACATTTAATGGCGGATACGAGGTGTTCACCATTCGGAACAACACCAATGCCAACGTCGGCTACGATATCGATGGTACCCTAAAGCAACAGCCATCTGGTACGTCAGTGACATGGACTGCGTACAACGGAGGAATCATTACGTTTGACGATGACGTCCGAGGCAACCAACAATACAAATCATACAATTTAGCCAATGGACAAACATATGAATTTCGACCCAACTACAACACTACTGGCAATCCATACGATATCGATCTCTATAAAATATCATAATGCGTAAATCTCCAATGGATTTACCGTTTTGAATTTCTCAGGAGACATTGTTCTATCTCAGTTCAACAAAGTAGAGCCAACCGCTGAAAAATTTGAGCTAACAAGTTGAACACAGTAAGGGTCGGGGCTCTTTCCCCGACCCCTTTTTCTCATCTACCATTCGCCCTGAAAAATGAAGTACCAAATTGTTCAACAACACAGTGAAGAAGATTGTGGTGCTGCAAGCCTAGCCACAGTTGCCAAACACTATGGACGCACCTTTGCCATTAACCGCGTTCGAGAAGCTGTTGGCACTGGGTCGCGGGGTACGACCCTGCTAGGGTTGAGCCGGGGAGCAGAAGCCCTGGGATTCAATTTCCGCCAAGTCCAAGCGACTCCACAACTCCTCGATCGCTTGCATGAAGCTCCCCTACCAGCCATTATTCACTGGAAAGGTTACCACTGGGTAGTTTTATATGGGAAAAAAGGCAAAAAATACGTCATTGCCGATCCAGGGGTCGGCATCTTGTACCTTCACCAACAAGAGTTGAAGGCAGGTTGGAGTAATGGTGTGATGTTGCTGCTGACTCCGGATGAAAGCCGATTTTATCAACAAGATTCAGATAAAATTGGTGGTCTTGAGCGCTATATCCAAAGGGTTTTGCCCTATCGCTTCATTCTAGCCCAAGCAATTGCCATCAACATCGCCATTGGACTGCTTTCCCTGACATCTCCCTTTATGATGCAATTGCTCACTGATGATGTGTTGGTACGGGGAGATACCCAACTGCTAACGACGGTGGCAATTGGAGTGATTGCCATGAACCTAATTAGAAGTATCATTGGCTTAGTGCAGTCGCACCTCATAGGTCACTTTGGTCAAAGATTGCAATTAGGGCTAATCCTAGAATACGGGCGAAAGCTCCTGCACTTGCCCCTCTCTTATTTTGAAGGGCGACGCAGCGGGGAAGTCGTTAGCCGCATTGCTGATGTGAACGCCATCAATAGTTTAGTTTCCAAAATTGTCCTCGGTTTACCCAGCCAATTTTTTATCGCCTTGGTTTCCTTGGGTTTCATGCTCTTTTACAGTTGGGAACTCGCTCTGGCTTCCATCGTTGCCTTTATCATTGTCACATCTATTAACTTACTTTTTCTGCCCGCATTGCGTCAAAAAACCCGCAGCCACATTGTTTTGGGGACAGACAACCAAGGCTTTCTTGTGGAAACCTTTCGCGGCGTTCAAGTACTAAAAACAACCCAAGCCACCCCCCAAGCTTGGCAAGAGTATCAAGGGAATTACGGTCGTCTTGCCAATCTGGGCTGGAGTATGATGAAGCTAGGACTTTACAGCAGCACAGTCACTAGTATTTTTTCCACTTTCATTAATATTGGCATCCTTTGGATAGGTTCTTACTTAGTAATTAATCAAACCCTAACAATCGGTCAGTTGGTGGCGTTTAACGGCATGAGTGGCAACTTTCTCGGCTTCCTGAGTTCTGCCATCGGGTTAGTTGATGAGTTTATCACTGCCCAAATTGTCATCCAACGCCTGACAGAAGTCATCAACGCCACCCCAGAAGACGAAAACGACTTTAAAAAGCCTTGGGCAGAAATTAAAGGTAATGCAGATATTACTTGCACTCAACTCAACTTCCATCATGCAGGTAGAGTTGAGCTATTGCAAGATTTTTCCCTGACTATCCCTGGTGGTAAAGTCATTGCCCTAATTGGGAGATCTGGCTGTGGTAAAAGTACCCTTGCCAAACTGATTACCGGTTTATATAAAGTCCAGTCGGGCAATATTCGCTATGGTGTTTATAACCAGCAAGACCTCTCTTTAGAATGTCTGCGACAACAGGCGGTATTAGTTTCCCAAGAACCCCACTTCTGGAGCCGTTCTATTATTGATAATTTCCGCTTTAGCTACCCCCACATTAGTTTTGAAGAAATTGTTCAAGCTTGCCAAATTGCTGGTGCAGATGAATTTATTAGTAAACTCCCCGATAAATATCAAACTGTATTAGGAGAATTTGGCGCTAATCTTTCTAGTGGCCAACGGCAAAGATTAGCTATAGCCAGGGCAATAGTAACTAATCCACCTATCCTAATTTTAGATGAATCCACGGGCGTACTCGACCCAGTGAGCGAAGCACAAGTATTGAATCAATTATTTTACTATCGGCAGGGGAAAACAACTATTCTGATCAGTCACCGCCCCAGAGTTATCCAGCGAGCAGATTGGATTGTACTGTTAGAACAAGGACGCTTGCAAATCCAAGGTACACCAGAACAGTTGCGTCAAATCGAGGGCGATCATTTAGTCTTTTTAGACGATACCCCATCCCAGAAGGATTTGGTTGTGACATCTTCCGGTTCTCATCTTAACGGCAACTTTTCTGCCATTAATTTATCCCATTAATACCATTTTAAATTCTAAATTTTGAACTAACTATGGTAAGTAACACAAACTTTTTACCCCCAATTCAACTCAACGAATTTCTGCCACCAGTTAGTCGTTGGACAACATTTGGCGGAATGTTTATCCTTTGCGTTCTGGGGCTAGTTATTCCAGTTGCCTCTGTCGTTAAATATAAAGTGACAGTGAAAGGACAGGCGGTTGTCCGTCCGACTGGGGAGTTGCGCATTGTGCAGGCGGTGACTGAAGGTCAAGTGAAGCACATTTATGTGAAAGAAAATCAAGTTGTCAAAAAAGGAGATGCCGTTGCTATTATCGACGACTCTCGTTTGCAAACCAAAAAGAGTCAACTGCAAACCAACATCCAGCAAGCCAAGTTACAAGGAGTGCAAATCAACGCCCAGATTCAGTCCACTCTTAGCCAGATTCAAGCCGAAACTGACCGCATCAACCGTGCGATTGCTTCAGCAGAAGCAGAATTGAGCGGTCGCCGTCGGGAATACCAAGACAAAAAAATTACCACTGTTGCCGAGTTCCAAGAAGCTGATGCCAATATCAGAATTGCTCAGAAAGAATTGCAGGCTGCGGTAGCACATTTAAAAACAGTACAAGCTAATTTCCGCTCAACTCAAGCTGCTTTGAATGCAGCCAGAGCAAAGGAAAACCGATATGAGAATGTAGCCTCACACGGGGCCCTATCTAGGGATCAATTGGAGGAAGTACAAGTAACTGTAAAACAGCAAGAACAAGCTGTGGAAGCACAAAAAGCAGAAGTTGAGGTGCAAAAACAGACCATTGAGCGGCTCAAACAAGCAGTCTTCGCAGCTACAAGCAAACGGCAACGCACCCAAGTTGCCCAGAATCCGACTCATGCAGAAGTAACAATTGCTTATGAGCGCATTGCCCAAGAAAAAGCCTCAGGGACTGGTAAAAAAGTGACATTAGAAAAAGAAAGCCAAGCTCTAATCAAGCAACGGATTGAAATTGAAAAACAGCTAGAGCGCGATCTCAGCGAACTTAAACAAATAGAAATCGACTTAGCTCAGACCACCATTACTGCTACAGCAGATGGTATCATTTCCCAGCTCAATTTGCGTAACCCCGGTCAAACACTGCGTGCAGGAGAGGACGTGATGCAAATTGTCCCCAGTCATACTCCTCAGGTTATCAAGACTGCGATCGCGTCTGAAGATAAAAGTAAGTTGAAAATCGGTCAAAAAGTACTTTTGCGGGTTAGTGCTTGTCCCTATCCAGATTACGGCACTCTCAACGGTCATGTGCAGGCAATCTCTCCAGATGCTATGACTCCCCAAAAGAATGGTACTAATGCATCTGCTTCTACTACTGCTAGTCCAAAAGCCGCTATGCCTGGTACTTTCTACGAAGTGACTATTGAGCCTGAAAGTCTGGTTTTAGGTAAAGGTAAAAACCAGTGTCACATCCAATTAGGAATGGAGGGTAAAGCTGATATTATTTCCTCTGAAGAAACCGTACTCCAGTTCTTTCTTAGGAAAGCTAGGCTGATAACAAACTTGTGAAAAGAACACAATTCCCTACCCCGAAGGGGTATGTTCAAAGGGACGAGGTGGTGCAATGCCATAGCCTTGAGCATAATTAACCCCAAGCGCTTTAATTTTTTCTAAAATGGCATCATTTTCCACAAACTCTGCAATGGTTTTAAGTCCCATAACTTGCCCAATATGATTAATGGCTTCAACCACTGCTGAATCAATGGGATTGTCCAAAATCTGCTTAATAAAGCTGCCATCGATTTTAATAAAATCGATGGGCAGGTTTTTAAGATAGGTAAACGAGGACATTCCACTGCCGAAGTCATCCAGGGCGAAGCTACAGCCAAGACTTTTCAATTCACTGATGAATTGAGAAGCTTTACTGAGATTAGCAATGGCAATAGTTTCGGTAATTTCAAAGCAGATCATTTGAGGTGGGATTTGATGCAAAGCAAATTGTTCATGAAGAAATTCAATAAATTGCTCATCATTGATGCTTGCACCTGATATATTAATGGCATAGAGATAGCTATATTGACAATTTTGGTCTTGACAACGGTTCCAGGTATCGCAGTAGTGTTGGCCTTGCGTGGCAAACAGGGTGCGGATAACCCAGCGATCTATGAGATGCATGAGGTTGTAGCGTTCTGCTGCCGGAATGAACGCCATCGGTGAGACTAAAGAACCAGTTTCGTCTTGCAGACGCAGGAGAACTTCGTAATGTTCTGTGTTCAACTCTGAGCCTAAAACCGGGACAATCGGTTGGTAATAGAGGCGGAACCGATTTTCTTCCAAGGCATGACCAAGGCGCGTCACCCATTGCATTTCGCCCTGCTGTTGTGCTAAGTCGAGATCATCGACTTGATAGATATGTACCCGGTTGCGCCCGCGATTTTTGGCTGCATAGCAAGCGGCATCTGCAAAACTTAAAATCTTAGCAATATTTTCCGCTTTATTATCAATTATAACTAACCCGATACTGACGCCAATGGTAAAAACTTTGTCTTCCCAGATAAATCGGAACTCCTGAACCTTCTCACGTATGTCATTGGCGATTCGTTGTGCATATTCCAGTGAACATTGATTGAGCAGTAAACCAAACTCGTCCCCTCCTAAACGAGCTAAAGTGTCTGTCTTACGTACTTGGCTTTGAAACAATCTTGTGACTTGGCGCAAAAGTTCATCGCCCGCAAAATGACCACAAGTATCGTTAACGATTTTGAACTGGTCTAAGTCGAGATAACATAAAGCGTGTTGCTGATTATGCGTTTTGGCATGATTTATAGTCTGCTCTAAGTGATATTCAAACTTGCGACGATTTAACAATCCAGTTAAAGCATCATGGCTAGCTTGCCAGGAAAGTTGCCGAGATAGACTACGGGTGTCAGACACATCATGAAACACCATGACTGCCCCAATCACTTGACCATCACTAGCATGAATTGGGGCAGCAGAATCATCAATTGCAAACTCTTCCCCATTGCGAGAAATCAAAATGGTATAATTGGCAAGACCAACAATCCGACCTTCACGCAAAGCATGTTCAACTGGATTTAAAACTGGCTCACGAGTCGTTTCATTGATAATCTGAAAGACTTCACATAGAGGCAACCCTTTTGCTTCTAATTGACTCCAGCCTGTCAGCATTTGTGCAATTGGATTAAGATATTGTACATAACCCAGCGCATCAGTGGTAATAACTGCATCCCCAATTGATTGCAATGTGACTTGGGCTAATTCTTTTTCTCGAAAGATCACTTCTTCGGCTTGTTTGCGAGCAGAAATATCGGCGACCAGTCCGATCATCTGGGCTGCGTCTCCTTGAGAATTATGATAAATATGCCCACGCACCCAGATCCAGCGTAATTCTCCATCTGCACGGCGAATGCGGCACTCAATATCCCAGAGATCACCATTCGCTAAGGCAGTCCGAAATTTGGCATCAACCACAGCGCGATCCTCTGGTAAGACGTGTTCCAGGAACATTTCGTAGTTCCATTTCGGTAACAGCGACTCGTATCCAAAAATTTGGTCATGTTTGATTGAGCGATGGGCAGTATGGGATTCGTTCAGCAAGTCTAGATCCCAATCCCCGAACTGAGCAGAATCCAGAACGAATCTCAGCCGAGTACTACTTTCCCTCAAGACCTCCTCATCTCGCTGGCGCTCAACTTCTCGGCGCTGGCGATCGCTAATTTCATTTGCCAGCGACGCATTGATTTGACTCAACTCAACATTTTTGTTCTCTACTTTTTGGGCGTAAGTCTGCAACTCTTGGTAAAGGCCTGCGTTCTCCAAAGAAATTGCTGCCTGAGAAGCTAAGAGATTCAATACTTCCACATGGTTTCGGGTAAATGCACCTTTCGTCAGGTTGTTTTCTAAGTAAAGAATTCCCTTCATCTGACTCTGATAAATAATGGGTAAACAGAGGACGGATTTGGGTCGATTGTCTAGAATGTAAGTATCATTAGTAAATGATCCTTCCACAGTTGCATCATCTAATACCACGGTAGATTCACTTCTAGCAACATAGTTAATTAGCGCCACAGGCAAATTTGAATTTGTCGCCATTGGTCTAGGTGGTAACACAATGGCATTGTCTTTGTCGGCAAATCCCTCAGCCATCAGAACCCATTGTCCTTCCTGCTGTAAGAGAAGCAACCCGGTTCTTGCCCCCGCATTTTCCATCAGGCTGTTCATTAATTTGTCGAGCAATTTAGCTAGAACAATTTCATCAGAAAGTGCCTGGGAAGCTTTGATGATGGTAGTTAAATCCAATGATGTTGAGTCTAGTGCGGTCGTATAGGTCGGTGTAATCCCCATCTTTGGTTGCGCTTGACCCCCAGAGAAGACTTGGGGATAGCGCTCTAATAAATCTTGAACTTTAGCTGTTGCGCCCCAGTGCAGATAACCGTAGTAAGCATCTGTTAAATAGTCTCTGGCAACCCGTTCTCTACCGCGTGCGAAGTAAAATTCTGCCGCCAATTCTGCTGCCAGCGCTTCTTCTTGGAGGTAACCTTGTTTTCGTGCATTTTGAATTGCCCGATCGTAATACTCCATTGCTTGGTCGTGTTGTCCCAAAACTTTTGCTTTCTCTGCTTCCACCAGGTCGTACTTGTGTAGAAAGTTCATGGGCGCAGCCAGAGCTAATTTTGCCATTTGCTGCTGCCTCAACTCTACTGTTTGCAAATACTGGCGTTGTTCCTCAACAGTTGCATGGGGATATTGTCCTAACAAAGCGAGCATATAGTAAAAACTGTGTTCACAGACATTTATCGTCCCTGTGACACTACCGATATAACGTTCTGCAATCTCTGCATTCTCGATCGCCTGAGCATACTCTTTGTACAAATACAGCAGATTGGTTTTGGCAAGGTAAAGGGAAGAGAGGGCTGCTTGGTTCCCGACTGTGGTTAACGTCACCGCCATTTCGGTTTCGTTGAAGTGCTCGCCGTTTAACTCAAACTTCGACCTAGACTCACCCATCAAATTTGCCACCATCTGTCGCCAGATTTTGGCGTAATCTATGCAAATTTGGTTTCTTAAACTATTTAATAACTCCAACCGTTGGTCAAATTTTTCGGCAACACTTTCTAAGTTCTTACCTGTATAAAATAGATTAGCGGAATAAAATGCAGCAATATAAGAAGCATATTGGATATTTCCAACTTCCAAACCACTTGTGATGCCCTCTAACATCGGTTCAAGCGAGGCATTAAGATGTTCTTGGAAGTGTCTAACATGACCATTAAATATTTCGTAAATTTCAGCTTTTAGCTCTTTAGCATCATATTTCTCTATCAGGCTTAAAGCAAATAAACAAGATTGATAGCCAGCATCAATTTCATTCAGTTCACCTGCCAAAATTAAGCCATAACAAGCATAGCCATAAGCTGCCATTGCCGAATTTCCATACTCAAGGCACAAATCCACCATTGTGAAGATGACGGAGGCGAATAGCTGAGGATCTGCAAAGTAGGTGGGAGGCCCTGCCGCAATCAAAATTCGCATTCCCGCTATTTTATAGGGATCGGTCATGGGCGGGAGGCTGCTTAAATGTTCGATTCTTAATGAATCTTTATACTGGCGAACCAATGCTTTGGGCAGTTTTTGGGAAAGCGGAATTCCCAACATTTCTAAAACTTGTAAGTCAATGGCGATCGCTTCTTTTAACTTGTTTTGAGAAATGCAAAACTGGATTTGGATTTCATACACCTTAACTTTATCCAGAATGTTGAGCGCATGCTTCAAAACCACATTTGCCAGCATTGCTGATCGCTCGAAATTGTTGTTAAGAAACTCTACTGATATCGCTTCCACATAGAGTGCCAGACTCAAGTCATAATTTGTCTTCCAACTCGTTTTTGAAAGCAGCAATAACCCAGATGTTAAATACTTAAGTGCATATTCATAAGCTGTGGCTTTTTTTGCTTTCTGTCCAGCTTGTAAATTTAAAGTTGCCAGTTCATCTTTTTGCTTTTGTTGGGTGAGCAAAAAAGCCCCAATATTCAGATGGTTAACAATCTCAAAAAGATTTTCTTCAAGTTCCGTCTCGGGCGTGTGTTCAAGCAGCAGTTCCCCAATCCTCAAGTGCGTCTGCCTTCTTGAAGCTTCAGGAATCAGAGAATAAGTGGCTTGCTGCACGCGATCGTGCAAAAACTTGTAGATGATCTTCGGTTGAGAATATTGCTCAGTCTCCAGTTTTTCTAAATCAAGCACCAGCGGAATTTTGTAGGACTGGTTCAAGGGCAAAACCAATCCGACTTGCAGCGCTTCCCATAAATTCAATGCTGTCTGTGATAACGACTTTTCGTTGACAATGCTCAGAATTTTTAAGGTGAATTTGTTACCAATGCAGGCAGCCAACTTGAGAACGTTTTGAGTTGCTGGCAAGAGCTTTTGAATTTGGCTGACCATCAGTTCAACGACATTATCGGTGATGTCGATGCCTTGCAACATCTCAATGTCCCACCGCCAGCAGCCATCCTGAAAGTCGAAGCATAGCAAGTTGTCCTGATAAAGCGATTTAAGCAGTTGAGATAAAAAGAAGGGATTGCCTTGCGTCTTCCTGAAAACTAATTCAGCAAGAAGATGAGAGCGATGTTGATTTGTGTGAAACGTATCAATAATTAATTGGCTGACATGGGACAAATGTAATGGCTCAAGGACCATGTTGTTGATCGCTGCCCCCATTGCCTGAATCTCAGAAAGCGTCAGTATTAATGGATGCGTTGTACTCACTTCATGATCTCGATACGCGCCAATCAACAACAAATATTGGCTGTTCGGGTCATTCATCAGCAGGTAAATTAACTTCAGCGATGCTGAATCTGCCCACTGTAAATCGTCGAGAAACAAAACCAACGGATGTTCTGATTTACAGAACACATGAATGAACTGCCCAAAAACGCGGTTAAATCGGTTTTGAGCTTCCGATGCTCCTAGTTGCGGCACCACAGGCTGAGATCCAATAATTCTCTCAACTTCAGGAATCACATCAACGATCACCTGACCGTTTGGGCTTAGCGCTTCTTTGAGTTTTGCCTGCCAGATGGCAATTCGTTCCGCCGACTCGGTTAGCAACTGTCGCATCAATTCTTGAAAGGCTTCAATCAATGCTGCGTAAGGAATATTACGCTTAAACTGATCAAACTTGCCGAAGATAAAATACCCACGCTGACGGATGATGGGTTTGTGAACTTCAAAAACCAGAGATGATTTTCCCACCCCAGAATAGCCACTCACCAGCATCATTTCTGTTGTACCTTGACTGACACGCTCAAAGGCAGCCATCAGAATCGCGACCTCGGATTCACGACCGTAAAGTTTTTGCGGAATCAAAAATTGGCTGTACAAATCCACTTGCCCTACCGGAAAAGGTGTAACTTCTCCAGTTGTTTCGAGCAGCCTTAAACACGTTTCCAGATCTGCTTTCAGTCCCAAAGCGTTTTGATAGCGGTCTTCTGCTGTCTTTGCCAAAAGTTTCATGACAATATCACAAACCGCCTGAGGAATCTCTCTCAAGCCGAGATTTTGGGCAGTTATACGAACAGAAATAGGAGATTTCGCAATATGACAATGAACGATTTCGAGCGGCTCAATGGCTTGAAAGGGCAACTCTCCTGTCAATATTTCGTAGAAAACTATACCCAGAGAATAGAAGTCGGTACGGTAATCAATCAAGCGATTCATCCGCCCCGTTTGCTCTGGTGACATATAGGCGAGGGTCCCTTCGAGCAGATTTGGACTACTGATGGTCTGGTTTTCTCTAGACAGACGAGTGGCAACGCTAAAGTCAGCAAGTTTAACCTGTCCAGTTAGCGGATTCAACAGAACATTCGCTGTCTTCAAATTCTTATGAATCACTTTGTGGGTTAAATGCAGTTGCGCTAGTGTTTCAGCTAGATGAATCGCAATGTGTAAAAACTTGTTGAGTTCAAGCGATTTTTTTTTAGATCCACCACCAGAGTGCAAATTTAGAAATGTTGAAAGCGGTTCTCCCCCAAAATCTTCCAACACGAGTACCCAGAACTGATGCAAATCTTCTAACGCATATGATTTAATAACTCCTGGAATGTCTAAAGACTGGAGAATTTGATGCTCATACTTTAACCGAGCTATATCCTCCAGTGATGGATACTCAGTTTTGATAAATTTCATCAGTACGGGCATCTGATTTAGCTCTCTTACCCCGCGATAAATAACTGTATTGCTATCTTCATGAAACAGTTCTTTACGTTGATAACCTTCTAAAGGTCTAATCATGATTTCTAACCGTCTGTAGAAAAATAATGCTTCACAAGGTGCTGAAAGTTGTCACCTAATAGAGCAATTTCCAAAACCTACACAGTAAATCCATCAGGGTAAGGTAATTTTGAGTGTGACTGTTGAATCAGGTTTCATCAAGACAAAACTATTCTACTGACGCTAAAGCCGGATTGCCATCCGGTAATACGCTGATTTTTTTTACTTATCTTTATGATATTCTAAGTAATTTTACAGATAATAGTACTAGACTCTGCTCAGAGTAAAATTTCTCACCCAATGGAGCGGACTGCCGACGCTCCTACGTCGCTACCGCTACGCTAACACCAACGCGCTGCCCAAGTCTAAGGCGGTTCGTTAATTTTCACAAATCTGCGGAGGATTGCTATATATTTGCTGAAATTGTTAGATCGCATTTAATTACGGGAAATATGAAAAATAATACGTTTAACGGCGTTTCCTGCACTGCCTCGTTCCCAGGCTCAGCCACAGAATGCATTCACAGTGGGCTGCTGCCTCCTCGGATGATGGTCGGCTCTGCCGACCAAAAGAGCATTACAAGGCAGAGCCTTGTAACGAGGGATAATGCTAGGACTTACGCACGCTCTCAAATTTACCATCAGCGGTGACTTGGTTAGAAGTCCTGTGGGGTAAAGGGTTTGCAATTTTTAATGGTACAGTACCATCAATAAACGTTTAATAGATGGTAAACTAAAAAAGTAATGGTAAAGGATAATCATGGGTATGGTGACATCGCAGTACCCCTATATGGTGTTAAAAAAAGTCAATATATATTTCAACGAAGATGAGGAGGTAGAGCTATATAACTCAATAGTTATGCTCTCAAAACAAGAAAAGCGCTCAATAAATCAGCAAATAAAAGTGCTACTGACGGAAGCTATGGCATCTAGAGAGAAAAAGGCATCATGATTGACGACACTAATAACAATCACCAAAACGCAAGGGAATGAGGGGAGTAGCATGACCACGAACCAGCCTGAATCTACAGAGGAACGGTAGCTGTTGGGGCGCAAATTTCGGTTAGCGAATAGGTTGCACCCAAACAAGAGATACCGGGAATTTCAGTAGTAGGATATTCCAGAAGTCAAAACAGAAAGATGATGACAAACCAACCTGAATCAATCCAATCTCGCTTAACTCGTCTTGAAACTTTATTTACAAATATAGGTGAAACCGTAGTAGGACAAAGTGACACTATTGATGTACTGGTAGCGAATATTAATCAATTGACTGAAAACCTCAATAATCTAAGCGAACAAACAAACCGCAACATCAACAATTTGGCTGAACAAGCCGCACAAGACAGACAACAAGCAGCTATTGACCGTCAAGCTTGGCAAACTGAAATTAATCGTATTTGGCAATATCTTGAGCGGCAAACAGGGAATGGGAGGGGAGGGGAACCAACTACTTAATTACAGGATCACTTTTAGTAGTAGCCTGTAGATCGCAACAACGCGGTTGACAGGCAATGAAAATCAATCGACACGGTAAAGCCAAAATCCTTACGCAGTCAGAGATACAGTTACTTTTCACTCTCAGGATTGCAATCAGACCGTGACCAAAAAGAAAAAGGTACAAGCCCCTAAATTTATTTATGGAAAATAACAAAAAATGTATTTCGATCCGCATAGCGCAAGAAATACTACGTCCTTACTACAAGCCCCTAAATTTATTTATGGGGTTCTTACTTTTGACTTATTACCTTAGCTTTTGACGAACCCGAACGCGAGTGCGTCTCCCCTTGAAAGAAGGGGCTGACCGGCCCCCCTGCCCCCCTGCTCCCCCGCTTCCCTCAGCCCTTGCAGAGCAATCCGTGGAGGATTTATAAACACCTCTGGCAAGTCCTCAAAGTCCCCCAAGTCTTCAAAGTCCCCTCTGTTCAGATCTCAAATAGGATTCCTATTCATCACTTTTATTTATCAATTTGAAAGTAAAAAACATTTGCATCTATTCAGTAAAACTGCTTAAAGTGAAATCAAAAAGCTGGTGGTTCTCCAGAGGAAATTTCTTAGCTTGTAGTTGCGCTGTCAACGCCTGTTAAATCGCAGATTTTATGCGTAGACGCGTCCCTTGCGCCTCTCCTATAGGAGAAGCGGCGCTCCGTTGGCTTGACAGCGCAACTACAAACAGGTGTGGTGGACCACTTGTATCGCTGTAACCAAAAAGCTAGTGGAGGGATGCATCTTTGAACGTTCTGGAGTTTTCTTTAATATTGTGGTTTGGCTCTTTGAGTGCAGGATTTTTGGGAGCGCTGACAGGGTTAGGTGGTGGGGTGGTGATTGTTCCCTTCTTAACTGTATTATGTGGAGTAGATATTCACTACGCTATTGGCGCTTCTTTGGTATCTGTCATTGCCACTTCTAGTGGAGCAGCTTCTGCCTATGTCAAGGAAGGCTATACAAATTTGCGGCTGGGTATGTTCTTGGAAGTGGCGACTACCTTTGGCGCAATTTTCGGAGCAATTTTAGGAGCAAAGATTTCTCCTGGGGCACTGGCGATCGTAGCTGGGATTGTTTTACTCTTCTCGGCATATTTATCCCGTCTACCCCAACCTGAACATTTCAACAATTTACCCCCAGATTCCTTGGCAATCCGTTTCAAACTGAATGGGACTTACCCAACCTCCACCGGAGAGCAGTCTTACAACGTGCATGGTATTCCGTCTGGCTTTGGAATGATGTTTGTGGCTGGTGTATTTTCAGGATTGCTTGGTATTGGTTCTGGCGCTTTCAAGGTGCTAGCAATGGATCAAATCATGGGTATCCCGTTTAAGGTTTCCACCACTACCAGTAATTTCATGATTGGAGTGACAGCAGCAGCTAGCGCTGGGGTATACTTAAACCGAGGTTATATTGACCCCGGATTGACAATGCCAGTCATGTTGGGGGTACTGTTTGGTGCGGTTTTGGGAACGCGGGTACTGTTCAGAGCTAGGGTAGAGTTTCTGCGAAATGTTTTCAGCATCGTCATCTTGGTGCTGGCACTGGAAATGATTTACAAAGGACTTACTGGAAGGCTTTAAAATGGCAATACCTCGGCGTATTTTATCTGAACGGCGATTTGAGCAGTTTATTGGTAACTTATTAATACTTGGAGTCACTCTCGCCACCATTTTAGTACTGATGGGTGGGTTTTTGTACTTAATTCGCCACGGTGCAGAAGCTCCCAATTATCACTCCTTTCGGGGAGAATTAGCAGAGTTTCGCAGTCCACAAGGGGTAGCAACATCTATCTTATCAGGTCGTCGCCGTGGCATCATTCAACTCGGACTACTAATACTGATTGCCACTCCCATCATCAGAGTCACCTGTTCGCTCTTGGCTTTTGCACGACAGAAAGATTTTACCTACGTGATTATCACCCTCATCGTACTGTTTGGGTTAACATATAGTCTGATAGGAGGCTATTCCTAAGCAAAAACCGTGGCTAAATTTCGAGAAGAAACCTTGAACCGTTTCGGTTAGTCTATCATAGTAAGATGGGGAGTGATTCCTGAGCAAAAACTATGGCTGAACAAAGGGGTAAAGTTTACCTCATCGGTGCTGGACCTGGAGATATGGCATACCTGACGGTAAAAGCCTATCATGTTTTGGCATATGTTCAGGTATTGATTTATGATGCTTTAGTAGATGCCCAATTGTTGCAATTGGTGCCACCTAGTTGTCTCAATCTGGATATGGGTAAACGTGGTGGCAAAGTCAGCACTTCTCAAACTGAGATTAACAACCTATTGGTACAGTACTGCCAACAGGGAAAAGTAGTTGTTCGCCTCAAGTCGGGAGACCCGTTTATTTTTGGTCGCTGTAGTTCCGAAATTGAGGCTTTGAAAGCAGCGAGTTGCGAGTTTGAAGTCGTACCTGGAATTTCTTCAGCTTTAGCAGCGCCGTTATTTGCAGGTATTCCCCTGACAGATCCAGTTCTTTCCAGATGTTTTGCAGTGTTTACATCTCACGAGCCTTCTTGTTTGGATTGGGAGGCGCTGTCACGCTTAGAGACATTGGTGATTTTGATGGGAGGGCAACATCTCTCTGAAATTGTACATCGGCTGTTGCAACAAGGGCGATCGCCCATCACGCCCGTTGCTATCATCCATTGGGCAGGAACTCCACAACAAAAAATCTGGACAGGCACACTAGAAACTATTGTTAAGCAAACATCAGGTGTGTCTCTTTCACCAGCTGTCATTGTGATTGGTGAAGTTGTGGGAGTGCGTAAGTACTTGCAACCTGAGAAAATATATTTAGACTATTTTCCACTAACAAACGCTTTGCCCGCAAGGCCCATGTTCACTAACCTCCCCCCCATTCCGCACTCCCCCTCTGTGCCCCTCTCTGGTAAAACAATTCTGGTAACACGTTCAGTTGGGCAATCGAGTGAATTTACCCAACTTCTAGCCGCATCCGGCGCAAATGTCATTGAAATGCCAACGTTAGAAATTGGTCCGCCTTCGAGTTGGTCCGCTTTGGATCATGCGATCGCTCACATATCCGACTTCCACTGGTTAATTCTCACTTCTACTAACGGCATAGAATACTTCTTTCAACGCCTAATGGCACACGGGAAAGATGCTCGTGCTTTGACAGGAATTAAAATTGCCGTTGTTGGAGAAAAAACAGCCCAAAGCCTCAAACAACACTCTCTACAACCAGATTTTATCCCCCCAAACTTTGTCGCGGATTCTTTGGTAGCTAACTTTCCCGAAGAACTAACAGGTAAAAAGGTTTTATTTCCCAGAGTTGAAAGCGGGGGACGTGAAGTTTTGGTGAAGGAGTTAACCGCCAAGGGCGCAGAGGTCATAGAAGTCGCTGCATATCAATCCTGCTGTCCCACTAACATCCCAGCCTCGGCAAAGTTAGCGCTTCACAGTGGAACTGTGGATGTCATTACCTTTGCCAGTTCCAAGACAGTGCAATTTTTCTGTGAACTCGCACAAAGGATATTCTCAGAAAATTCTCTTGGGAATGAATCCTCTGTACTGGCAAATTCCTTAGAGAGTGTTTGTATTGCTTCTATCGGTCCCCAAACCTCTCAAGCTTGTCGTTCCTTAATCGGTCGCGTCGATGTAGAAGCTGAGGAACATACATTAGATGGATTAACTCAAGCCTTGATCAAATGGGCAACAAAGTGGGGAGTGGGGAGTGGGGAGTAGGGAATGGGGAATGGAGAGTAGTATATGAATGAAACAAACTCCTATCCCCCACTCCCCCACTCCCCCACTCCCCCACTCCCCATTCCCCACTCCCCATTCCCCACTCCCCACTCCCCACTCATGGCTAAACGAATCATTGGTTTAACTGGAGGTATTGCTACAGGCAAAACGACTGTCGCCAATTATTTGGCTAGTGGTTGCAATTTACCAATTTTGGATGCAGATATTTATGCTAGAGACGCTGTCTCTGTGGGTTCACCTATTCTCAGTGCGATCGCCCAACGTTACGGTGAACAAATTCTGCTTGCAGATGGTAGCCTTAACCGTCAGATGCTTGGTGAGATGATCTTTAATCATCCAGAGGAACGCCTTTGGGTAGAGGCTTTGATTCATCCTTATGTACGCGATCGCATCCAACAAGAAATTGCTGCATCGTCTGCACCAACACTAGTGTTAGTCATACCTTTGCTGTTTGAAGCGGGGATGACTGATTTAGTGACAGAAATCTGGGTTGTACGTTGTTCCGAAGAACAGCAACTGCAAAGATTGATACAGCGCAATCATTTAAGTAGAAAAGAGGCACTAGCCAGAATCCTCAGCCAGCTACCCATTGAAGAAAAAGCCGAGCGTGCCGATTTAGTCTTAGATAATACCTCTACTATCGAAGAATTACTGAAAAAGATGGATGCTGTTCTTTAGAAATAAAATGTCAACGAGGACTGAACAAAGCAAGAACTAAAATTCAGGATTGAGTCGTTTTATGAGTTGGTATCAGGCTCATCTAAAATCTCACTATAAGGTTGAGGTTCTCTTAGGCGCTGTTCAGCATACTGATGGCGAAACTTGACAGCTTCTAAGTAGATTTTTTTCCGAGCTAAATTAATACTACCTAAAGGCTCATGTTCAGGTAAGGTGTGCCAAGGAGAGAAAGATAACCCCTCATTTAACCGATAGCGTTCTTCAAAGTCGAATTTCTGAGCTGGAATTTTGACAGTAGCCAGTTTAATAAATGGTGCCTCCTCTTGTTTCCACTCTTTAGTGGGATCTTCAATGGGTGTCTTTTCGTCGTCTACAAAAAGCTGTACTAGAAAGTCAAAATTTGCTTCTTTTGCTTCTAGAGTGAGATATTTGACTACTGCTTCACGCAGATAATTTTCTGAATCAGGTTTCCCATCGGGAATTTCATCCGGTTGGTGCGGCTGAAGTGAGAACTTAATCACATGAGAGCCAAGTTTATAGGGAGTCGTACTCCAGTATGGGATGAGTAAGGGATTCCCTACCTGTTTGCTCCCAGCAGCTTGGATAATTTCAAATACTGGTGCAAGCGATCGCAATAATTCTGGATCAGCCTGACCACTACCAACTTTCCCCAAATCAGCAAACTGTTGCAGGGTTCGCGTTATAAAAACTGGGTGATTAAGAAAAATAAAATCTTGTGTGTACTTCTCATCATCAAGTACCTTTTCCCCTTCTACTTCCAGAAGTTTGATAGCTAAACCGCGAATATCTGGTTCCAAGTCTGATTTGAATTTGCCACGTTTTTCAGGTGCAGAAGCATTAGATAACCGTACCCAAATTGGATAACTCCGTTTTTTGGCAAACACACCCACCTGAAATGATTCGGGTATGCTGTCTTCGACAATGAATTCTCCCCAAACCAAACCATGACTTTTAGGATGTGTCTGGCGCAAGTCGGGTCCTTTCTGTGCTTGTTCCTGTAAGACATTTGCCAATATGTCATCAGTTTCTGCTTCCTGTGTGGCTAGGGATAAGCTCAAATCGCTCATACTTTTTTCCTTGAGTACAACAAAATTTTAACAAATCAATACAATTTTAATACTGTGATGATTATATAGTGTTCATCTCACATTTTTTCATCGATTTAGTCGCTCTGTACAAGAAGGTCGTCAACGCCATTGTGGACAGTCGTGTGATAGGGTAGTCGTGTATAACTCGTTTACACAGCGTAGACGTTATGGCTAGTAAAATAATTTCATTCCGAATACCAGAGGAGTTGCACTTTGGGCTTAGAGAGCAGTGTCTTGAGGGGGAATCGGTAAACGACGCGGCAAGGCGAATTGTGCTTGATGCATTGGGAGGAAAGCCCAAAGTGCAAGCTTCGACGGATATAGATTCGTTAATCCAAGATGCGATCGCATCTTCGTTTACAAAAGTAAACAGCCGTCTACAACAACTAGAGCAACAACTGGGGGAATCGGCAGCCTGAGAGAAAAACCCCGCACTCCCAGGCATAATAAAGGGGAATCGCACGCCGACTATAATTCGGAAGTAGAGCGAATACGAGCCGAAAAGGCCCGTTTACAAGCACTGGTTAGCAGTCACGTTGACAGTAGCGACCAGGAACTAGAGGCTGAAGTATCGCGTTTAAAAGAACTTGCCGAAACTTTTTACCGGGAACACTTAGCGCTAAAAACTGAAGCTAAACTCCAGGCGGAACAACTGCAATTTAAGGACGAGCAACTACAGCTTTTATCGTCCGCCCCCACGATAGACCAGGAGCAATTGTCAAGAGTGCGCTCAAGGGTTTTGAAAACCTGGCGAGTTGCCAAAGCAGCAGAGAACAAAGAGCGGATCGCTGAAGCATTAGACCGATTTATAGAGGCATTGAAATCTACACCAGCTTCTATACCAGGGGAAGACCAATGACTTCACCAGTCGCCGAAAAACCTAAAAAAAGAACTCCAGATCACCACAGTTTAAAGCTATATACCTCATGGCAGCAAAGAAAACCAAAAAACAGCCTCCATCCCAGCCACGCCAACCAGACGAACCAAAACAAACACTGCTTTCGATAAAACCTAGTCCGGTGGAGTCGCCAAAATCATCACCACCAACACAACCGCAAGTTTTAGTTCCTGAACCTGTCCCATTGGATGAGCAAGTAAAAGAGAAATTAATCACGGTTAAGCCCAAACCCGTGAAGCGGTTATCGACACCACCTACACCTACCGAGGTTGATTTACAACCACCCACACCCACACTGCCAGCCCATTCGTCAGAATCGTCATCAGAAGTAGTTTCCAATAGTGCAATTTTTCAAGCAGTGGGCATCATCGCAGGGGTTGTGAACTTCAATGATGAAGGTCATGCAGTGGTAAGTATTAGTGGGCACGAATATCCACTATTTTATATTCCCAAAAAACGACGAGTTTTTGATGCTTTGCAAAAAGAAGTAACAAAAAATACAGGTAATGTCATACGGTTGATAGTCTACCCGAAAGTTACTCACTTCCCAAGAAGGGAACAATTACACACATTGAGTTTCCAATTGGTGGGGTTTGAAAATCCTGAAATCACAGTAGGAATTACAAAACAATTGCAAGATTTGGAGTTTCGGCTATGCGGCTTGTGGCAATTCATTCCAGTCTGTCAAACACCATGTATCTCGGTTTTGCGAAATTTCACTGAAGAACGATTGCAACATATCAAGCAGGTGGAACCGTATAAAAGAGTCAAATTTATGAAAGCTTCTCACGTCCCATTAATTTGGAAAGATGCTCCTGTACGACCTTTTAGGTTTAATCCCAAACTCGAAAAACAAGAGCAGGGGTTTCCACATTTTGTAGAAGTGCTAGCTAAATTTATTCCTGGGCGTGATGTGTTTGGGTTTGTTAGTTTATTATCGATGCCTATGGAAAAAGCACCCAAATTCTTGAAGGCGAGAAAGGAAGATAAGGCTGAGGCACTGAAAACTAAAATGGCCCTGATGAAGGATAAAAATATCGCCAAGAGAACAGCGTGGAGTAAGCCTAAGAAAAAAGAATCATGAATGAATTGTGCGGGAGTGGTTTCCAGGAGGCATTGCATATTTTTCCCGCCTTTCATCCCCACCTTTTAGAGGATGAGGAACTCGGCGGTTTTGTTAAAATGTTAAGTAAGGTAAAAAACTAAACTCAAAGTCAAAATCAATGGTGTTATTTGGATTCGGTAAAAAACTAACCCTACCCTCTCCAGGAGAAGCTTTACCAGGACGGGCAGAACCTATGCCAGTACCCGCGAATCACTATGTCAACGGTCATCCACTCAAGCCGCCCTATCCAGAGGGAATGGAAATAGCGATGTTTGGCATGGGATGCTTTTGGGGAGCTGAACGCAAATTCTGGCAACTGGACGGAGTTTTCACCACCGCAGTGGGTTACGCCGCAGGTATAACCCCCAACCCTACTTACAAAGAGGTATGTTCCGGACAGACAGGTCATAACGAAGTAGTGTACGTTGTGTTTGACCCAAATGTGATTAGTTATACTGAGTTACTAAAAGTCTTTTGGGAAAGCCACAATCCTACCCAAGGAATGCGCCAAGGTAATGACTCTGGTACTCAGTACCGTTCAGGGGTTTACGTCTATTCTGACAGCCAAAGACAGCAAGCAGAAGCATCCCGCGATGCTTATCAGCAAGCTCTTAACGCTGCTGGTTATGAGAAGATTACCACTGAAATCCTTGATGCTCCTGAGTTTTACTATGCCGAAGACTACCATCAGCAGTACTTGGCGAAAAATCCTAACGGGTATTGTGGCTTAGGAGGAACCAATGTTTCTTGTCCCATAGGAATTCTTCAGTAGAGACGCGATTAATCGCGTCTCTACGATCAGACGCGATTAATCGCGTCTCTACAAGGGTTTGGGAAAATTACCGATGGTTACCGAAGAAAAATTCAATGTCTCTCAAGAAGCAGAAGTTTTTGTCTTTCCTACTTCATTCGCCCAGCAGCGATTGTGGTTTCTCCACCAGTTAGCACCGGGCAATCCATTTTATAATGTGTCAGCAGCAGTTCGTCTGACAGGTTTCCTCAACTTAACTGCCTTAACTCAGACATTCAACGAAATTGTCCGTCGCCATGAAACCTTACGCACCAGGTTTTTCATGGTAGAAGGGCAACCAGTGCAGGCAATTGCTGCCCAAAGCTGTCCCATATCCCTTCCCATAGAAGACCTACGTAATCTCCCAGCAACAGAACGTGAAACACAAGCGCGGCGATTGGCTACCGTTGAGGCTCAACATCCTTTCAATCTCACCACGGGGCCATTACTGCGAGTGAAGCTGCTACAACTGGATGAAGCAGAATATGTGCTGCTGCTGAATTTACATCACATTGTTGCAGATGGCTGGTCTATTGGAGTACTCATTAAAGAACTGGGTACATTATATAAAGCCTTTTTAGAAAACAAGCCATCACCCCTGCCAGAACTACCAATCCAATATGCAGATTTCGCCGAATGGCAGCGGGAGTGGCTGCAACAAGTCAGCCCAGAAGGTCTTGCGCCCATACAAACCCAGTTAGCTTACTGGCGTCTTCAGTTAGACGGGATCTCGGTGCTGAATCTGCCCACCGACCGACTAAGACCAGCAGTTCCAACCTACAGGGGCGCGAAACAATTTCTAGAACTACCGCACTCCTTGAGTCAATCCCTAGAGACACTGAGCCAACAAGAAGGTGTTACCTTGTTTATGACTCTGCTGGCAGCGTTTCAAACCTTACTCTATCACTACACCCAGCAAGAGGACATTACGGTAGGTTCACCCATTGCCAATCGCAACCGCAGCGAGATAGAGGGGTTAATTGGTTTTTTTGTCAATAGCTTAGTGTTACGTACTGATTTATCAGGCAACCCAACTTTCCGAGAACTGTTGAATCGAGTGCGAGAAGTCACTTTGGGAGCCTATGCCCATCAGGACTTGCCCTTTGAAAAGCTGGTTGAGGAACTGCACTGCATCAGAGATTTGAGTCACCATCCCTTGTTCCAGGTCGTATTTAGCCTGCAAAACACTCCCATGGAAGTGCTAGAATTACCAGGGTTGAAGCTTTCACTGTTCGAGTTCGACAAGCTTTCCGCAAAGCTGGATTTGGAGTTTCACTTGTGGCAGGATTTGGGAAGCCTTAAAGGACAAGTGGTGTATAGCACCGATTTATTTGATGACACCACTATAACCCGGATGCTAGGACATTTCCAAACACTGCTAGAAAGTATTGTTGCTCATCCAGAACAGCGCCTAACAGACTTGCCGTTGTTGACTATAATTGAACGGCAGCAGTTATTAATTGATTGGAATGACACTAGGAAAGACTACCCACAGAATAAATGTTTTCATCAGTTGTTTGAAGCGCGGGTGGAAGAAACTCCCGATGCGATCGCACTAGTTTTTGAAAAGAAGCAGTTAACGTACCGTGAACTAAATATCCAAGCTAACCAACTTGCACATCATCTACGACAATTAGGAGTAGCACCAGATGTTTTAGTTGGCATTTGCGTACAGCGTTCAACAGAGATGATCGTCGGACTGTTGGGCATCCTCAAGGCTGGTGGAACATACCTCCCTTTAGACCCTACCTATCCTGATGAACGTCTTAAATTCATGCTGGAAGACGCGAAAGTTTCGGTGTTACTCACTCAACAGCAATTGCTTGAGCGTTTGTCTAAGGGTTCGGTATCTGTAGTTTGCTTGGATAACCATAGAGAAGAGGTTACTTCTCAAAGCCAGGAAAATCTAACCAGCTGCGTAACATTTGATAACCTAGCTTATGTCATCTACACCTCTGGTTCAACAGGACAGCCTAAAGGTGTTTTAATAGAGCATCGAGGACTTTCCAACTTGACAGAAGCTCAGATTGAGGTTTTTAAATTGCAGCCTCGCGATCGCATTCTGCAATTTGCATCATTGAGTTTTGATGCCTCAATTTTTGAGATTGTTATGGCATTGCGAACAGGAGCAACTCTTTACTTAGCAAAGCAAGAATCTTTGCAACCCGGACAAGCTTTAATCCAACTATTGCGCGACAAAGCAATTACTTACGTCACCCTTCCACCTGGGGTCTTAGCAGTCCTACCGACAGAATCACTTCCCGCATTGCAAACTATTATTTGTGCAGGCGAATCCTGTTCCGACGAGATTGTAAAACGCTGGTGCAACTCTGGTCGTCGGTTTTTTAACGCTTACGGACTGACGGAAGCAACTGTTTGGTCAACTGTTGCAGAAATTAGCCCTGTCTGGCAAAAATTATCTATTGGTCGTCCTATTCTTAACACTGAAATCTATATATTAAATAAACATTTACAACCTGTCCCAATCGGCATTACTGGCGAACTATACATTGGTGGTGATGGATTGGCACGAGGCTACCTCAACCGTCCCGAATTAACTGCTGAAAGGTTTATTCCTCATCCTTTCAGCGATAAAAATAAAACGCGTCTTTACAAGACGGGTGATTTAGCTTGTTATCAACCAGATGGCAATATTAAATTTTTAGGGCGCATCGACAATCAGGTCAAGGTGCGGGGCTTCCGGATCGAGTTGTCAGAGATTGAAGCAGTGCTGAATCTACATCCCAGGGTTAAAGAAACGGTGGCGATCGCTAAAGAGGACATATCTGGTGAGAAGCATTTAGTAGCTTATATTGTTTCTAACTCGAAGCAGGTACCAACAACCATTGAATTACGTGAATTCTTAAAAGAAAAATTGCCATCATACATGATGCCGAGAGCCTTTGTAGCCCTAAACTCTCTACCCCTAACGCCTAACGGCAAAGTTGATTACCAGGTACTAAAAGCACAACCTACGACCATTAGCCGCTCAACAGATAAAGCCTTTATCGCTCCTCGTACCCCAACCGAATCAATATTGGCAAAAATATGGACTGAAGTTCTTAATATTAAGTCTGTGGGTATTCAGGATAACTTCTTCGATTTGGGAGGAGATTCATTACTAAGTGTACACCTTTTGGAGCAAATACGCAAGCAATTTGAGCGTGACTTGCCCCTATCTGCTCTATTTTTAAATCCAACCATTGAAAGTTTAGCAAATTCTTTATGCTCAGAAACAGATTCTTTGCCTTGGTCTAGTTTGGTAGCAATTCAGCCGGCTGGCTTAAATCCACCTTTTTTCTGCGTTCATCCAATCTTTGGGGTTGTGTTTCCTTATTACGAATTAGCTCATCATTTGGGGAATAATCAACCATTTTATGGGCTACAGCCCATTGGTTTGGACGGAAAAAGTTCTCCACTCACTCATATTGAGGATATGGCTGCCCACTACATTGAGGAATTACGTAGAGTGCAACCGAAAGGTCCTTATTTTTTAGGAGGTTGGTCTTTTGGAGGTTGGGTTGCTTTTGAGATGGCTCAACAACTCCAAAAATCAGGGGATGAAGTGGCTCTACTTGCTGTGCTTGACACTTTAGCACCAGTTCACGGTAATATACCATCCTTTGGCAATGGTTTCAAATTTTTTCTCACTACAGTGGCACGATATATATGGCCATTTTTTCTGGATTATTTTGGTCTAATTACCGCTCTTATTAAGAACAGAATGAGCACTTTAACTTTTCAGTCTCCTGTTTTTAACAAGTTTCTTCAATGGCTTAAAGCCAATGTGTTCTCACACTTTATCATAGGAGAAGCTGCTATAGCTAATCTCATGCCACAAGAGTCGAAGCTACGAATCTTAAGCGAGTTAACAATTCGCCCAATGCTTAGGGTTTTCTATGCCAACAGCCAAGCTGTTCTCAACTACGTTCCACAGGTCTACCCTAAGCAAATTACCCTGTTCAAAACAAGGGATAATTCAAGCATGAGCGATCGCAATCCAAGCAGAGGTTGGGATAAGCTAGCTCTTGGAGGAACAGAAGTTCATACTATTCCTGGCAATCACCTGACTATGCTGAGAAAACCCCATATCCAGGTTGTTGCAGCACAGCTAAAAGCCTGTATTGAGAAAGCACAAATGTAGGGGTGTAGGCGAACAGTTTCCCTTACACCCTAGCCCTTTCAAGGTGCAAGTCGAAACACTTGAATATTCTTCTCCCAAGGGGAGACGCTGCGCAAACGCGTCTTCGTGGTATAAAAAATCTTTTTGAACCGCGAAGGCACGAAGAGCGCAAAGGTCAAATGTCGAAAATTGGACGTGATTTTCCCAATTTTTTACACAGCAGGAAAGGGCTACCATTATACCCTTACACCCTTAAACCATTTCGCCATGTCTTCTGAAGAGGTCTTTGTCTTTCCTGCATCTTTTGCCCAACAGCGGCTGTGGTTCTTCGATCAGTTGATCCCCAGCAATGCCATTTATAATGTGCCAACTGTCATTCGCTTGACAGGTTCGCTGAACTTAGGGGCACTAAAGCAGACATTTAACGAAATCGTGCGTCGCCACGAAGCCTTACGCACCACATTTAAGGTGTTGGATGGGCAACCCCTACAGGTGATTCCTGCGGAAAGCTGTGCTAACGTACCCCTTTGTGTATTAGACCTGCGGCAGTTGTCAAAAGATGATGGTGAGGCTGAAGCAAAGCGTCTGATTACAGCAGATGTAGTACGTCCTTTCGATTTGTCCCAAGGACCGTTGCTGCGAGTGATGCTGCTTGTGCTTAAAGAAACAGAACATATTCTATTGGTGAATATGCACCATATTATCTGTGACGATTGGTCTATTGGGGTGCTGATTCGGGAACTGGGAACACTGTACGCAGCTTTTGCACAAAACCAACCCTCACCTCTGTTGGAACTGCCTCTCCAATACCCCGACTTTGCCCATTGGCAGCGTGAGTGGCTGCTTGGGGTAGGGGAGAACGGCGCTTCGCCCCTACAAACGCAGTTAGCCTACTGGCGGCAGCAATTAAATGACATGTCGAAACTGCATTTACCTACCGACAAACCGCGTAGGCGTAGCCCGCCGCAGGCATCGCCTAAACAAAGCTATCAAGGCGCAATGCAATTTCTAGAGTTACCGAAAAAACTAGGTGATGCACTCCAGGCATTGTCGCAGCAAGAAGGTGTCACCTTATTTATGACGCTACTGGCAGCATTCCAAACATTACTATACCGCTACACCCATCAAGAAGATATTGCGGTGGGTTCGCCAATTGCTAACCGTAACCGCAGCGAAATTGAAGGACTCATTGGTTTTTTTGTCAATAGTTTGGTGCTACGCACTCACTTTAATGGAAACCCCAGTTTTCGAGAACTGTTAGGCAGAGTACGGGATGTCACCCTAGGAGCATATAGCCACCAAGATTTGCCTTTTGAAAAGCTAGTAGAAGAACTCCATCCAGAGCGAAACTTGAGCCACCACCCACTCTTTCAAGTGGTGTTTGGTTTCCAAAATGCGCCAATGTCGGCACTAGAAATGCCTGGGTTAGTGCCTAGTTTTATGAATATTGAATTTAAAAAAACGCGCTTTGATTTGGAGTTGCACCTGTGGAAATGTTCGGAGGATTTTAGGAGCTTATGGGGTGCAAACTGGGAGTATTCTGAGGGTATCAGAGGGGTAATGGTTTACAACACAGATTTGTTTGAGCGAGCCACCATTACCCGGATGCTGGAACATTTTAAAACACTGCTTGAAGGGATTGTTGCTAGCCCAGATAAACCCATTGCCAATTTACCGCTTTTGAGCAAACAAGAGCTAGAGCAAGTATTAGTAAAATGGAATAACACCCAGGCTGATTATCCTCAATATCAGTGTATCCATGAGTTATTTGAAAATCAGGTAGAGCAGCATCCAGATTCTATAGCAATAATCTTTGAAAATCTAGAGACGCGACATGTGGAGTCTTTAACATATCGAGAGTTGAATACTCGTAGCAATAAACTAGCACACCACTTACAAAAATTGGGGGTATGTTCAGGAGTTTTAGTGGGCATTTGCATTTCCCAGTCTATAGAAATGATAGTGGGCTTGCTGGCTATTCTTAAAGCTGGAGGAGCGTATGTTCCTTTAGACTCTAACTATCCTCAAGAACGCCTAAATTTCATGCTGGAAGATGCACAAGTTTCAGTATTACTGACAAAAGAAAAGCTGCTTGGGGATTTTGAGGGCTTGCCGAATTCAATTATTTGCATAGATAAAGAGTGGAAAAATATTGCTCAAGAAAGCGAAGAAAATCCCAAAAGTGAACTAAAAAGCGATAATTTAGCCTATGTGATTTACACTTCTGGCTCTACAGGAAAGCCTAAGGGAGTAGCTGTAACTCACAAAGCTGTCAATCGGCTGGTATGCAATATAAACTATATAAAATTGGAAAGAGCCGATAAAATTGCCCAAGCCTCGAACACTTCCTTTGATGCAGCGACGTTCGAGATTTGGGGAGCGCTACTTAACGGCGCTCAGCTTGTTGGCATTAGCAAAGATGTTACCCTTTCTCCTCATGAATTTGCATTACAACTACAAGAAAAAAGTATCAGCGTTCTGTTTGTAACCACCGCCTTGTTCCAACAAATTGCTAGGGATGTTCCAAAAGCTTTCATATCGTTGCGATACTTGCTATTCGGTGGTGAGACTGTTGATGTTAGATGGGTTCAAAAGATTTTAAAAAATGGTTCTTCAAAGCAATTGCTTCATGTTTATGGTCCAACAGAAAGTACAACATTTTCTTCTTATTACTGCGTACAAGAATTGCCAGAATCAGTCACATCTATTCCCATTGGTCGTCCCATTACAAACACGCAAATTTATCTGCTGGATGCTTATTTACAGCCTGTGCCTATTGGCGTTGTTGGAGAATTGTACATTGGTGGTGATGGGCTGGCGCGAGAATATCTCAACCGTCCTGAGTTAACTGCTGAACGTTTTATAACAGTTCCAGAAACCGGGTTTGTTGCGGAAGCGCGACTTTACAAGACGGGTGACTTAGGGCGTTACTTACCAGATGGGAATATTGAATTTTTAGGTCGCATTGATCATCAAGTAAAGATTCGTGGCTATCGCATCGAGTTGTCAGAGATTGAAACAGTGCTGAATTTACATCCAGGAGTGAGAGAAACAGTAGTCATTGCTTGTGAGGACATACCAGGCGATCGCCACTTGGCGGCTTACATTGTTCCCAACCCTGAACAGATACCGACACCAGAGGCGCAAAGTTTTGCATCTCTACTTCGCCAATTCCTTAAAGAAAAGTTACCAGAATACATGATCCCAAGAGCCTATGTGCTGCTAGAATCCCTACCACTAACACCCAATGGCAAAGTTGATCGCCGTGCTTTGCCTGCACCTGATACACTCACTCTCGACAAACAAGAATATATACCACCACGGACGCAGATTGAAGAGTTGCTAGTGGAAATTTGGGCTAAACTTTTGGGAAAAGAGCAAGTAGGTATCCATGACAATTTCTTTGAATTGGGCGGTCATTCTCTACTTGCGACTCAGTTGACTTCCCGAATACGCGACGCCTTCCAAATAGATTTGGCTGTCCGCAACTTGTTTGAAGC
>JADQBA010000484.1 GCA_016903675.1 Stigonema ocellatum SAG 48.90 = DSM 106950 | reverse complement strand
CCAATGATATATATATGATGATTGCATCCGAACAACTCTACGTAGACTTGGATGCTGTCCCCTTAGTTGAACATTACAGGACACGACTATGGGTAGACCAACAAACTCATGATGCTTATACCCACGCATCTGATGTATCTCATCCGACTTCTAATACTGATATACATCCCACAAGATTCCTGCCTAACACAGTCCTGCTCTGGGATTCGTCGCTATGGACTTTAGTGAATTATGGTGAGACGACAACCACGCTCCTACCCGAATCAGGCTTTCCAATACAGTTACCAACAACATTTTTTCTTCAGTTGTTCAACAGTGGAGCGATTAAAATTCATGACGGCGTTACAGATACAACAATAAATGAAACTGTACGTAATTTAATGGATGGCGCTTCTCCTGCTTCCTTAAAAGAAGCGAACCGAAAATTTAATCTAGTACAAGCATATTTTCAGCGCCATACAGATCTCTATAAAGACATTAACCCTCGGACTTTACGTCGATGGGTGCAACAGTT
>JADQBA010000411.1 GCA_016903675.1 Stigonema ocellatum SAG 48.90 = DSM 106950 | reverse complement strand
AAATGATGGTTCAACTCGTAAGAGGAGAAAACGCCATCAGCCTGGGAACCTGCCGCTTCAACTTAGTTTGGAGTTATGGGGTTAGTGTTGAGTGTGGCTACTCGCACGAATCCCACCTCTTCTAGAGGTGGGTGCGTCAATCCTCAAATATTTGTTAGTAACCCTCATGCCATTCAGCAGATTTTTACCACCGATCCAAAACAGTTGGACTCTGGTGAACCTGCGGGTATTAAATCACCTTTGTTAGGGCAGCAATCACTCCTAGCACTCTTTGGAAAGCCCCACCAACGGCAACGAAAGCTGTTAACACCACCGTTCCATGGAGAACGAATGTTAGCTTATGGTCAGACCATCCGCGACATTACTGAACAAGTGACTAGTCAATGGCTATTTGGCGAAGCCTTTTCAATTCTACCGTCCATGCAAGCAATCTCCTTTCAAGTGATTTTGAAAGCTGTATTTGGTCTAGATGAGGGATCGCGTTACGAAAAGCTAAAGGAAATGCTGATTGCAATCCTGAATCCAAAGAAACCTTTATTGAGAGCTTTGATGCTTCTTTTCCCTTTATTGCGACGGGATTTCGGTTCGTGGAGTCCTTGGGGAATTTTCATGCGCAGAAAACAGCAAATTGATGAACTCATCTACGCCGAAATTCGGGAACGCAAAGAGCAACCCGACCCATCTCGGACTGATATTCTGTCTTTGATGATATCAGCTCGCGATGAACAGGGGCAGTCAATGACAGATATAGAGTTACGGGATGAGCTGATGACCCTCTTGGTAGCGGGTCACGAAACCACTGCAACTTCCTTGTCATGGGCTTTGTACTGGATTCACCATCTGCCTCAGGTACGTGAGAAACTGCTGCAAGAACTGGATAGTCTGGGTGAAAATCCTGATCCGAACACTATTTTCCGCTTGCCTTATTTGAATGCTGTGTGTAGTGAAACACTGCGCCTTTACCCAGTGGCACCGTTGGCTTTAAATCGAGTGGTTAAATCACCATCAGATCAACTCCGAGGTACTGCGACCATAGCCCGATAGGGTTTGGTCGTATGGGGGACAGGAGGGTAATTGAGTGGGACTCGAAGTAAGCGAAATTACCAATCCAGTATTTCTTGCAACTACTCGACATTTTGAATTAGCGAATCTACCAAGTCTTGCCCAACTAGCATCACTTAGTGACAAATTGTTTCCTGTGTAACCCGAACAATAGCCAATCACTTTTTTGATTTCTCCTTTTGACTTAGTTGAGTACTGGATCAAGTCACCCTTCCTCGCTTTAAACGGTGTTGTTGAACCACCGTAGCGTTCACGGTACTGTGTGGGATTTGGTGATTTTGCTGGAACTGCATCATGCAAGCGACGCCGTGTAATTCGAGGCTTAGAAATGACTTTGAATAGCGAATAGGTAATCCGCACCACACCTACCCAATCATGACCACGGGTATTTGCAGTATGGAAAGGCTTGTATTGAACAAAATGACTAGCCGCAAGTGCAATGGCATCAACTGCATGGGTTTCTGGTGCTTG
>JADQBA010000468.1 GCA_016903675.1 Stigonema ocellatum SAG 48.90 = DSM 106950 | reverse complement strand
GCATTGGCAGTCCCCGCAGAGGTGGAGATGAGACTTCCATGACGTAGCAGCAGTAAGTCTCTAACTTGGAGGTTAATATTACCACCATTACCTGATGCAGATTCAGCAATGAACCTTGCTTCGTTGTCTAAACGAATTTGCGCTGAGGTGACTTCGATATCGCCTGCGCTTCCTGTACTTTGAGAACGGACAAAAAAGCCACTGGAAGCACCCACAGGTGCAACTGCTGGGCCAAATTTAGCTAACCGATTATTAAAAGTGCTATCGCTTCGATCCACAGTAACTCGGTCTGTAGCATTAACTGTAATTTTTCCGGCATTGCCAGCACCAGAAGATGTAGAAAGAAGCTGTCCACCATTAAGAATTTCACCAAGTTTCACATTTAAGCTAATATTGCCGCCATTGCGATTACTCCAAGTTCGCGCATCTAAGACTGCACCATCTGATACACGCAATATTGGGGTATTTACAGTGATATCGCCACCACTGCCAGTGGAAGAATTTGTAGTAGATGTAAATAACCCACTAGAGAATCCGCTACTTGAACTGGTTCCGGAAACACTAACAGAATTTTTGGCATTGATTTCAATGTTACCTGCATCGCCCTTGCCAAAGGTACTGGAAGCAAGTTGAGCGCCATTGGTTACAGAAATTGAATCAGCGCTGATGCGGATATCCC
>JADQBA010000053.1 GCA_016903675.1 Stigonema ocellatum SAG 48.90 = DSM 106950 | reverse complement strand
TCTCAAAGACTCACAAGCGACTCGTGAAAATATATTACACGCATTTGAAGAGTATTTAATTAAACAAACCAAGCCTGATGATGTGGTAGTATTTCACTTCTCAGGACATGGTTCGCGCATTTTCGATCCAGATCCTATTTTTGAGAGTTTTCTTGACAACAGCGGATTAAATGGGACTTTAGTACCAATTGATGCTTTGTTACCGCCTGGATATCCACAACAAGGTGGACAGGTGAAGGATATTATGGGACATACTTTGTTCCTATTGATGGAAGCTGTGAACAGTGAAAATTTCACAGCAGTCTTAGATAGCTGTTATTCTGGTGGTGCGACTAGAGAATTTCGCATTCGTTCTCGTGAAGGCGGTAGGAATATCCAGATTGCGCCGGCAGAAAAAGCATATCAACAAAAGTTGCTAGACAAACTCAAACTCAAACGCCAAGATTTTGTGCAACGCTATCGTAAGGGGGTTGCGAAGGGAGTTGTTCTGGCTGCAACAGATCCTAATCAATTTGCAGCAGATAAACAACTCAATGGTTTTTATGCAGGTGCTTTTACATACTTATTAACTCAGTATCTTTGGCAGCAAACCACCACGCCTGAAACTGCTATTTCTGATGTGAAACAACATATATCTGAGGAATATAACCAAACACCCAGATTTGAAGCAAAAACGGGCAGTGGGTATGAAAAACAACCAATATATTTCATCAAGAACCCATCTGTGGGTGCTGATGCAGTCATTACCTCAGTCACAGGAAATCAAGCGACACTGTGGTTGGGTGGAGTAGATGTGGGAAATGTTGATACTGACACGGTGTTTAGTGTGGTGAATGGTTCAGGAAAGGTCAGATACCAAAGCCGTAAAGGGTTAGAGGGGAAAGGGATAGTACAAGGAGTTGTGAAAGAAGGAGCACTTTTGCGAAAGATTGGGTGAAATTGCATAACTTCAGCCCGCATCAGAAGTAAAGCAATAATAGAGACAAGGGTTATAGCAGTTCTCGTTTGAGTCACATACAGAACGCCCTCAAGATAGCCCAATTCGGGCACCCCTCTCCCAATTTGGGAGAGGGGTTGGGGGTGAGGGCCGATCTCACTCCTCGTGTATGGGATTCAACTGAGAACCGCTATAATCGCGTCTCTAGACAAACCATTAGAAAATACAAATGTACTATGGCTCATCACAACAAATCGTTGGTGTTACTTAAGCTATTCTCGCCCTCATTTTTATCGTTGTCCCTGTGTTTGCACTTAAGCGTGTCTCAATGATGTTGAATTAAGCCAAAAAGCATCTCAACAGCTTCAAGAGTTAGGTACAAAATAGCGGGTTTGCAGAACGACCCCCTTTCTTTGAGACTTTGAGGAATGGAGCTAAAAAGAGCATTTTTCCACTACTGATGGATTTCCCTACATGCGATCGCAATTACTACGTAGATGTTTCCCTCTGTAGGCGACTGGCGTTTGAGGTACGAAACCCAACATTTATCAGCATTTGTTGGGTTTCGCAAAGCCTCAACCCAACCTACAATTATCGTTAACCGAACCGTATTGGGTCAACATTGTGATTAACCCAAAAAATTAGCCAAGAGGTAAAACCCCCTGACCAAAATACAACTAAGTTCTAAAACACACAACCACACACAATTAGTGAGGTCTATAACCATATTAAACAAATTTAATGCTTTTGGTGTATAATATATTCCAGTTTGATGATTGCTCTGACTGTTCAGGTGCAGCGAAAATTTCCCATGAATCCAAGCAGCAGCGAAAATAATGATGCATCATTAATTATGGTGGGTCTATCAGTGTAAATTCCTATGCAACAACTGTTTCCCGGAGAAATTTTCGCCAACACGGCTGATTTTGATACTAGTATTCGCCAGATGTTGCCGCGATATGACGAAATGCTGGAAGTCATTACCCGTTGTCTACCTTCCACCAGTCGTCGCATCCTAGAACTAGGCTGCGGTACAGGAGAACTCAGCCTCAAAATACTCAACCGTTGTCCAGATGCCCAAGTTATTGCCTTGGACTACTCTCCTCGAATGCTGCAATTTGCCCAAGGTAAAATCACAGCATGTGGATATCAACAAAGATGGACTGGTATAGAAACAGACTTTGGTCACTGGGCAAACAATCCAGAAACGTTGAACATTGGTACAGAATTTGACGGTTGTGTGTCATCCTTAGCAATTCACCATCTTAAGGATGAGATGAAGTTAAAGCTATTTGAGAGAATTCGTCAAAGCCTCGCTCAGGGTGGCTGTTTTTGGAATGCAGACCCTATCCTACCAGAATCACCAGCCTTAGCAGAAGTATATAAGGCAGCGCGAGAGGAATGGGCAGTGCAACAGGGAACCAACCTCACAGAGGTTCGTAGTAAAGTTGGCGTCACGACTACATACGGTTACTCCAGTCAAGACCGGCTAGCTACCCTAGAGGCCCATTTGCAAATGCTATCAAAAGTTGGGTTTGAAACAGTGGCAGTGCCTTGGAAATATTACGGTTTATCGGTGTTTGGTGGCTGGGTGTTTTGATACTTTAAACATTCAATATTACATAATTTTAGGGGTGCAGCGGTGTAGATTAAAAATAGAAAATAAGTAAAATATCATCTGCAAGAGTTAGAAATCTGATGGACGCGATGGAATTTTTTCAGCTAAGTGCTGGTAAGTGGCTTTCTTCTCGCACAACTCATCACCTGGCATTTAAACGGTCTGAGATGGGAGAATCCGCTATTGAGGTAGAAACCCTAGCTGCCGATCGCCCAGAAATCATTGCACTGTGCGAGTTGCACCAGATTGACAAGAGTCTGTCAATAGGTGGTTCCCGTGTGAATTGGTTAGGCACTATGGCTTGGGACAGAGAAAGTGATGAGAACCATGAGGGCACAACCGTGTTTGCCATCGTACCTGATGCGGATAATCCTAGGCAAGGCAGGTTACTTCGTGAGAGAGGCTACGCGGAAATTATGCCTGTAGTCGGTCTGTATCACATGGATCATGAAGATGGGCTGGTGCTGACAACCGAATATGAAACAATGAGTTCCATTGAGCGATTCTGGTTTGCCAACCCAAATCTCCGACTAAGAACCAGCACCGTAAAACGGTTTGGCGGTTTCAGCACTGCATCGTTCTGTACTGAAGCCCGTGTTACTACTGACGCAGAGGAATCCAGTACACAAGATGTGACAACCAAGCAAGGGCAGGATATCTTGGAAAAAAGAGAGTTTTATTCAATTTTGGGTTGGTGAATTATCTTAAGAACACCCCACCGACCGCACTCCACCCCCTATGAATGAAACAAACACTTCTTCCCCCCCTCTCCCCCTCCCCCCCTCCTCCCCTCTCCCCCCACTCCCCACTCCCCACTCCCCACTCCCCGTGTTTCTTCACAGTGTTGATGCAATGACTCGCGGCTTAGAGTATCTGCAAATGGTACAGCGCCTTGCTTTAGAACCAAAAATGGTGGATGTGATGGATAACCTGCGCGATCGCATCCCCATTTCCATCTGGGTTGGCTTGAATATTGACAGGGTTAACACTCACTTAAGCGCCTGTCTCCAAGCCTGTCATGAATGCTTTCATCCCCTAGAAAGACCAAGAGTGCAAATTTTTGCAGTTCCTCTAGCCCAATCCTTCGGAATTGACGGTTTATGCAACATTGTCACGACCCCAATCACCATTCTCGTTGATGTGGGTCGAGTTGTACCACAACACTGGTTGCATGTAGTCGCCCACGAATACGCCCACGCCCATTTGGGTATGTCTGGTCATAGCCAGGACTTTGCCAGCATCCTGTCTCATCTGTGTTTGGGACTGGGACTAGAACCACCGTTGTGGAAGCCTGGAATGGAAGCTATTTTGCGTAGTTGGCCTCACTGTCAATCAACTCAAGAACCCCTGGCATTTTGGAGAGGGGAGGAGGGGGGACAAGGGGGACAAGGGGGACAAGGGGGACAAGGGGGACAAGCCAGAGGTGTTTGTAATTCCTGCGCGGATTGCTATAGCTGATGCTTAATAGCAATTCCCCACTCCCCATCCCCCATTCCCCATTCCCCACTCCCTACTCCCCACTCCCTACTCCCCACTCCTGTCTTTCGTTAAATTTCGTAAAATTCTATCAGAATCTTGAAATTCTGCTCATGCTACTCCTTTAATATGTGATTTGAAGTTGTTAAATTTCATTAAAATCACGGAGGTTTAATAATGCCGCTTCCTCTGTTAACATACACGCCTTCCAGCCAAAATCAGCGTGTAGCTGGATTTGAAATCGCAGGTGATGAAAAGCCTAAGATTTACTCCACCGACAACCTGCTCTCCTCTACAGAGTTCGATGAGTTGATTGAAGCAGCATACCGTCAGCTGTTCTTTTATGCCTTTACAGCAGATCGCGAACGCTTTCTTGAATCCCAACTCCGCAACGGACAAATCACAGTGCGGGACTTCATTCGTGGGTTGGTGCTTTCTAATACCTTTAGAAAAAGCTTCTACGAACTCAACAATAACTATCGCTTTGTAGAGCAAGTCGTACAGCGCGTGCTGGGACGTGAAGTTTACAATGAGCGAGAAAAAATAGCCTGGTCAATTGTGGTTGCTACCAAGGGTATTCAAGGCTTTATTGATGTTCTGCTCAACAGTGAAGAGTACCTAGACAATTTTGGCGACTCCACAGTTCCCTATCGCCGTCGTCGGGTGTTACCCAGTGGCGGTGGAACTGAGTTGCCTACTGACATCAGATTGCCCCGCTACGACGCGTATTATCGCGCCAAGTTTGGCTTCCCACAAATCATTTGGCAAACAGAAGTACGTCGCTTTATCCCACAAGACAAGAAGCCCAAGGCTGGCGATCCGTCTGCATTCTTGTCTATGGCTGCTGGTATCGATCCTCAAGTAAACGCCCCACAAAGGGTTTCGCCATTCAACATCGATATTGAGAAGTCTGTGCCTTATCGGAAACTGGCTGGCATTAGATAAGGATTTTTCGTCTACTGCTAGTTTTTCTGTTTGAATGATTGTTTGGCGCGCATAAGTCTTGGGTGATGTAAGAGTCTCATTGGGTATATCTAATGGCTCATACTCTATCCTGTGGCTTATGCGCGCTAGTCAATTCTTTGTCGTAGAACCTGTAACAGCCTCGTAAATTCCACAGGCGGGGTCGCTGTGACTTCAATCCAATTCCCATGCACTGGATGTTCTAACCTAAGTCGCCAAGCGTGGAGTGCTTGACCAGGCAAATTTACCCCAACTGTTCGACCAGAACTATAAACGGGGTCTCCAACAATGGGATGACCTATTTGGGTGCTGTGGACGCGAATTTGATGGGTTCGTCCGGTTTCAAGCTGGAAGTGCATTAATGTGTAGTTGCCCAATCGTTCTTTGAGTAGCCAGTGAGTCACCGCCTGTCTTCCGCCTTGTTCTACAGGGACAACTGCCATTTTTTTGCGGTCAACTGGATGGCGACCGATGGGCAAGTCTATGGTACCGCTTTCTGTTTTGGGCGCACCGTGGACAATTCCTAGGTATTCTCGCCGTGCGGTTTTCGCTTTTAGTTGCATTTGCAAATGTTGATGGGCAATTTCTGTTTTGGCAATGGCGATCGCTCCTGTTGTATCCTTATCTAGTCGATGGACAATTCCCGGACGTTGGACTCCCCCAATTCCTGGTAAGTTAGGACAGTGGGCTAAGATGGCGTTCACTAATGTACCATCGGGATGTCCGGGTGCAGGATGGACGACTAATCCTGCGGGTTTGTTGAGGATGAGTAGGGAGTCGTCTTCGTAGAGGATGTCTAGGGGAACATTCTCTGGTTGTAGTTGTAGGGGTTCGGCTGCTGGTATTTCTAAGGTGATGCGATCGCCTGTTTTGACAGCTATCTTTTTGGATGTACAGATTTTGCCGTTGAGTTGGACGTGACTCTGTTCTATTAATTGTTGGATACGCGATCGGGATAGGTCTTGTAGCTGTTGGGAAAGGTAGCGATCTAGGCGATCGGTGTTGTTTTCTACTTGTAAATGATAGAGATTTTCATTTGGGTGTAACATTAGGAACCGCAGATGAACGCAGATGAACGCAGATGAATATGAAAACCAAAATGGTGTTTATGAATCTTGATCAGGGATTTATTTGGTCTGGATTAATTCCTCGTTCTTGAAGTAAGGTGCGGAGGGCTTGTAGTTGCGCTTCAGCTTGTTGTGCTCTGCCATTGGCTGACCGTCGCTTTCGGGATAGATGATATCTTTTTGGGTGGAAGATGACAACTGGGTGACCATTGTTGTATGTGGTGTTAGGCGGGTGGGGTTATTTATTTTAACGAACCGCAGAGGACGCTGAGGGAGGAAAGGAGGGATTTAGCGCAATAATACAGTTGAGATAAGTATCAACTTAGTGCTCGTAGTTGCGCTTTAGCGCATAAAATCACGATTTTTTTGCGTTGAATAGAAAGCGTCTTCCCGCGAGGGTAGCTCATAAAATCGCGATTTTTTGTGTAGAATATAGAACCAGCCCTTTCAAGGTGAAGCGTAAAAGTGAAGTTTTTCTTCTCCCCTTGGGAGAAGGTCAAATGTCGAAAATGGGACGTGATTTTCCCAATTTTTTACACAGCAGGAAAGGGATAGTCCTAGAATAGAAGGTTTCATTGGGCGAGGGGAGGGTATAAAATCGCGGTTTTTTGCGCTGAAGCGCAACTACAAACCTGATATTAGGGGCGAAAACGGTGTATAATTTTGAGCAGGAGACTTAGGATAATCCAGAAAATAAAGCTGGCGATCGCTCCTGTGCCGATACTAACCCAGAAGGCTTGTGTTTGGTAGAAGGCAATGTTTTTGGGTGGATTTTCTTGGGCGATGATGACGGCGGATGCAATTTGGCTGGTTGCTAAACCAACGCCTGCGATGGCAATAGTAGTGTTGAGTTGGCGATCGCGTTGTGCTTGCTCTATTTCTACCATGCCGCGAATGGTAGCTGTTGTGTTTTCTAAGATTGCTAATCCAGGATTGAGACTCAGATAGTCTTGTTCTAATTGCACCTGATATTTATCCAGGACTATCCTGCTGAATTCTTCTAAAAATTTCTGGTTTTTAAAAATATCATGACACCGTTGTTTTTCGTAGTTACGCCAATTAATTTCAACTGTGTGGTGTTGCGTTTGCAGTATATTTATATCTTGCACGTAGCTAAATACAGTATTAATATTTTTTTGTAATTCGTTTTTTAGTTCTTCTAATCCTTTTTTTGATAAACTTTCTAAACTTTTCTCATCTATTAAACTATGCTTATATTGTTTCGAGAGAATTAATTTTAGTTTCCGTCCCTGTTCATAGGCCCAAAGTATTTTATGCCTACATTAAGAAGGCAGAAGGCAGAAGGCAGAAGGCAGCTATGTATCCCCATAACTAAAGTCAGGGGATTTAATAAGGACGTAGTATTTCTTGCTGCGCGTTCAGAAATACATATTTCCTTCTTTTTCCATAACTAAAGTCAGGGGCTTTAAACCCAGTGGCAGAGGGCAGATCAGATATCTTTTTTCCCGAATGCCTTCAGCATAGCTGCCCTCTGCCTTTCTTTGGTAAAATAAGTACCGCCATTCATTGTAATATTGAGCAGCGTTTTGAAATTTCGGTTTATCAGGGTAGAAAATAACTATCACATGGCTGTTTTTTTCAATTCCTTCCCAGCGCCCTTCACCACGCCACATTTCATAGACTATAGCACCTAACAATTCTCCTAATTGTTGATATTGATGTCCTTGGGGAATTAAGGCTTTGTAAGCTTGATGAGCGATCGCTTCAACAATTGTGCTATTATCCGGAACTGTCCAGCCTGATATCATCCAAGTTTGCCCCAAATAGCCATTTGCTGAGAGTATTCCAGCAGCTAAATCTTTGATTTGGGTTAGGGTTGGTGCAATGTCAGATAATTCAATTTCCTGATCTATAGAGCAACTATAGCGCAGGCAGTCAGTATCATCAAAATTTGCTTTACTGTAACAACCATCAACAGCAGATGAAATTGTCTTCCAGAAATCTAGGCGTTGTGGGTCTTCATCATTGATTTTAGTCGAGAATCCCTGTTGCTTCAGTTCATCTTCTCGCAGCTTTAACCAATCATCTTGCTTATTGCTTGTTTCATCTCTAAGATTGTAAGTAAATAAATCTAAGGTCAGATATTCTATCTTGCTCATTAAGAATTGTTTGCCCTACTAAGGTATAATAATTTTTGATTTATGTTTTTTTGCTTCTCCACTAGAATCAGGGGCTTTCAAGATAGGGATTGCAATATTTGCCAGATGTTCTGGGGGAATGGGTTCGGGTTGATTCTGCTGGCTAGGTTTATCGTATTTGTTGAGCTCTTGAGGCTCATTTTGCGTCTGGATCTTAATTCGCGCTTCCTTGTAAGATTGCTGAAGGTAGTTGTTTTCTGCCAATTCTAACAACCTGTTAAGGGCATCATTCGGTGCGGTTGCAAATATTTCACCAACTTCGTTAATTTCCTGTTGTAACGTTGCGGGTAAAGGAGAATCCAATTCTACCAAAGCTGTTAAAAAAGCGCGGAGGGTAACTGCCTGTGCTAGGTCTAGCATAATTAGGAATGGGGAATGGGGAAAAGGGTATACTTTTATCATAATTCGTAATGACTAAGTAAGTCGGCGTAAAAAATTAAAGGTTTGTAGTAAGCGCTTTAGCGCTAAAGCGCTTACTACGAGCGAATTTACGAACTTTACATTTGTTTACATAGTTCTGTTTATTCGTGCCGACTTACTTAATTCGTAATTCCTAATTTTAAATGGGTTTAATACCAATACCCGTGAATGAAAACCCTCACCCCTACCCCTCTCCCAAATTGGGAGAGGGGTGTTCGTCTAGGGCTATCTTGAGGGCGGTCAACCCCTTCGGGTTCGTCAAAAGCTAAGGTAATAATCTAAGGTAGGAACCCCATAAATAAATTTACTTGCTCTGTAGCAAGGACGTAGTATTTCTTGCACTACGTGTCTCGAAATACATGTTTTTCATTTTCCATAAATGAATTTAGGGGCTTGCATCCCTTTTTTGTATCGGTCATGACATTGAACTGGCCTTATCTAACTGCCCTCTGATTCTATTCATTCACGGGTATTGGGTTTAATACCCCCTCTTCACATCTTGCACCAGCCTGGTAGACCACATCCGCCTGGGACTTGAAGTCCCAGGCTTATAGCATAAGTCCTCTTTTAGAGGACTTTTGGGAGTTTTGAAATCACTGTCAATTTTATGACTCTTTATTTGGTTATTTGTGGTTTCTACTTAGAGGTGCAAGATATAAGCCTCCTCTACAGGTCGTCATTTTTTCAGACAGGGTTTATACTGCAAACGGTTAATATGTAGACTTTTTTTGCCCTCATCCCCTAACCCCTTCTCCCAAAGGGGATGAGGGGAACCACTACTGACTTTATTACCCCAGAGGGGAAAGGGGTGAGGGAAAATTGCAGCTTAGCAGTTATAGAAAAGTAAAGTTCTAAACCGTTTTTGGTATAAATCCCCGTCTGAAAAATAATTACGAATTATGAATTTTTAATATGTTACTCGTTCTCAGGTTCTACCTGGGAATGCATACACAGGGGCTGCTGCCTCTGGTAAATTGAAGGAGGCTGAGCCTCCAGGATGGGTTCCCATGCAGAGCATAGGAACCAGGAAAGTGCGAAAAACGATACAGGAGTGTGTTTTCATGCAGGTTTACCAGTTATAATAAAACCAGCATAATAATAAGGATGGGCATAGGGACATTGGTCTGAGTTCATCTTCTCTGGGTGCTTTTGAATGATTTCTGCTTCTGTTCTTAGGTAATTGCTCCATTGAGGTTCATTTAATTCCTCAGCTAAGTCTTTATACCACTTGGCTAAATCTTTATAAGTTAACTGACTCAGCCAATTCTTTGCCTGTTTCAGTGCAGCCACAGGAGTTTCTTTTTGCTTGAGCAATTGATATAATTTAATTATTAATATAGTTGTAGAACGGTCATCTACTCTCCACAGGGTGCTGACAACGTAGTTAGCTTTCTTGGCAAGAAACCCACTGACTAAACCTACATATTCATCCACTATCCTTTCTTTGCTGGTTTCTTGGCTGGTAATCCCGGTTTCGCAAGCAGAAAGGCAAATAAGTTGATATTTTCGTAAATCTAATTTTTCACACTCAAAAATATCACCCAAGGTCAATTCATCTGGTTTTTCTAAAACCAAGGCTGACTCTCTCGGCTTTTCTGGCTTATGATAGCCGTGCCCCGTAAACTGAAAGTAACCTTCACAGTCTTGTAAAGCCTTGAGCAAGTCAATTTTTGTTGTGGGTGACTTCACTAGCTTACCATACTTTGGATACAAATAGTGAAGGACGGCAGATTGAACGCTCGCAAAGGGCAAGTTATTGGAAGGTATTTCTACATTCAGTAGTTTTATGCTGTCAAGATTTTGACTGCTTGATGCTAATTCCAATAACTCCAAGCCAATCTGGAAGCTGGGGACATAAGTAATGATGAAGGGTGTAGCAAATAGGTCATCTAGGGGTAATAGGTGTAATTCCCGGTGAGGAATAAGAATCAGGTTATCAACATCTTGGAGACTGTGTTCAATTTGTTCAATTTCTAGAATGTCCCTAAGATTCTGCAACATAGTTTTCATATTTAACCGCCAAGGGGTTGTTTCTTTATCTGTGTTATCGCCTTGACAGTAATGCTGATAAGAGTTTTTCCATTGCTGCACCCAGGTTACAAAACGCTGGATTTGAACAAAATGGGCATCAGCGTTTTTCTGTTGTAATTCCCTTGGTAATTGCGGTAGCAGGACTTTGAGGGGTTCTTTATGTTTGATAATAAAAGTAGTGATAGCGAGAGGACTGAGATGCCAGTAAATTGCCGCAGTTTTGGGATTAAGGAGTTTTTGCGTCTGCTGGAAATTAAAATTATGGGGCTGATAATCTGACCCTTCCCGCAGCCAACCAAGACAAGTATTCTTACGTACTTCCGCTTTTTCCAAAGCCTTGATATAATTTGCTATGGTGTCTGACTGAGCAAGGATATCTACCCGCATTTGATTAAAAGCCGCAAATTTACTGGATAGCCTAATTTTCTCTATCTCTGATTCTTGTTTACTTAGCAACTCTTCTAACTGCTGAGTCCCTTGAGTCAACTTTCTATCAAATTCCTCAGCGTCATCCCGTGAATACACTTTCAATAATTCTTGAAATACTAGCAAATGTTGCTCAGGAAAGTTTTCAAAAGTCAGAAAATCAAGGGCTTCTTCATAGCTTTTTTTTGCCTGAGATAAATCGGAGAAAAGCCCTAGTCGCTGCATTATGTAATCTTGCAACCTTTCCGATTTTTTAGAATCCGACTCGCTGCCACTTTCTTGAACTTTGGGTGTCTGTGGGTGTAGCCTACTGATACCATTATCCGACATTGTTACAGCAGCTTTGCTGTCTTCAGCGATGTTTGCTAAACCCTGATTCTTATTCCAATCTTCCCACCACTGAGGATCTATAGAGTCAAGGGCGAGATCATAGGATTCGATAGCTTCAGTATTTCGCCCTAACTTAACAAGTACATTTCCTTTGTTGATCAAAGCAGGGTGGTAGTCTGGTTTGAATTGGATGGCATTGTCGTAGGATGCGATCGCCTCTTCAAAGCGTCCTAAATTCCGCAGTACATCTCCCGACAGCCTGAAGAAAAGTCCATAACCCCACTTGGTCATCTCTCTGAGCCAGTTAGTCATAGCCTTGCTGTCGTAAAATGGCTACGCGAGGATTTAGGGTCGTCTTCCAAAGGTCTAATATATATAGTTATGATTACGTACTATTCTAACTGATGGAATTGGGTTCGTAGTTGCTAAGAGCGCTCTTAGCAACTACGAACTAAATATTTCCTCTGCGTCCTTCGTGCGAGGCTTTCACACTGAAGTTACAAAAAGACATCGTAGCACAAAAGATTATATACGGAACAGTTTCTGACGATGGAACAAAGTCGGCTGGAGAGGGATTTGAAGTCCAAACACCAGAAACAAGATTATATGTCATTACTTTCTCACAGCCCTTTGCTACAACTCCCAGTGTAGTTGCTACATTAAAGGATTGGGGAGCGGATAATCAAATTGTAGTGAAGGATACCGACCTAAACAAATTTCACGTTACTATCTGGGATCTGGAGCTGTAAGATTACCTTATATCTTGCACCTCTAAGTAGAAACCACCAATTACCAAATAAAGAGTCATAAAATTTACAGTGATTTTAAAATTCATTTAGTCCTCTTTTAGAGGACTTATACTATTAGCCTGGGACTTCAAGTCCCAGGCGGATGTGGTCTGGGTGAGAAACCCATTAAATACTGAGTGATTTTTTTAATTTACTCCCAGGCTGGTGCAACATGTGAATTACCGAAGGATTTTCTCCCCTCTGCTGCCTTAACGGTAATCTTTGGGTGGGAAAGGAGTAACAGCATCAAAAAAATAGCGTAGAATGCAGATTTTGCCGTTGAGTTGGACGTTACTCTGTTCTATAGCGGTTCTGGTGTTGAATCCCATACAGTCAACAGCCCTCACCCCTACCCCTGTCCCAAACTTGGGAGAGGGGTAGGGGTGAGGGCTATCTTGAGGGCGTTATGTATGTACTCTCGTGAGAACCGCTATATTAATTGTTGGATACGTGATCGGGATAGGTCTTGTAGCTGTTGGGAAAGGTAGCGATCTAGGCGATCGGTGTTGTTTTCTACTTGTAAGTTATAAAATTAGGAACCGCAGATGTAGACGCCTCTTAGGCGGCTTGCCGCAGGCTACGCAGATGTAGACGCCTCTTAGGCGGCTTGCCGCAGGCTACGCAGATGAATATGAAAACCAAGGCGTTGCTGAATCAGAGTATGAATTGACATTTTTCGAGATAGCTAAACAACGATTCTTTGCGTCTTTGCGCCTTTGCGTGAGACTAATTCATTTTTTAAATCAGCAACGCCTCAGAAGCAGTAGTCATAGATTTAGAAGATATTCCGGGGTTCAAACGCTTAGTCGCTTATGTCGTGACTCGTTCACAGTAGCCCCAGCCGTCAATGTGTACAAGGAATTTGTCGCTTTGGAGAAAGAGATGATTGGCTCACTAGACGCATCGAATTTCTGGAAGCTTCACTTGAGAAACTATACATATAAACCATTGAAACCGTTAACTAATTCAGTGGCTCAAGTAGAAGCTGTTGCTGAAGAATACAACTTCAACTCAGAAATTATTGCTGATTTACGTGAATTATGTCGCAACTTGAAAGTTTCACCAAAAGCACTTTTCCTAAGTACCTACCTTGACCTCATTGATACTGTGATGAAAGAAAATACAGTTTCCGTAGGAATTATCTCAAATGGTAGAACAGAAAGATTATCCGATCCGTTAGGAGCTTTGGGCTTGTTCTGGAATATTGTTCCGTTTTGTCAACAAATTATAGAAGATAAAGGCGAACAAATTAAAAATGTGCAGCAATCCTTAGTTGATATAGAACCATATACTATGTATCCACTACTCCAAATTTTGTCAGACCAACAAACAACAGAGTTATTTTTCGCTACGTTTAATTTTGTGCATTTCCATAATACCAAAAATATTTCCGAGCATACTGGCTTAAAGTTTTACCAGAGAAGGATTCATGACAAGTTCAACTTTCCTTTAAATTATGCTGTTTCAATGGAGCCATTGTCAGGAAATATAAGCATACGTGTGGAATACGATCGCATGTATTTTAGTTGTCAAGATATTCGCTCAATGCTTGGTAATTATGTTGAAATATTAAAACATATAGTTAATGAATTTCAGAGATGTTTAAGATGGTAAAATTAAACTATAGCAGTCATAAATGATTCATAAACACAAGCCTTTCTTTTCTTGGCGAACAGGGGCGTCTTCTCTTCGAGACGCTTCGCGTTCGTCGTAGACGTGGCGTCAGCCAAGGCGGTTCATAAAAAAAGTCATATCAGCAACAATAACTGATATGAATTCTCGCTATCTGAATGATTAAAAAACAGCCAAGACGCAAAGAGCGCAGAGGAAGAGGAAGGAGGAATAATTCCGATACAAACGGGTTTGATATGACAGCGTAGATAACAAAATAGATGGAAGGATTGCAACGTGAAAACTCTGATTATTGACAACTATGATTCTTATACTTTTAATCTTTACCAATTAATTGCAGAAGTTAATGGAGAGTATCCCACTGTGATTTGCAATGACCAAGTTGCATGGGATGAACTGAAACAGTGGGAATTTGATAACATTGTGATTTCACCAGGTCCAGGTCGTCCAGAGAATCCAAAAGATTTTGGCATCTGTCGTCAAATGATTCAAAATGCACAAGTGCCGCTTCTAGGTGTTTGCCTTGGACATCAGGGGCTTGGTTATGGGTATGGAGGAACAGTTATTCATGCGCCAGAAGTTCGGCATGGTCGCGAGAGTAAAATTTATCACACTGGAACTGATCTGTTTGAGGGAATTCCAACTCCATTCTCTGTTGTGCGCTACCATTCCTTACTGGTTTCAGATGACTTACCAGACTGTTTAGAAAAAGTGGCGTGGACGGAGGAAAACCTTGTGATGGGACTGCGCCATCGATCTAGGCCGCTCTGGGGTGTGCAGTTTCATCCAGAGTCAATTTGTACTCAGTATGGACAAATCTTGTTGGAGAATTTTAGAAAGATGACTCTAAAATTTGCTCAAGAGCGAGACAACAGTCCTAGAAAACACTATTGGAAACTAGATAGTGGGACTACTCCAATACCTTCAAGTTCTTCAAGCCAAAAACAGCAGCAGGAATTTGAACTTTGTACGCGCAAGCTGAATCTGTGTCCTGATACTGAGCAAATGTTTGTGCATCTGTTTGGCTTTTCACCAAATGCATTCTGGCTAGACAGCAGTCGTGTTGAACCGGGTCTTTCTCGCTTCTCCTTTATGGGCGATAGCAGTGGCGAAAACAGTCTCCTGATTCACTATCGGACGCGAACGCAGGAACTCACGGTAACACAATCCCATACCGTAAGCTTCAGGACAGAGGGGATTTTCGAGTATCTCAAGCGGGAAATTGAACTGCGACACTGCTCATCAGATGAGCTACCCTTCGATTTCAACTGCGGGTTTGTGGGTTACTTTGGGTATGAACTAAAGGCAGAGTGCGGATCTCAATTAAACCACCCTTCTGCCTTACCCGATGCAATGTTCCTATTGGCGGATCGGATGATTGCGATCGATCACCTTGAGCAAACCCTGTATCTGCTCTGTCTAATTCAGCAGGGACAAACAGCAAGAGCAGAAGCCTGGTTTGAATGCATTGAGCAACAGATTGCCCACCTTCGGACCCTGTCGCCTATTGTTCCTCTTCAGACGAAGACTCCTGTTATTTTCCGATTAAATCGGTCTAAAAAGACTTACCTTGATGATATTCAAACATGTTTGCAGGAAATTCACGAAGGAGAAACTTATCAAGTTTGTTTGACAAACCAGATTCAGACAGATGCGACTCCCGATCCACTGGCGTTTTATCGTTCATTACGCCGCATCAATCCTGCTCCATACTCTGCATTTTTGCGCTTTGGCGATGTGGCGATCGCCTGTTCATCTCCAGAGCGATTTCTGCGCATCGATCGCCAAGGTTGGGTGGAAACAAAGCCGATTAAGGGGACGCTGCCGCGAGGAAAAACACCCGATGAAGATTTTATCCTGCGTGAACGATTGCGGAACAGCGAAAAAGATCGAGCGGAGAATCTGATGATTGTGGATTTGCTTCGCAACGATTTGGGACGGGTTTGTGCAGTGGGTACTGTGCATGTTCCCAAATTGATGGATGTGGAAACCTATGCCACATTGCATCAACTGGTAACGACCATTCGCGGTCATTTACGCGCCGATATGAGTGCCACAGACTGCATTCGTAACGCCTTTCCCGGCGGTTCTATGACAGGTGCGCCCAAGCTCAGAACACTGCAAATTATTGATCGATTAGAGCAGCAAGCACGGGGAGTTTACTCAGGGGCGATGGGCTTCTTGGGATTGAATGGTTCAGCTGATTTGAATATTGTCATTCGTACCGCTGTGCTGACTCCGGAACAAACCTCGATTGGGGTTGGTGGCGGCATTGTGGCGCTTAGCGATCCCCAGATGGAGTTTCAGGAAATACTGCTGAAAGCAAAGGCATTGATCCATGCTATGATGATTTCAACACATGGAGCTTTTGATCCCGACCAATATTACATCCAGGGAATAGAAACAACGGCTTTTGTTAAATCCAGATGGAACCATCTGCGAGATGACTGGAGCAAATATTTTTATAGTCAATCTGCAACAGCGCACCGTCGGAAGTACTCTCCCTTATAGCTCTGCGGAGCAAAGACGCTGTTCTGGGTCGCAACATCGAGATAGTGGATAAAAACCTTGGACTCCTTGACGACTTTTTCGACCGACATGGCGATCGCTTCTCATGGGTTCGTCCTCAAGGAGGGTGTGTCGGATTCGTTCACTATAAGGCGCATCGCCCGATTGATGAGCTGGCAGAGGCTCTTGTACATAAGCAAGGCGTGCTTCTTATGCCGTCGCGCATTTACGACTTTCCGGGTAACTACTTTCGCATTGGATTTGGACGAAAGAATATGCCGGAGGCGCTGGTGCGCTTTGAAGCATTCCTTGAGGAATGGGAGTAGGACTTATAGCGCTTCCTTGTCTCAATTGAGTCTCACATGATTTTCCATCACTGCAAATATTACACCACGATTTCTTCAAAATCCCCAATTATTTCTATCTTAAGAGGCATTGACAAACTGTGTACGATTTTAAATTGTTACCCATGGGTTGTTCCAAGCTTGGTGGAAGTCATGTTTGAAAGTAAGAAGCGATCGCCTCTTTAAAGCGTCCTAAAGCAGACAGCGCCTTCCCCCACAACCTGAAGGAAAGTCCGCAACCCCACTTGGTCATCTCCTCGATCCAATTGGTCATACTATTACTGTAGTAAATTAGCTACGCTAGCTCATATCTTGCACCAGCCTGGGAGTAAATCAAAAAAATAACTCAGTATTTAATGGGTTTCTCACCCAGACTACATCCGCCTGGGACTTGAAGTCCCAGGCGCGAGTAGTATAAGTCCTCTTTTAGAGGACTTTTGGGAGTTTTAAAATCACTGTAAATTTTATGACTTTTTATTTTGTTATTTGTGGTTTCTACTTAGAGGTGCAAGATATAAGCTAGCCTTTGACCTCATCTTCCAACGGTCTAATATATATAGTTATTATTACGTACTATTCTAACTGATGGTTATCAGAGGGTGGAATTTGGTTCGTAGTTGTTAAGAGCGCTAAAGCGCAACTACAAACTAAAGATTTCTTCTGCGTCCTTTGCGGTTCATTTCTCACAGATAAAAAGGATTCCTATAGAACTTTCACGCAAATACCCAGCGTTTTTGCACGAGGCTTTCACCAAGATTCAGAAATACCCCCAACAAAGTATACTATACAATGCAGTTACAAAAAGGCAACATGGCACAAAAGATTATATACGGAACAGTTTCTGAAGATGGAACAAAGTCGGCTGGAGAGGGATTTGAAGTCCAAACACCAGAAACAGGGTTATATGTCATCAGTTTCTCACAGCCCTTTGCTACGACTCCCAGTGTAGTTGCTACTTTGAAGGATTGGGGAGCGGATAATCAAATTGTAGTTAAGGATACTGACATAAACAAATTTCACGTTACTATCTGGGATCTGGACGTTAAACAACCATCAGGATCTGGTTCCGCACAGCTGGAAGTTAAGAAAGAAAAGTCAGGTTTTAACTTTATAGCCATTGGCGAGGGTAGTTAATTGAAGACCTTGTAGGGTGCTTTACCATTCGCTAAAGCACCCTACGCTTAAAATTTATTTACACACAACCCCATATCTGCATGACATTTTGTACTTGTAGCGGTTAAGGATAATGGGGAGAGACACCTCATCACAATATCCCATCAACAGGGTAATATGACATTGAGAAAGGAGCAATATCAATACCGTTTTTTGCTGAAACGTAGTCAGTTTCTCCAAAACTTCTTAACCCAAGAAACATTGGAGAAGCATCTACTGAAAAAATAAAAACGTCATCAGATATACAGTCTCCTCATTTGGGTTACAAAGACTGCTATAGCAATCCTATTTGACATATCAACAGGGGGGACTTTGAAGACAAGGAAGACAAGGGGGACTTTGAGGACAAGGAGGACAAGGCAGAGGTGTTTATAAATCATTTAGGATTGCTATATCAAGGAAAATCAGCAATATGTTTTACCTGAAAAATGTATCATCCGATATAAATTATGTTCTTTAAACTGTGATTACCTAACTTAATTGATGCCAAGAAATATTTTTCATACTTCTTTAGTGGCAAACATTAGCTTTGATATATCTTTAAGTTTTTTTCCGGGAACTAGATAAAATTAATGTTATAAAGGAGTAAGTTGTCATCTACCATTGAACCGAAAGTTGATATTATCCTATGTTCTAGACTTCTTAAGTTACGCTGCAAACACTTAAATTTGACGCTCAAAATTTTCTCAGGCGACTATCTTCGACAACGCAATATCAAAGTGCGTTTCCACTACTGATGAAGAGAGTCTCCTTCTTTGGTCCTAGTCAACCTTGCACTTCACTACATACAAATATTACCCATCAGCACCAAAAAACCCGGATTTTTGAGTAAAAACATTTGTTACGATGTAAGTAGGTTGACGAAGAAAACAGTAGGGTAATTTTTGTGAAGTTATTTGTTACCTACTAACCACTGTACTCGTAAAGTTGTGTTATTGACGCGGACTTACTTATTAACGTTGAAAAATCCGGGTTCTGGGTAAGTTCTAAAAGACAATTACTCTGTAAAATCTTGCGTCAGTGACTACTGATAAGAATTTATTATTGTTCGTAGTTGCGCTTTAGCGCCGGTTAAACCGCGAATTTATGCGAAGACAGCGCAACTACAAACCCAAGATTTTCCCTAAATAATTCCGGTTTCTACGTAAGTTACAAATATTTACTTCATTGGCAAACCATCTTTATGAATACACTTCCTATTGGTAGATACAGGTTTTTTCAAACTCTACAACCACTATCTCTATTAACTCAAATAACTAGTCAGCCTACTAATGGTTGTTTGCAAATTTTTAGCCCTTCAGCTTCTTGGTTATTCTATTTTAAGGGTGGTAAGTTGATTTATGCCTGCTATGCAGAGAAAATGTTTGATATTCTTTACCGAACCCTACAGCGTTTAAGTAAACACATCCCTACTCTGCATCATGGAATCTATAAGCAGTTGCGGGTCATATTTGAAACTGGTATTGAAAATCAAGCAATACCCAATCCTGATTATCTCGCTATTTGTTGGTTAGTTAAACAGAAGTATCTTACTCCAGCTCAAGCTGGAATACTTATAGAGCAATTAACATTAGAAGTTATGCAGTCCTTTCTGAAATTAAAAGAGGGAAGTTATGAATTTACCCCTAGAAGTTTTTTGGATGATATGCCAAAATTCTGTTATCTGGAGATGCGGTTAGTTGTCGAAAATTGTCAAAAGCGATCGCGAAATTCCGCAAATCTAAACTCACAGGTTACTCAACAGCAGCGTGTTCGCAGTTTCAACCAACAAACAAGACAATCTCAAACATCCTCTGAGCAGCAATTTTCAAGAAACAACAGCGATTTGCTCCCTGATGTGAAGGCTACAGGTAATCATCGTCAGCAAGTCTCCCAACAATCATTCACTAAAAAAAATCACAAAATTTTCTGTGTTAGTGACAGTCCAATAGTCTTGAAAAACCTTAAAAATTATTTGGATGAAGAAAACTTCTCTTTGGTCGGCATTAACAATCCAGTAAAAGCTTTATTGCAAATTCTCCATGTTAAACCAGATATAATTTTACTAGACATTGACATACCGAATTTAAACGGATATGAATTCTGTTCTTTATTACGTAAACATTTGTATTTCCAAAACACACCTGTGATTATAATTACAGAAAGACAAGGATTGATAAATAGAGTCAAAACAAAGGTTGCCAGAGCATCAGGGTATTTGGTCAAGCCTTTTACACAAGCTGATTTGCTAAAAGTAATCTTTCAACATATTAGGTAATTTTACTATAAGAATTATGAATGCTGAATGATGAATTATGAAAAAAATGGGTTTTTGTAAGCAGCACTTTGTCAAGCTAGTTTTGAATGTTTGTAGTAAGCACTTTAGTGCTTAGAAAATAAGGACTAAAGTCCTTACTACGAACTGAATTACCCGTCAATTATAACTTGACATACTAGTAGTGTAATACATAACAGAAATTATTGGCGACTTTTAGTATCCTCAAATTTAGTTAAGTTTGTCATTTGTAAATGACTGATGATAAATAACTCATGACTAATGGCCAATGACTAATGATAAGGAACTAGAAATCCAGATCCCATTTCTGGTGGAAGCCACCGACTCTCTGAATATCCTAGAAGCTGTATTATTGGAAGTTCACGGTAACAGTAATATTGCTCAGCAAAAAATAAACGCTGCACTTGTAGCTGCTCATTGTATAAAAGGCGGCGCAGGCAAAATGGGGTTTCGGATTTTGAGCGATTTAGCTGACCGTTTAGAAGACGTATTTACAGTTTTGAAAACCCCAAAAAACTCTCTAGAAATCGACACCGATTTACACAGTTTACTGCTCTGTGGAGTAGATTGGCTACGGCAAATAGTAAAGTTGTATTCAGAAGGTTATGCTGTAGACGATCAGTGGTTAGCAACTTTTTGCTATCCAGTTTTTGAAGAACTACACGATCGTTTAGACTACCTGATTTCTGAGGGTAAATTTGAATTTAAAAATAACAAATTTGTAGGAATTACATATAGCTACTCGCTACACCAATGGTAAGGTAGAACAAGGATTGAAATTAAAGGTGTTCATCTAGAAATAATATAGCGGTTCTCATCCGAATAAAGTACAATTTCATCTGCGTAGCCTGCGGCAAGCCGCCTAAGAGGCGTCTACATCTGCGTTCATCTGCGGTTCCATAATTCATCATCCCGGACGACAACCAGATAAAACTGAGTGCATATTCACCACTGCACCAATGACAACAATGGCTGGTGAGCCAAACCCAGTTGCCTCAACTTGCTCTACAATCGTCCCTAACTGACCAATCAATTCTTCCTGATCGGGTCGCGTTCCCCAACGTACTAGTGCAATAGGGGTTTCTAAACTCAACCCAGATGCTGTTAACTGTTCCACAATGTAAGGTAAGTTGTGAATTCCCATGTAAATCACAATGGTTTCTGAACCGTGGGCGATCGCCTGCCAATTTACAGCAGGTCTATACTTACCAGATGCCTCATGTCCAGTCACAAAAGTGACAGATGAACTGTACAATCGATGGGTTAAGGGAATACCTGCATAGGCAGGGGCAGCAATTCCTGATGTAATACCAGGTACAACCTCCACTAACACCCCCGCTTGTACCAATTCTTCCATCTCCTCGCCGCCACGACCAAATATAAACGGGTCGCCTCCCTTTAGCCGCACCACTATTGCATGATTCTGAACCTTATCAATGAGCAACTGTGTAGTTGCTTCCTGCATGATTGAATGACGTCCTCGTCGCTTGCCAGCATCAATTTTCTCTGCGTGAGGATTAATCATTGCTAGAATGGCAGGACTCACCAAGGCATCATAGATGACTACATCAGCACACTCCAGCAATCCCTTACCTTTAAGAGTCATCAACCCCGGATCTCCAGGTCCCGCACCCACGAGGTAGACCTTCCCCCAACACGTCTTCCCCTCTTCCTTTGTTCTCGTGGTGTCTTCGCGGTTCATCTTTCTACCAAATCCCAAATCAGGTCAGCTAATTCTGCACTTGCTCCCAAAGGTTCAGCGAGTTGGAAACTCACTCCTGGGAACTGTAATTTTAGCTCTTGTTGCCTGTGAGCGATGGCATCGGTTATACCACCTGCAAATAGAAAGTATGGGACAATAGCAATTTTCCTATACCCAGCAATGACCAAATCCAGTACCCGCGATTCTAAACTAGGAGGGACAGCCCAATAAGCAGCGACTGCTCCCAAACTCGCCGCCAATGCTTCTACTGGTTGTTGCGAAAGGGGGCGACGGCTACCATGAGCTAAAAGAATCCTCGCTTCTGCTTCTGTACTCGCCAACTGCTTCTCCAGCAAGGGTCGTAAAGCGGAGTCACTACCTAAGTATGGCAGCAGGTCTATCATAATATCTTGACCTAGAGCCTGCCTAGCTAGTACAACTTCAGATGGAATATCTTCCATAACATGTACCCCTGGAAGAAGAAATAGGGGTAAGATTTTTATGAAATTGCATCCTTGAGCAATAGTACTGTAGGCAAATTTTGTAATCTGCTCGTGCAACGGATCAGGACTCAGTTCCAAGTATGCTGTTCCAACCAGGTTTTCGCACCTTGGTAAGGAAGCCGTACCACCAATTAGAGTCTTTTGTTGGTAATTACCTTCAACTAAGTTGCTTTGCACCCTTTTACATAAAAGTTCTGCCAATTGCTGCATAGCAATGGCTGGGCGAGGGTCGCGACTACCATGAGATACCAGCAGATACGTACATACCATGAGCCAGGCTGTAACTCGAAAGTTTCAGTTCAAAATCTTGGGCATCTATCTATAATATAGCGGTGTGCCACTCTCAGTAGGAATGGTTATAGGACTTCGTACCGCAACGCTTACGCGTCTCTACATTGTTAGGACTAGCCCTTTCAAGGTGCAAATCTTTGGACTTAGTTCTTCTTCGTGTTCTTCGCGTCTTCGTGGTTCAAAAATCTTTTTAAACCGCGTACGACGAAGTCGTTGCCGAAGGCAAGACGCGAAGAACACGAAGAAAAACCAAATCTTTCGACTTGCACCTTGAAAGGGCTGGTCCTAAATACCTGCTTTTGGGGCGTACTGCAATACGCCCCAACATCATTTCTGGAGATGTCTAATGCCCGATATTATTTGCTGTCAGGAACCCGATTAAGATTTCAGTTCCTTAGCGGGGTCAGCAATGTAACGGAAACTTGGTTCCGAGTTCCAAGGGCCACGGTGATCTTCTTTACCGTTACTAGAAAGGTTGTAGTAGATATCAACAGTACTATCGGGTTGGATATTACCAAAGAACGGGTCTGTTAATTTACCCAAAGAATCCAACGCCTTCATAAACATCTGGGTATGGGAAATTTCCCGTGTCAGGAGATGAACGAGGGTATTTTTACTACCTTCATCAGTAGCTAGCTTAATCAACTCCTCATAGGTTTGACGTGCGCCTGCTTCAGCAGCAATGTCAGCCCGTAAATCACGTACTACATCGCCACCTTCATTGACATAGCTTGCGGTCCAGGTATTACCTTGACTATCCAGCAAGTGTGGTCCCATACCCCGGACTGCAAACAAAGTGCTATTGTAAGCTTCGGTTTGGTCAACATTTTTAGTGTGAGCTTCAATCATTTTGCCCACCATTTCTAAGTGACCAAACTCTTCTATGGCAATGTCTTGTAACATATCCCGGATACCAGGATTTTCGCAATGGAAGGACTGAGTCCAGTACTGCAAAGCTGCTGTTAATTCACCTGTTGCACCACCAAATTGCTCTAAAAGCAGTTGAGCAAAACGTGGATTTGGTTCATTAACATTAACGGTATGAATTGCTTCTTTTTTATGAAAAAACATCAGTGAGTTCCTTGCTTTTACTGGTTTATTCCAACTTCTTACGAGTAAGTTATTTGAGTGCCTACGCGCAATAGCTGAGGATTTTCTACAGTTATTTAACATAATGAAACATAACAGCTAGTCTCAACCAGTACCTTGAGAAAGACTTAGTTTCTGATAATTTATATCCAAAGTTTAAGCTCGTAATCTGTCGATGTAGAGACGTTACGTTAGATTTTTTGCACCACTAGAACTAGAAGGAATGAGCGTCCGTTTCAACGGACTTAAGCTCAATACCCGTGAATGAAAGCCCTCACAGAAAGCCCCTCTCCCAATTTGGGAGAGGGGTGCCCTTTCTTGGGCTATCTTGAGGGCGGTAATGAGAATGAAATAGCCCTGTCAGAAACCCGGTTTCGTAGTAGGGGCTACTTGCAAGTAGCCCCTACGAAACCGGGTTTCTCTGCGTTCACGAATCAAATAGGATTGCTATATACCGCAAGAACTCTCTTCGGCTTCACCTTCTGGTGAAGAGACTGCTGCTATTGCTGTTCAGTGTTGTAAGTATAGAATTTGTCAAATGCTCCCACAGTCTCTAATTTATATGAAGGTATCCAGGAATTCAGTTTTAAATCTGTACGGTAAATACTAAAAATAACAAAATCTTGCCTTTCCGTGCTATTTGCTATAATATCTCGCATCTGTGGGTTCGCGGAATCTACCAGTTTCTCGCAATCGAATTTTATTAACTTTTGTAATATACTTGTGGTTTTCTTACAGACGTTCTTTTTTAAGTATCCTGTGAGTTCTTGCACAGCATAGTCTTCATATTCAGCCTGACTCGGATTTGTCTTGGCCATTTCCAGCCCCAAGACAGTTAGTCCCACTACTCCCACATATGTCATAATAGTTAAGAGTTTCATTATTCTCGACTGTTATTCGCTGTAGTCCTTAGACTCCAGATTAACTAAGTCCGTTCCTCCAAACAAATTTCTGGATCAATTTCCCAGAGTCGTGTTATAATAGTGAAAAGAATGGCGAGCGTAGCCAAGTGGTTAAGGCAGTGGATTGTGATTCCACCACTCGGGGGTTCAAGTCCCCTCGTTCGCCCTGTAATTTTCGTTACTAAGTCACCCTTTTAAGGGTTTGTAGCTGCGGTGTCTAGCGAACTAATACCCGCTTCCCTTTTGCTTCTCCTTGGGACACGTTACGCGAACAAAGAGGCACTCGCGCCTCATTTTCCCCCAAGCTTCATAAGTGTGGGCTTTCGTATGATGTAAAGAATTGAGGCGTGCAAGGTATGCTTCAGTATTACGGATTCTGCCAAGGGATATATATGAACAGACCTTCTCCATTATCTATATAGTATCCTGTCAACTAACCAAAAGTCAACCCTAAGATTAGGGAGCAGAGGAGCGGAGGGCTGGTAGAGCGACTAGCCCCTACACCCCTGTGTTCCAGGGACATTCTCGATCCTATGGCAATTGGCATGTCAGTATCATGAAAAAATGTAAAATACTATACTGTTTTTTTTGAGTTTTTAGTATCAAAGACAGAATATACGCCAAAATGTAATGGACGTTGATGGGTCATTGGCAAGAAGGAAAAACTTATCTCTTTTTGCCTACCCATGACCCATGAGCCAAATCACAAAGAAAGTCAATGACTCAGTAGTAGCTATGTCTGAATTGTTTCATCATGTCCTAGATAGTGACGAAAAAAGCGATTTGCGTTCCTTGATTAGTGAGTTGCGCCAGCAAGAAAAACGGTACCTGCTGCGGAACGACATCCTGAGTTTATATAGTGAATACTGCTCTAAGTACCAAAAGCCTCAGGAGTTTTCCACTTCCTCTAACCTGAGCAAACTCATTTACTACACCCAGGAAATTATTCTAGAGGAATCAAACGTCTGTTTCATTACCCGCCCCAAAATTGCAAGTCAAGAAGCTTATCTGCTTACATCTGACTTGAGTGTTGAGCCGATTACGGTGCAAGAACTGTTGGATCTGCGCGATCGCTTTGTGAACCGCTTTCATCCTCAAGAAGGCGACCTCCTAGAACTAGATTTCGGTCCGTTTTATGACTACTCTCCAGTCATTCGCGATGCAAAAAATATTGGCAACGGGGTGCAGTATCTCAACCGCTATCTATCCAGTAAGCTTTTTCAAGACCCCAAAGAATGGCTGGAAAGCTTGTTTAGTTTCTTGCGCGTACATCAATATAACGGCATCCAGCTATTAATCAACGATCGCATTGATTCACGTCAGCAACTTTCCGACCAAGTCAAGAAAGCTATAGCCCTGTTAGGCGATCGCCCAAGCGCCCAACCCTACGAAGAATTCCGGTTTGAGTTGCAAATGATCGGCTTTGAACCGGGTTGGGGTAACACCGCACAGAGAGTACAAGAAACCCTGAATATTCTGGATGAATTGATTGACTCTCCCGATCCCCAAACACTAGAAGCCTTCATCTCTCGCATCCCGATGATTTTTAGGATAGTCCTAGTGTCTCCCCACGGTTGGTTTGGACAAGAAGGAGTTTTGGGACGTCCCGATACTGGCGGTCAAGTAGTCTACGTCCTTGACCAAGCAAAGACGCTGGAAGAACAACTGCAAGAAGACGCCATGTTGGCTGGTTTAGGTCAGCTGAATGTTCAGCCAAAGGTAATTATCCTCACCCGCCTGATCCCCAATAGTGACGGTACTCTTTGTAACCAACGTCTGGAAAAAGTCCACGGCACAGAAAATGCCTGGATTTTACGAGTTCCTTTGCGGGAATTCAATCCCAACATGACGCAAAACTGGATTTCGCGGTTTGAATTTTGGCCTTATCTAGAAACCTACGCTATTGATGCAGAAAGAGAACTGCTGGCAGAATTTCAAGGCATACCTGATTTGATTGTTGGTAACTATTCTGATGGTAATTTGGTGGCGTTTTTGCTGTCACGCCGCCTGAAAGCGACTCAGTGCAATGTTGCTCACGCTTTAGAAAAGTCCAAATACTTGTTCAGTAACCTCTACTGGAATGATTTGGAGGATAAATATCATTTTTCGTTACAGTTCACCGCTGATTTGTTGGCGATGAATGCTGCCAATTTCATCATCAGCAGCACCTACCAAGAAATTGTGGGAACTCACGATGGTGTAGGACAGTACGAGTCTTACAAGTGCTTCACTATGCCGGATTTATACCATGTGGTGGATGGAATTGAGCTATTTTGTCCCAAGTTCAACGTGGTACCACCAGGGGTGAATGAGAATTACTATTTCCCCTACTCGCGTACTGAAGACCGAGTTGAGAGCGATCGCCACAGAATTGAAGACTTGCTCTTTACTCTAGAAGATTCTACCCAGATTTTCGGTTTCCTCGACGACCTCAGCAAGCGTCCTCTCTTCTCAATGGCGCGACTTGACCGAATCAAGAACCTCACTGGTTTAGTCGAATGTTTTGGTCAGAGTCAAGAATTACAGCAGCATTGCAACTTAATTTTGGTGGCGGGTAAGTTGCGCGTAGAGGAATCAGGTGATAACGAAGAACGCGATGAAATTGTTAAACTCTACCACCTCATTGAGCAATACAATCTCCAAGGTAAAATTCGCTGGTTGGGTGTACGCTTATCTAAAACTGACTCTGGTGAAATTTACCGAGTCATTGCTGACCACCAAGGAATCTTTGTCCAACCTGCTTTGTTTGAAGCTTTTGGTTTGACAGTTTTGGAGTCAATGATTTCAGGATTACCGACTTTTGCGACGCAATTTGGTGGTCCCTTAGAAATTATTCAGAACAAGGTAAATGGCTTTTACATTAACCCGACCAATTTAGAGGAGACAGCCGCAAAAATTCTGGAGTTTGTTACCAAATGCGATCACAATCCTGAATATTGGTCTGAAATTTCTCGGCAAGGTATTGACAGGGTTTTCAGCACCTACACATGGAAAATCCACACGACCAAGCTGCTATCCTTAGCCCGGATTTATGGCTTCTGGAACTTTACCTCAAAAGAAGAGCGTGAGGATTTATTGCGCTACATTGAGGCTTTATTCTATTTAATTTACAAGCCAAGAGCGCAACAACTATTAGAGCAACATAAATACCGATAGGAGTGGGGAGTGGGGAGTGGGGAGTGGGGAGTGGGGAGTTATGACAATACTGCGTAGGTTTTGAATAGTTGAGGTACCAGAAACCCGGTTTCTTTAAGAAACCGGGTTTCTAAATTTTTGCAAATCCTACGCAGTATTGGGAGTTATGAAATATTTATTACTTAATTTATTATTGTATTATTTCTCACTCCTAACTCCTAACTCCTCATTCCTAACTCTTATTCCTAATCATTCTTAACTCCTAACTCCTAACTCTTATTCCTAACTCCTCATTCCTAACTCCTAACTCTTATTCCTAACTCCTCACTATTTTGTCAACTCATCCCAAGTTTTTTCACCAACTATCCCATCTGTCACTAAATTCCGTCGATATTGAAAAGCTTTGACAGCCGTTTCTGTCAAAGCACCAAAAAGTCCATCAAGTTCAACAGCATAACCATTAAACAATAAAAGCCGTTGCAAGATTTTAACAGAAATACCTGAGTCACCATAATGTAGAATTGGCAGGGATAGGTTATTCAAGTTTTGGTATTTTTTAACAACTATGTTGTTGTCAGAGTCTTGTTTGTCTATTGTGAGTGGTTTATCACTAATTTGGGTAGCAGGTGTTTGCTGAGGGCGAGAATTCTTTATGGCGGTGTTTACCCAAGCTTTGCTTAGACTTAAGAGCGCTAAAGAGCTTGTGTGTGTCTCACTTCGGACGGTGCTTCCCCTGACTCCTGCTAAAGAAGGCAAACTCTCGGGACATACTTGGTATAAATTATGACTGTTTAGCTTAGAGAAAATCTTATGAATGGTATTTCTAGTAGTTTGCCAATCAAACTTTGATGGGTTGATATATTTAGTAGTAAGCGCTTTATGGCTAAAGTGCTTACTACTAACCCCGCAAAGTTCCTGTGGTGGACTACTAGTAGTCTGGCAACCTAACTTGGTTGGGTGTGGACCGACGCGGAGACTCAAAGACACGGGGATGCGCTTAAGTTCTACTTGGCAAAGTTGACTTGCCAGAGTACTAGCAGTGTCCTCAACGGAAGCGTGGACCCCAGAGTCCCGTTCTATTGTAGGTGGTGACGGACTACAGAGGATTGTCCTATTTGGCTGGATGAATTCAGGTGGCGTAACTTGAGGAGTAGGAACTAACTGAGATAACTGACCCCGTGTTGACTTCTCCACGCTATTGTTTAGCGGTACCAGTGGCTGTTCTGGTAAAACTCGCGGCGATGTTTGTCCTGTCGTTAACACGCCTGTCATCAGCAGGGCAATATCTCTCATTGTATTTCATTTTACTAACACCCATATTTCCTTTGACAAACAAAATAGCTCCTATTCCGGAATATTGCGTACTAGCAGCTAAAAAAATGTAGTATTTGGCTTGGCCAAAAAATGAGTACGGCAGTATGTACCGCTAGAAACCCTACCATTGAGGTTGGGAATCGGCGGCAACTAGTGATCAATTATGAAGATTTTCGCATTGAATTGTGAATTTTGCATTTTTAATTTCCCGACAAGGCGCTGACTGCCCGATCTGGTGGTTCGGGAATTTTACTATTTCCATTCTTGAGTTATATTTGTAAAATAGAATTACGTTCTATATAGCGTTTGCAATATTTTGTCATAAAACTTTCAAGAAAATTTAGGAAGTCTACACCAAAAATGCTGTTTAATATATTAAGAGACAATTAAATTTTTGGTGCTGCCAACGAGAAAACCTGCTAACTGGGGCTTTTATGAATCGCTGATTCTTTTGGGAAAAGGGCTTCTTGATAACGCAGATTACCCGCAACACGCTCGACCACTATATGGAAATTTGGTTCTATCTCACACTTCTGTTGGAATGCCGCTGTCAAAAAAGTTGATACGCACTGTCTTCGGCACCACTGCAATTTTATCGATTTTGGAATAATTCTGCATGACTTCTGCTGCTGAACTGCCAGTTACTGCTGGCTCATATTTGATGCCACAGGAAAATACCAAAATGCCTGATCCCCTGAGAACGGCTACGGGTATTTACGTAACAGTACATGGACATTTTTATCAACCACCACGAGAAAACCCCTATTTAGACGCAATTGAACGCCAACCAAGTGCAGCACCTTTCCATGACTGGAATGAGCGCATTCACCACGAATGCTATCGCCCCAATGCCTTTGCCAGGGTGTTAAATGACCAAGGCGAACTGGTGGGGATCGTGAATAACTATGAGTATTTGAGCTTTAACATTGGAGCTACGCTGATGTCGTGGTTAGAACGCCACGATGTGGAGGTTTATCAGCGGATTTTGGAGGCAGATGGGAATAGTTGCGATCGCTTGAACGGTCACGGCAATGCGATCGCGCAAGTATACAATCACATCATCATGCCCCTTGCCAACGAGCATGACAAATACACCCAGATCCGCTGGGGCAAAGAAGACTTCCGCTCCCGCTTTGGACGCGATCCCGAAGGTATGTGGTTGGCAGAAGCTGCTGTAGACTATGCCACTCTAGAGGCTCTAGTTGCCGAAGGCATTCGCTTTATTATTCTCGCCCCCTCTCAAGCACAGCGTTGCCGTCTCCTACCAACTGAGAATGATCCCAACCCCAAATGGCACGAAGTTGGCGGTAGTCAAATTGATCCCACACGCCCTTATCGTTGCTTTTTGAAGGGAAGTAGAAGGGGCGTAGAACACTCCCCACGGACGTATGGGGTTGAAACCCCAGGCTATCCCCACTCCCCTTCTTACATTGATATATTTTTCTACGATGGTCCCATCTCGCGGGATATGGGTTATAGCGATGTGGTTTACAGTTCCAGTCACTTAGCGGGACGCATTGGTGCAGCTGTGCGCGGGGATCATCGCCCTGCACAATTAATTGCTGTGGCAACTGATGGAGAAACCTTTGGACATCATAAAGGTGGAACTGAGAAAACTTTAGCCTACGCCTTTAGAGAAGAGTTTCCTAGCCGGGGTTGGACAGTGACAAACTATGCTCACTACCTCAGCTTAAATCCCCCCACTTGGGAAGTTGAATTGAAGCCAGTAACGGCATGGAGTTGTGCCCACGGTGTAGACAGATGGCAGGATGACTGCGGTTGTGGCGGTGGCGGTGGATGGCATCAGCGATGGCGTCGCCCCTTGCGCGATACTTTAAATTGGCTGCGGGATCAGCTTATTGACGTCTATGAAGAGTATGGCAGACAGCTTTTCCGCGATCCCTGGCTAGCACGAGATGAGTATATTCAGGTGATACGCGATCGCTCCCCTGACAATGTCAGCCGCTTCCTCTCTCGTCACCAAACTCATAAACTCACATCTGCTGAACAAGTAGACGCCCTACGTCTGTTGGAAATGCAGCGTCATGCTTTGCTGATGTTCACCAGTTGTGGGTGGTTTTTTGAAGAAATCTCGCGTCCAGAGGGGACGCAGATTCTGCGTTACGCCGCCCGTGCTTTGGAACTGGCGGGGGATGTGGCGGGGGTGCAGTTGGAAGGAGACTTCCTCAAACGCCTTGATTTAGCTCCCAGTAATATAGATATCTTCAAGAATGGTGCTGAAGTCTATCGCCAGCAGGTGCTGACTGCGAAAGTTAGTTTTAAGCAAGTAGCAGCCCATTACGCTATTACTTCCCTGTTTGCCAATCACAAATCAGAAACGCCATGGGCTACCTCTGGACTAAATGGTGCTACCAAATGTCCTCTTCCCTATCAAAAGCAAGTTTATTGCTACACTGCTTACGAGCTTGATTATCAAATGCAACGGTTGGGATCGTTGACTCTGGCGGTGGGAAATTTGAAGTTGGTGTCAGAAATTACCTGGGAAAGCGAACACTTGGCGTTTGCTGTTCTTCATCTCGGAGGTTGGGATTTCCACTGTTGCATTCAACCCTTCGACGGCAGGCGTACTTACACTGAGTTGAAAGAACAAGTGTTTGCAGCGCTGCAACGGGGTAGTGCGGCTCATACTATCTTGGTGATGACCCAAGTTTTTGGGGAAGAGGCTTACAGCTTGGAAAATCTATTTGCCGAGGAACGTCATCGCCTCATGGGGCTGCTAAGTCAGGAAACTTTGACACGCTTAGACCAGCTTTATACTCAAGCATATCGTGAAAATTACGGTATATTGATGGCATTCCACCGGGATGAACTAGCAGTACCGCAAGAGTTGCAGGTGGCAGCAGAAATTGCCTTAGGATATCGCTTTCTGATGACTTTGCGATCGCTCGAGCAAGACATCAATGAGGCGCTATTAAGTGGGAACCAGATAGTAGAATTAGAGGCAATCGCCAAGGAAGCAAACCAATTGCACTGTCGGATGAATATTCCCGAAGGTAAGCTGATGCTGGAGCAGTTGATTTTGCGATCGCTCTGGCAATTATTGCACGATCCCAATGGGAATTTTCATGCACATATTCAACACTTAGAACGTTTAATTGATGTGGCGTATCAGCTAAATCTTGGTATCTCCCTTGAGCGATCCCAAGAACTATATCTCACCTGTTTGCACACTCAAATTGTGCCGCAGTGTGTTGTCACAATTGCCAATGACGAAGATACTATTCGGTGTCGTCAGTTGTTGAAGTTAGGGCAAAAGTTAGCGGTAGATATTGGCACTTGGCTGAGTCAGTTAAGGTAGGAGTTCCGCGCCTAGCAGATGGCGGGTTGGAAAGCCCGCCCTCAAGGCGCACAAACAAACCTTCACTGCTTCCATCTATAGCCTTCCATTTGATATCTCAACAGAGGGGACTTTGAAGACTTGGGGGACTTGGGGGACTTAGAAGAGGTGTTTGCAACTCCTGCACGGATTGCTCGTGACGCTAAAATCTCTTAAATTCTGTCACAACATTAGAAATTTTAACATTTCAGGTAAATAGACCACAGTCGTAGGGGCGCAAGGCATTGCGCCCTTACAAACAGTGTGCTTCATTTATGTGAAAACTGCTGTAAATTAAATTTTGTCTTGATTCTGAATAATTAAGCTTTACACAGGTTAAATTGACAACAGTAGCTAATTAATGCTTGCCACACAAACTGTGAGGTAAAAGTATGTCAATTCAATTATCTGCAACAAACCAGCCTCAGCGCCAGTACGCCCAACCTGGTGGCATTCGCGTCTCACTTGGTAGCCCGATCCGCTTCATCGCTGGAATTATTCTAGCAGCGTTTTGGACTGGGTTGACGATAAGTTTCTTGGGCTTCCCAAGCGCATCGAATGCCGGTACGATCGTCCTTTTCATCGGCATTGCCTTGATCTGCATTTTGGTGCGTGGTATCCGCGTGGCGGCGCAGTGGGAGCGCGGTGTGGTATTACGGCTGGGGCGTTTAGCTGGATTGCGTGGTCCAGGCGTCTTCTACATCATCCCTGGACTGGAGAGCGTTTTGTTTATTGATAAACGCCTACAAACGTTAGATATACCCAATCAGAGGGCGATCACGAAAGATAATGTGCCTGTGCAAATTGATGGCGCACTGTTTTTCCTGGTACGTGATCCCAGTCGGGCGGTGGTAGAGGTGCAGGACTATCGCTTTGCTACCTCACAGTACGCTCAGGCGGCATTGAGGGACGTAGTTGGTGGGCTATCACTGGACGAACTACTGGCAGAACGTGAGCAGATTCAGGAATCAATCCGCAACATTTTGGAGCAACGAACCCAATCATTAGGCATTCATGTTGACTCCATACGCTTGTTAGATGTGGATGTGCCTGAGGACTTGAAGCGGATGATGAGTCGTCAGGCTAGCGCCGAGCGAGAGAAACGTGCTACTATTACTAAAGCAGAAGGCGACAAGCTGGCAGCACTCAATCTTGCTGATGCCGCAGCGACCATGCTCCTTAGTCCTGGTGCAATGCAACTGCGAACCCTTCAGACCATTGACGGACTTGGTACAAGTCCATCCAATACTGTCATTATGCTTCCAGTTGAGTTGAGCGAACTTATGAAGGGTTTAGGTAAAGGCAACACCGACCCCACTGCCTTTGAGCAGATGGGAATAGCCCGCAAATGCGGTAAGTGCGGAAATGCATTAGTTGCCGAAGCACACTTTTGCAGCAAGTGTGGCGAGAAAATAACACGGTGAGAGATATTTCAGATGGGATTGAACCCCATGCGAATTCGTAGTTCCTAGACCGCAAGCGTTTCATTGATTTGGAATGGGTGGTTTATTTCCACTGTCATGTACTAAATATATAATTATAGGTGAATCATTTCTAGCATTCATCTAACTTAGTGTACTTTCGCAGGAAAGCTTTATAGTCTTATACTTAAATATAAATTAATTAACTCTGTGATCATTCATATCTAATTCTCAAGGGATGACTAGTACCTTAACTTACTTACTAGTCTGTAAGGTTGATGGCGATCGCAGATGAATACAAAACCTAAGCGGACTCGTCAACCTCTCTTAGCAAGCCTAGTACAGATGCAAATACCATCCGTTATGGCTAAGATTTCTACTTTGTCCCTCGATATTACGTGTGCGAAATAATAAACCACTAAAGGCTAATGTGTTTTATTAAAACATTTCAAATAGCGAAAGAAGTAATTATGACACACTCAAACGATCACTTAAATGGAAAAAGAAGCGCAGTTCAAGACAAGGAATCAGCACTTGTCATCCCCACAGCGGCAGAAACAATAGTGCGAGTCTCGCAGCCAACAGCACCAGAAACAGAGGAAAAACAATCGCCATCTCAGCCCGAACAAAACAAAGACGAATCTAAACCAAAGCCTAAGGGTCGCAGACGGCTAATACTTTTGGCAGCAGCAGGTGTAGTGGCAGTGGTAGCTGGTATTTTTGGGATTCGCTGGTGGATGTATGCTTCTACCCATCAATCGACAGATGACGCTTATACAACAGCGGACGTTCACCCTGTGAGTAGCCGGATTAATGGCACAGTCACCGAAGTTCTGGTGAATGATAACCAGCACGTGCAAGCAGGTCAACTGGTGGTGAAACTCGATCCACGTGACTATCAAGTGCAATTGCAGCAAGTACAAGCAGCGCTAGAAGCGGCTCAACGTCAGGCAAATGCAGCCCAGTCCAATGTTAATCTGGCATCTGGAAATGCTTTAGGTAATACCCAGCAGGCACAAGGAAACGTTGCCAGCGGTAAAGCGGCAATTTCCACCGCCATTGCGAACGTCAAGGCAACTCAAGCGGCAGTGTCGTCTGCCCAAGCGGCTGTGAATCAGACACAGGCAGATTTGGTCAAGGCACAAGCCGACTATAACCGCTACAAAACTCTCTATTCACAAGGAGTCGTACCGCGTCAACAGCTTGAGAGTGCCCAAAATACCTACTATGTAGACGTAGCGAGGAAAAATTCTGCTATCCAAGGAGTGTTGCAAGCTCAAGCTAACCTAGTTCAAGCTCAAGAGAATGTGACGAAAGCCCAAGCCCAACTGGCGGCATATCAAGGCGCACTGGTACAGGCACAAGCTACTGGGCAGCAAACCAAAGTGAACCAATCTCAGTACCAAGCTGCCTTAGCGAACATCGCCCAATCAGAAGCCAATCTCAACAATGCCAAGTTGCAGTTGTCTTACACTAACATTGTCGCTCCCAGTGCTGGAAGGGTGGGGAACAAAACTGCCCAAATTGGGCAACGGCTGCAACCAGGAACTCCTCTCATGGCCATTACGGAAGACAATCCCTGGGTGATAGCCAACTTCAAAGAAACCCAGCTGGCACACATGCGTATTGGACAGCCTGTAGAGATCCACATTGATGCCATTCCAGATCATAAGTTCATGGGTTACGTCAATAGTTTTTCTCCGGGGTCAGGTTCGACGTTTGCTTTGTTACCCTCAGATAATGCCACAGGTAACTTCACAAAGATTGTACAGCGTGTCCCGGTGAAAATTGTTTTCGACAAAAATAGCATTCGGGGCTATGAATCGCGGATCGTACCTGGGCTTTCAGTTGAACCCAGCGTGAATGTGAAGCCAGAGCCTTGAACTCAAGTTCAAGGCTCAAAGCCGAAGTCCGTTGAAACGGACTAAATTCCTGAAAGTTCTAGTCGGCGGTATGCCGACTTCAGCTATTAGCCTAGGAATAAATTCCTAGGCGTGTGGGTTGCTTGGTTCTTCTTCGTGTTCTTCGCGTCTTCGTGGTTAAAAAATATTTTTAAACCGCGTTCGCGTAGCGTCTCCCCTTGGGAGAAGGCACGAAGAACACGAAGATCAAATGACGAAAATTGGACGTGATTGTCCAAATTTTTTACACAGCAGGAAAGGGCTGGTCCTAAAGTTCTCAGAGTCACCTTGAAAGGGCTGGTTTTAAGGTAGGGACTTCTTGTCGGATTTTGTTAAAACTTGATTCCGGTATAGTGCTTGTTGGTGCATCTTCCACCTTAGATTCATCAGCACAAAAATCTAGCAAAACTTTTATCTCAAAATTTTCAGAGTTTTTCTTATCTGTACTTAATGATGAATCCGCTCTCTTCTGAGTGCCAAGCATGGATAAAGCTTGTTTTTTTGATGCTAAAAATTCTAAAATTACTCTAATTTGAAGGATGACTTTTTGTCTGCTGTTATGACCAGGCATTAATAATTCGCATTTTATTGCTTTTCTTTGGCAAAATTTCCATTCCACTCGATTAAAAATCCCTTGAACGTTTATTTGCCTAAAATATTTTTTGATAAATAAATTCGGATTCGCAAAATTTAAATCATTTCCTCTTGGTTCAAAATCTTGAATTATACTATCTCTGATTTGAATGACATCAAAGATAGTATTATCTAATAAAATCACAACATCCTCCTCGTTCAATGGCTGAAATTTATTCAACATATGAAAACTCATTCTTCCAAATTATCCTATAAACTAGTATCACTCAGACTGTAGAAACGTGACATGTAACGTCTCTACAAGGGCTGCACAAGCAAAATCCGCCTGTACGAACTAATAGAATTGAAACCTGCGTAAGTAAATTTTTATAGACACAACATCTTCTCGCTGCAAACTTTGAAATTTATCATTCTTCTACTCAGGTTTTAACGCAATCTCAACTAATCATCTTTACTCATCACTTTATAGTCAACCGTATATACACTTAGAAAAGGTTGTCTTTTTCCTCGTTCCTGATCTGCTGCCTGAGAACGGGCAAAAGCTAAACATCTCTTACCGTATGATTTGCCGTGTTAGCGCAAAAACACCGTAAAGATACTTAGAAAACACTTACTCCTGTCCCACTTGCGTAAGTCCTGTCCATAAATATAGCGGTTTGCAGTTGGGTAAGTCACTTGAGTTGCCCTACACATCTATAGCAATCCTACTTGAGATCTCAACAGAGGGGACAAGCCGCTACGCGGAAATTCACGCATTCAAAAGTCAAAAGTCAAAACTTAAAACACTTTTGACTTTTGACTTTTGACTTCCCCGTTCGCGCAGCGTCTCCCCTTGGGAGAAGGGGCGGGTGTTTATAAATCCTCCACGGATTGCTATAGTTCCTCTGTCACCATGAATTACGAATTACGAATTACGAATTATACTGATGTATGTAGAAATTGTTTCATTTCCTCTACAGACTTTTCTATATATTTTGGTGTTAACTCCCGCAATTTTGGATTGTCTTGACGCTGAAGTAAATCCCGTAACAAATGTAAGCGTCGTGCAGCAATCAAGGCGTCCAAACAGGAGACATGTTGTTGGGGTAGTGCGCGGATTTGTTGATAACTTTTCAGTAAGACTTCACGCAAAAATTGGAAATCAGAGCGATTACGCAAGTAATAAAGCGTTACAGCTACATCATAGATATATAGCGGTTCTCAGTTGAATCCCATACAGTCAACAGCCCTCACCCCTACCCCTCTCCCAAACTTGGGAGAGGGGTGCCCGTTAGGGCTATCTTGAGGGCGTTATGTATGTACTCTGAGTGAGAACCGCTATAGTATCCCCAACCACAATCATCAAAGTCGAAGACTTGAATTTCGCCTTGATGAAATTTGCAGTTGCTAAAATTAAGGTCTCCATGTATCAAACCAAAGAATTCAGGTGCTTTTTTGATACATCGCATTTGCTGTCTAATTTTTTTTGCCGCAGTTTGTAGCACTGCTTGACTCTTAGCTGGCAATAAGCGTGGTAAGGAAGGGAAAAGTCTGTTCTCATTGAGTTGAGAACGGACAAAACCCTTTGGAGGTATAAAATTTTGACTGTATTGGTGCAACCGTGCCAAAAATATGCCCACACGCTGAATTGCTTTTGCGTTCAGTCCAGCATCTAAAAATTTCCCTGGAAGCCAACGAAACAATACACAATATCGTGCTTCTGGCACTCCCGGTGCGTCTGCCGTAACAATCAGTGAACCATCGCTAGCTGCTACAGGTTCAGACACTGACAAATGAAAAGGGTGTAGGGGGTAGGGTTTAGGGTGTGGGGAACCCCATACATAAATGCAGGGGTTTCAAGCTTGGACGCCGTATCTCATATCTTGCACCATCATCTTATTGCAAAAAAAGCAGCCTAAAACCCTTATTATTGTTATGGGAGAACGCCCTACGCCGTGATGAGTTGTGCAGTCTTAACTTTTTAATAATCGTTTCATAAACTATTTTTAATTATAAAGCTAGCAACTATCATGCTAAGATTTGTGTGCAAGGATTAGATTTGTGATTGAATCAAACACTTGAATATTTGAATACTTTTAACCATTTTCAACAGGAGAAGGAGATTGGAGATGAAAACTATAAATTTAGGCAAAAGATTATTACAAGGCAGTTTTGCTTTAGTTTGTTTTTTTAGTGGAACGATAGTTTTTGCAGCAGCAGCAAAGGCGGACGTGGCGGGAAAATTCTACAAAGTCACAATCACAGAGGTAGGTGGGAGTGTGATACCGGACGTCTGTTTTCAGTTTGACAATCGCAATACCTTATCAATTAATGGTGCGCAAGGTCCGTTCATTTTTGGTGCTAGGATACCTCAAGGTACTAATTCGTGGCAGGCTGTTTCCAGCAGCTCAGCTAGTCCTACCGTAGCCTTGAGTGGCGAAGAAAGACCAGGACCATTTGGACAAGGTTCTCAATTAATAAATGGTAATGGCATAAATGAAATTGGCCACCGTTTCACATTTAGTGGAAACCAGGTTCTAAGTTGTGCCGTAGAATTTGCTACACCAGGAGAGCCACCTGATGATGGTGCAATTTTCTTCCAATAACCAGATCAGGTGTTTAGCATAGTTTAACACGCTAAACACAAAATCAACCAGATTAAAAAAGAACCCGCTACGGATGGTGGGTTCTTTTTTATGCATTGAGTTATTTGATTGCGCCATTGCCTTCACTCTGTGTATTCTTCTCTTACTTTTTCCACAGGCTCTTTGTCAATAATCCTAAACTAATGAGAATTGCCATTGAAGCGATCGCCCAGAGATGCTGCACAACCAGAGGCGCATGAAGTCTCGGTCTTGTAAAACCCAGACGGACTAAAGTTGGGTTGCGTGGTTACTGCGATTAAAGTAGTGTGCGGGTTGTTCACCTTGCAGGACAACTAGTTGGAGTATTCACAGTCGTGGCGTTGGGGGCAGAAGAGATGAGAGTGACTTCACCTTTACCGTTGAACACCCACCCAGTTGCAGGCACAATTTCTATGGGTTGGGGTTTGGGTAAAGAGGCGTGTGTCTTGTGTTGATGCTGCGTTGTAGTTGGTAGGCGAGTGTCTGTCCAAACTACATCACTGGTGAGGGGTTGGTAAGGGCTTGGGGGTAAGCCGCCGCGTCCAGTAATGGTAAAATTACTACCACCTGCTAACTCATTAAAGGCGGCACACCTAGAGAAAACTAGTCCATTGGAGGCATCAACTACTTTTGTAGGTAGTTTTATTAATCCTCGACTGGGGTCGATATCGGGTGTATTGATTTGTACGGTGCCATTTAGTTGAGAATTTAGCCCACTGGCGGTAATTTTACTATCGCTTGAGAGAAAAATGCCTTGGGCATTAATTCTAACTTGACCTCCACGAAAATCAGTAGAATTAGCTCTGATGTTACTATTATCTAAGGCGGCTAAAACGTCAGTGTCAATGTTAATGTTGCCACCGACGACATTATTTCCCCTGGCATTAGCGGTAATGTTGCTATTACGACGCAATATCAAATCTCCAGAGCGCAAGGTGATAGTAGCCTGCTGTTGATTCGGGTCAGTGTTGACGCTTTGGGTGTCAGCGTTCAGAGTGCCGTTGTTATCCAAACGGATAGAGCGAGCATTGACAGTTAAATTACCTGCATTACCTAATCCTTGACTTCTCACAAGTACTATACCCCCATCTCGAATGCTCAACTGTCCAGTTTCAATCTCCAAGGCTCCTCCATTACCTACGCCCTGTGTTCCAACCTCTGCACTCACTCTGCTATGACGTTGACCATTTACTGATGTGCCAACAACTTCCACCCTTTCACTTGCGTGAATTTGTAATGTTCCTGCATTCCCATTACCGAAAGTGCCAACTGTAACTTCTCCACCACCTCTGACACTCAAACGTTCAGTCTCAATCGTTAAATTGCCTCCGTTGCCTTTAGGTGGCGTTACAGTGCGAGGACCTAGTGAATTACCAGCGTTGATCTCTGCTGTGAAGAAGCCAGGTTTATCTGTCTCGAATACGTTTACATCAGTTGCATGGATGAAGAGATTTCCTGCATCACCTTGTCCCAAAGTAGCAGCTTGTACTTTGCTGCCATCACTGACATTCAATAGTTTGGTATTAATCGTTAGATTACCTCCATGTCCCACACCGTTTAAGTCAACTTGAGCGAATAAGCCACCTGGAGATCCAGGTTGTCCACCTGTGCCAGGAATTTCTCCACTCAGTTCTACTGCGTCGGTGGCATCCACGGTCAAATTTCCTGCATTTCCTGTACTCAAAGTTGAAGCTGTAACTTGGCTTTGACTGACACTCACGTTTTTAGCTTCAATAGTTAAGTTACCTGCGTTACCACCACCCTGAGTATTTACTGATACTCGACTATTATCTTTAACACTCAAGCTTCCTGTTTTGATGGTTAAGTTTCCTGCATCTCCTGTAGAGTCAGGATTAGCTTGAGCAAACAAGCCACCTCCGGTTAGTTGTATCGAGTCAGCGGTGACAGTCAAATTCCCGCTGTTGCCCGCGCCAAAAGTGCCAGCACCGACTTGTGCCCCATCCTGTACGACCAATTGACCAGTATTAATTGTCAGATCTCCCCCCAAGCCTGTTGCACTTGGGTAAACTTTAGCAAATAAGCCGCTGGGAGACTGACCATCAGAGGAAGTACCAATTAGCTGTACTGAATTCTGAGCATTTACAACTAAAGAGCCTCCCGGTTTTGCTCCCAAAGTACTGGCTTCAATCTCAGAACTATCAGTGAGGGTCAGGTTCTTACCCCAAACCTGTATATCGCCTCCACCTTCTCCACTAGCATCAACTGCTGCTCGTTTGGATAGTTGAATGTTTCCAAAATTTTGTACTCCACCATAGCCTAAGGAAAAACCAATGTTTATCGGTGTGAGGCTAACTAAACTATTCCCGGCGACACTTCCAAGTTCTATCCGTCCTCCTGCCGTTTTTAGCGTTCCTCCCTCAAGAGTTATATCACCACCCACTAAAGCCAAAGTTTGATTTGGTTGCACGTGTAGACCAGCAGTAGTATCAATCAGGTCAGTTGTTGACCTTAACCCCTGCCCATCACCAATTACCTGAATCTCTCCTGGATTGGTCCCAAATTGTAAGCCACTTGGGACACTGATAGTCAATAAAGGTGGAGTCCCAGGAGCAGTTACACCATACTCAAAGCCATCTGCAAACTTTATACTACTGGCGGTACTAGCAACGAATGAACCTCCAACATTCAAACTGGCGTTTTTCCCAAAAACAATGCCATTCGGGTTAAGGAAGAATAAATTTGCTGTCCCGTTTGCTTTAATTATTCCATCGATATTGGAAGGCGACCCACCCGTCACCCGACTAAAAATATTCTGTATGTCGAGACCATTATTAAAAGAGGCCGTACCACCAGTGGGAACAGAGAACTGTTGAAAACTATGGAACAAATTCCGTCCTGCTTGTGTTCCCCCAGTGATATTAAATGTACTACCATTAATTGTGATGCTAGAATTATTTGGTAGCGTTCTATCAGGTGTAATCTGGGCTGTTACACAATTTGTAGAGAAAACGCAAGCACCACCAATCACAGTCCCTAATAACTGACGCCAAACAGCACCCATCCCTGACATTGCAGTCTCCTTTGAAACCCAAATTATGCAGAACTATTCACGAGTAAATCACGATTCAGGTATCATTAGGACAACTGTTGCGGTACGATCCTCCATTTTCTTAACAAAACTTCACCAACCGCAATTGTGTCTCGCTTTGGTTAAATATCAAAATGACGCCGAAAGCGGGGGTCAATGTGGTGGGTTTTTCGCTGGTTGCAGGTGAAACAGAGGGTTTGCAGGTTGCTGATATCGTTTGTACCGCCACGGGCAAGGGGGATGATATGGTCGATGGTAAGGTCGGTGTCTAGGTGAGTTTTCCCGCAGCTTTGGCAATGGTATTTGTCACGTTGGTATACGTATTTTCTGACTTCTTTTGGGATGGGAATTCGCGGAGTTTTGCTCATGTGGTGGCTTCGTTTATTATCCGGCGAATATCGTCAAGAGGCGATTCGGGTTGGGTTATTTCTGGTGTTTGTTCAATTTCTGGTTCATCAGGGATAAATTGTAGAGTAGCTGTGATTCTAAATTTTCCTTTTTGCCAGCCTTTACCACCAACTTTGAGGACTTCACAATCTACACCCTCCTCAAACCCTTGGCGCGTGTCTATTTCAACTCCTTTGTCTTTTAAGAAAGCATATAGTGTATTTGCTACTACTCCCCCAAATGCTTCTCTGATTGCTTGCTGGAACTGACTGATTTTAAATACCTTATTTGTAGATGAAAAAACATCAAGGATGTCACAGTTTTGTGGGCAAAAGTTTTGTTTCATATTAACCTCTATTTGTGAAATTATTTGTGTAATTTTTCTTACCATTGACATGCTACCGGATTCGATATAATAAACTATGTGGGGGATAGAGGCTCTGCCTCTGGGTAAGCATTCCCACGCAGGTGTAGGGTGGGCACTGCCCACCATATCCGGGTTTTGGTGGGCACTGCCCACCCTACATAGACTTAATATTCTTTTGCTAATCATCCTTAGTAATCATTTGATCGTCATCCGTAGATAAACGCATATAGTAGTCATTTTTTTCTCGTTACTGGGCTGCTGTTTCATGTACAATATATGTGGGTTAAAGCAGAGGCAGAGCCTCTGGGTAAGCATTCCCACGCAGAGCGTGGGAACGAGGAATGGCTAGACTTCTACGGCTGTAACTATGCTATTTGGCTCAACAATACTGTTACTAGATGTGGTAAAATTAACAACATCTGTATCAAACTGTCCAATGACAGGCAATAAACGCTCATACAAACCAATCGCCTGTAAACAGCTATTGATAGCAGTAACTGCTGAATTATACGCCGTAATCTTTTGTTCAATTACACTCAGCGATCGCCGATTACTAATAATTTTTTCCTCAGCTTCTTTCTCAAGAGTTTGCTCTAAATAAGCACGCGCATGAGGGTACTGCTGCAAAATTTCATCGGCTTGCCTATCCGCCATAGGTAAAAACTGAGTTTTTAGGGTTTGGTTGATGGTTTGACGGAAAGTTCTGCGAATGGTTTGAGAAACTTTTGGTTCAAAATCCAATTTGAGTAACTGCCTAATTGCCGATTCTGCTTCCACCATGTTTTCGCAGTCGTAACCTTGGGAAGTTTGCTGCAATGTTTGACGAAAATGGTATATTGAAAAAGTGCCTTCATCGTAAAATCGGGGGCTTTCTCTTACAAAGCGATCGCATTCTACCCGCGCTGCACTCACCAAAGCTTGAGTCACTGCTGTTTCTAATACTTTGAACTCTTTCTCAATACCACCATCATTGCCAAGCAAGCGATACAACTGGCGATAGTATTCCGACTTGCGAATCTTTTCAAGTAACCGTAGGAAAAAATTGGTAATCACTTTCTGGGAAGACTCTACTAAAATATCTTCCAACTGATTCGCCAAATAATAAAACGCCTCTACCAAAATGGCAATTAAAGGCGCAGTCGCATTGCGAGGATGACTGAGAGTTGCACATCGATAAACATCAGCAACAGAAAAAGTATCTAGCAACTCATCCAAACGGCGAATCATCCGTGATTGCAATTGACGAAAATCTGCCTCAAAAGTATCACAGCTATTATTAATAACTTTATTAACTTCTTCTGCAAGGTGCTGATGAAAATCGTTACCAACCTGCTGTAACTGCTGGTTAAGGCGTTGCAACTCCTGCGCCTTCATCGCCTCAATTTCTCGCGGCTGACTATCTAACTCTCGTTGTACCGTCTGATAATGTTTTTTCAGCTTAATACAAATATCTTCCAAATCATCTGCAAGGTTTTTAAATAATTGAGGACGCTTTTCTTCCGTAAGATAACGGGTGATGGCAGTTCTAAATTCCTCAATACCGCTATCTTGAATAATTTGGTTAATGAGAAATGATCCCTGTTCCGATAAAATCCTGGCATAGTTTTCATTTGCAGGACCGTTGTCAACGGAAATACGGAACTTACTAGCGGATAGCTTGCCAGAAATAGTACAGTATCGAAGAAATTCATAGACAAACTGCGGCGTTTCCTCCCTACCATCCAAACCTTTGACACCTTCCGCAAAGACAGAATCTAAACCGAACCTATCTTTTCCACTTGTCTGTTTAATCTGACTGCCATAAAATCCTAGCAAGCCACTGGTTTTAAAAACCCGAGTGTTATCCTGAAACTGGTTGCTAATTAAATCTTCCAGGCGTTGTCGTAGCTGAGTGTTGTACCAAGTTTCATCAATGCGGTTAAAGACATAGAATACGCGATCGCGTATCCCCGGATTCCCCCGCATCATCTCCAAAAGTTCTGTTTCTTCCTTCGTCATATCACCTGCTGAAGCAGGTTTCAGCACACACACCACCGCTGAAGTATCAGGGTGCTGAATTTTAGCGTAAGTGAGTTGTGCATCCTTTTCCACTGGCGCATCAATACCAGGTGTATCGATAATCACATTACCATCCTGCAACAGAGGATGATGACAGTAATACTCAATCCGCTTCAAAACAGCACTATTGCTTCCACGACGCGCATAACCAGCAGCTTCCTTGAGATTGGAAAAATTAAATTGTTCCATGGAATATGTAGCATTATTTACCGTGTAGATGTGTTGGCGATTTGCCACATATCCCTCAAGCAACAATATCAACGCCTTCGCCTGTTTCGCCCGTCCCGATTTACTCTCACCACCCTCCTGCTTAATAATGTCTGTACACTCTTGCCATAACTGGTTAATGATATCTTGTTGGTTGATGTTAACTGCGATCGTAAATCCCAACTGCCGACACAAAGAAACCGCTTGTTCTCGAATCTCTACTTCACTTAAAAACGTTAAAACAACTCGTTCCTTATCTGGTTCAGCATACTCAATTTTACATTCCGTCCCAGTAGCGTGTCCCTCTGCACTGTACAGCAATTCCCGTTCTAGCAGTGCATTAATCAGCATAGATTTACCCGCACTAAACGCACCCGCAAACACAATCTCAAACTTCGGGGAAATTGCTTTACCTAAAGAAGTTTCCACAGATGTCGTGTCGTAAGAACGCAAAGACGGTTCTTGATGTAAAAGTTGTGATATTGACTCAACTTGTTCTTTCAAATTTTTACACTGAAGCGGTAGTCCTGGCATATAGCAATCCTATTTGAGATCCGAACTTGGGGGAGAAGGGGGAGAAGGGAGACAAGGGGGAGAAGGGGGACAAGGGGGACAAGCCGCTACGCGGAAATTCAAAATTAAAAAGTCAAAATTCAAAACACTTTTGACTTATTACCTTAGCTTTTGACTTCCCCAAAGGGGCGGGGGGACAAGGGGGAGGTGTTTGTAACTCATTTAGGATTGGCATATTCTGCATTTTAGAAGTATTCAGATATATTTTATGAATTGCTATCCTGCTATGGGTTCAGTATAATTACTCGAGTAAACTGTGCTTAGTCATTATTTATGACTAATAGACATCTCCAGAAATTAATTGTGCGTTGTGTACTACCCACCAGACGCGATTAATCGCGTCTCTACATTGTTTTTTGGAGATGACTAATGTCCAGACGTTGCATACAACATCTCTACAACGACTAATGACCAATGGAAATTTTTGCTATCAGACTAAAATCCAACGAAGATTTAAGACAAAGTTTACAGAACTTTGCTGAAAAGGAAAACATCACAGCCGGATTTATATTGACTGCCATAGGTAGCCTAAAAAAAGCAACAATTCGCTTTGCTAATCAAGACATCAGTACAGTATTAAGCGACAAATTTGAAATTCTTTCCCTCAACGGTACAATAGCAACCACAGGCGTACATCTACATATTGCTATTTCAGATCAACAAGGCAAAACCATCGGTGGACATCTCAGTGATGGATGCATTATCTACACAACCGCCGAAATAGTTATTGGTATGAGTGAAAAATTTACCTTCCTTAGAACCCTTGACGAACAGACAGGCTACAAGGAACACGAAATAATTACACATTCCACCCAACCCATCTTGGAAAAAGAAAGGGTGTAGGGGTGCAGGGGTGTAGGGGTGTAGGGGAAATTAGATTTGACGCTACAGCAATCCGTGCAGGAATTACAAACACCTCTCCCTTGTCCCCCCGCCCCTTTGGGGAAGTCAAAAGCTAAGGTAACAAGTCAAAAGTGTTTTGAATTTTGACTTTTTAATTTTGAATTTCCGCGTAGCGGCTTGTCCCCCTTGTCCTCCTTGTCCCCCTTGTTCCCCTTGTCCGGATCTTAAATAGGATTGCTATATTCCTCTACAAACTAACCCACACCTTAGACAAAACATCCAAATCTACTTTTTTAGCTTCTCCCTGATTGGTATTTTTAAAAAGGATAGTAAAAGCGCCAGCACCTAACCCATGTTGAGGAAACATCCGGTAACAAGGTATAGTCGTTAAATGGGACTGATAGTCTTTTAAATGATTAATCTCAACTGCCTGAAACTGAGGAAAGCGTTCCAATAGCCATTCAGCAACCTGCTCATTTTCTTCAGGCGAATAAGTGCAAGTCATATAGGCAAGATAACCTTGAGGTGCGACGATTTGAGCCGAGTTTGCTATAATTCTTTTTTGCCGATTTGCACTTTTATTAATAGCAGTTGGGTGAAAACATCCAGGTGCTTTTTCACCCTTAGCAATTAACGATTGCCCACTGCAAGGAGCATCAACTATAACTACATTACTAGATAATGGCATCATCTCTGCTAAAATACTTGAATCTCTACTAACGACAACAGCAGGTTTTATCTGGCAACGTTTTAAATTAGAAATTAGCATTCCCAGACGTTTGCCTATGACTTCATTACTTATGAGCAAATTAGGCTGCAAAGCTTTCCACGCAAAGATACTCTTTCCTCCGGGTGCAGCACACATATCAAAAACTAAATTCACAGAACTGGGAACTGTTAACAAAGTAGAAGCAGCAAACACAGAAGAAAAATCTAAACAATAAAAATATCCTTTTTCGTGCAGGGGATGTTGACCGGGTTTTTGTCCTAATGATAAACGATTTATAAATTCGGGTTGCCAAGGTAATGGTGTTTCTACTTCAAAAGGAGAAGATTCTGGCGATTTCTGACACCATAGAATACAGGGATGGAAAGTTTGAGGATGAGTTAAATTATTAACAAATCTCTCTTGAATATGTGAGTTTTCAAACAGACGCCGAGAAAGTTTAAGTAATAAATTTGAAGGGCTTTTCATTATTATTTATAGCTCAATACGCTTGTTGTTAGGGCTTTTAGTATGAATTTTCTCTCAGGGAAAAAATGTATAAAATGAAACATTTGCTTTTGATATACGCCTTTAGTAGTAAATGTCAACAATAATTACCAAATATTTGTTGGTAAAAAACCATAAGAACCTATCTTCAAGCATAATTACTAAAAGTGATGTCTTCCCACATAGTCGTTTCTTCATGAGTATCATGGAACCTAATTCACTTTTACCAGTGCCCACCGAGCCATTACGGATATTGGAATTGCCTCCTACTACACTAGGTGCAGGTGAGCAGCCCATTTACTTTTCTCTAGTCATTCCCACTTATAAAGAGGCGGGAAATATCAAAAAAATCGTCAGCATATTAACTAGGTTGCTGGATGAGACTTTTCCAGGAGACTATGAGCTGATTGTGGTAGACGATGATAGTCCAGACGGTACTTGGGAAATTGCACAGTCCCTGATGCCAGAATACCCTCAGTTGCGCGTGATGCGACGCCAACATGAGCGGGGACTTTCCTCTGCGGTGATTCGCGGGTGGCAAGTAGCAAGAGGGCGTGTTTTGGGAGTGATTGATGGCGATTTACAGCATCCACCCCATGTCTTGTTGCAAATGTTACATAATATTGAACAGGGAGCAGATTTGACAGTCGCCAGTCGTCACGTAGAGGGTGGTGGGGTAAGTAGTTGGAGTTTTGTCAGGCGTTTGTTGTCTCGTGGTGCTCAAACATTGGGATTGGTCATCTTACCAGGAGTACTGGGGAGGGTTTCAGACCCTATGAGTGGTTATTTTATGGTACGCCGGAGTGCGATCGTTGGTGCAACCCTCAATCCTGTAGGATACAAAATTTTGTTGGAGGTGATCGGTCGAGGAAACGTGCGGCAAATAGCTGAAGTCGGCTACGTGTTCAGTGAACGTCAAGAGGGTGAAAGTAAGGTTACATGGAAGCAATATATAGAATATCTACAGCATTTAGTGCGCTTGCGGGTTTCCACAGGTAAATTGGGACGCATCCGCCAACGCATCAAATTCCCCATTGATCGCTTCCTCCGCTTTGGCTTAGTGGGACTGAGTGGAGTCTTTGTGGATATGACGATGCTTTACTTGCTCAGTGACCCCACAACTTTAGGTTTGCCCTTGACGAGGAGTAAAATCATTGCTGGTGAAACTGCGATTCTTAATAATTTCTTCTGGAATGACAGTTGGACTTTTGCTGATGTCAGCATGCAACAGCAAGGATGGCGTCAGCGCATAAAGCGGTTTGTAAAATTCAACCTGATTTGCCTTGCTGGACTGGTGTTGAATGTGCTGATCTTGAATCTGGTGTTTAATTACATTATTGCTAACCGTTACGTTGCTAACTTAATTGCGATCGCTGTTGCCACCGTCTGGAACTTTTGGGTTAACCTGAAACTTAGCTGGCGGGTGACACAAGTGAAGTAGTTCACTGTCAATAGCTATTAGCTATTGGCTATCAGCCATTTTTCACAGCCTGTATCACCTGCAAACTCCCACCAGCATACAACCAGCGGTCATCCACCTCAAACCCAGTATCCGCCAATAAACTGACTAAATCAGTTTGCAGTAGTTCCCAAGCTGTGTGTGTTTCAAACAACAGCAAAAACAGCCATAGCCCAGGCCAAAATATAGGATTCGTAGGTGTATGAAAATCAACGAGGGTAAACACCCCGCCCGACTTCAACACCCGGTAGACTTCTTTAAGAATTTTTCGCAGTTGCTGTTGCTCCATTTCATGAAGTGCTACGCTAGTATGTACTATATCAAACAGGTTGTCGGCAAAAGGCATCTCCTCTGCGAAGGCTTCCACATACGACGCACTAGGGACATTCTCTCTAGCCCTTTTCATGGACAAGGGAGAAGCATCCAGCCCTGTTACGTTTTGTGAATATTTCACCAAAAATTGCGTTGCTTGACCACTACCGCAACACAAATCTAGAACCTTAGTCTCTGAATGGATTGTTAATTTTTGTAAAGCTAGCTGTCGGAAATGTGCTTCTCCGCCTACGCTCAAGGCTGCTAGGCGGGAGATTCCATCATAAAACCATTGGTAACGGTAACTCAAATCTCGGAAAATTGTAGCCACTGCGTCTTTCCTTACCTTTAACTTATATATTTAATAAAGATATATTGTGAACATTAGTAAAAAAACCTGAAAAGGTTGGGGGACTTTTACTGTTATGGGTCGTGTAGGCGTCTTATTACTCAATCTTGGTGGTCCAGATAAATTAGATGATGTTGGACCGTTTCTTTATAACCTGTTTTCTGATCCGGAGATTATTCGCCTACCCTTTCCCTGGTTGCAAAAACCCCTAGCTTGGTTAATTGCCTCACGGCGGGTTAAAAAATCTCAAGAAAACTACAAGCAAATCGGAGGTGGTTCTCCACTGCGACGCATCACCGAAGCTCAAGGAGAAGCCCTGAAAGAACAACTGGGTAGCTTGGGACAAGAAGCCAATATTTATGTGGGAATGCGTTATTGGCATCCCTACACCGAAGAGGCGATCGCCAAGATTACCCAAGACAAAATCGAACGCCTTGTTATTCTACCCCTTTATCCACAATTTTCCATCAGCACCAGTGGCTCTAGCTTCCGGCTGTTAGAAAAACTTTGGAAACAAGACTCAAAACTTCAGAGCATCGATTACACCGTCATTCCTTCATGGCATAAACAACAGGGCTACGTACAAGCCATGACGGATCTCATAGCCCAAGAACTGGGTCAGCTTCCTAATTCCGATGAGGCTCATATTTTCTTCAGTGCTCACGGCGTTCCCAAAAGCTACGTTGAAGAAGCAGGCGACCCCTACGAGCAAGAAATTGAGGAATGCACTCGTCTAATTATGCAGAACCTCAATCGACAGAATTACTACACCCTAGCTTACCAAAGTCGCGTAGGTCCAGTAGAATGGCTCCAACCCTATACAGAAGATGCCATCAAGGAACTAGGCTCTAAAGGCGTGAAAGACTTGGTCGTCGTCCCCATCAGTTTTGTCTCGGAACACATCGAGACACTACAAGAAATTGATATTGAGTATCGGGAATTAGCAGAAGAATCAGGAATTCACAACTTCCGGCGCGTACCCGCTCCTAACACTCACCCAGTATTTATTAAAGCACTAGCAGACCTAGTTCTGGATGCCCTCCAATCCCCCAGCCTCAAGCTCTCACAAGTCACTCAAATAAAGAAAAAGGTCAAAATGTATCCCCCAGAAAGCTGGGAATGGGGTATGACCACCTCAGCGGAAGTTTGGAATGGTCGGATCGCCATGCTGGGCTTTATTGCCTTAGTGATTGAGCTGATGACCGGTCGCGGTTTGCTGCACATGGTTGGTCTTTTGTAGCTTTGTAGGGTTGGGTTAAGCATCCATCTTCCTCTGTTGCGGTCACACAAAGGGGTAAATTCAAGCCTTTCCCCTTGGACCAAACCCCTTTAACCGAACCGTATTGCCGCTACACTTGTGCGTTTTTGTCGCTTGTTCGACCCTACCCCTTCTCGATCGCACTCTGGGCAAGCGTGAAGCACGAAAGCGATCGCCTATATATCGTGGTGATTCTCAGGAGCAATGCTTAGGCACACGCCGAACTATGAGCGTCTAGGCTTTCCCAACTGTGGGTTCCACACAGCAACCGCTTGAATAATGCTAATTGTTCTGTACGCCGTGACAAGATTGAGGGTTCAACCTAGGACTTTGAGGTGTGACATTGGACGCATCTGCTGTCAAGACTACCTCACCTTTAGCATTTCTCGTCCACCCAGTAGCTTGTACGATGGGTGTTCTTATGGGAGTGGGTTTTTGGCTATGAGTTGCACTTTTGCGGTTATCACTGCCGTGGTTGAGAGTTACCAAACCTACATCTACGGCATCAGTGCTAAGGGGTTCGCCTGGGTTAGGGGGCAAGCCGCCACGTCCAGTGACAATAAATTCGCTTTTTGCTTGAGTGCCACCAGCATAACAGCCCTGTGCCACCTTGGTATCAACTGGTATGACTGGCAAGTTGACTAAGCCTTGAGTTGGGTCAATACCGAGATTGTTAACGGTTACAGTACCGTTTAAAGTAGGACTAGTCTGGGAAATTGCCGTAATATCGCTGGTAGGCAGCCGCTGAGAGTCTAGTTCGGCTGCTTCGTTCGTTCCCAACAGTTTTACCAAGTCTTCTCGACTACGTGGTGTTATACCAAAAATATTAGTAGCATTGATTTTAACGCTACCACCAGAGCCATTGAAAGCATTGGCGGTGATGTCGCTATTCTCATTCGGGACAGCGACTATGAAACCGTTAGTAGCATTAATCGTGATATTGCCACCATTACCACCAGCTTGTGACATGCCTGCGGTAGTAGAGATAAGAGCGCCACGACGCATTATGAGTAAATCACTTTGTAAGTTGATGTTACCACCGTTACCTGATTCAGATTTGGCGTTGAGTATTCCACTGTTGTCTAGGGTAACTCTAGGTGAGGTGACGATAATATCTCCAGCAGTACCCGTCTTACTTTGGGAGTCAACGTACAATCCACTGTTAAGATTTGAACTTTTGCCAGAAATGGTGACGTCTTGGGCAGCATTAACTTTGATTGTGCCTGCATTCCCTTGTCCAAGGGTTGAGGCTTCAAGTCTAGCGCCATCTTTTAATGATAGGGTTGCAGCATTGATATTGATATTGCCACCTTTACCTACACCTCCAGATTCCACTGTGCTGAAGATGGCAGCATCTGCAAGGGAAACAGCATCGAGTGCATTCACTGTCACATTCCCAGCATCGCCTTGCCCACCGGTGCTAGCTATCAGTTCAGCACCATTGGTAAGAGAAATTTGAGGTGTTGTAATTTGAATATTGCCCCCATTACCTTTGGTTGCATTACGTTGTTCCGGCCTATCATAAACATTTCCTACACTACTAAAGATACCACTGGGGAGAAATTGACCATTAATATTTGTGTAACTACCATCTAAGGAAACACTATTGGTCGCATTGATAATTACATTCCCAGCATCGCCTTGCCCAAAGGTGCTAGCCTGTAGTTGAGCACCATTGGTAAGAGAAAGTTGAGGTGTTGTAATTTGAATATTGCCCCCATTGCCTTTGATAGCATTTTCCGGGCTATCATACGCACTTCCTACAGTACTAAAGATATCACTTCTACGACCATCTAAGGAAACACTATTGGTCGCATTGATAATTACATTCCCAGCATCGCCTTGCCCAAGGGTAACAGCCTGTAATTGAGCGCCATTGGTAAGAGAAAGGGAATTCGTTGATAAAGTAATGTTACCCCCATTGCCTATTCCTTGCTGTTGAACATTATTGGTGATACCACTTCCATCAATCTTTATATCTCCAGTAGCGTTAAGTGTAATATCACCAGCCTTTGCCCCAACAGACCCCAACCCTTGTCCAATACCAGCAATCAAACTACTACCGCCTGTAATGTTTAGATTACTAGCATTGACAGTAATGCTGCCGCCACCATCCGCCGAGACAGTAACGTTAGCTCCATTGATTAGAGATACCGATGCTCTGGTACTGTCAGTAGGAAAACTCAAGCTGATATTATTGCCATTTACACCAAGTCCAACTGTTCCAGTCGCAGCCAATCCTCCTAATTCAACTAGACCACCGTAGGCTCTTAATCTTCCGTTATCTATCGTTATATCGCCACCAACTAGCAGTAAACTTTTACCATCCGGAACACGTAAACCTGATGCATTTAAACCTGTTGGTGCAACTCCTGCTGGCGCTGTTGAACTGTTTTGAATCGATGCACTCCTCACAATTTGATTGAATAATAATGCCGATGGATTGATTGTCAGTAATGGAGAGAGTGCTTCTGGATTGGTAGCACTGAAAAAACCCTGATTACCAAATTGAATTGCATTGGCTGTAGTTCCCACAAACGAGCCTCTCACATCCAGACTGGAAAAACGTCCAAATATGATGCCATTAGGATTAATCAAGAACAGGTTGGCATTACCCAATACACCGAGCGTTCCGAAAATTTTGGAGGCATTACCCCCCGTCACTCGACTAAAAATGTTCTCAATTCCAGCAGGATTAGTGAAATAGGCTCCTCGTCTAGAATCAATGTTGAATTCCTGAAAACTGTGGAAAAGGTTTCTTCCCCGAATTGCCCCACCATCGATCTGGTCACTAGGGACATCTTTGATTACACTGGGTGTAACAACAGAATTTTCAGAACCCAAGGTATTATCTGGTATCGGCTTAACCTGTCCTAGGGCGCAATTAGCAGACAATGCTAGAGCACCACCCATTGCCATCCCTAAGAACCAGCGACTACGAGTACTTATCCCGGACATTGCACCCCCCTAGCTCTAGCAGCAGTTGCACTCTTACTTGAGTAAACCACAATTAGTGTTCGTCAAAGAAACCCCCGCCTGATAATTTAACAGTGCGGAGATTTTTGTGATTGGTGCCAAAGCGACATCCATTTACTTCTCGGTTCTGGCGTACCAGTTTTATGCCAAAGCTGCCCTTTCGTTACAAAACTTCATTCGAGTGGCTTGTAATAGCCTGCATAGTGCTTGAGCCAATCCCGAGGATATGTCAGTATTGTTGATCCGCGACTTAGGCATCATCATGACCACTTCTGCCATTACCCGGTTGATAGCGGAGATAGCACTCCGACCATCCCAGATTTCTGCTTGAAAAGTTAGGATTGTTGTACAGCTGGTAATGTTGACATTTGCAAAACACTGTCTGACCAAATACCAAGCTCTTGAAGAATCTGGTTTTTAGCATCTATGTTATTCCAGGCTTGTTCCCAGTTAAACAGCCAGCGGGTGAGAAACCTTCCTAAAGAAGCTAACTCAAAAGCATTGTCAATATCTAGATCTGGGGCGATCCACTCCAGAAAATACATAGTCTCTCTAATCAGGCTTTTGACCACATCCTCATGTTTCGAGTCACTCATAGAAGACTTAATCCGTGCTAGATTAGTTGCCAATTTTCCCAATCTAACAGGGATACTCTCAAGCACAAAGGCTTCTTGCTCATAAGTTAAGCCACTATTCATCCCAAAAACTCCATAATAATTTCGGCAACAATTTCTCTAATCTTAACGTCCATAATTTCCATTGAACGATTCTGTCGAGGACGGAGATTAACCATAGACTCATAGATTATCCGTTGTGTGTCTGGTCTAAAACTAGCGGCCCATATGTCCTCCTGCTGACTGCCATCTTCTAGCAACACTTGTTCACAGTAAAAGTGCATTTCACCTCCACCAGCCAGAATCCGACGCTCAATATCTACCGCTACCTTGATATAAAACTTTAACTCAAGTAGCATCTGCTCAATTTGCTCTGGTGTCGCACGAACTCTAATAATCTCAATCAAAAAACTTACTCCTATTCACGGTAAACCACAAAGTTTTGGAAATGAATGATTGTAGCGCAATCATGGGTGATAGTGGCAATGGTCTTACAAAGCAGTTTGTGGCTCGTAGTTGTAGAAGCCTTCCTGGTCAATGAATTGAATTTCAGGCTCAGGTACTATCTTTTGGGCAAGAGGCTCGATGTATGCAGAAAGCTCGGCTTGCGCTTCGGGTTTGCTCGTCAATGATGACGAGATGAGAATGTTGTAGCATAGATTTAGATTTCCTTATCTTTGGTAAGGGCATAATGTGGCGCTTAGTTTCGCAGACGGGGCGTCACCTTTTGAGCTAAATCTATATTACTAACTAGTTAGCAATATTGCAACTAGTTAGTAATATCATTTAGTTATGGTAAACAGTTGTTTGTATGAGTTATGCTAATTTGTTAGTAGTAGTATTTAGATGATATTATCAGCTACATAGGAGTTGGGACGTGTCAGTGAAAAATAAAATCAAGCAATTTCTGCAAGAAAAAGGAATCACACCCTACCAATTCAGGAAAGATGTAGGGATAGCACAAAGAACAGCGTATGACTTGTACAACAACCATGAACAGTTGCCGTCATCCACAGTTCTGAGTAAAATCTGTGATACTTATCAGGTTCAACCAGGTGAGCTGCTGGAGTGGATTCCAAAAAGCCAGTTTTCTGGCAATCGAGACAGGTTTTCTCAAGCTGAGGAAGAAGCTGCATGAGCTTCTCAAGAGCGCTCCATTGATTAAGCCTTGAGTTTAGCTGTTGCGTCCCAAGGCATTGAAGCTATAAGTTTTGTCTGCTTTATTTCTAGTTAAACCCCAGTTAATGTTGTAA
>JADQBA010000047.1 GCA_016903675.1 Stigonema ocellatum SAG 48.90 = DSM 106950 | reverse complement strand
CAGGAAATCACTTCTATTCCCCAAGTTGTAGACCACATCCAATGTGGTTTAATCGAGAAAGCAAAATTGCCGATTACTTATGCTGTTCAAATTCGTGGTCAACTCCACACCATTATCTCAGAAAATGCTGGTTTGGAGTTTCTACTAGATGTAGCTGTGCCTTATTTCGAGGCAATACTTTTCCGAGGTACACCCTTTTTTGGTGCGGTTTCCTACAACGCACAAGCACACCAAATCCCCCAAGAGTTATCTGAATTTACCTATGGTGTTCTTTATGCCAACCCCTTACCAATGGGTAGTGCTGGAATTCCACCTACATTACTGATGCAAGATTTGCGTCATTTTCTGCCAAATTATTTGTCTGAATTTTATCAGCGATCGCGTCGTGGCAAGGATAATTTGCGAGTGCAAATTGGCCACAGCTTCCAGAAATCCATGTTCTGCGTTATGACATCTGTCATCAAGGGACTCTCACCCTATCCATTAGATACATCGGTACTCCATCAGCAAAAAGCAAACCGAAGCTATTTTGAAAATTGGATGAACCGCCTTCTCTGTTCTCGTTTACCAAACGTTCAACAACTTCGTGGGAGTCCTGATATCGTTTCACAACAACCTTGATACAAATACAGGGAAATTGCACTTCGTGCCGCAACCAGAGGCGCGTGTCTACATAGGTTGACAGAATAATTACTAATTCGTAATTCGTAACGAAAGTCAAAGCCAATAATTTCGTTCTGGAAAACAAAAAATGCTTTGCGACATTATTTCAAGCCCCTGCATTCATGCATGGGGTAATTACGAATTACGAATTATCAATTACGAATTAATCTGACGTATTTAACGATTTCTTCAGGACAATGATTACAGAAGAAATCACCACACAAAAGAGCCATGTCGGACGGGGATGACCATCAAAAAACTCTGCGACTGAGGAAGTAACTAGGATATGTCTTCAACTTCATATCCAGCAGATTGATGATGCGATTAAGGAGGCAGGGGGAAGGGAGCAGGGGAGAAGACCCCATACATCAATGTAGGGGCTTGAAACAAGGATGCATTATTTCTCGTGATCGATACGAAAACAGTTCAGAACCGTATTGATTACAGGACTTACTCATTGACAAATGAGACAAGAAATCCAGTAGTGAAAATGAGAAAAGAATAGGCGTAAACGCTGCGCGGCTTGTCGTCAGACATCGCTAGTCCACAGAGGACTGGAAAGATGTAGGAATTACGCATTGACAGAAAAACACAATTGTGAATTATCCCTCGTTACAAGGCTCTGCCTTGTAATGCTCTTTTGGGAGGCGGAGCCTCCTTGATCACATTCCCAGGCAGTAGCCCAGGAACGAGGCAGTGCAAGGAAATCATTTTAACAAGTTTGCTACTCACATGATGGTCAATTTGTCTTGTGCGTAAGTCCTAGATTATAGCCCTTTCAAGGTGCAAGTCGTAATAGAAGGATTTCCTTCGTGTTCTTCGCGTCTTCTCCCAAGGGGAGACGCTACGCGAACGTGGTTTAAAAATATTTTTGAACCGCGAAGGCACGAAGAACACGAAGATCAAATGTTGAAAATCGGGCATAATTTTCCAGATTTTTGGTTCACCTTGAAAGGGCTAGTCCTAGATTAATAGTCGGCTAGATCCGAGTTTTGCTATGAGCCTGAGAATAAATTCTCAGGCGGATTAAATGAGAATTAAATAGCCCTGCATTTTTCTTATAGAAGATTTTAATCGTTATGCTGGGGAACTCACTCCCGTCCACCCTACGTCTATCACCCCAGAATGAGGAAAGGCGAATTGCTAAAGCTTGACAAAGATATCGAGATATGGTATTGAAGATTTCCTCTAGTTAGAGGTCCATATCTCAATAAGGTTGTGTTGAGCCAGGGACAAGAAGGCTTATCTAAAACCTATTGGACTTCTATTATAAGGAGATTTATCCCTGAGTTAGCAATGGTGAAAAGAAATTCATATGTTTTTTAGATGAAATTTGCTAATTTTTTGATGAATTTTTCGCTTTTTGAACTTATACTGTTAAAACAAGAGATTTTTGCATACGTAAACCTTGGTTGCATCTACAAAAAAAATCGATAAAAGTATTAACTCAATAGAAGAGAGTAAAGCTTAAAATGGCATCTCTCATACTCCTGTACAGTACTCGTAGGGAGCATTTCCTCCCTTGCAAATCGCCCTCTTACTAGAAGTATTGCGTCAAGTCATTTCACTCATTAGGATGCATCGGTAGCTATCGCTCTTTGTTTAGCCGATAGTGTGTAGCTGTTGTTGGGAAAATCGGAGATTTATCATGGTAACAATGGATATGCCATTGCTGGCTAATATTCTGGGATTGTTGGCACTATTTAGTTATATAGCCACATTACTTCCCACGATACTAAGAATTGTTTTGCCAAGCACAAAACAGACTGACATTCCTAGATGGCTGCTGAAAAATCGCCGTCTTATGGGAATTATAGCTTTCTTTTTTACTCTGGGACACGCTTTTCTATATGTCACAAAAAGAAATTTTGACTTTTTTGACCTGAAGACATTTTTGATTTATGTCCAAGGGGTAACACCATTCACGATTTTTACACTTCTGGCTATTACCTCTAATGATTGGAGTGTAAAGAAACTGAAGAAAAAGTGGAAGCAGTTGCATCAACTTACCTACTTTGCCATGTTTCTTTTAACCTGGCATATTTGGGCCAAAATGTCAGGTCATTGGACGTATTTAACACCCGTTGGAATTGTTGCTATCACCGGGATAATAGTTTTATTTCTCATTCGACTTTGGATTGAACACCAGGATAAACAACAAAAAACTAACAGGAAAGCATCCAAAGCCTAGTACCGCACTCGCCTCTACGTAATTCGTAATTCGTAATTACCGTGACTATCAGGGTTTTAGACATTTCAAATGGGTGGCTTATTTACGCCGACCTGTACTAGTTAGAGCGCAAAAAGCACTCTCATCAGGGTTTTGTGACATCTGCCGAATAGATTCTACCTATGAGTTTCTTTCTATGATGTCAAAGATATTTTCGCGGAAAGTTTCAGTAGTGTTCGCGATCACCACAATAGCGACTGTTTTTGGGTTTAGTTGGTCTACATCGCTTTCACAATCACAGATCCTTGCACCAGCTTCTATATCTTCTAAATCTTCTAGAACTCTCAAAGGACATTCAGCGTGGGTTTATGCCATCGCCATCAGCCCAGATGGCAAAACTTTAACCAGTGGTAGTTACAATGGCATCATTAAGATTTGGAATCTGCATACTGGTGAATTACTCCACAGCATTAATGGTCATTCCGATGCAGTTGAATCCCTCGCCATCAGTTCTAATGGACATATCCTTGCCAGTGGTGGCTGGGATCACCGGATTAAGTTGTGGAATTTGGAAACTGGCGAACTGATTCGCACTTTCTCAGGACATGCAGACGATGTGGAGTCTGTCGCCTTCACCCCAGATGGGAAGATTTTAGCCTCCGGTAGCTGGGATCAGACAGTCAAGCTGTGGAATGTGCAGACTGGAGAGGTGATCCGTACTTTGAACCAAAATGGCACAGTCAGATCTGTCGCCATCAGCCCAGATGGACAGCTTCTTGCCTGTGGGACTGAAGACGGACAAATGATGATTTGGCAGTTGAAAACAGGGAAATTGAAAACTCCCTTGGCAGCGCATGACAAGGCAATTTGGTCTGTGGCTTTCAGTCCTGATGGAAAGCAAATCGCCACTGGCAGTTATGACCGGACAATTAAGTTATGGAATCCTGAGACTGGGGAGTTGCTCCATACCCTCGTCGGACATAATAACGCAGTTTGGTCTGTGGCTTTTAGCCCTGATGGGCAGTCAATCGCCAGTGGCAGTTATGACCGGACAATTAAGTTATGGAATCCTGAGACTGGGGAGTTGCTACGCACTCTCTCGGGGCATAATAAAGGGGTTTGGTCTGTTACTTTCAATCCTCTTGGTAATACCCTCGCGAGTGGAAGTGCGGACGAGACTATCAAGATTTGGCAAGTATCTTCACATTCCAAAGCTGCCACGCCGTCATTACCTTCTGTTTCAGAGTTAGAGGCGCTTCTGTTTACGCAACCAGAGATGATCAATTCCAAAGACCTTTATTCTTTGACTCGGAAAGTTTACGACCAAATTCATGAAGCTTGGCAACAGCCGGACCAATCTGAAGAAAATTTAGTTTACCGTGTGGGAGTGGCTGGTGATGGAGCGATTTTGGCTTATAAATCCGTCAAACCAGATGTGAGTAACTCAACTCTCGTCACCGCGAAAAATGACTTACTCTACAAGCTTGTGAAACGACCCGCAGCAACAGGTGAGCCGATTGTCCATTTTCAGGTGGTGTTTACTAAGCAAGGCATACTCGAAGTCACTCCTTGGCGAGGGTATAGGAGATTGTCTTAAGCAAAGCAGCGATCGCACCTTGAAAATCTGATGAATGGGTGTATCTTGCCGCTTATGTATTTTTTTGAACTTATAAACAAAGAAATTTACTAAGAATTCTGAAGAAGATTTTACATGAGATGGATTGGGTGAGAAAATCTGACCTATCTTCTCGAACCAAACACCATGAACGATCGCACCAAAGCTCTCCAGGCTCTTGCTGCTGAACGCTGGCGGATATCCCTGATACTTAGTGGAGCCATGATGTTTATCTACTTTGGCTTCATCCTGCTGATTGCGTTCAATAAGCCTTTGTTGGGATCATTAGTGTTTCCAGGCCTCAGCCTTGGTATTTTACTAGGATCGCTGGTAATTATCTCTGCATGGATATTAATTTTTATCTACGTGCGCTGGGCAAATAACAATTACGACCACAAAATTGCTGAACTTTCACGCGAATAAAGGGGAATGGGGAATGGGGAATGGGGAATGGGGAATGGGGAAAATTATTAGCAATTAACAATTAACAATTAACAATTAACAACCAACAACCAACAACCAACAATTAACAATTTCATGAATAATTTATGGTATGTTCAGCCGTTGGCTGAGGTGAACCTTACTAGTCTTGGTCACTTCAACCCACTGGCGATCGCTTTCTTCATGGTATTTGTTGCTACTTCCCTAGGGATTACCTACTGGGCAGCACGGCAGACCAAAAGTACGGCACACTTCTATACAGCTGGCGGTAATATTAGTGCTTTGCAAAATGGGCTTGCCTTGGCGGGGGACTTTATGAGCGCCGCTAGCTTTTTAGGCATTACTGGGCTTGTGGCACTCAATGGCTTCGACGGCTTAATTTATTCTATCGGTTTTTTGGTGGGCTGGCCCATTGTGATGTTCTTGATTGCAGAACCACTGCGTGATTTGGGCAAGTACACCTTTGCTGATGTGGTGGCTTATCGTTTGCGGCAGAAGCCAGTGAGAATAGCAGCCGCTATTGGTACCCTGGCGGTGATCAGTTTTTACTTAATTGCCCAGATGGTAGGTGCTGGCGAACTCATCAAGCTACTGTTTGGGTTTGAGTATGAATTAGCCGTTGTCATCGTGGGTTGTGTGATGCTGGCTTATGTGATTTTTGGCGGGATGATTGCCACCACTTGGGTACAAATTATCAAGGCAATTCTGCTGCTGGGTGGGACTATATTGTTAGCAATTTTGGTACTAGCACATTTTGGCTTCAGCCCAACAGCATTATTTGCCGCCGCTGCTGCTAAGTATCCAGGCGTATTGGCTCCAGGCAAACAAGTTTCTGATCCCTTAGATGCTATCTCTTTGGGAATGTCACTGATGTTCGGCACCGCTGGACTACCTCACATCCTGATGCGATTCTACACTGTAGCGGATGCCAAAGCCGCTCGAAATTCAGTAACATATGCTACAGCTTTTATTGGCGTTTTTTATCTACTCACCTTCATTCTGGGCTTTGGAGCAATGGTGCTAGTAGGTCAAGATGCTATCAAGAAAATTGGCACTGGTGGTAACATGGCCGCGCCAATCTTAGCGCAATTTTTAGGCGGTGATGCTTTCTTAGGCTTTATTGCTGCGGTTTCCTTCGCCACAATTTTGGCGGTTGTTGCTGGGTTGACTCTTTCGGGTGCAGCGGCATTGTCTCACGATTTGTGGGTAAATGTGATGCGCAAAGGAAGTGCTGACGAGACAGAACAGCTGAAGGTAGCTCGCTTTGCCACAATGTTACTAGGTGTCTTGGCAATGGTGTTGGGTATTTTATTTAAAGGCCAAAACGTTGCCTATATGGTGGGTTTAGCATTTGCGATCGCTGCTAGTGCCAACTTTCCGGCGTTGTTTTTATCCATGATCTGGCGACGGTTTACTACCAACGGTGCAGTAGCGAGTATGTTGGTAGGTACATTCTCCTCTTTAATACTGATTTATTTCTCACCCACTATTCAAGTCACTATGCTCAAACACGCCTCGGCACCCTTCCCCCTGAAAAATCCCGGATTAGTCACTATTCCCCTAGCCTTTTTGGTGGGAATTGTCGTTTCGCTACTCAGTACTGAACCACAAGCACAGGAGTTAGGAGTTAGGAGTTAAGAGTTAGAAGTTAGGAGTTATAAATTTTTATTCCTCACTCTTAATTCCTAACTCCTCACTCTTAATTCCTAACTCCTAACTCCTCACTCCTAACTTTCTACTGCACCTGTTTCATGTTGTTCATGACTTGTTGGTACATTCCTGGATTATTTTGTTGCTGAAAGATTTGCGCAGCTTTCTGGAAGTCCGCCATTGCTCCCTTTTTGTCCCCCTGACGAGCACGAGCATTTGCGCGGTTGTTGTAGGCTGCGGCAAATTTGGGGTTGAGGCGAATGGCTTGGTTGTAGTCGGCGATCGCTTCTTCGATGTTTCCTTGACTAGCGCGAGCATTTGCCCGATTATTGTAGGCAGCTGCAAATTTGGGGTCGAAGCGAATGGCTTCGTTGTAATCCTCTATAGCCTTGTTTCTGTCTTCCTGTGCCGCATGGGCATTTCCCCGGTTATTGTAGGCTTGAGCGTAGTTGGGAGCAAGGCGAATGGCTTCGTTGTAATCCTGTATTGCTCCGTATATATCTTGTTTATCGGCGCGAGCATCCCCCCGATTATTGTAGGCAATAGCATTGCTGGAATCGAGGCGAATAGCTTCCTCGTAATCAGCCAGCGCTGCTTGCTTGTCTCCCATCTCGAAGTGGACAAGTCCCCGGCTATTGTATGCAGCAGCATAGTTGGGATTTAGGCTAATTGCTTTAGTGTAAGCGGTTATGGCACCTTGAAAATCTCCTTTAATATGCTTGTACTGACCTTGAGTATAGAAGTCACTCGCTTTGGATGGTTTGGTAGATTGCGCCTTGGGAGGAGTGACTTTCATTTCTGTCACCAATACCTCTTTGCTCTTACTGCAAGAAACAATGGCAATGACTACAAATGCGATCAGTGCAGCTATGCCAAAGGCTCTTCCTACCCCTGTCAATTTTTGCTCAAATAACCGCATTTTGATAATTCCCTATAACTAACTACAACTTAATAATTCGTAATTCGTAATTCGTAATTCGTAATTCGTAATTATAAATGAGCAATTACGAGTTCATGTCATTATTCTATTTGTTCGCTTTCCTGGGTTTTGGTTGTCAGTCGCCATGAGGTATTTTTTTCAATATCTACAGACAATTGTTCGAGGTTTTGTCCTAAATCTTTTTGCATTTTTTGTGTCAGTGTTATGGGAAAATCTAAATCGATATCTTGGTTTTGTACTAACCTGACTAGTTCTGTAAATGGGACTTTCACTGTTGCGCGATCATAAGCAGTAAGCTTAAAATCGGGGGTTTCAGATAAATTTTGAGCTTGCATAGCTTTTTTGATTCGCTCTTGCAAATGCTCAAATTCTGAATTCAATAGTTTCCACTGATGCTCAATTTGTGTATATCTTGCCGTAAGTGCTGTTAAATTTTCCGTTGCGGGATCAAGGTTGATTTGTTCAGTTAATTCTATCAAACGCAGGTGCACTTGAGCAAGATAAATACAGTCTAGGTAAGCATACTCTATCTGTTCTTCAGTTAGGGGTCGCTGTCCCCAGTTGCTGTTTTGTTCTTTTTTGTCTATGTTTTGGAAATGACAAAGTTCGGTAGCTAGAGTTTTGAGTTGATAGTTAGGTGATGGCAAGAGATGGTAAGGAATTTTTTTTGCCATTTCTAAAGTACAAGTAATATTTTTGGCTTTCTTATTACCCAAAAGTTTCAAATCATAGCTGGCGTTGTGAAAGACTTTTTCAATAGCCGGATTGACCATAATTTTGTCAACAAAGTCAGTCACGATATCAGGCTGTTCGAGTACATCTAAAAGGTAAATGCGATCGCCACTCAAATCTGTTGGGTCATCTAATACCTGAATCAGCGACAGTTTAGGATTGCGACTTTTATATTCAGCTACTTCTGTATCTATCCACAAAGTTCTAGATTTGGTATATTCAGCGACAAGAGAATGGATTTCGCTTACTGATGTCAGGTAAGGCATTGGCTAATATTTCCTGAAATTTGGGTGAGCGCAATTCAGTTACAATTTCCCAAATTACCATTTTATTGGTGATTCTTCTGGCACTACATTTTCGCTGCTACGATCGCTTCTTGGAAAAAAACTTTTCGATCTACTGACAGTGCAAATTTTGCCTGCTAATTAACCCTTTGGCAGATAGGGCAAATTCGCTCTTTGGGAAAATTTGCCTTTTCCGTCAACTATCAAGCTATTAAAAATAGCTTCAGTAATGCCTTAGCTAGGATTGTTGGTCACGAGAAACTCTTACTAGACCGATTGGGGCTACAGCTTGACAAAGGAGTAAATATTTTTGTTGTTTGCTCCCTGTCTGGTGGTACGGGATCAGGGATGATGCTTGACCTAGCTTATAACCTGCGTGATTGGGTTCCCCCCTCAGCAATGCCTCAGACATCAGCTTATCTAGTCCTACCTGGGGCATTTTCATTCTTTGGGCGATCGTGTGATTGCAAATGCCTACGCGGCTTTAATGGAACTCAACCATTATTCCCGCAATGATACCCGCTTTGAATGTCAGTACAGCAGCAACTCATCTGACCGCATCACCACCCAAAGCAGCCAGGACGTACCTTTCAATTTCTGCTATCTCGTTGGTAATAGTAATGATAAAGTCACTCTTCCCAGTCTAAACTCAGTGCTGGAAATGGTGGCTCAAAATGTATTTTTAGATTTCAGTTCTGGATTTAGTCAATACAAAAAACTGGTGCGGGACAATATCCGCAAACAGTGGGCAAGTCCCGACTCCCTTGGTTATCCTCAGAATTTTATTGGCTTTGGACTCGCTAGTATTCAGTTTCCTATCCAACGTGTGCTTCAAGCTTGTGCATCTCGTTTAGCAGGGCAAATTGTAACTTGGTGGGAAAATCCAACACCAGCTCCAGGAGCTATGCGAGATCTGGTTCAAACAGAAATTCTACCTAGCCTCCATCTAGCTGAATCAGACAGCCAGCATCAACTTCTTGATAGCGTCAGTCTTGGTAATAGCATGAAACCCTACACCAAGGAAGTAGCTGATTGGGTAGCTAATTTACGCAAGCGTCGCAACGATTTAAATATTCCCTTTGAGAATTTGCAACGCTTTATCTCAGTTGAACAGGAGAAATACAACCCTCATTTTAGTGATGACGATTCCGACCCGAGGCGTTGGAGTGATTATTTCCAAAAGATGTGGGATAACCTGAATAGACTGAAAACCCAAAAAAGGCAAGAACTTCGCCAAACTGTCCATAACATGATTGAAGACCGTTTCCGAGGTCCTAAATTTGTTCGTCAATTTTTAGAAGTCTTGTTAGAAGTATTTAATAATTATCGTAATCAATTTGACCAAGAACGGCAGAAAATTTTTCTTCCCAAAGAACAGTCTGCTGCCAATGCATTGCAAGTTCTACTTAAACAAATAGACAATCATGCCAAACAGTTTAATCCACTGAATAAAAAGGCAGTGATTGAAGAAGATTTTAATGGGATTATGCAAGCACTTCAATCAATTTATACTTCCAAGGTAGAAGTTAAATCTCGTGCTTTGGGAGTTCTGCTGTTGGATGCTCTTAAGGAAGAAATTAACAGCTTGATTGTAGATTTAACAGCTTTTGACCAGGCTCTAGAAATCCTACAGACTCAATTAATTGAGCGAGAGCGCATCTATATAGGGGAAACGGGGACATTGACTGTTAATGGTATCTTGCTATATAACTTTAAAGATATATATCAAGTCTTTAATCAAATCCTTGAAGGAAAAATAGACACTATATGTCAGACAATTTCTCACGATATATTGGACGACATAAATGTGAGATTTGCGGCAACCCACTTAAAAAAGCCTTAGTGCCTCCCTTTGTTTACGTAGGTTTAGCAGCATTATTAACTATAGGGGGTAGTTATTTCGCTTTTAAAGATAAGTTGACAGGAAAAAGTGCGTCAGAATCTACTGCTAATGCCCTAAATACTACCGTTCCAACAACACCTCAGTCAGAACCAATAACAACTGAACAGCCCACAGTTCAGGAAATTCAACCTACTACTGCTCTTCCTATTGCTATTGACACATCACTACCTGATCCAGCTGTGCTGAGTATGGAAGGCAGTACAACTATGGTCACCTTAATACAGCGATTGCGTAATGCCTATGCCCAAATTAACCCCAATATTCCTACGACTTATGGGCAGCCTGATGGTTTTCCAAAAGGTTCAACTAAAGGTATTGAAGCCTTAATGAACAACTCTGTCGTTATGGCAGCAACCTCTCGTCCCTTAAAACCTCAAGAAGCACAAGCAGGGATTCAAGTGGTGGCAATTGCTCGTGATGCAGTTGCAGTTGTCGTAGGTGTCAATAATCCTTTTAAAGGTGGTTTGACTCAAGAGCAATTACGCCAGATTTATCAAGGCAAAATCATTAACTGGTCACAAGTTGGTGGTGTGGATGCTCCCATTAAAGTCATCAATCGTGCCGCTACTAGTGGTACTAGAGACTTCTTCAAAAGCGTTGTCTTATTAGAACAGCCTTTTGCTGCCGACAGTACCAATTTCATCACATTTCCAAATGATGAAACCACAGGAATAATTCGCAAACTGGGAAATGATGGCATTGGCTACGCTACAGTTTCTCAAGTTGAGAATCAGCAATTGGTGCGAATTGTTCCGATTAATGGTATTTCACCTACGGATAAAACGGCAGTTCAAAATAGTAAATATCTTGTCAGTCGTAATGTTTATTTGGCACTTCGCAAGCAGAATAGTCCAGCCATAAAACAGTTCATAGACCTAGCTTTATCTCCTCAGGGTCAGCAGATTGCACAGCAGTCAGACTTCATTTCTTTGAAGTAATGGCGATCTGAACTGCCGCGTTAACAAAGAGTTTGCTACGAGTGCGTCTTTGCGTGAGAAATCAGCAAAGCAAAGATAAGATAGATGTTTGTTATAATGACGTATATAATGTTTAAAATTATATGTCATTCCTGTGCATCATGCAAACGAAGCTGACTCTGTGCTTAGACGATTGCTTCGTCAAGAAAGCTAAAAAATGGGCAAAAATTCATCAAATCTCGCTTTGTGAAGCGATCGCTACTTTCTTGGAGCAACTGCCAGACCCAGACCAATCAATGGCACTCAGCCCTTGGACTCAGAGCTTAGTAGGAATCCTCAAAAAAGAAGAAGATATTCCCGAAGATGAGGTTTTGCGTCAGCAATACGTTGACTACCTTGAGGAAAAATATCAGTGACCAGCCTGCTGTTTGACAACACATGAATATTACCTATAAACGCGATTTAGCTAATGTTGATTGGGAAGAGATGAAAGCAACTTTAATCAAAGATAAATTTCATAACGGACGAACTGCGGAACAATTAAAAACTTCTTTTTTAAATAGTTATTCGACATGCATTGCTTATGTAGATGAGGAAATTGTCGGTACCGCCAGAGTTTTATCTGATGGAGTATGTAATGCTTATATTGTTGACGTTTGGACTCTAACAGAATTCCGTCATCAAGGGATTGCTAGTAGAATGATGGAGATTCTAACAGATGAATTGCAGGGGCAACACGTTTATTTGTTTAGCGATGACACTGTTGATTTTTACAAGAAATTGGGATTTAAAGAACAGCCTACAGGATTAGCTAAAGTTATTGGAAAATGGTTAGTCAATAAGAGCAATCTCAAATGATCGCTAATAGCTAATGGCTAATATATATCAGGGCTATTTCATTCTACACCAGAGCCTTGAACTCAAGTTCAGGGCTACGAGCTACTGTCCGTTGAAACGGACTAAATTCCTTCTAGTTCTAGTCGGCTTCAGCCGACTTCAGCTATTAGCCTAGGAATTTATTCCTAGGCATGTGGGTTACGAGATTAGAATGAAATAGCCCTGAATCTATATAGCAATCCTAAATGATTCGTGAACGTGGAGAGACCCGGTTTCTGACCCTTGGAATTTTCACCTATCTAATAGGATCGCTATAGCAATCCTAAATCATTTATGAAAAATTTTAAGTAGGTGGGGCTATGCCCTACAAAACCTGGATCTGGTGGGCAGTGCCCACCCTACGTATGATGTTAATAGTACACATTTTTGTTTTTTTGTCAAAACTTTAGCCCGATTAGCAATCTTCACTAAAATTTCACATGGACAGATCAAATTAAGCTCAAAATGGATTACTGTGTTGCGATCGCCGCACTCAAACAATCAGATCCCATTCTGGCATCGGTGATTGAGCAAGTTGGTTCCTGTAAACTTGACCAGGTGCAGCAAACTGGAGACTTACTATTTTCCCTCTCTAGGTCAATCCTCTACCAACAACTTTCTGGGAAAGCCGCTGCTGCGATTCATGGTAGGTTTCTCCTGCTTTACGCTGACAAACCATTTCCCACCGCACAAGATATCCTCAATACCCCAGATGAAACATTACGAGGGGTAGGAATCTCGCGTCCCAAAGTGGTGTATCTGAAAGACTTAGCTCAGAAGATACTGGATGGTTTGCCTACTTTGACCTCACTAGAGGTGATGGAGGACGAAGCCATTATTGAAACCCTGACGCAAGTCAAAGGAATTGGACGTTGGACGGTGCAAATGTTGCTAATATTCCGTCTGCATCGGTGGGATGTGCTCCCTGTTGATGACTTGGGTATCCGATCCGGGATTCGCCGTGTTTACTCCCTGCCGGAATTACCTGATAAAAAGACTGTACAACATTTGGGGCAACGGTGGCAACCCTATTGCACCATCGCCTCTTGGTATCTCTGGCAGAGTCTGGAGTTGAATTGGGGATTGGGGACTAGGGATTGGTGACTGGCGACTGGGGATTGGGGACTGGGAAAGAAATTCTTTCAAGACTTAGTTGGGGTTTAAATCCAATACCCGTGAATGAATGGAATCAGAGGGCAGTAGTCCTGGTATTTCATTCTCATTACCGCCCTCAAGATAGCCCAAGAAAGGGCACCCCTCGGACAATTTGGGAGAGGGGCTTTCTGTGAGGGCTTTCATTCACGGGTATTGGGTTTAAATCCCAATCCCCACTCCCCATTCCCCACTCCCCATTTCCCCGTCTTGTTGCATGTCGTCCCAGGAATAGAATAGGATGAAGTAATTTGTACACCTTTTACTATCAAAAGATATAAAATTGTAGCAAACTCTACAGAATTGTATCAGTACAAATTTATATTCAGTAAGAGTGATTGCATCTATACACGTGTGATATTTTTATGGCTTCTGAGATTAGTTTTTTGATGTGTGCTCCTGACTACTACGATGTGGACTATGTGATTAATCCCTGGATGGAAGGAAATATTCACAAGTCATCGCGCGATCGCGCAGTCCAGCAGTGGGAACAACTGCACCAAATTCTCAAAGAACATGCGATTGTAGACTTGGTGCCATCTCAGAAAGGTTGGCCTGATATGGTGTTTACCGCCAACGCTGGCTTAGTGTTGGGCAAGACCGTCGTCCTGAGTCGTTTTTTACACAAAGAACGTCAGGGAGAGGAGCCTTACTTCAAACAGTGGTTTGAAGAAAATGGGTATAAAGTCCATGAACTACCCAAAGATTTACCCTTTGAGGGAGCAGGAGACGCACTGCTAGACCGGGAAGGACTCTGGTTGTGGGCTGGATACGGCTTCCGCTCAGAATTAGATTCTCACCCCTACCTGGCAAAATGGTTAGATATTGAGGTGCTCTCCTTGCGCCTGATAGATGAGCGCTTCTATCATCTGGATACTTGCTTCTGTCCTCTAAAAAATGGCTATTTGCTATACTACCCAGCCGCGTTTGATGCCTACTCCAATCGTTTAATTGAAATGCGGGTACCATCAGAAAAGCGGATAGCCATTACAGAAGCTGACGCAGTGAACTTCTCCTGTAATGCGGTGAATGTGGATCACATCGTCGTCATGAATAAGGCTTCGTCAGGGCTGAAAGCACAGCTGGCAAATGCTGGGTTCCAAGTGATCGAAACGCCGCTTAACGAATTTCTGAAAGCGGGAGGCGCTGCTAAATGCTTAACACTGCGGGTGACGGAACCAGTACAGGAAGAAGTTCACGCGAATGTGTCGGTAGAAAGTCGCATACTTCGCCTAGAAGGACACTTACTTGACTCTGGGTTGATTAACCGCTCTCTGGATTTGATTATCGACAAGGGCGGTAGCTTCCAAGTGTTGAATTTCCAATTGGGTGTGCAGCGGCAAAGTACCTCAAGTGCAGATGTGAAGGTGTCTGCTCCTTCCCATAACGTGATGGAGGAGATTATATCACAGTTGATTGACTTGGGCGCAGTGGACTTGCCCCAAGATGAGCGGGATGCCAAGTTAGAACCTGTGGTTCAATCTGGTGTAGCTCCCGATGATTTCTACGTCACCACGATTTATTCTACTGAGGTGCGGCTCTTTGGTTCGTGGGTGAAGGTGCACAATCAGCGGATGGATGGAGCGATCGCCATTACCCAAACTGACCATGGCATAGTAGCGCAGTGTAAGTTACTACGGGATTTAGAAATCGGAGACATGGTGGTTGTGGATGTGCAAGGTATCCGCACCGTCCGCAAACCTGAATTACGAGAACAGCGCAACAGTCAGGAATTTAGCTTTATGTCGGCGGGTGTTTCCAGCGAACGGCGCGTGGAATTAGTCGTTGAACAAGTGGCTTGGGAGTTGCGTAAAGTCCGTGATGGAGGTGGTAAAGTAGTTGTTACGGCAGGTCCAGTAGTGATTCACACTGGCGGCGGCGACCATCTGGCGCAACTGATTAGAGAAGGATATGTGCAGGCGTTGCTGGCTGGAAATGCGATCGCAGTCCACGATATCGAGCAAGCAATGATGGGCACTTCCCTGGGGATGGATATGCAGCGGGGTATCGCTGTACGCGGTGGACACCGTCATCACCTGAAGGCAATTAACACCATCCGCCGTTATGGTAGCATTGCCAAAGCTGTGGAAGCAGGGGTGATTAAGAGTGGCGTCATGTATGAGTGTGTCCACAATCATGTTCCTTTCTGCCTAGCTGGTTCCATTCGGGATGATGGTCCTTTGCCTGATACCCAGATGGATCTGATTAAAGCACAAGCTGAGTACGCCGAGTTACTTAAGGGTGCTGATTTGATTTTAATGCTGTCAACGATGCTGCACTCCATTGGTGTGGGGAATATGACTCCCACAGGGGTGAAGATGGTGTGTGTGGATATCAATCCAGCTGTGGTGACCAAGTTAAGCGATCGCGGCTCGGTAGAATCGGTTGGTGTGGTGACAGATGTGGGATTGTTCCTCAGTCTTCTGATGCAGCAGTTGGATAGTTTGACAAGTCCTTATGTTAGTAAAGTAGGTTACTAGACGAACCGCCAAGGCACCAAGTAGGGTGGGCATTGCCCACCTTAAAGCATTTTTCAACTCAATACGCAAAGAGTCGTTTTCAGAAGACGTTTAAAAATCCTTTAGGTAGGGATCAGGCTATTTCCTCAACAGAACTATAAAGCCTTCCTGTGTGAAATGTTGATCGTGAGTCAGCACTTCGGTCAGTTCTAGCTGCCTCATAGTGTACATAGAAATGCAATCTGTCAGACTGTATTCCTTATCGGGACGTTGTTCATACAAGGCTAAAGCTGCCAGAAAGGATTCACGAGTTTGTGGGATAACTTGAATAGTTGAATCAGCTATAATCATACGGACTAGACGCGATGCACCTTTTCGCATTTCCAGTCTAAATGATGAAAAGAAGTTCAGTGTTTCAGTTAGTACTTCATCAGTTGTAATCATCCGAGTGTGAGCTAAAAATTTGCTAAAGTCTCTAACTTCCTGATGCCATACGTCACTTGAATTTAAAAGCGCTACCCAATAAAAAGTATCTGCAAATACTTTTCTCATACTTCTTTTTTGGGTGTTCCATATATGTAATGGTCGTGCTGTTGGGCACCATCATGAGGTAGTTCATTGAGAACTTCATCAGGAATATTCATGAGAATTTCATCAGCCACTTCCCAGATTGGTTTATGTTGCTGTTGACTTTCAGTCACTGACGATGTTGCTAAATACTGTTCGATCGCACTTTGCAGGTTGGTTATTGCCTCCATGAAGGAAAGCCCTTGAGTTCGAGCATCTTGCAGGTCAGGAGAATAAGCAGAATATCCATTTTCGTTTTTTTCTATGATGATGTTGACTCGCTCAGACATTTAACTCCCTCCTGAATGGAATAACTTTAAGTTGAACTCGCCTATTCTTTTTCCATTATGCTGTCTCAGAGGCTAACTGGTTGTTTCTATTAACAGAAATGCTACAGGCAATGGGTATGGACTACTTATAACACAATCGAGAGATAATTGTTACTACATTAAGATTAAGAGTACCAATTATTATTTCGTTCCCTACCTCTGTCTGTCGTGCTATGATCCTTATCCTAGAAAGGAAGGGGCTTGCGCCCTACCACTTCCGGTCAATCTCCAAAATCCAGAGGTACAACATCGTGGAAATAGTTGTAGTCCATGTAGCGATTTCCATCAGGGGTATGGAAAAAGATATCTACAAATCGATGATTCCAGAGGATTTCGTGAGGGGAATAAGTATGACGGGCATGGATAAGCTGTACAACCGTTTGATCAATGCCGCTCAGAGAAATTACAATGGAAGATGTTGTTGCCATCATTGACTCTGGTGTCATTCCGTACAGAGGACTGGACTCATCAATGGGATGCATGGCTGTCCAGCTTAAAGTGAAACTTGGTGTCTGGTTCCTGAGCAATTTGAGATCATAGATCCGACGGATGAACTGCCCTTCAGCAGTACACTCATCGCGCATCAGGTACACCTGCAACTGCGCCTCCAGAATCTGGTTGCGGCGCTTGTTTGCTGAACGAAACATCAGAGTGGGTACTCCATCCTGAGGTGCAATCACTGCTACTCTACTAAAGAGTACGCGGGCTGTAGGTTGGGCAAAACGGGCAAACGATAAGCCAGTCAGCACCGCAACTTCTAGTATACCTGCCATGGATTCAATCATGACAACGGTATTGGCGTAGATTGTTTTGGGATACATGGCACCGTACCCAATATTACTCAGAGTTTGAACGCTAAAGAAAAAGTTATTTCCGAAAGAGTCTGCTTGTGCCGTCTCGATGCAATTTCCTCCCGCCATATAAGCCAAGGCAAACAGGGCATTAGTAGCCACATACAATAGACCCATGATTCCTAGGAAGCCAGACCAAGGAATTGTTAACAGCAGATGGTAAGGGTCGCGCCAGTAGGAATACCAGGCACCTGTGCCCATAACTTCAAACCGTCCATCCCGCATCTTAATATGGACTAAGGGGAGAGAACGCTGCCGTTTGTTCCTTGACCGTCTCTTGTGTCGAACTAATTCCACGACCGAAGTTATCCTTAAGCTACTTGCATCTAGACCTTAAAACCCACGATGATCTATCATATCCTTTCAAGAAGTGATAGTAGGTGGGGGTATGCCCACCAAAACCCGGATCTGGTGGGCAGTGCCTACGTATATTTCAAAAATCAAAGATGATTCCTAGTATTATGGAAGAAATCATTATCAGAAGACCATTACAAATTCGTTGGGTAAGTGTTATTTCCGACATCCTGCTGGCGGGCATGGTTCATGGACCACTGGCTGCTCCTTTTTTGGCTGCATCTCGGGTATCAATTTTACCCAAAATTGGGGATATTATTTATTTCATGGGTCAGCATGTGTGTCCACAACCAGATATGGGGGTAGCATTAGCATCGCCGTTTATCATGGCTGTGTGTATGCGTTGCTACGGCACTGTCGTAGGTTTACTGTTGACTCGCTTGCTATATTTGGCAAGTCATGGTAAAGGTTTTTACTGGTTAAATCAGTATGGCTGGAGTGGTGTGGCTGTCTCTAGTGTATTGATGATGGCTTATCCGTTGGAATTAGCAGGGCAGATTTTGGGTTTGTGGAGTTTTCAGAATTATGTTGTCACCGCCTTTGGGTTGATTACAGGTTTGGGATGGGGAATGTTGACTATGCCGATATTGCATGAGCGGCTTCGTCTAATAATTGACTTTAATTGATTGCGTATATGAAACCTCTCGTCCAAATTAAATAGTAATTGAAACTTACCATGTCTTAACCTTCCTCAACCCCTATTCATGCAACAACGCCGTTAAAAACAATAAAACTTTGGTAGGTAGCGTAGCAAAATGAACTTTTTTGACCTCAGAGAATTTTCAGATAACGCCTTGATTGAAACCGATATCTGTATTGTTGGAAGTGGGACGGTTGGATTATCCATTGCCAAGGAGTTTGCGGGTACTAATGTTGATGTTCTGGTACTAGAAAGTGGAGGCTTAAAAACTGAGGAGCAGACTCAAAAACTCTATGATATTGAAAGTGTGGGGGATCTGCGCATTATTAACCAAGAAAACTTACGCAGGCGTATTTTAGGAGGAAGTTCATCTGTTTGGACAGGGCGATGTGCTCCTTTTGATGAATATGATTTTGAGTACCGCGATTGGATTCAATACTCCGGTTGGCCTATCGACCGCAGAGAATTAGATCCGTATTTAGAAAGAGCAGGGGAGTATCTGGGCCTAGGGCCACATTGTTATAATGAAAAATTGTGGCAGCAGTTCAAAGTGAACCCACCCAAGCCGTCCCTGAATCAACAATTTTTAGAGCCTGTTTTCTGGCAATTTAGCAAAAGCCCCAGTGATCCCAATACTTCAGTTAATTTTGGTCGAGATTTAGCCTTTCCAAAGGCACCTAATATTAATCTCTTATTGCATGCCAATGTTATTCATATTAATACAAATGCTGAAGCAACTCAGTTCAAGTCGGTTGAAGTTAGCACCCTAGAGGGAAAAAAGGGGCTGGTTCAAGCTAAAGTCCTTGTCCTGGGATGTGGAGGTATTGAAAACGCCCGACTCCTTTTAGCCTCTAATCGCCTCATTTCTCAGGGCCTAGGTAATCAGCATGACCTGGTTGGTCGTTTCTTAATGGACCATACCCTCTATGTCCTAGGCCATTTTGACCCTGAGGACGCAGACCGTGTAAGAGATCGTTTTGGATTTTACTGGCTGGATAATGAAAAAGGACGTCACACCTATTTACATGGGGTTTCCCTGAGCCAAGAGATTCAAAGAAGCGAACATCTCTTAAAATGTCATGCGTACATCGAAGAATATGACCTTCCTGACGATAATCCATGGGTTTCAATGAAGCGTTTAAAGTCAACTTTGAAGTCAACTTTGAAGTCACGCAAAATTAGTCAGACAACAAAACAGGATGCGCAGGTACTCATATCTAATTTCGGAGACGTCAGCCGAGGGCTTCACCGTCGTATCATGAAGCATCGTCCTCAACTAAGCAGGGCTAGAAGAATTGAACTTCACTGCATGCTAGAACAGTTGCCAGATCCCAACAGTCGAATCAAGCTCTCTCAAGCCAGAAGGGATTCCTTAGGAATACCAATCTCAGAAATAGACTGGAAAATTAGCGACTTAGAACGACAGACAGCTCTTAAAATGGGGCAGTTAATTGTTCAGGAATTCCCCCTATTGAACTTACCTGTTCCACATCTTTCTCCTTGGATCAATAACGAGGAGAACTGGAAGAACTATTTCGGAGAAAAGGCACATCCTACCGGATCAACTCGCCTCTCAACCAACCCTAAGGTCGGTGTTGTTGACACCAATCTTCAAGTTCACGGCATAGCAGGAATTTTTGTTGCCGGTAGCTCAGTATTTCCCACCTCAGGAGCTGTTAATCCTACTTTGATGATTGTAGCTTTATCAATACGTTTAGCAGATTGGCTAAAGGCTACTCTTTTTAAACAGCATTCCGCACAGGCTACTGAAAGTAAACTCTTTCCAACTCTGAAGGAAAGTTACATCAAACCACCCGCAACCAGTCGCGAAGGTGCCCCGATCAAAATTGGACTGGTTGGAGCTGGTCAACGCATCTCAGAGATGTACTGGCCGATTCTCAGACATCAGGCTGAAAATTATGAAGTAGTAGGTTTTACAACTCAATCTGAGCATCGGGCTCGTGAATTTGCAAGTAAGACTGGGATTTCCGTTTTTTCCAGCCCTGCTGAGCTTGTGCAGCAGCAAAATCCAGACTTCTTAATCTCATGTGTTGCTTCAACCTTTAATGAGGCAACCCTGATGAACCTACTGGATCTGCAAGTACCAATTCTTACTGAGACTCCCCTTGCCTGGTCAGTAACTGGTGGAGGGAAAATCCTGAAGAAAGCAGCCATTAACCAGACGAAGCTTGCGGTTGCAGAACAATTTCCCTTTTTACCGCTGGAGCAGTTTAAGCAGCAGCTCATTGCAGCAGGTATTTTCGGCGATATTTATGCCGCTCACAATGATTTTTCTTCTTATCGGTACCATGGCATAGCCCAACTGCGTCGCTATTTCAAGGGAAAACCAATCTCTGTTCGTAGTGTGGACTATGGTTTTGGGGTAGACCCTCATTATTACCGATCTCAGCCACAGTGGTCAAATATCCAGTGGCAGATGGGTACAGTAACTTTCGATGATCGTGCAGTTTTCTTCCACCACTACAGTGACCACTATGCGGTATCTGATCTGTGTTTCCCCCAAACCATCCGACTTTATGGAAAGTCAGGAACAATGGTTGACTATGACGTCCGATACTTTAATCAGCACTCAGGCCGTGTAGAAATGGTCAAAGCCATTCGCAAAGAGAATGGATCTGGAAATTTAGTCTCCATAGAAGCTTCTTTGCCTGATGTGGGTACTATCACTTGGGAGAATCCTTTCGCTGCCCATCCGTTTACTGATGAACAAATTGCAGTTGCAACTATTCTCAAGGCCATGGCTTTGTCTGTTTCAACAGGTACTTCTCCTCTCTATACAGCAGAGGATTTTCTGACAGATATTTCGATCATGCAAGCGTTGCACTACTCAGCTCAACGTAATGGAGCCGAAATAACATTACCCTTCAATGAAATAGCTCAAAAGGCTTTGGTAGTGGTAAAGAATCGACTCAAGAAGTAGGGGTAGCCTCAGATCTTGCACTAACGTCAAAAACAAAGGCAGTGGTCCGTCACCAAGCCAAGTGGCGAGTAAGTCTACACCAGCCTTGGAGAGACGATGGATAACCCTTAGCCAATCAACTGTAGGACAGCTTCGGCTATTTTTTTGTTGACACTCGTAGTGAAGTGTCCATCAGGAAGGAAGTTATCTAAATTAGTAGCAGGAGCAATTTTGTGAGTGCTTACATAGGGGATTGAAGCACTCTTGAGGGTTGGTTCCAATGCCCGAAATAAATGGTCATCATACCCGCGATCGTTGAACAGGAGTACAATGGGCATTTTGCCATCCTTTTGAGCTGTTGCCGCAAATTCAGTGACGATCTTCCGCAAAACTGGAATTTCATTTTCAGGATTGAACCCATGGGAATTATGGATTTTCTGTTCAATTGCCTTTTGGTGACGCTGTGCCCATGCTCTGCGAATCATCCGGACAATGGCAGAATTGTCGAGAAAATTCTGCTCAAACAAAAACGAATCAAAGAATTCATCATAATCTCGTAGTTGAGCTAAGAATGCATCCCGTTGTTGCCTAGAAGCCAAAGTGGCTCGAAGTTGAGCTAAGGATGAAATCTTCGGCGAAACTTCCTTCAGCAAGTCGTCCTCTAGGAAGTATCGTGGGTAAGTATAAGGAGCTGGCATCTCAAACTGCCATGTCATGCCATTCATTGTTTTGAGGGCTTTGACACTAGAAGCCAAAACTCCCAAAATCACAACATCAGCTTGATGTCTACCCCGGTCTTGGTTGTATGCAGCAAATGAGTAGTTTGGTCCCGCTGCTGGTGCAGCAATCATTCTCAACGTGATTTTGGAATTGATTTCCTTGATCGCTGCACCTACTTCATTTGAGAATGACATACCATAGATGGCAACAAGTCGGTCTTCCCCAGTGGCGCGAGTGGTGGGTAAATGTAACTTTTTCCATGAGTCCGGATCTATCCACCCAGCTTGTGTAAGGGCTGAACTTGACTCATCAGTTGCTCCGACCATTTGTGAAAGCTTGCCTTCAAGGGAACGTCCGTAGTTAAAATAAACGCTGAGTTGGTTATGAGAACTAATCCGTGGATCTGACGGGTAAGGAAACAGAAAGTTGACGGCAACGTCTATTACCAACAGGAAGAAAATAATCCACAAACCTATGGCGATACTTTTTCCAATTGCCTTACCAGTAGAACGTCCCTTAGAATTGAGAGTATATGAATTGAGCTGGCGCATTACTTGTTCCCATTAACAAAATAAAGATGAGTACTGCGTAAAAGGCTGCACGCGCTGGTGTAGGAAAGTAACGAATAACTTGTGGTAAACCAGTGACATAATCGAGAATTTCGTAGCTAATCAATATCGGAATGCCAACCAGCGCGGCTAATGGCGGCTTTGGCATACTGAGGGCAAAATTCCCAAAATCTACAAACAGAATTTTAGTGAACGTTACAACTTGAGCTAGAGATGTGGCTCGAAATAATAGCCAACCGTAGCAAGTGATTGTAAAGAATAACAGGGTAGTAGCTATTCCTCCCAGGATTTTGAGACTTTTACTGCTGGATTTTTGCAAGTTGTCCTTCTTAGGGGTGAAGGCGCGATACAAGCACAGTATTCCTCCCTGAAAAAAACCCCACAGCACAAAGTTCCATGCAGCTCCATGCCACAGTCCTCCGAGCACCATTGTTGTCATCAGATTTTGATAGGTTTTCCGTTCGCCTTGGCGGTTCCCACCTAGAGGGATGTAAAGGTAGTCTCGTAGCCAACTCGAAAGACTGATATGCCAACGTTGCCAGAACTCGCTAGGATTTTTTGAGAAATAAGGCAGATGAAAATTCAGCATTAACTCAATGCCAAATAGTTTAGATACGCCTCTGCCTATGTCGGAGTAGCCAGAGAAATCGCAGTAGATTTGAATGGCGAAGAGGAAAGTTGCCAAAACCACATCAATCCAGGAAACGACTCCGGTGGTCTGATAGATGACGTTGACTGAACCAGCAACTCCATCAGCGATCGCTACTTTCTTGAACAAACCAAACAAGATCAGGAAAATACCTTCTGCTGACTGCTGAAAACTGATCTGACGGGGATTTGATATCTGCGGCAGTAAGTGTGATGCTCTGTCAATAGGTCCTGCCAATAGTGGTGGGAAGAAAGCCCAAAAAAGAGCAAAATTAAAGAAATTATATGACGCCACCATTTTACCTTTGTAAACATCGATGGCGTAGCTGATTGCCTTAAAGGTGTAGAACGAGATTCCGGTAGGCAAAATGACGTTTAGGTGCAAAAATTCAGTTGGGATGCCAATGGCATGAATCAACCCAACAGCACTGTCGATGAAGAAATTGAAGTACTTAAAGTAGCCAAGAATGCCCAGATTGACACATACACTAACCCATAGGAATAGTCTGCGTCGTTTCTCCTCTTTGAGCACAGCTAATCGTGGATAGAAATAGTTGCCAATGACCACTAATGCCACCGCCCCAACCATAACCAACCAGCCTGTCCCAGCAGTAGGCAAAATTTGCGACCAATTTACTGACAAACTTATTGGCGTTATTCTAATCTGAATCCGATCCCATCTAAATGTATCGAAGGCAAGGGCTGCAAGAATAACTGACCAAGAGGCAAAGTGGCGGTTTGCCCAACTCAGGCGTCCTGAGTCAATCATCGCCCCGCAGTAGAAATCTATTACAGTTGATAAAACAATTAGAAACAGTAAATCTACGCTCCACCACCCATAAAATACGTAGCTGGCAATGAGCAACATGATGTTTTGCCCACCGAAAGGAAGGATCCGGTAAAGCAGATAAGTAACGACAAGAAAAACGAAGAATTCAACTGAGTTAAATGGCACTTGTCTCACTCCCCAACAACAGCACGTTTTAGAGCCGATTCTCAAGCTCAAAAAATATCGATATCGCTATAGAATTCACGCTCACGATATTCTTACTCATAGCGCGACTGGAAAATCATTTGTTTTTTAACTGCATCTTACCCTAGATTATAAGTATCCTTGTTATAAGTAAACAAGCTGGTGCAAATAAACCGCGAGTTCTCTTAACTCCTAAGATGCACATATTATTACCCTGGTACAGCAAGGTTTTTGGAATTTCCAGCAAAATGTGCTTCATGTATGCCTAATAGCCCAAAGGAGAGTAACTTAGCAAGAATTAGGCGATCGGATTGCTCACCTGATATCTTGCACCAACCTCAAAAACTGGGTACGAGTGCAAGTCTTTCAGCCTGGAATTCTTGATTTGTCGTTGAAAAACCCCGTTTTTCTGCTGAAATGTTGAGAATGGTGTACTCTGCCACGTCTCTAACTATCGCGCTCTTAGCAATCCCTTCATCCTATAGAAACACATTTTTCCCCTACACAGAATGAAACTACACCCCTATACCCCTGTGTTCCTTAAGAGCACCCCACCGGCGGCGCACCACCCGTTATGAATGAAACAAACACCCCCATTCCCTCTCTTCCCCCACTCCAAGACGAACCACTCCCTACTCCCCGTGTTTCTTAGGAGCACCCCACTGGCGGCGCACCACCCGCTATGAATGAAACAATCCCATTCCCCCTCTTCCCCCCACTCCCCACTCCCCACTCCAAGACGAACCACTCAAGAGTGTTTGGTGAGCGGGATTGGTCTTCCCAAAAAATAAAAAGACCCTACCCCCGGACTGGGGGTAGGGGCGTATTGCAATACGCCCGTACTTGGTAGGGGCGTATTGCAATACGCCCGTACAACGCCATTTGGCGTTGAGTCCAAGAACCAAGCCTATGGGAATCACCGCCACGTGCGGGTTTCTCCGACAGTCGGATATGTAGGAGATACGGCCCAAACTCCTACAGAATCCCCATGCCTTTAGGCATGGGGAGTGTCAAATTTTCAATGTTTCCTAATTCGGAATACAACAGCACGATTTAGAGCCGATTCTAAATCTCAAAAAATATCTAGAGCGCCATAGAATTCACGCTCACGATATTCTTGTTTACAGCGCGACTAGAAAATTATTTGTTTTTCAACCCAAGATTATAAGTATCCTTGTTACAAGTCATACCAATTATCTAAAATCTGGCAACAGATTTAGACCCGAAAACAAGTAATGAAATCTGAATTTATTAATTACGAATTACGAATTACGAATTACGAATTGGTATAAGCAGGTTGGTGCAAATAAACCGTGAGTTCTCTTAACTTTCTCTATAAGATGCTCCCTGGGAACTAACAACCAACTGCCCTAACAGATCGGTGTTTACTCACTCTGACTAACTTAAATTGACTTCATGAAACAATATCATCATCTTTGCCAAAAGTAAAATTCATGAAGAAATATAAATTTAAAATGTAGATAAAAGTTTTTTTTTGAATTTATTGTAAAGATAGCTCAGATGGTTCAGTCACATGATATGAATATGGGTTACAAAAGTCAATAGCTTCGCCAAAATGCAACACCCTAGAAGAGTGTCGCTATACAAAGCCCACCAACGCGTGGGCTAATCAGGGTTTTAATCTACGCGTTGGTAACCTCTTGTATTTGTAGTCTCCCGGCTTCCACCCTGCGGGCGGTTCAAAAAATTGGCTAAGCTATTGAAAAGCAGTATTTAGTTGTTAGGTCTGACTTCTACCAACAATGTCTGGGTTTCATACTCTCTAGTAAAAGACACACACTTAAATGACGGAAGGTATGAATAACACGAAGAAAGTCAAAATTGTGGCATTTGATATGGGTCCTGGTTACTACCATCAAATTCGAGATGGTCTTGTGGCAAGGGGTATAGACTGTGCAATAAAAAAGGTAAAGACTTTTTGCCTACATTTAACGTTCTCCCACGATAAGATAACCAGGCTAAGGGAAGACCTCCGAAAGGAAAACAATGAACTAGTGGTATTTATACCATCTGTAACAGAGTTATTCTTAGAAGAACCAGACTTAAGTATTATGTTCTCAGGATTTAACTCTTGGTGCGATCGCAGTCGGGTAAGAATTATTCCCTATCTTTGGTCATATTCTGAGATCTGGTCCGAGTCTGAGTATTCCAAACTACCCGAACTTCCTGACTTAAAGGAAATTAAATGGACTACGAAACCGGACCTTTCTGTCGGCTTTTTGGGTAATTCACATAGAAGTAGAAAAATTGTTAAGCTAGCAGCAAATCTGCCAAATTTTTTGAAGCAACAGATACTCCAGGGGAGACAATTAAGATACTTATACACCAGCCGTCACGAAGAAATATCGACTCGTCTTGCTTGGATGCCCTGCTTTGTCAGAATGGAAGTAATAAAAAGCCTTGAAGAAGCAAAAGATCTGAAGACAGATTTAGTTACACATGTCTATGGAGGTAGTAGCAAAGAAAACAAAAATTATCAAAACCATATGATGCGAAATACATATATCCTTTGTCCAAGAGGGTATGAAAATTTTAGTATGAGGTTCTACGAGGCACTTGCTTACGGGAGGGTACCTATATTAATTGATACAGATATGATGCTGCCTCCGAATGTTGACTGGGATGAAGTCTGTCTCAGAGTTCCCTATAAAAATCTCAGCCAGTTAGAAAAAATCATCAAAAATGATTATGAAACTAAAACAGAGCGTGACTTTCTTGAACGACAAGAAAAAGCACTTAAAGTAGTGGAGGAAATGAGGACGATGAACTGGCTGCAAGATATCATCGAACAAATTGCCAAAGCATCTCAATAAGTAGGTAGTTTAACTTCGCACGACGCACACTGCTGTAAGAAGGTAGCCTATTTTTCGCGCTGTATGAGTTGTCAATCAACTGCTCGTGGTAGCGCCTGATACCAGTCTCCAATTGGTAAAAATCCTTTATTCCCAGGCGCGTAGACGCGACGCTTGAAGCGGTAGCGACGTCCCTTGCGCGTCTCCCCGAGTGAGAAGGATCGCGACTCGGCTTGCCGAATGGCATCGCCAAAGTAAATAGTGCTAAGCACAGTGTCCTCCTGTAGCGCTGTCCGGCACGACGACGAGGGTCTTCTAGTCCGGCTTTGGCTTCTATAATTGCGATTTGAGACATGGGAGTAGATGCATTCACCGAAATTTGCGCCCCTAATATACCATATACTGCTGACATTTAGAATGAAATAGCCCAGGTCAGAATCCCCTAGCTAGAAGCTGGGGGTGTGGCTCAAGTTTAAAGTATCATCTGGATTGGAAGACCAAACCCTAAGGAATTCCGAATCATCAGAAGTAGAGCTAGTACTCCGATCAATAAGGCAGTACTCTGAATATCCTGGGATATACAGAAGAGTTTTTCCTGCCAAAGTCCATAAAGGTTGACTATATACAAAGGCAGATCTCTGACTGCAATCAATGTAATTGCTCCTAGGATGCCGAAATGAGAAAATGCCAGAGGTAATCCCAGAGCAACAGTCAAAAACCCAGCTAGATTACTTTGGGCTAAGTATAAGGGCTTGCCAATAGCCAATAGAGCAGGGCTTAAAGTGTAAAATAGCACGGAGAACCAAACGCCGCAGCACAGAATCGGCATCATCCATGTTGCCTCACTGTATCTTTTGTCATAAAGTAAGGCGATGACTAAATCGCCAGTGCTCACTAGAACAGCTAATAAAATCGCAAACCCAATCAGTATTATTTTACGTTTGCTGATAATTTTGGCTCGAAGACTTGCTCGTGGGAGGTTAAGTTGATTGGAAATTGTGGGAAAAATAACTTTATAGCTAAGTTGTTTAATAATTTCTCGGGGTATGGCAGCCAGACTATTAGCTACTGTGTAGACCCCTAAAACTTGAAAGGACAGTAGCTTAGCTAGAATCAGACGGTCGGCTTGCTCATTCAAAAACGTTACTCCTGATGAAAACAACATCCATCTACCGAAAGCCCGAATATCTTTAACTGCATCCCGATCCCAAGCAAAGTGATTGGAATATCCTGGTATTAACCAATAGCTACATACGACTGCATACACAGATCCTAGCACTACTCCTCCAATACCTAAAGCCCAGATACTGGGATTGAGCCAAGCCCAGACAAGCATGGTAATGAGAGACAATACCTGAGTTGTCAGATCAAATGCGGTTAACTTACCCAGTTCCAACCGACGATGGAGAGTGTGTTGGGCAGTTGAAGTGAATCCATAGATAGCTGAGGACAGTCCTACTATGGGAGTTAACCACAGGAGGCGCTGATCATGGTAAAACTGTGCAACTGGAAAAGTAATTACTAGGAAAAATAACCCGAGCACCAAGGAGCGAATGATGTTTATTGTCCAGGCGGTATTCAGAAAAGCTGGATCATCCCCTCGTGGATTGCTGACTATACTTTGAGGAACACCAAGGTCTGAGAATAGCTCTATGCCCATCCTCAGGGTGTTAACCACGGCCATAAGGCCAAAGAACTCTGGTACTAGTAGGTGAGTTAGGCACAGATTACTGCCAAACCTCAAAATCTGGCTAGCTCCATAACTAATGATCGTCCAAACCGCACCACGGATGGCAAGCTTTTTTAGAGATGTCATGATTCCTTAAAACCTAGGAAAGAGTGGGGAAGAGAAATTCATATTCAGCACTTATGAAAATAATTGTCGAGCAACTGTAACACAGCATGAATGTAAATTTAAAATGTAGATGCCAGTATTTTTGTGAATCTTTTGTAAAGATATTGAAGCTAGTTGTTAACAGAAAAAGCCACAGAATTAACCTATATAGCCAATTAATTGGCGATCGCTGTCAACCCTTGGCTTATTTTACGTAGAAATGCTTGATTTTTTCACCAGTATCCTCTAAATTAGACCTTGTTAGATAGATCGTGCAAATACTTGTACTCATAACTTTAACGTGTTAATGCTGACAGAGATCAAATAAGCATTAATCAATAGCAAGAATATTGCTAAATAACATTAGCGAAGCATATACACTGATGAATTCAAAAAACTCATCGACCACCTCAGTTGCTAAGCCTAAAGTCCATTTCCATTTTCTTGATGCGCTACGCGGCATAGCAGCCTTGTGGGTAGTTTTATACCATACTCGTCCACATGAGCGTCTGACTCAACTCATCAGCCTTTTGCCTGAGTGGCTTGTAGTTGTAGTGTTCAAATGGGGTAGTCTTGGTGTAGCCATCTTTTTTGTCCTCAGTGGTTTTGTAATTGCACACTCGCTACGTGAGACAAAGATTGACTTAGCTTATTTGAAAAGTTTCACTCTGCGTCGGTTGACCAGGCTAAGTCCACCCTACTATGTAGCAATTGTTGTAGCTCTAGGTTTTGCCTTCATCTCGTCCCATGTTAAGGGGGAGCCATTTGAGCCTCTGGGTGAGCCTCTGTCCTTTCAGAGGTTGTTGGCACATGTATTTTATTTGCAAGGCATTTTTGGATTCAAAAATATTGACGACGTTTACTGGACGTTGTGTTTAGAAGTACAGTTCTACTTGGTCTTCTGCGCACTATTAGCTCTAGCACAGTGGCTAGTTTCTTCATGGAATTTACGCTACAGTCGAGCAATTGTGTTTGTCCCTGCTGCGGTAGTGGCTGCTGTGTTTTCTATGGGTATATTTGAGAATAATGGCAGACCTGTCATATTTTTGCCGTTATGGTACGGTTTTCTGATGGGGGTCTTTGCCTATTGGTCATGGAACGATAAGTTGAACCCTATCATATTTTACTGCTATGCGGTATTGTTACTCAGTGTGGGGATCATCAAATCATCAAATTTTACAGTGGCCTGTGTGGTGACAGCAGTACTCCTATTAGAAGCTGGACGAGCCAATCGCATACAAGTTTGGTTAAATTGGTCATGGCTACAATTTCTAGGAAAAATTTCTTACAGCCTGTATCTGACCCACGTTTATATTCTTGGGATCTCATTTTTCATAGGATATAAGCTGCTTAAGCGTAATGTTTGGAGCGAGTTCCTCTGCTTAGTACTGGCAATGTTGATCTGTATCAGCTTTGCGACAATTATGTGGCAATTAGTAGAAAAACCATCTATTAAATTGAGTCAAAAGGTCAAGGTGATCAAGAGCAAGGAGGGTATTGGTGTATGAAGTTACTGGTGACAGGGGCATCAGGTTTTCTTGGGCAGTATGTGGTTACGGAAGCGCTGCAACGAGGGTGTAAGGTGCGAGCAGTAGTCAGACCAAGCATTGATGAAAAACTCTTGCCCTGGAACAACCACCCAGCGCTGGAGTTAGTACTTATGGACTTACAGCAACCAGACAGGCTTGAGGATGCATTACAGGATGTGAATGCGGTGGTTCACCTGGCGGCTGCCAAAAAAGGCAATTTTGATACGCAGTATGGTAGTACTGTTGTGGCAACAACTCACTTGCTACAAGCAATGGTGGCAGCCAAGGTGCTGCGACTGGTAGCTATCAGCACATTCTCAGTGTTTGATTACTTACACATCCGTAGGGGTGAAATCATTCACGAAGATTCGCCGCTTGAGCGTGAACCAGAGCAGCGGGATGTATACGCGCAAACAAAGCTGCTCCAAGAAAATATTGTCCGTGATTTCCAAGAAAAATATGGTGGACAGGTGACAATTCTCCGTCCTGGCATGATATATGGGCGAGATCATCTGTGGAATGCATGTCTTGGAGCTAAGGTGAGCGATCGCCTGTGGATTCGCATCGGTTCGGACGCCCAAATCCCCCTCACTTATGTAGAAAACTGTGCAGATGCCATTGTCACTGCCGTGGAGTGTGACGGGGCAATAGGTAAGACTCTCAACATCGTCGATGACGATTTGCCAACCCAGAGTGTCTATGCCGATAAACTTCTAAAGCTCATGCCCCAATCACCCTTGACCATTTCCATCAACTGGACGGTAATGCGCCTACTGGCTCATACAACTTGGCTGTGTAATAAGTTACTGTTAGCCGGGAAAATTAAGTTACCCAGTATTCTCGTGCCTGCAAGATTACACGCCCGGTTCAAGCCCCTAGGTTACAGCAACATCCGCGCCCAGCAGGTGTTGAACTGGAAGCCAAGGTATTCACTCGACGCCGCCCTTGCCTGTTGCAAGGGGGAAGGGAGTGGGGAGTAGGGAGTGGGGAGGAGGGGAGGAGGGGAGGAGGGGAGGAGGGGAGGAGGGGAGGAGGGGAGGAGGAGGGGAGGAGAGGAGGAGGGGAGGAGGGGAGGAGGGGGAGAAAGAGAAGAAATTTCCCCCACTCCCCCACTCCCCACTCCCCATTCCCCATTCCCCATTCCCCACTCCCCACTCCCCATTCCCCATTCCCCATTCCCCATTCCCCATTCCCCATTCCCCATTCCCACGTCTTAAATACAAACTATCAAGTATTAGCTCTATGCGTATTGCCTATTTAACTGGAGAATATCCCAGAGCAACAGACACGTTTATTCAGCGTGAAGTCGCTGCCCTGCGGGAAAAGGGTGTGGAGGTACACACATTTTCTGTTCGGCAAACAGGGGATGAGCACATGGTTGGACCAGAACAGAAGCAGGAACGCGATCGCACGTATTATCTTCTTCCTGTCAATCCCATCAATTTACTGCTGGCACATCTGAGCATACTACTTTTTTCTCCAGCAAGATATTTCCACTCCTTGAAGCTAGCATGGTCAACTCGGCAACACGGGTTGCGGGGTACACTCTATCAATTGTTCTACTTTTTAGAAGCAGGCATCCTTGCCAAACAAATAAATGAACGGCAAATTCAACACCTGCACAACCACTTCGCCGACTCTAGCTGCACTGTCTCCATGCTTGCTGCTGAGTTGGGAGGCTTTACTTTTAGCTTCACGCTACACGGTCCGTACATCTTCTTTGAACCGTATCATTGGCGACTTGACGAGAAAATCAAACGAGCGTTGTTTGTTTGTTGTATTAGTTACTACTGCCGCAGTCAGGGAATGATATTTGCACCTGCCGACAAGTGGAATCGAATGCACATCATTCATTGCGGTATCGACCCAGCTTTATTCAATGTCGTTGCTCACGACGAGTCAGGAAAACGGTTGCTTTATGTCGGACGACTGGGGGCGGTGAAAGGTTTGCCAATCCTACTGGAAAGCCTTCATTCCTTGAGGCTAAAGCATCCAGATGTTCTGCTAACAGTTGTAGGTGACGGTCCAGACCGCTTACATTTGGAACAAATGACTGCCCAGTTGGGATTGAGCGGGAATGTCAAATTTGTTGGCTATCAGTCCCAATTTGAGGTACGTAAATATATGCAGCAAGCTGACGTGTTTGTCATGTCAAGCTTTGCTGAGGGTGTACCGGTAGTGCTGATGGAAGCCATGGCAACAGGTTTGCCCGTGGTAGCCACGCAAATTGCTGGCGTCAGTGAGTTGGTGGAAGATCATGTCAGTGGCTATCTTGTTCCAGCGGGAGATGCCGTAACTCTTGCGAACCGTATCGAAAAACTACTGAGTAACTATCAACTTCGGATAAAATTTGGCACAGATGGGAGAGCAAAGGTTGAGAAAGACTTTAACATACACCATGAAGTTGCATGGCTCCATCAAGTTATGACCACTGCTTTACAAGGGAAGGTCGAATCCATTCGTCCGAGAAATTCTATCTAGTACAGGTCGGCGGAAATAAGCTGACCATCTGTAAAATTTGAATTCCAACGGAGTGGTACTAGTACTCTGGCAAGTTAACTTTGACGGGTTTGTAGTAGTCCTGAGTACTCAAAAATACGAGGACTCAGGACTACTACGAACAAATCGTCTGCCAGAGTACTAGTACCGCTGCGCGTTCGTCAAAAGTCAATGAATGCGCCATTTTGAATGGTAGCTTTATTTACGTGCCCGCTGTACTAGTTACTTAACTTTTTGCGTAGTTGTCCAGATGGCAACTCTATAAACTGGTAAATCGTGTAGGCTAAGGCAAAAGAAATCAATAGAGCAACTCCTGATTGGATAACTCCATTTAATTCAGGTAGATACATCCAAACGGCATGAATAACAGTGTGGTGTACAAGGTAAAGCGAGTAGGAAATTTTTCCAATGAAGCGCATCCAATTTAAATTTAACAATTGGAATAATCCCCAATTTGGAAATCGAATAGCAGTAAAAAAGATTGGGTATAGCCCAATTTCCTGAATGGTATAACGGAAGGTTTCTCGAAAGTCAGGTGAGCGATATAGCAGCGATAAAAAAATCAAGCTGATGCCAGCAGGCAGAAAGAAATACTTCCATAGTTGGTCAGAAAAACACTGGGGATCCAACATTGGATTATTATAAACTGCTAATGCACAGCCAATGAGAAGACCATCTATTCGTGTATCTGATGCATAATATGTACGTTCTGAAGATACTGCAAATTCATCAACTAGAACACATCGCCAGACTAAGACAGCTACAGACAATCCTAAAAAAATTAGCATCTGTCTCTGGGCTTTCACACCCAGTTTATTGAGAGCTAGATAAAGCAGCGGAAAAAATAAGTAGAAGTGTTCCTCAATGGCGAGAGACCAATACACGCTACTGCCAAGAGTTATTCCACCAGGGCTAAAAATCTGATAGTAGTTGTTATAGTGCAGAATCTGAGACAAGAAGGCTGGTGGGTCAATTGATCCCTTAAGCAGTCCTAAAACAGTCAGGCTAGCGCCTAATACCAGCACTAGATAAAATGGTGGCCAAATGCGTAGCATTCGCCTGAGATAGAAGCTTTTAAGATCAATAGTTTGGTGGCGCTCATACTCTCTTCTTAGCAAGGTTGTAATTAAGTAGCCGCTAAGAAAGAAAAATATTGTGACTCCAAAACCTCCAGGGACAATTTTCTCAAGCCCTGTGTGGGCTACAAAGACAATAAAAAAAGCAACAGTTCTCATCCCATCAAGAGATGGGATGAAGAATTTTGATTCTGCCATGATCAACTAACTTATTGGGCCCAAGTCATTGGTTCAATTGGCTCAAAGGAGGATGTCATTTTATAGGGACAGCCTGTCTCTTGAGCGTTTTGTATAGCAAGCACAATTTCATTATTGTGCAGAGAAAATCTTGCTGACAGCCGACATGGTCGGTCTTGAACTATTGCCGATGCCATCTCTGCCACACCTCGGCAAAAATCCATCTGTTGGGCACCTCTGTATCCAAATCGCGGAGATTTTTTTACCAGGGGATAATTTTGCTTCCAAATGCCTTCTAGTCTCTTACGTCCAATGTTTAAACTCCGCCTGATATAGACTGGTGCTCCATAATACCAGGAGTCATGAATACCCAGCACACCCCCATCGCCAATAATCCTTAAGGAGTGGTCATGGGGTGCGACGATACTGCATGTCAGTCTTGCCACTACACCTGAGGCAAATTTAATGCAGGCTACAGAAAAGTCTGGAGCATTAACATCCAAAGAGACATCAGTCTGCTTGTCTGGAATCAGGCATGATGAGAAGGCGGTAACCGTTTCAGCAGGTCCGAAGAACGCAGTCAACCATGTCACATAATAGCCAGCGTGTTCCAAGGTACACCCAACCTCAAACTCATCCTTATAGGGCCAAGGAATGCCAGATTCGCTTAACCATGTTTTGTAACGCATTTGGTGAACAAGTCCATCGTCCATTTCGGCATAGACGAGTCGAACTTTCCCAATCTTATTTTCCCGAAGAGCCTTCCAAACTGTTTGAGCTGTTTCACTCAATAAGCTGCATGGTGCTGAGGAAAGATACAAACCCCGCTGTTCGGCTAAGTTTACAAGTTCCTCTGCTTGGGACATTTCCATTGCTAAAGGTTTCTCAGAATAGATGTGCTTCCCAGCCTCTAAACAAACTTTGGAAATTGAGTAATGGCTGTTTGGATTTGTCAAATTCAACACGATATCAATTTTGGGGTCTCCAAGCAGTTCATCTAACGAACTGTAAACATGAGGAAGAGAATGGTATTTAGCAAACCTAGTGGCGCGATCGCTATTGCGATCCATTACCCCCACGAGATCTAGTTCCGGATGGAGTGAGATGGTTTTGAGGTAATAATCAGCAACAAAGCCGCAGCCAACAATAGCAATGGATTTCTTAGATAAATTGATTGATTTCACTTTAGGGTTACGATCAACTTGCTGAAGTCAGATTTTTGTATTCCACTAGGGTGCGCTGCCGTCTTAGCAACTGGGAGATGTGAAACTGGATTTGACCTTGTAGTTGCGGGAATTTGTCTAACACGCAAAACAGGGAGTAGAGAACTGCATCCTGTGACTTAACCCCTCGTTGCCGCATATGCTGATACACCCGGTAGGCTAACAAGGTATAAGCCATTAATAATAATAGTATACTCAGTCCCCAAGTTGACCATGCACCAGCCACTGCCAACAACGGCAAAAACAAACCCCATAACCAAATACTGCGGCTTTCTTTCACTCTATGCTTTTCGGGTTTTGAACCGTGTAGCCAAGACCCTTCGGCATAAGCGTGGCCTCCTCGAAGCGATCGCTTCCACCATTGAGCAAAACGGGTGATTTGAGCATCGTGCAATGTCATTTCAGCATCTATGCGGATAATTCTGCCACCTGCTTGACGTAGACGCACACACAGTTCTGGTTCTTCACCTGCAATCATGGTTGGATTGAACCCGGCCACCTTTTTGAATGCGGTCACGCGCATCATTGAGTCGCCGCCACACTCATTCGCTTCACCAACGGGAGTGTCCCACTCCATGTCACACAGACGATTGTAAATAGAGTTAAGAGGGAATTGTTCCCTACGCCGACCACACACTACTACTACGTCTCTTTGGGCAACCAATTCACTCACGGCACGTTCCAACCATCCCTCTACTACCCGACAGTCTCCATCCACAAACTGGACAAACTCGATATTTGGTTGTACTTGTAATAGATATTCAAACCCTGTATTTCTGGCACGAGCCGCAGTAAATGGCCTAGACAAATCTAGCTCCATTACATGGACGCCGAGGGAGCGAGCTAACTCCACACTACCATCTGTTGATCCAGAATCAACGTACACAACTGTTATCCCTTTACCTACCACTGATAGCAGGCACTGCTGGAGACGACTTCCTTCATTCCGTCCGATGACAACGACTCCAATTTCCTGCACTTTTAACCTCCTGCAAGCGTCAATCTTTTTTAACCTTATTAGTAATGATATGATCAACCAGCTATGCTTTGACTTCAGTTATTTCAATTTACCTCGAAAAACTGATTCAACAATATCCAGTTCTTGTGTTCATATTATATTCATACTTTGTCGCCAAAATTTATACAAAACTTTAAAAAAGTATCCAATGAAATACGGTATACACCAGGGGCCAAGAAACCCGGTTTCTTGAACAATACCCTCGCCAAAATACCCTCACTCGAATAGAGTGAGGCTAGACCCTATTCATTTAGTCTCAATAGCCGCACCTGTGTCGGGTACTTTTGCTAAGCTTAACATTTCCATTTTTAGTCTCCTTTTTGTCTCACAGACAGAGCAATTGTTAGATACATAACCCAATACACGTTAGATTGACGCAGCAAGTAACTCTCTGTAACATTGTTCATTGCCAGGAATAACAGAAAAGCTAAGGGCCACATATCTTCTGGATTTTTAGCTACGTAAGCCTGTTTCAGTGCCCTAAAATAAGCTATGGCATAACTAGCCATAAAAAGTGATAAACCGATCCAGCCAACATCAATCGCTAAATCAATAAAACCATTGTGACCATGGGGTGGAATAAAACCTATTGCCGTCACTGCTTTACCTGCTTCCGCTGCATAGGGACTTCCCTCTGACCAAAAGGCACCACGTCCATAACCAAACAAGGGTCGCTGTTGAAGTCTAGCGAGGGCTACACCCCATATGAGTGTCCGTCCAGTTAAAGTCGGATCTTTTCCTAAACCACTTAAAAGAACGACCCATTCACTTAAAACTACTATAGCAACACATCCAAGGATAAGAATTCCAATATCTAAAAAAATGACGCTGACTTTTCCCCGCCACCGAAAGTGCCGATAAAATGTCAAAATTGATATAAGCAGGAAAGAAAGAACAAGAGAAGTTTTTGAAGTTGATAAAGACATCACAAGCAGACATATACTAAAACCTCCCCATTTATATAGGCGATATAGGGGATGTTTTGGCTTGTCTGTGGGCAACGAAAAAAATGCCACTGAGCCTAAAACCATCATGCTGCCCAAGGTATTTTTGTAATCGTAAACTCCTCTCCACGCCCCTGGATGATCTGCCCAATGCATGCCAATCCCAGGGATAAACACGGCGTAGAAGGCACTCAACAATGCTCCTATAAGGTATGTCAAAGCGACTAGTTTTACCTGCTTTTTCAAGGTAAATCGTGTGGCAAAATATAAGGCAAACATACTCATTTGCCAAACTTCTCCCATAAACTTCAGTGTGACGTCTGGAAACACTGACCAGATAAATGATAATAAGATTATTAATGTCAATATCCAAATGAATATGTCTCGCTTGATTGTGGCTATGGCTTTTTTCCAATACAAGAACATTACAATAGTGGCGACCCCCCAAATGAAATATCTGAACAATGGTATTATCTGTTCCGGAAAGATAATAAACATAGCTCCTGAGAAGAAAGTTAAGCTGAAAATGACGTAAAAGCTCTCGGCAATTTCTTGAATTTTTTTCATAACAACAAAAAATCTTAAAGCTGAGTTATAATTTTTTTGATGAATTGTTACTGTATGTAAATCAGTAAATAAACCTACCACTCTTTAAGGGTTAAACAGGCACAGTTATGAAAATTGCTTATATAGTTCTGGCGCACAAGTTACCTGTTCAGTTAGTACGGTTGATTCGGAGAATCGAAGACGATGGTACATCATTTTTTATCCACATGGATAAAAAGGCGGGTGATAGAATGTACTCGGATTTAGGAGAGATGCTAAGCAGCATGTCAAATGTTCATTTGCTCAAAAAGAGATATCCATGCTATTGGGGAGATTTTAATATTGTAGCAGCAACACTGGAAAGTATAGGGCAGCTAGTTAATTCAAGCATAGACTTCGACTATGCAATCTTGTTGTCAGGGCAAGATTATTTAATCAAGAGCACCAGTCAAATCAAAGAGTTTCTACAGAAACACCGTGGTCAGGAATTCATAGAATCCTTTGCCCTCGCTTCTGAAAACAGATGGACTAATCTCGGTGGATGCTACCGAGCTTTAAATAGGGTACAGTACTGGCACTTTCGTTTTCGTAGCCAACATTTCTATCTCCCTGTCAAGCGTAGATTCTTCAAAGGGTTCGAGCCATACGGTGGTTCTCAATGGTGGTGTCTATCACGAGAGTGTATACAGTACATCAACAGCTTTGTTATGAATAATCCCAGGTTCGTTAACTACTTTAAATCTGTATTTATCCCTGATGAACTTTTTTTCCAGACTGTTGTTTCAAACTCACACTTCAAAGATTGCATTTTTGACGACGATCTCAGGTATGTTGACTGGGAGCATCCGAATCCAACTCCCCCGGCGATTTTATGTAAAAGTGACTTCGATACGCTTGTGAATTCTCCAAAATTGTTTGCCAGAAAATTTGACATCACCAGAGATGCAGAAATATTAGATATAATTGACCAGAAAATCTTAGGCATTTATGCTAATATTTAGGGTTGTAAAGGTGTAGGGGTGTCATCTCGTTCCCAGGTTCCACCTGGGAATGCGATTCCTTGGGCTGCTGCCTTGAAAGAGCAACGGTGAGGAATGTTTTCATGGGTGGTGGACTACCTCCTAAGGAGGTAGTCCACCACCGAAGACATCATTCACACAGCAGATTTAGGGAATGCTTCAAGATCCCCAACCCCCTTAATTAAGTTGCCAAATATTGCTTTATTAAATCACCTCGATGTTGAAAGACGGTTTGTTCATCAAAAGGCTGACCAGATAGTGCAGCCTTTTGAATCAACTCACCTAATTTTACTCGGTCTGAATTGAGTTCAACTATCAACTCAGCCAGCTTTTGTTCGTCGTTCATAGGCACGAATGCACCTCCGCCATGTTCAGATACAAGCCCTTGAGAGTAGGAGGTGCTGTAACCAACAATAGGACAACCGGAGACTAAGGACTCGACTAGACAACGAGGCGATTCTGGGGTTTTGTGGCAGAATAGGAAGATATGATGTTTTCTCATGGTTTGCAAAATTTGGCTCCGGTCATCAACAAACCCCACTAAATGAACTCGGTCAGCAATACCCAACTCTTCAGTAAGAGACTTCATCTGTGTCAGTTCTGGTCCGTCACCAAGCCAAGTGGCTTGGAAGTCTACACCAGCCTTGGAGAGACGATGGATCACCCGTAGCCAATCGAACGGACCTTTCATTTGTGCAGCTCGTCCCACATAGCAAATCAGTAAACGTTCACCATGTAATAATGAGTCGATCTTGAGGTTAAGAGTAGAAGCATCAATGTGATCGGACTTCTTGGTATGAATGTCGTAAACACAATGGGGATTTTTGCAGAAGGGTGAATATGCCTCATAGCAGTCCTGCCCTTGGAAAAGTCCTATGTTGCAGCGACGAATCAAGTATCGTTGGTAGGGTTTAATCAACGGGAAGGTCAACAAATCCTTGATGCGGTGCTTCAGTGACCCTTTGTTCAATGTTCGCCGAATTACCTCATATTCAACGCGATCGGCCCAAATACAATAAGGGCGTCGGAGCTTCTTCGCTTCGATACAAGCGATCGCCCCCCAATCTCCAATCAGTCCGCTAATTGCAAAACAAATATACTGACACTCTTGGATTTTTGTCTTTAATAGCTGACTTGTGGTTCTTAAGGTCTTAAAGAAGTCTAGTTTGTAAGCATAGGGCAGTGGAACTAATTCCAGTCGATCTGCACAGGGCAAATCAGCGATCGCCTGCCATGTCATTGAAGTATTAGTTTTTGCGGCAACTTCTTCTGGTATCAAAGGACAAGCAATGACAACCCGATCAAAGTTTTCTGCCCAGCGAACGAAACCTTCGCACGTTTGCTCATCAAACCCTAAGCGCCCCTCTACTTTCCGAAACGGAACAGGCATGACTAGCAAAATTTTCTTTTCCATAGCAGGAGTATACTAACAGAACCAAATTTTTTTTTGAAAGCTCTGTACGACTCTACTTTCAGTAAGACGTTCTTAAGCTTCATGATTATCATCACTGTACAGAAAAATACACCCTTTTTTCCCAACACCCTATCTAATTTTTTGACAGACTACAAGTCTGCTCATAGATTTCGAGGATGCGGTCAATTTTACGTTCCCAGTCAAAATGCTGCAGAACTCGCTTGTGCCCAACAGAACCCATTTGCAACCGCAACTCAGGAGACGTTGCCAGTTTTAGCATGGCGTTCTTTAGCCCATTCACTAGTACTTCCCTTGAAGTCGGTTCAATTAAGATACCGCAGGTTTCATCCAGATAATCAGCCGGACCACCCCATTTAGTCGCAATCACGGGTACTCCCATAGCCATTGCCTCCAGAACCACTGCCCCACCACACTCCAACAAACTTGGTAAAACCAGTGCAGCCGCATCGTCTAGTCTAGCAGCGCACTGCTTCTGAGACAGCCAGCCTGTGAACTTTACTCTCGAGGTCAAGCCTAAGCCAACAGCCTGATGTTCCAGTTGCTGCCGCAGCGGCCCATCACCAATGATTTCTAAATAGGCATCTGTTTGGGCGGCAACTGGTTGGAAAGCTTCTAGGAGTAAGTCCACAGCTTTGCACTCTACTAGCCGACCAATAAAAATAAAGTTGTTAGGAACCACTTGGTTTTGTATCCTGGATTCGGGAGGCACTGATGGCTGCCACACCGACAAATCCACCCCATTCTCTACCAGTTCAATGATTGTGCCACCCACACCATAAGGGAGTGCTTTACGAGTACGTTCGTTGGCAACCAGTAGGATCTGTGCTTTAAGCTTCCCAGGCAGAAGGTAATTACACAAATCCGAAAGTTGGCGACCCAGTGACAGCATTATATCAACAAATTTACTCTGGTAGGAGCGGAAGCCGGGGGGATATTCTATTCCGCCATTCATCGGACCGATGACAACGGATGTGCCGACGCCGAACATCAGCGAAGGAAATTTGGGCGAGACAGGGATTGGCTCATGCACGACATCAATTTTGTATTGGCGAACAAGTTGGCGGACAATACGGCGTTGCATGATTTGGGTATATAAATGACTGATTAATTCTGTAGTTACCTGTGCCACCCTTTTGGGCAATAACTGTCCGCCAATCCACAGAAACCGATGTATCCACGTATCAGGTACAAAGTGGATGCGATCGCAGTCTTCTGGAAACAATGCTTGTAGTTCAGTCTGGGTGCGTACGTGAACAACTAACCATGTTTCGATTTTCCGAGACCGCAGTAACCTGAAGTAGTTCAGTGGCAGAAATGCTTCACCACCGAATTTAGAAGATGCGTGCTCAGCAACAATCAAAACTCGCATGTTGAGGTTCTTAGTAAAAGCGTTAACTCAGTACCCTAGTTAGGGATTGCTGGAATTCCGAATTCTTCCAAGACTCCGAAGCCGCAGTCATTGGTTTCTGCGCTTCTACTATAAAAGTCGAGCCAAAAATCCAAGGCGGTGCATCAAAACCGTGTTGGACCTGTTTTTTCACTGCCTTTATCGGCTGGTACATGCATCTGAGAGAACGATACAAGTCTGATTTACGATTCATGGTCACGGTTTTTAACAAGTGCCTATCCAGTCAGCGAAATTTCTCATTATCCTACACCTTTTGGCGCTTGCTTGAGTTCAGGACGTAAAGCATTATTTATTTTCTATAAATAAATAAGAGTACGCGAATTACGAATTAACATTGTCCCGTTCAGTGCGAACCCACATGCTCTGGGGTTGAACCAAAAACTTTAGATAAAGGGGTATCTTCCAGAGAACGTAAAAAGGAATAACCAACAGTTCCAACAGGGGTAAGTCTGTTCTACCGAACTTCGCCCAAGCAGCAAGAATCGCAACTAGGAGAAACAAACCAGCGGTAGCTAACAGAGTCGTTGGAATCCAGAATGCTGACAAAACTCCAAACAGCAATGAAACTGCCATCAGCACTAACCAGATAACAACCAGCAGAGACAGGGGCGGTACACACAAGTCTAAAGCGCTGATCAACAGGTCGAACCGTTTTTGATATACCGATGCCTTAAGTAGCATAGGAACATAGGTCAGGAGTGTCTTGAGGTGACCATGCTCCCAACGGGTTCTCTGGCTTTTTGCTGCATGTGCTTGTTGTGGTAAAATCCCAGTCACATTTGCTTCAGGGCAAAACACTGGTGAGTGCCCAGCTATACTCAAATCCAGGCCTAGTTTCATATCTTCCACAATGTCATTGCTAGCTAAATCAACAGAGCGAATGACAGACCAAGGGAAAGCCATACCTGTACCAGTCAACAAGCAGGGTAATCCCAGTTTGGCTAAACCACGGGGACGAACCAAATTCTTGACCTTGAAGGCAAAAGCAGACACCGATTCCTTTGGACTGGGTTGACTGGATTTTGCCATCAAGTAAGTTGCTTGGACTGGTCGCCCTGTGGCGATCGCTTGCTGGGTAAGCAGATCAATCGCACCTTGATGAACTCTACAATCAGCGTCAACAAACACAACGACATCAGGTGGATCTGACTCCAAAAACCGTAAGCCATAATCCAGGGCGTATCCTTTACCTCTGTCATTGGGAGCGTGACGCTCAATTACCGTAGCACCAGCAGCACGAGCAATTTCCGCTGTTGCATCACTACAATTGTCAGCAACAACAACCACTTGGTGTTGCTTTTTTAACTCTGATTCTAAGTTTACTAGTGTTGAATGGATAATAACTTCTTCATTGTGGGCTGGAACTAACACTGTAACTTTTCTATTTTCCCCATCATGGCTACTAGCTAAAGAAGGGATCCCAAACATGGCAGTGGTACATTCCACAAGAAGAACTAGACTGAGAACTAGTAACCCTAATGCACTGACTAAAACAACAGCATCAGCACATAAAATCAATAATTGGTTAATTGACATTTATGGCCACCTCTCAAGAAACACGGGGAGTGGGGAGTGGGGAGTGGGGAGTGGGGGAACTCGGGGCCCCCTTTGGGGATTAGGGGGCAGAGGGGGAATGGGGGTGTTTGTTTCATTCATAGGGGGTGGTGCGCTGCCAGTGTGGGTGTTCTTAAGGAACACTTGGGTGTAGGGTAAATCAGTAGTTTTCCAGACCACTCAATTCAATTCAGTTGTGAGAGAGTTTTTGCCAGACTTTGAAGAATTGATAATTCTTGCTGGTATACCAACTGCCGTTGCTCCTGGTGGAACATCGCAGAGAACTACAGCATTTGCACCAATATTTGCATCATCTCCAATAGTAACGTTGCCAAAGATTTTTGCACCAGCACCAACATTGACACGTTTACCCAACTTTGGTGCATCCAAGGCACGATCTAGATAACGGTTTCCTAAAGTAACGCCTTGGCGAATAATACTGTCATCACCAATGGAACAGTATCCATGAATGACAATTCCTCCTTGATGTTCAATAATCACGCGACGACCCAGTTCGACCGTGTAAGGTAGCTCTATTCCATAAGTATTGCGAACTTTCCGATATAACATCCCATAGAGGATACTCAAGGGTGCGCGTAGCAGTTTGGATTGCATACTCATCCTCCAGACTCCAAAACGCAGAACCGCCACTGCGCGAAATCCCGGCTTCGTCCAATCTCGTCCGTGAGCAATCCAGTCTTCTTTGATCTGCTGCCAAAGACTTAAACCGGGAACTTGCGCTTCCCTAGTATTTGCCGTCAACTGCAGTTGTGTACTCATGATGATGTTCCTCTGTTCAAGTTTTAACTAGTACGGCGTGGTGGAAATAAAGCACCCATTCACTCATGGAGCGAAAAGCTTACATTCTAAGCATTTTGAATGAGCGAATGAGCGAATTCCAAGGGAGCAGTACTAGCTGTTTAGGGCGATGACACAGTATTTATCTTCTCAACACTTTGTTCAGATCGGGAGCTGTTGTAGTAAAAATAGTTATCAGGCTCCTGTTTTATATCAACGGCATTGGCAACGATTCCCAAAATATTAGCCTCAGAGCGTGCCAGTAGGGACTTAGCGGCGCTAGCACTCCTTGAATCTAAAACACTAGGTCGAACTACAATTAACACTCCATCCACCATGTTGCCTAAAACTGCTGCATCAGCGATTCCTACTAACGGAGGAGTATCAAAAACAACGTAATCATAGTTTTGGCGCAACATTTCAATGAAAGAAGTCATGCGTTCTGAGTCAATTAACGCCAGAGGATTAGGAGGCATAACTCCAGATGTGAGAACAGATAAGTTAGTTGTAACCTTTTGTACCTCCTTAGAAAATTCATTCTCACCAACCATGACGTTACTTAAACCTACTGAGTTTATCAGACCCCAAACATGATGTTGAGATGGCTGACGCATATCTGCATCAATGAGCAGAACTCGTCGTCCAGCCTGAGCCATTACCATAGCTAAATTAGCAGCAACTTCTGTTTTCCCCTCCCCTGGTAGAGAACTAGTCACCACAATTGTGCGAACTTTTTTATCTAAGCTAATAAATTTCAGATTTGCCTGAAGCATTTGGTATGCTTCATGAATCACCGTGCGAGGAGATGTTGCAACAATGACTCGAGGAGAGACTCCTTCTAAGCTTTTATTAACAACAGTGGATTTATTATTGGTTGCGAATTTGGGAATTAGCCCCAGCAAGGTATAGCCAAACAGTTCCTCTGCTTCTTGAGCAGTCTTCACTGTGGTGTCGATTAGGTCCACCAAAAACGCAGCAGCCACACCAAGTAGTAACCCTGAAAATCCGCCGCCCAATGTTATTGCCAGCTTCTTTTTCATAGCTGCTGGGCTGCTTTGGGCTTTGGCATTTTCAAACACGCGGGCATTCCCAACAGTTTGATTTTCTATTATTTTAATTTCCTGCTGTTTGGTCAAAAGGTTTTCGTAGCTTTTTTGTGCCACTAATAACCTTCGCTCTAATTCTCCTTGCCTTTTCTGTAAATTTGGGAGAATCTTGGCCCTCTGCTGATAAAACTCCTTGAGTTTAGATAAAGATTCTATTTTTTTTTGAAGACCCAAGCGTTGTGACTCTAACTTCACATATACTGAACTCAGGTCTTGCTTTATCTGCCCCATTTGCAACTTTCCTGGGGCAATGTTTGCTTGATATCCTAAAGCTTGGGAGGTTCGTTCCTGCAATAAAGACTTTAAAGATGCTTCTTCGCGCTCAAGGGTAATAATCGATGGATTTGCTTCCGTATAGCGGGAGCGTTGAGTTGCTAGCTGAGTTTGCACCTTTTGCAGCTCAGCTAACAGCCCCTGTATACCTGAAACTTGACTTAGCGCCGCAATATCTATAGCTTTATTTTGAGGTATATTTAGTTGACGAAGTACGACTTTTTGCTGAGTAGTTAAATCCGCTAGTTGAGCCCGATCGTTGTTTAATTGATTATCGAGAGTGTTGATGGTTTGCACTGTGCCACCCGTCTCTTGTTGCAACTCGATAATCTTATTGTGAACTTTAAACTCACGCAGTGCCTCTGCTGCCTGGTTTAATTCTTTTTCAGTCCATGGCAATTGGTTGTTAATAAATTTACCTGCTGCTGAGGCTTCTGAACGATTAGTTTTAATGTTATTTTCAACATAGGATTTCATGACCTGATTGACTACTGCTGTAGCCAATTTAGAATCTTCAGAAGCAAAAGACACTTTGAGTACATCAGTACCTGCTACTGCTTCAGTCTTTATGACAATTGACTCGGGATCAAGAGGAGCGCCCTTTTTATCTTTTAACTGAAGAGTATTGATAACCTCTTGTTTGATGGCGTCAGATTGCAGAAGTAAAGCTTGCGTGTCTAGAGGATTCCCCTCACGCTTGACGACGGATTCAAGATCCCCTATTTTTCCTCCTACTCCTGTAACAGATGAAGTTCTGTTTGATTGGAAAATAAGTTTTCCCGTTGCTTCGTAGGTTGGTTTTCCCAACCAACTAAGACCAGCTAATCCGGCGAATGCTGCAAAAACTCCGGATGCTACCAGCCCACGACGTTTCAGAATTTGCCAATATTTTTGAAGATTTATCTCTTCGGAATTCCCTTTAGTCTCCATACATGTTCCTTATGTATAAATGAATACGTAGTTGGAGTCAGCCTTGAAATTGGTATATTAATCCACTATATAATATAGGGGAACTTCCTGGAAGGGAAAATGATTTTTACGTTTTCCTAGTGTTTTTCATGAAAATCTGGAATTTATTATCTTGCCCAACTGTTGACCAAGGATTTTCGTAAAGATGAAACCGTTGTTTGAAAATTAACCAGAAAAACGGGATAGCATCGAAAAGATACCTCTTCCAAAGTCTCTTCGGTTCACATACAAGCCTGTACAGCCACTCTAGACCAATTTCACTCATCCATTTTGGGGAGCGTTTGATATTCCCAGCCTCAAAGTTAATTGTTGCTCCAATAGCCAAGAATGTCTTAATATTCTTCAATTGCTTTCTATATTTAGCAATCCACATTTCTTGTTTGGGAGCACCTACACCAATTGCTAGAACTGTAGCGCCTGACGAGTTAATCAAATCAACAATTTCTTGGCACTCATCTTCTTTGTTTTCAAAGCCAAATGAGGGTGAGTGGGCCCCAATAATTATATCCCGACCTACCTTGAAATTAATTTTCTGCTGAGCTGCCTTTACTACTTCCTCTTTACCACCCAACAAAAATATTTTTATGTTTTCATCGTGCTGGTAATAAGTGTAAAAAGCTGGAAACAAATCCGACCCAGAGATTTTCTCCTTGAGAGGTGTCCCTAAAAAATTGGATACATAGATCAATATTTGACTGTCGCAAACTTTGTAATCTGCCTCTTGGTAAACAGAGTAAAAATATTGATTTCTCTGCAATTTCATTATGTGATCCACGTTAGGGGTAAAGACCACACCACCGCTTCCTAGATTTTCTAACAACTCGACCAACGTGATGTTATGGAGGGCCAAATTCAGCAAATTTACCATTCTCATACCACTCTCAAAAAAAGTACTCCAACGAATGCAAATAACTGTGTTTTTAGCTTTTCTAATACGTTCTTTAACCTCTGCAAACAGTTCTAATTTACCACCTAATTCTAGGAAAAGGTAGTAACTCTTGCATAACCGATTACTCAGGCTTACTACAAGCTTCTAAATAAGGCAACACTGAGTTTGCTACTCCAAATCAGTGTGTCGATAAGTTAGGCAACTTCTAATTTTAACGTATTAATAAATACATTCTCTGGCAAAGCCCACTCTACCTGTTCAATATCATTAGTTAGTGTTGTTTAATTAATCAACCTTGTTGACCCCTTGAATAACACACAAATCAAGAGTCTAAATGTTGAGCTTACTATGGAGTTCCTGTTTTTTACTGAGTTACTAAATACACTACAACACTTTTGAGGAAATTGCGCAGTTATTTTTCTAATCATTTTACACCTCCATGTTGTTCAGTTATCCTTTGTGTCTTATGCTACACATAAGTTTTGCTAAGCACATTGCTTTTTGCTGACATTTAATATAGCGGGATTTTTAAGAATTTTAAATAGTTGCTGTAAAATTAGTATGTAAAATAACAGGGAGTTTTTTAAAGAAATGGTAAAGGTTATGAAAAAATACTGAATTACCAACACAAAATACGTCATAAGTAGCCTTTATTTTTATTTAATGGTAGATTTTTAATCTAAAAAATAATCTGAAAAACCAGAGAATTCATTCAGGACTTTCATCCAAGGAACACTTGCCAAGAAGATAAATATATAATTTTTTGCTGACTTGGTTCACCTTGAGATCTTGAACCACTCAACAATTGCATTGGCGATCGCCAATGCTTCCTTCTTCTGTTCTTGCGAATTAGTAACTAACTCGAATTCATTGGGATTACTCATAAAACCTAACTCCAATAGCACCGATGGCGCACTTTCCGGACGTGTCAACGCTAAGTTATCCCAAAAGACTCCGTAGTCAGGTCGCCTTAACTTTTTGACGATATAATCGTGCAAGAATAATGCTAGGCTGTTCGCCTGGGGGTGATACCAAAAGGATGCAAAACCTTTGATATTCTCAGCATCGCCATCATCAGGGAGAGAGTTGTGATGTATGGAGATAGAGATTGTTGGTTCTTCGTGATTAATCATCGCCACGCGATCGCCTAACGACACTTCCATATCATCGAACCGCGTCATTACCACCGTCGCCCCGCGCTTCACCAACTCGTCCCGCACTAATTTAGATACTACCAGGTTGAGATCCTTTTCAAGATAGCCTGTTGGTCCCGATGCACCAGATTCAGTACCGCCATGCCCTGGATCTAATAATATCTTGAGCCCAGATAAAGGCTTGTATTTTTTTCCCCTCCCAATGGCAGGGGGGTGACGCAAAGATAAAACCAGACTTGTCCCGTCGTATCTCAGCTTATATCCCCACTGTTGGTGTTTTTTGAGGTTAAAAGTGTATTTCACTTGTTCAGGAGCCACCTGCTGCCAATCTAGACGAGAGATCAAGGAGTCGTTAGCAAAAGGAATAATGTCTGTTTGGGCAGTAATGTTGTAGAGAGTGAGAGTCAAGGTGTCATTACCTTGTTGCACACTCACAGGCACAGGAACTTGCAGAGGGAAAATTATTTCCGTTGCACTAGGGCTGTGCCGATATCCCACACTGCGGATAATTGTGTGTGGGGGGATTGCTCCTGGTAAAATAAGGGCTTCTTTGCTATTGATCCAACCCCCATAATCTAGGCGTAACCATCCTCCTTCCCTACCTGTAACTGCTGCCCGTGTTCCTTTCGGCAGAGGCGTGATTCTAGAATAATCTGTACTTGGGCCGGTGCGAGCAACACCAGACTCTGCTATTACCTCTGCAACTTGCAACTGTGCTCTTGAGAGAATTTGAATTTTACCAACACCAAGCTGAGTGATTGTCTTGCCATTGCGCGTTAATTGAAACTGAGGTTGTCCCAAATCCGCTGCTGTTTCTACTGTAGTGCAACCCGCGTACTTGCTTACGCTCTCTTGGGTAGAGGACGAGGGCTGATTTCGCCCCGTTAGGGCAGCTAGGTTGTCTGGTAGTTGCGCCTGTTGTGATTGAGGCAAAAGGGAAACAGTTTGATTGCCTACCTTTACAGATACACTAGTGTTGGGGGCAGCGATGGCGCTAAAACAAACGAGTTCCCCAGGAAGTCTGGCAATGTCTGTTGCGGGAGTGAGAGAGTCTTTAGCAAAAGTTAATCCCTGTGGAACTTCAGGCTGAGTGGATATCCTTGCCACTTTAATCTGGATTTCTTGGTTCTGGTACTGGACAGTAAAGAGATTATCTCCCAACTGCAAGGGGATACTTGGGGCAAAATGACCAGCCTTGCTGCGGGCAATTGGCTTACCATTGATGAGAACCTCTCCAGAGGTGGGTGCCGTACCAAGAAAAAATATTTTTTTCGATGTCGTTTTGTAGTTTGTCTGGGGAAAAATAACTTTGAGAGATTGATCTTGCGCCAAAGCCGCTGAGGAAGTCACTATAAAGCTTAACATTACTAAACCTAAAAATGCTTTCACGCCAAAAATGGGTAGTGGGGAGTGGGGAGTGGGGAATGGGGAGTGGGGAGTGGGGAATGGGGAGTGGGGAGTGGGGAATGGGGAATGGGGAATGGGGAATGGGGAATGGGGATGGGGATTCGGGATTGGGGATTGGGGTCCCCAACGCGTGATAAGGGGCAATGGAGATTGGAAATTTTTTACTCCCTACTCCCCACTTCCCATTTCCCACTCCCCACTTTCTACAATGACAGCATGTGTTGTTAAAAGTTGCTAAAATTTTAAGATACTATGAGTAAATTTGTATTTGTCACTGGCGGCGTAGTTTCCAGTATTGGTAAGGGAATTGTTGCAGCAAGTCTAGGGCGGTTGCTGAAGTCTCGGGATTATTCGGTGTCGATTCTTAAACTCGACCCTTATATTAATGTGGACCCTGGCACAATGAGTCCTTTTCAACATGGGGAGGTGTTCGTTACCCAAGATGGTGCTGAGACAGATTTAGACTTAGGGCATTACGAACGCTTCACTGATACCTCTATGTCACGGCTCAATAGTGTCACAACTGGCTCGATTTATCAAGCTGTGATCAATAAAGAACGGCGTGGCGACTATGAAGGCGGCACTGTGCAGGTGATTCCCCACATTACCAATGAAATAAAAGAGCGGATTATCAGGGTTTCTAAAAATACTAACCCAGATGTGGTTATTACGGAAATAGGCGGCACAGTAGGAGACATTGAATCACTTCCATTTTTGGAGGCGATTCGCCAATTCCGCAAGGAAGTAGGACGACAAAATGTACTCTACATGCATGTAACCTTGATACCGTGGATTGCTTCTGCGGGTGAGATGAAAACTAAACCGACACAGCATTCAGTCAAGGAACTGCGATCCATTGGCATTCAACCTGATATTTTAATTTGTCGGTGCGATCGCCCTTTGGCAGTAGGGTTAAAACAGAAATTGTCAGAATTTTGTGATGTGCCAGCAGCATGTGTGATCACTGCTATTGATGCTAAGAGTATCTATGAAGTACCATTGCTGTTGGAACGGGAAGGACTAGCGCAGCAAACCCTGGAGTTGTTAAACATGGAACAACGCCCACCAGATTTGGTACAGTGGCAAATCTTAGTGGATGGGATGTACAGTCTCAAGCATCAGGTGGAAGTTGCCATTGTAGGCAAATATGTGCGGTTAAGTGATGCTTATCTTTCAGTGGTGGAAGCCCTACGCCATGCAGCGATCGCCATGAGTGGTGAACTGCGTCTACGTTGGGTAAACTCGGAAACTTTGGAAGATGATCGGATCGAAACCCATCTAGATGGTGTCCATGGCGTGGTGATCCCCGGAGGTTTCGGAACTCGGGGAGTGAAAGGCAAAATTGCAGCAATTAAATATGCCCGCGAACGACAAATCCCCTTCTTAGGTTTATGCTTAGGAATGCAATGCTCCGTGATTGAATGGGCAAGGGAAGTCGTGGGATTAAAAAATGCTAATAGTGTGGAATTTGACCCCTATACCGAAGATCCAGTAATTAACCTGTTGCCAGAACAGCAGGATATCGTCGATTTAGGCGGTACAATGCGCTTGGGTCTGTATCCTTGTCGCGTTATTCCCAATACTCTTGCTTTCAAACTCTATCAAGATGAAGTCATTTATGAACGACACCGCCATCGGTACGAGTTCAACAACGCTTACCGGAATCTATTTTTAGAATCTGGCTACGTCATCAGTGGTACTTCTCCCGATGGACGCTTAGTGGAAATGATGGAATTACCCAGCCACCCTTTCTTTATTTCCTGTCAATTTCATCCAGAGTTTCAGTCTCGTCCAAGTAAGCCTCATCCTTTATTTCTCGGTTTCATCCAAGCGGCGATCGCCATTTCATACTCCTCCTCTGACATACAAACACCTGTGGTGAAGAGTGGGGAGTGAAGAGTTAGGAGTTAGGAGTTAGGAGTTAGGAGGTAGGAGTTAGGAGTTATTGCTAACAACCAACAACCAACAACCAACAACCAACAATTAACAATTAACAATCTTGGGAGTTGAGGAGATTTTGTGGCGTACTGGGTGATAATCCGCTATGAGAGAAATGAATATGTAGTCAATTTTGAGCGTGTTACTGCTTTTTGTTATGAACGAAATAGCAGGGTTACGTTTTGGTTACCGGATAGCGCTATTCCAATTGTGATTAACCCGCAAAGTAACCTGGAAGATTATCGAAAGATTTTGGAATTTATAGAAAAAGTTACGGGTTTGGGATTCGAGAAAGCTTATTGGGTGAAAATCTTTTACGAGAGAAATGAATACGTAATAAACCTCCACTGCATCAGTTCATTTTGCCATGAACCCAACGGCAGGATAACTTTTTGGTTGCCAGATAGTAGTATCCCCATTATCATCAATCCCGTCAGTAATCCCGAGTCCTATCAAAAAGTCATGGAATACATTCGACAAGTAACAGGGTTTTCTTTAGGAGTGAGGAGTTAGGAATTAGGAGTGAGGAATTAGGAGTTATAGTGCCACTTTTAAGTTAATCAAAACACTTTACTCGTCTTTATTCCTAACTTCTAACTCCTAACTCCTCACTCCTAACTCTTTTAAGCGCTAGCTTAGCAGCACCTATCATGCCGGCAGAGTTACCCAATTGTGCTGGTAATATTTGTAACCCAATCCGTGAGGTAGGTAGCACGCGTTGCTCAATTTCTGCCTTGACAGATGGTAAGAAAAACTTACTGCTGGCGCTGACGCCGCCACCAAGTATAATGGCTTCTGGCGTCAGCACATAAATCAAACTCGTTAAACCTATACCTAAATCTTTACCATATTCTTGCCAAAATGTCAAGGCATATTCATCTCCGGCTTGTGCCAGATCACCTAATTCTGCTGGTTCTTTTCCCGTGCGACGACGAATAGCAGTCACTGAGACATACTGCTCTAATGAGCCTTGGTTACCGCTATTACACATAGGACCATCGGGGTTTAAGGTGATTAATCCTAGCTCACCCGATGCTCCTAGATGCCCAACAAAGAGTTTACCATCCAAAATAATTGCTCCACCAACACCAGTTCCTAGAGTCAGCAGGATGAAATTTTGAAAGTGGCGACCAGATCCCAGCCAGGCTTCTCCCAACCCAGCACAGTTCGCGTCGTTGGCGAGAATTGTAGGGAAACCTGTTTTTGCTTCTAACCAGTCTGCTAAAGGGATATTATACCATCCCTCTAGGTTAATGGCAAGTAGAGCAATACGCCCTGCTGCATCCGCAGGACCAGGCGTGCCAATACCAATGGCAATGGTATGTTGTGTGTCCATTTGGGCGATCGCATCCACCATCGCCGCCACAACCACCTCTGGTGTTGCTGGTTGAGGAGTCGCTACAGTTAACGATTGTAAACAAGTTCCATCAGGCGCGAAACGCCCCAGCTTAATTGCTGTTCCCCCCAAGTCAATACCAATTACATCAGAATTTACCATCTTTTTAGCGGGGATAGCCTGGGGTTAAAAGCCCAGGAAAAAAATTTTTATACCTCTGTTGTGTAAATTATGCGCTACATCCGCTACAAAGGTTTGTAATGAGCCACACCAACGGCTATAAGCCGTTGGTTTCAGGCTAAACGCAGTAGCTATCTACCACTCACCCGCTCTTTTAGACACTTATTGCCTTATCTGGAGACGGTTTTAGCCTTTGTTGCAGACATTCTCTGAGGGTCACTCAGGACGACCCTGGACGCGGACGAGCCTTGTCACTTGAACGTTGTTTGAACTCTGCCCATGCTGCGTTTAGGATCGGCTCCGACCCCAAATACCCTTTACGGGCATCCTCCACAGACAGATAACCATCCTGATTGACATGCAACCCTAAGTATGCACTGAACAAATCTCGGTGCATCACAATTCCGGTGTTATCGTAGTGTACCCGTTGGGATAAAGGCTTCTTGACGCGATTACCGTTCAAATGGGTTTGTGAACACGCGGTTTTTTGAGTTGAGTACTTATTGACTTCGCCGCCAGCACTTTCAGCCTTACGTAGAAGTTCTGATTGAAAAAAACCTGGAGACTTGGCAGAGATAGCTTTCCCGTAGCGCTTCTGCCAACCCTTTATACTAACGTTCTCTAAGGAGACATGCTTACCAGCCTCTCTTAAGACTTCGTTTGCCAGCGCTCGATTTTGAGACTTCGCATACGCTGTCTTTCGACGTTCTAATTCACGTCGTTTTTGACCCAAACGTTCATAATTTTTAGAATTCTTCCACTCTAATTTCTTGCCTTTTTTGATTTGTCCCTTTCGCTTAACCTTCCTCCCTTTTTTCTTTCCTTTAAGTACAACGTCATCAGGATTAAAGTTTTCAGGATTGTTAATACGGCGAGAACGGTCTTGTTTACGCTGTATTCCCTTAATCTCTTTTTCAAACGTTGGAACTTGATCAGCAAACGGCTTTAAACCTGCCTTATCAAAACTTACATAAGCAAGATTAGAGACGTTAAGGTCTATACTGCTTTTGGCGTCTTTTGTCTGTGTGTTGGCTCTACCTTGATAAGGAATACCCTCACAAACAATTTGGACAAACCATCGAATCTTGCCATTAAGTTCTCTTCGGATTATTCGAGCGTATTTCCATTTAGAATCCCACCCGTGTTTTTCACAATCGTCGGTGAAATCAATAATTAACGGGCACTTAAGCTTACCCCAGACAAACATTTCTGTCTCTCTGTCAACTCGAATACCTGTGGTAATTTGCTTACCTTCCATTGACGAAAAAGAACGATTATTTTTAAATCGAACTTTTTTGGCTTGACCACACAAAACCTTATTGACCGCTTTAAACACACGGGTTCCAAGTTTTTGAATAGATTGGCTATCTAATTTGTCCCACATCCACACAGAACGCTTGGCAACCAATGTTGCGTAGGCTTGTAACTCAAATTCAGTAAATCTATAGGCTTTCTTGGCTTCCTCGAAAGCCTTAGTTCTTTCTGGATTATAAATTGTTTCTCCCTTCAAGTCTATGACTGTTTTAGGTAGCTTTTTCGCTTCTTTCCATGCCTCAGAATCGCGTAGTAACTCCATCCGCTTAAGCGCTTCATCTTGAACAGCATTTAGCAATCTAAATCCAGCATTGAAACGTGCTTGAAGTTCTCGATCAGACTTGGAATCGACAACGATAGGATACTCAACGATAAATGATGGAGTCGTCTTTCTAGGCATGGATTTGTTTCACCTCCTTGACTTAAAACTTTATTATTCGTATTATTAGCTTAATGCATTGAGCTAATATATGTCAACCCCAAGACCGAAAAAAAAGGCAATCAGAAATGAACCCCTTTTGTACGAAGAGACGAAAGTACAAAAAGGAATATGGGTTACACCCAGTACTTGGGAAAAGATGAAATCAGTAGCTGTTTCTGAAGGGATAAGTGTTAGTGAACTAGTCGAAAGATGGGGAAGGCACTTAAAAGTGCGGTCGGCTTCATCCCACCTCTGAAGAACGGTAAAGGCAGAAATTTTCTTGAATTTCTCCCTTTACCTGGTGGGCTTTCGCCTTCAATCTCTGTAAGCACTTTAGTGCTTAGAAAATAAGGACTAAAGTCCTTACTACGAACTTACTTACCCATCAATTATAACTTGAGAGACTACTAGAGGTTAGTTGTAAATCAGACACTGTCGCTGGACGGAAACTGGATTGTTGCTGCCAAGATACCACAGGAGTGCCGCGTAAAACGGCAGAAAGGGCGACGGAAAGCATAAAGCCACCAGCAGCAGCGGCAATTAAGGACATGTTATCTTTCACAAGAACTACTCATTTAGAAATACATTATCAAACAAAATGCTAAACGATCAAGTGGGTGATCGTGTTCTCATGGGGAAGAAGGGGTGTAAGGAAGATGGGTAAAGGGGAAAGGTTAAAGGGGAAAGGTTTTTCTTCTTCGGTTACCCTTTACCCTTTACCCTTTACCCCTTACCCCTTCTTCTTCCCCCCACACCCCTATCTTTGCCGAGGATTGACCAATTCATTCAATCCCTCACCCAGTAGCGATAGCCCGACCACCATTGATGTCATTCCTAAGCCAGGGAAAAGTGCAGTCCACCAAATACCTGTGGGGAGTGCGTCTAAAGCTTGTTTTAAATCGTGTCCCCATTCTGGGAATTCTTCTGGAAGTCCTAGCCCCAAGAAGCCTAAACCACCTAACACTAAAATTGCATCGGCGGCGTTGAGGGTAAAAAGTACGGGTACGCTTTGAATCACGTTGAGAAATAAGTACCGCGAAAGCACTTGCCAAGTGTTAGCGCCCATTGCTTGTGCAGCTTCGATAAAGACTTCGGTTTTAACGCTAACGGTGTGGTTGCGGACGACGCGGTAATATTGAGGGATGTAGGCAATGCTGATGGCGATCGCAGCATTTAATATCCCACGCCCCACCACAAATGCTAGGGTGACAGAAAGTAGGAGTCCTGGAAGAGTGTAGATGCTATCCATAAGAAATAGCAACACTTTGTCCAATCTACCACCTAAATAACCACTGAGCATCCCTAAAGGGACACCGATGACCATACTTAGAGACGTTGCAAGCAAAACCACTTGTAACGCAGCTTGCGCACCAAACACTGTGCGTGAGAATACATCATAGCCTTGGCGACTAGTGCCGAACCAATATTTGGCTGAGGGTGGTTCGTGAATGGGGTTAATCAGGGAATCAGTGGGGTTTTGCAGCCATCCCCAAGCCTGAAACGCAGGAGCAAGGAATGCTAGGAATATGAAAAAAAGGGTCATGGTTAACCCTATAAGCATAAGTTGGTGAGAAAGACCCCGGTTTTTCGCAAAACGTAAAAATCTGAAACTTTTTGTAATGAACATAAAGGGGGGAGGGGGAGTGGGGAGTGGGGAGTGGGGAGTGGGGAGTGGGGAGTGGGGAGTGGGGAGTGGTGACTGGTGACTGGTGAATATTCTCATCATCATTCCCTAATCCCCAATCCCCAATCCCTAATCCCCAATCCCCACTCCCTATTCCCCACTCCCCACTCCCCACTTTTTACAGATTGCTCTCAACTAACTGGCGGTATTCGCTTTTGGGTTTGACGCCTTTGAGTTCTTTGAGCAGTTCTTTGTTTTTGAAGAATTGAACTGTTGGGGTTCCTGTTACATTAGCATTTACGGCGATGTCTCGGTCTTTGTCGATATCGATTTCGACAAAGTGGATTTTGCCATCAAATTCATCCACTACTTTATTTAATATGGGTTTGAGGGTATGGCAAGGTCCGCAGCCGGGGGAGACGTATTTGACCATGAGTAGGCGATCGCTGTCGTGGAAGAGTTTCCGCAAAGCATAGCCTCCCTGATGGCGCGTCGCATTCAAATCAAATTCAGTCTCTAGCTGTGCGTCGGTTTTCTTCTCGGCTGGTTGAGGTTCTAGTTCGTTATCTGGAGTTTCCTGCTTTTGATGGAATTCTTGAATCAAGCCGTTGAATGACAACCAGCGTTCTGCTAACATCGCTGCCATACAGCCACTACCTGCTGCGGTAATTGCCTGACGGTACTCATGATCCTGCACGTCGCCTGCGGCAAAAACGCCTTCGACGCTGGTTTCTGGTGAACCGTTCTTGGTGACGATGTAACCAACATCATCTAGTTCTAGTTGACCTTTGAATAAAGATGTGTTAGGGTTGTGACCAATGGCGTAGAATAAGCCCTTGACGTGCAGTAGGTTTTCTGCACCTGTTTTTGTATCCCGAATTTTAACCCCATCCATGTGTTTTTCGTTACCAAAGATATCCAGTGGCTCTGTGTTCCAGAGAACTTGGATTTTTGGGTTACTCAAAACGCGGTTTTGCATGGCTTTAGAAGCCCGCATTTTTTCTCCCCGTATGAGCATGTTCACCTTGGAACCGTACTTGGTAAGGTAAATGGATTCTTCTGCTGCTGAGTCTCCGCCACCCACCACAGCTAGTTCTGCTCCGTGGAAAATAGGTGTAGCACCATCGCAGATAGCACAAGCGGAAATTCCCCGACTCCAGAATTCATGTTCACTGGGTAAACCTAAGCGCTTTGCTGTGGCACCAGTGGCAATGATAATGGTGTTGGTTTTCAATTCCCGTTCCTCTGAGCGGACAGTGAAAGGACGCTGGCTTAAGTCTACTTGGATCACATCCTCAGTATATAACTCTGCGCCCCAACGTTCTGCTTGAGCTTTCATGTTATCCATGAGTTCTGGTCCAGTAATTCCTTTGGGAAATCCAGGGAAGTTTTCCACTTCAGTGGTTGTCATCAGCTGTCCACCTGGTAAACCCCCAGCTTGGAAGCCTTCAAAGACAACAGGTTTGAGGTTAGCCCGTCCGGCATAGATGGCGGCTGTATACCCTGCTGGTCCAGAACCTATAATGACTACGTTTTCTACAGTTGAGTTGGTCATGGGAGGTTAAATAAACTCATAACGACTACGACTTTCTCTATTATATTGTGGAAAAGATGAGTGTGCAACTAAGGAAGACAGGGGTGTGGGGGTGTAGGGGTGTAGGGGTGTGGGGGGAAAGAGTATTTTTTCGTTGATAACGAGTGGTGTGCCGCCTGTGGGGTGCTTTGAAGAAACACAGGGGTGTAGGGGTGTGGGGGTGTGAGGGTGTAGGGGGAAAAGACTGTGTTTCTACAGGATGTTGCCATTGAGAAAAAGTGTGATCGGGCGATCGCTCATATCTTGCACCAGTGCCGGCGTTGCGAAAACAACAGGTTGTAGAGACGCGATTAATCGCGTCTAGAATCCTAGTGTAGAGACGCGATTAATCGCATGTCTACAAGGTTTTGGAATTTAGGACTTACGCACGCACTACGAATTCTTGGCGGTCTTGGCGTCTTGGCGGTTCGATAAATCCGTTATAAAAGAGAAGTGAAGGTAAATGAACAGCTTGGGTAAGGAGGAAAAGATAATAAGTGGAGTTTTTGAGATTTTAGAAAAGATTAGAACTAAGCCAGGAATGTATATTGGTCGCCCTTCGGTGAGCGATTTATTTATGTTTTTAGTGGGGTATGAGTGCGCCCGTAGTAAGTTGAGTATTGAACCCACTCAGGAAGATGATGATTTTTATGGTGAGTTTCAGCCTTGGTTACAGCACAAGTTGGGGATAACAACGGTGAGTTCTTGGGCGAAGATGATTATGCTTTATTGTAAAGATGAAAAGGCTGGGTTTGATTATTTCTTTAAATTACTTGATGAATTTAAACAGGGACATAAAAGGTTATATGAAAAAGGAGTTAAGGAAATATCCGAAACTGTCGGGAGTAGATGATATCAATTCTGACACCACCCCAAGAAACTGTGTGGTTTAGCATTGCGGGTTAACACTCTTTGGCTGAGTTAGGTTGGTCAACAATACCTCAAAGGCGATGGCGCTGAGGATTTGGTAGATGACTTTTTTAATTTTTAATTTTTAATTATATTGCCCAATACTAGCAATTATCACTCATTCGTACTCTTTCCATTACCACGTTGCTGCCCTAATAGGTATTCCCAGATGCGGCGAATTTCGGCTTGATTTTGGCGAATTTCGGCTTGATTTTGCTTGATAATTTCCCGGTCGGATTCAGATTCCACGATATAATCGGCTATGGCACCTGTTAAGGTGCCTACATCATTTGTCACTATTTCAACTTGGGTGGTTAGTCCTTCAACTTGGGTGGTTAATCCTTCAACTTGGGTGGTTAGTCTTTCAATTTGGGTGGTTACGGTATCAACTTTGGTGGTTAGTTGCTGAACTGTTTGTTGCAACGAGGTTTGATTGACTGCTAAGCTGTGTACTATCTCCTCTATGCGGTCTAGTCTGTCAGTGGATTGGGTCATTTGTTTGCTTCCATCATCCTGATTACAGGTTAACATTGGGGGCTGAGTGATGTTGGTCAACAATACTGCAAGGGCGATCGCTCCAACAATTTGGTAGTTTCTCTTCTCCACAACTACCCTTACCCGAACCGTATAGGTCAATACTGTTCAGTGAAGATAATTTACCTACCATCAACCCATGTAGAGACGCGATAACCCTTGTCTCTACTGAAGATTTTGGTTACAAAATGCTGGAACGCCTCTGATAGAGCACGATAAAAAATTATTGAGGTGGGGTGATATGAAACTGATCGCAGGTGGGTAAGTTACATCTAGAAGACAGCAATCAATCTCACCTCAAGAAAAAAGATATGAAAACCGAATTAAAAGCCAAATTTTTGCAACATATCCTTAAGAAAAAGACAGAAGATCAGGGTTTTACACTTATTGAACTACTCGTAGTAATTATTATTATTGGGATTCTATCTGCGATCGCGCTGCCATCTTTCCTTAACCAAGCGAACAAAGGTAAACAGTCAGAAGCTAAACAGTACACTGGTTCCATGAACCGTGCGCAGCAAGCATATTTCCTTGAGCAGGGTGGTTTCTCAACTGGCATAAATCAGTTAGGGCTTGGGATTAATACTCAGACAGAGAACTACAAGTACATGGTGAAATCAGACGGTACTAATGTGTCTAACAATGGTCTGTCTCAGAAAACACCCCTGAAATCCTATGTTGGAGTCGTGATTTTATCTAAACAAGCAGAAACTAGCGAAGCAACTACCTTAGCTTCTTTGTGTGAGTCTGATAACGTTGGTG
>JADQBA010000370.1 GCA_016903675.1 Stigonema ocellatum SAG 48.90 = DSM 106950 | reverse complement strand
GTTCTTTTTATTCCTTTTCCTGTTGACGCATTGTCCCCTGAAAAATGAGCCAGCCTTCGTTCGCGTATCTGTGGGCGTAGTCGGTTATTTGTTGTAATAAGGCTGGCTCATTTTTCTACGTGGAAGACCCCGTGACATATTCAGATTACCTGGGTATACTAGAAATATAGCAAACAAAGGAAAAAAAGAGCAAGTAATGCAAATACGATGGAATTTCAAAATGTTGCCTAACCAATCTCAGGAGGCAACTCTTGAAGACTGGTTAGTAACACTGAGAAAGCATCGTAACTATGCTTTAAGAGAGCGGATTGATGGGTTTCAAGCCAATAATCAAGGCGTTGAAGGTCAGGTACATTACGCTTTTGGTGCTTACTGCTTTAGAGACTCAAGAATTGAGTATGGAAGCTGCTGTCCGTTAACTTGTCCAGTAGTCAAGCACGGTGTAGTTCCCCAAGATTTTAAACTTGCATTCAAAAACAGCAAAATCAAGGACAAGAAAACAGGGGAAGTCGTTGGTACTGCATTCAAGTGGGATTCCGCATCTGGAATTCAGATGAAGGTCACGACGCAGTTAAGAAATTCGCGCTCAAATTTTAGTATCATCGATTCGGATGTTTTGCAGGGGAATATTACCAAGCTGGATACAGCTTTTGCCAACTTCTGGAAAAACAACAGGGGATTCCCGCAGTTCAAAACACGCCTAGACTCCTTTGAGTACAAACCTGGTCAGGTGAAATTGCGGCACATCCGCAATTCGTACGCTACCGCCTACCTGCCTGGAATTGGCTTCGTGAAATTTCACAACAGCCGTGACCTGTCTATCATTCTTGATTTGAGGACTTGCACGATTAAGCGAGATGCTGGCAATTGGTACATCTCGATGTTGGTGGAAATTCCTGGTATTCTGCCAGAACTAAACGCGCTGGATTTGTGCAAATCAGTTGTTGGCATCGACATGGGCATCACGAAGCTAGTCGCTTTGTCCGATGGCAGTTTCCTTGAGAATAAGCGCTTTGCTACTAACAAGAGAACAGCCCGTAGATTAGCGATGCGTCAACGTGCGATCGCACGTAAGCAAAAAGGTTCCAAGAACAGGACTAGTGCTATCAAAAAGTTAGCCAAACAGCAACACAAAATAGCCCAGCAAAGGGATGGGCACAATTGGCAAGTCGCATCTACTATTGTCAAAACTGCTGATGCCGTGGCGAGAGAAGACCTGAAAATTAAAAATATGGTCAAGCGTGCTAAGCCCAAGCACGATGGTAAAGGCGGATATCGGCGCAATGGAGCAAGTCAAAAAACCGGATTAAATAAAGTCATACAGCAATGCTGGTTGGGGTGATATTTTCAACAAAGTTGCTTGGTTAGCGGTCAAAACAGGCAAGCCAGTAATTGTAGTTCCAGCTAAACACTCAAGCCAAGAGTGTCCCCAGTGTGGGCATATCGACCCTACTAATCGTGAAGGCGAAAAGTTTCTGTGTACGCAATGCGGTTACACAGAACATGCCGACACGAAAGCGAGTAGGACACTGGCTAAGAGAGCGGGATTGGTCTTCCCAAAAAATAAATTGACCCTACCCCCGGACTGGGGGAAAGTTACGCTTGTGAAGTTATCAGTGCCAGGGTGTACTGAGTCCAAGAACCAAGCCTCTGGGAATCACCGCCATGTGTGGGTTTCTCCGACAGTCGGATATGTAGGAGATACGGCTGAACCTCTTACAGAATCCTCGTCTCTTTAGAGCGAGGAGTGTCAAAGACAAGCGGTAGTGGTTTTTTGGAATATGGCAATTTATACCAATTCGTAATTCGTAATTCGTAATTATACTCAAAAATAAAATATTTATTTAATGGCGTTGCTGAATCACGGTATAAATTTACCTCACGCAAAGTCAAGGCTCCTCAGTGCGCCGGCTTCCGATTCGTCTCTTGCGCCGGCCTCCGGCGATCAGAACGAATCCCAAGGGGAAACGCGAAGCGCGAACGGTGGGCGATATGAAAATAAAAACCCTGCACTCCCTCGTTCCTAGGCTCTGCCTGGGAACGAGATCAAGGAGGCTCCGCCTCCTGTTATTCGGGGAGGCGGAGCCTAGGCTGTTGACTCTGTGCCTTTTTCGAGGGGAAAATTTCATGCAGTTTTTGTGTCAGCCTTTTCTGATTCTAAACTGGAGGCAGCAGCCCTCCTAGAATGGTTTAAGAGCCTGAGGCTCTTAACCAGAGAAATGC
>JADQBA010000508.1 GCA_016903675.1 Stigonema ocellatum SAG 48.90 = DSM 106950 | reverse complement strand
AGGGATTGAGCCGAGATATGTGTTTTTTAGTGCCACTTCGTTGGAAAGGCTTACTCTATCTAGATTTCAGGCATAGTAAATTAGCTCAGCTAATATCTGCTAACTAGTATTAGCAGATATAAAATGGCTCAAAAATAGGATTTTATGTCTGCTAATGCTCCTTAAAAACCCTAAAAATAATGTCTGCTAATGTAAGTGGCACTTTTTCTCAAGGATCTCGGCTCAATCCC
>JADQBA010000241.1 GCA_016903675.1 Stigonema ocellatum SAG 48.90 = DSM 106950 | reverse complement strand
CCATCCGCCTGGGACTTGAAGTCCCAGGCTAATAGCATAAGTCCTCTAAAAGAGGACTGAATGAGTTTTTAAAGCAATGTCAATTTTATGACTCCTTGTTTGGTTATTTGTGGTTTCTACTTAGAGGTGCAAGATATAAGGCGAGGAGACCTCGCCCCTACGGTCATACGATGATATCCTCATCACCTCTTCCCCAATCCCATATCACCACTCCCCTAGATAATGTAAAGTTTTCTAACAATCAGGCTGACTTGCGTAAAAAGGACACATGACACATGAAATCCCAACAGAAGCCAACAATTTCTCATCTTTTATGTCTCACATCAATCAAGAAAGCGCCTAACTGATTACTAGGGAGTCAAAAATATGCAACTTAAGAAGGCAGAAGTACGAAGGCAGAAGGCAGAAGGAATCCCCATAAATAAATTCAGGGGATTTACTAAGGACATAGTATTTCTTGTGCACTCTCCGCTCGAAATACATATTTTCTTTGTTTTTCATAACTAAAGTTAGGGGCGCTACTCCCAGTGGCATCGGGCACATCCTTAGATCTCTTCCCTTCAGCATAGCAGCATAGCTGCCCTCTGCCTTTCTTCGGTAAAGCACTGTTAGTTAGTTTAGGAATAACTTTTTTAACAATTGTAGCCACCTTAACTATAAGTATTGTTCCCAGTTTCAGCGAATCCACGCCTTCTGAGGCTAAGCCGAATCAAGTAACTTTCTTTTGTCACGGAGTATTTGAAGAAAGCAAGTAACTCAAGGATTCCGGCTACAGTTGCTTGGATACCTGAACGTCAAAATCATGTACGTTTTATTGGTTGGAAATCTTCCTATTTTGAACTAAATGGCTTGAATCCTCAAAAACGCTGCGAAATAGTGACTGAAAAATTTAACCAATTGTACTCTCAGCGTCATTTAAATTACCTGACTTCTGGAAAGGTTAATAATTATTCAGTTATCTGTGGTCTTGCTAGTCAAGGAGAAAATTGCAATAGTAACAATCAATTATTCACTCTTAAGCCTAGTTCTAATCCTGAGATAGTGTTGCAACAACTGATCGAGATTGCTGAAGGTAAAAATTCAGATATGCTACTACAAAATTCAGGTAAGCGAAAATATCTGAATGTACAAGCTTTTTTTTAAAACGCTCCTTTAATAACACTCAACTAATTTGTTTCGTTCGTAGTAGCGCTTCAGCGCCGGTTAAATCGCGGTTTAATGCGCTAAAGCGCAACTACAAACCCATTTCTTAGTTCGTAGTAGCGCTTCAGCGCCGGCTAAATCGCGGTTGGCGTTGCTGAATTGAAGTATGAAATGAAAAAATCGGGTATTTTAAAACTCTTTCTTTCTGCGCCTTTGCGACTTTGCGTAGTCCTGTCATACCGTGATTCAGCAACGCCTCGCGGTTTAATGCGCTAAAGCGCAACTACAAACCCATTTCTTCGTTCGTAGTAGCGCTGTCTACGCATAAAATCGCGATTTAACCGGCGCTAAAGCGCTACTACAAACTAATTTCCTATCCTCCCAGGTTATGTGTGGTGATATATAAATGAAATACTTTGCTTTAGTAACTTTTTTAGTCTTGGTTCCCAACTTATGCATCGCCTCAAGTTCGTGGGGCGATAAGCCCTTGGCTTTACGCTATGCGTATCGCACCCAGGAACTCCATCCCAATTCACCTGTTCTTCCTCTTGCCAAAGCTACCCCTGTTTCTGATACGAACCCTTGTAAAATAGAACCAGAAAAAGAAAACGGAGAATTCACCGAAAAACAACTGCAAACCCTCGCAAGCAAAACCACAGTGAAAGTGACCAGCCAGAACAACCGTGGTTCGGGGACACTACTTGCAAAGCAGGGGAACACCTATCTTGTCATCACCAACGCCCATGTTGTCAGAGGGGTCAATTCCATCCGAGTGCAAACTGCTGATGGTCAAACATACTCCGCAAAAATTGTCCCCAAAACCAACTTACAGAAGTATGATTTAGCACTCCTAAAATTCCAGACCAATCAAAATTATTGTCCAGCCGATGTCAGCGAAGCAATTCCTGATCTGAATACGCCAGTCGTCGCGGGTGGATTTTCTGTGGAAAAAGGGGAGATGGTATTTCAGCCTGGGGTTGTGAAAAATGTTTCAGACCGTCCCCTCAAAGAAGGATATCAAATCGGTTATACTAGCAACATCTCCCAAGGAATGAGCGGTGGTCCAATTATCAACTCTCATGGAAGTTTGATCGGGATTAATGGACGCAGTTCTTATCCCATCTTAAATACAGGTTATGTTTATGAAGACGGTTCCCGACCGACAGAAGCACAAATCAAACAGTGGAGAAGTGTGAGTTGGGGAATACCTGTGGCGACATTTCTCTGTCACCTCTGTGTTCTCTGCGGTTAAATAAAAAACTTTTTGAACCGCAGATGAACGCAGATGAATGCAGAGAAATGTAATTTGGTCACCTTGAAAGCACCCCACGGGCGGCGCGCCACCCGTTATGAATGGAAGCAACACCTCCACTCCCCCTCTTCCCCCTAATCCCCAAAGGGGGCCCCGAGTTCCCCCACTCCCCACTCCCCACTCCCTACTCCCCGTGTTTCTTGAGTGCAAGGTGTTGCGCTTCTACAAGTTCAGGGTTTACTATACCCATTGCTATTTTGTTCAAGTTCTGTAATAATATTCTCTACTTGCTGATATTTGCTATCTTCTTTTCTGTCTCGAAGGATACGGGCTGCTTCCCGATATTTCTGAATAGCCGTTTGGGTATCACCTTTTCTCAAAGCTTGTTTAGCTTCATTCATTAATCTATCAGGTGATTGTTTCCGTTCTGGGGAAACAGTTGAAGAACCTCTTGTACGTTCCGATCGCTCTTCTTCTGTAAGTGATAGCATAGCCAGATAGTTTTCTTCTGCATAGACTTTTTCAATCTCCTCCAACGTATCTGTTGCTTGAGGGTACTTCATTTGCTTTAAATAAGCTGAAAAACTTTTGAAGTAAAATTTCCGTGCAGTTTTCAAATCAGATATTTTTTTTGGCTGCTCCTCTTCAACTAGTCCCCTTTGATGATAAGCTTGTGCATATTGGGGATTAAGTTGAATTGCCTGAGTAAGGTCTGCGATCGCTTTCCTTTGATTCTCTTTTTTCCACTTAGCTGTCAAATCAGGCTTACAAGCAATGGTATACTCGTTAACTTTCTCACAGCCTGATAATATCCTACCTGGCTTTAGGGGTTCTCCTTTGGCAAGTTTACCATAAATTAAACCCCGTTGATAGTAGGCTTCAGCATATTGGGGATTGATTTGAATCGCTTGTGTAAATTCTGACACAGCATCTTGATAATCTCGCTGCTTAGCTTTTTCCAAGCCTTGAAAAAACGAGTCATTCGCCTTTGTCTGTATTTGTTGGGGTTGTACACCGGATATTGCTATACTTTGTGCGATCGCTCCCATGTTACCAAAGTTAACGAACACAAGGCTCAAACAAGCAATGCAACCAGTACGAACTACGCTGTTGTAAATCATTGATATCCAGATTCCACAAAATTATGTTATTGTCAACATCTACTGAAGCAATAATGTTTCCATCTGTGCTAAAATGAACTTCGGAAATACTATTTTGATGTCCTTCCAGGGTATACATTAATTTTCCATCCACACTCCAGATATTTAGTGTCTTATCCTTATTCCCTGAAACCAGCAGTTGACTGTCGGGACTAAAACTAATGCTGTAAACATTGTCTTTATGGTCTAAAGTTCGCAATAATTTTCCGTTTCCATCCCAAAGTTTGACTGTTTTATCATCGCTAGCAGTAGCAATCATTTTTCCATCTGGACTAAAAATAACAGATGAAATATTATTTTGATGACCTTGGAGAGTTTGCCGTAATTTCCCGTCAAGATTCCACAGTTTGACTGTTTTATCACCAGATGTTGCTAAGGTTTTGCCATCTGGACTAAAGTTAATGCTTGTGACCAAGCCATCATGAGTTTCCCAGCTTGTTAATAAATTTCCCTCTAAGTCCCAAAGTTTTACCTTTTTGTCAATCCCCCCAATAGTTGCTAGGGTTTTACCATCTGGATGGAAGCTAACATCTTGAATTGGGTCAAATGAAATGGTAGGAGTTTCTGTATATGAATCCCTATGAGGGATTGAATTATTAACACCCTCGTGTCCTTGCCAACTTTTTAATAAGTTTCCTTCCAAATTCCAAAGTTTAATTTGATTATCTTTGCTAATAGTGACAAAAGTTGTTCCATTAGGACTAAAAAGTATCTTGACAATTTCTCCTTCGTGTGAATTAATGCTTTGCAGCAAACTTCCATCACGCCGTCGCAGGGTGATGATTCCTTGTTGATTGGCGATCGCCACTGTCTTTCCATCTGGGTTGATACTCAAACTCTTACCTGGGAAATTGGGTAAAATCCCCTCAAAACGCCAAAGTTTGACGACTCCATCAGCACTTGCACTTGCTAAAATTTTCCCATCAGGACTGAAACTAACTTCGGATTGGCGGGAGTAGGGAATGGGGAGTGGGGAGTAGGGATAAGTGTTACGCAATCCCCAATCCCCTTGAACATTCCAAAGTTTTACGGTATTATCTGCACTGGCAGATGCTATTAATTTCCCATCAGCACTAAAGCGCACATCTAAAACTTCATCTGTATGACCCTCAAACGTGTGCAATAATTGACCTGCAAAGTCCCAAAGTCTAACAGTTTTATCCCGACTTGCAGAAGCAAGTGTCTTTCCATCTGGGCTAAAACTAACACTCAAAACCTCATCACTATGACCTTGTAAGGTTTTTAAAAACTTCCCTTCAAAATTCCAGAGTTTAACGGTTCTATCAGCACTTGCAGTGGCGAGGGTTTTCCCGTCTGGACTAAAATTTAAACTCCAAATTTTTTTGTTATGGGCTGGAATGGTCTTGCGCAGGTTCCCATCCAATGTCCAGAGTTTGACTTTACCATTTTCCGTCCCTGTCGCAAGCAATTTGTTATCTGGAGTTAGGGCGATCGCTCCTAAACCATCGCTTTCTGATATCCTGAAAAATGGATTTTTGGTAAATAAACCAGTTGCAGATTCATATCGCCAGAAAGTGATGGTATTATCAAAGCTCGCAGCGATGAGATTTTGACTATCAGGACTAAAAATCACGCTAAACACACCATCTTTATGTCCTTCTAGGGTTTGGATTAACTTTCCATCTCGTCGCCAAATTTTAATTGTTTCATCTTGACTCCCTGAGGCTAAAAACTGACCATTGGGACTGAATGTTACACTGGTGACAGAACCTTCATGCCCTTTTAAACGATTGTATTCTCGAATCTGATTAAAAACCTCCAAGACAGGACCCAATAAACCTATCTTCGTTTCCCTATCTAAAGTCTTGAGTTGTGTTAAAGTTTGAATACTCTTCTGCGCGGGAACAAACGCTTCAATTTCATTCCCTGATTTCAACAGAACTTTAGCAGAAAGATTAAGAGCTTTTAGTTCATTAACTTGTGCTTGTCGCCATTCTAACAGAGCAAACCCAGCTAATAAACATGCTCCCACCAAACCCAGTATTAATCCTATCAAAATCCGCCTGCGAGCAGCATTCTTTTCTTTTTGCTCCCTATCCCGCAATGCTAAACTCAAAAAAATAAAACTTTGTTCGGCGGGACTGATTTGAGTTGAACGTTGCAGTAACCATTCGTCTGCTTCTATTAAAGGTCTTCCTCGCAACAAAGTCCCTTCATCTTCATGACTATTTTCCCATTGTCGCATCCTAGCCCTGAGTTGCTCTTGCCAACGGCGAAAGTCTCTATCAACCCTCATCCATTGTCGCAGCCGATGCCAGTTTTGAATTAATGCCTCATGGATAATTTCAACGGTTTCAACTCCAGTCCTTTGATGACGGTTTGTCACCACTAACCGCCCATCTGCTAACCGGGTGACTAACTCCCAGTTTTCTTCTCCCACTTCCTCACGGGTTGCAAGACGGCGAATATCTCTGCTTGTTTCTCCGGGTTGCACTAATTGAATCAATATCTTTTGCACCCTTTCTTTATCTATTGCACTCAATTGAGCATAGATTGTTTCTGCATGATTGGCTAATGCGGTTTCAACACCCCCAATGTCTGCATAGGCTTCATGAGTCAGCCATCCTTGGTGTTGTTTTTCCCACAACTGAGTTAGGGTAAACTCTAGTAGGGGTAAGTGATTGGGAGACTGCAAAACTGCATCCACTAGGCGCTGGGTTAATCCAGCTTCTAACTGCACGTTGAGGGTTTTTGCTGGTTGTGCGATCGCTGCTTGTAATTCTTGGGTATTCATCGCACCCAAGTTTACCTGACCATCCACTAACATATCAGCAAAAGGACGGTAGGAGAGAGCCTCTCCATAAAAGTCTGCTCGCAAGGTTAAAATGAGGGTGAAGGCTGGAGCATTGTGAACAGCATTGAGTAGATTATCTAAAAAGATGTTACGTTCTTCAATACTATGGCAAAGGGTGTAGAGTTCTTCAAATTGGTCAGCAATGAGAACTATGTGAGACTTGGGAGAAGCAGCAATGATGGGTTCAATGAAGTTTTGTAAAGCGCGATGGCTGTCTTTTAGTTCCACCTCTAGTTCTAATTCTACCAAACGCTGCTGATGGGAATGACCCCTCCTCAACAGTTCCGGAACTTCAACAACAGGTAAGAGTGGAGTTAGTGCGATCGCTAAAGATTGCAAAGGGTTATTTCCAGGACGAAAAGAAACAATCAGCCAATCATGCTTTTTGTCTTGCTTTAATTGTGAAACCAACCCTGCAAACACCACCGAGGATTTACCACTTCCCGAAGCACCAACCACTGCTATCAACGACTTATTCCTAACCGCAGAAACCAAGTGTTGGGTTACCGCCTCTCGACCATAAAAATACACAGCATCTTCCTCCCGGAAAGCAGCCAACCCGCGATAGGGACACTTGGCAATTTCTCCCAAATACCAAGTGGGAGGAGTTGCTAATAAATTCTGAATAATAACAGGTAACCAAGTTGCACAGGGATAATCTTTCTCTAAACCCTGTAATTTTTTTCTAGCAACATTAACTGATTGGTAGAGAGACTTTCCCTGGGTAAACTCCTGGAAAAAGTTTTTTAAAAACTGATGTGCTACCCTATCAGGTACGGGTTCGCGCATCACGATAACTTGAGGAATATGCAAATCTTCTAAAGAAGCCGCAATCCCTAACCCATCACAGGAGTTGAAAAAAGCTAACTGCAACCCTCCCCGTACCGCAGTTTGCAGTCCATACCTCAAATCCTCCATTGTCAAACTATCAGTCCGGTTGAGAAAAATTCTTCCTTGCGCTTCCTCCGTTCGACTATGTCCGGAAAAGAACAGCATATCCCACCCTTGATCATCCCAGAGATATTCGTTGAGTTCTTCCGGTGAAGGTTCAGCTAAAACAACTGTTTCAGCTTTTTGACAGTATTGTTTTAGGAGTTTCTCATCTTCAGCAACATTAATGCCCTCGCTATTGCCTAAAATGATTAAGATTCTGATGTGGGGGCGATCGCCTCTTTTGAAGCGTTGAGACGAAAGAGAACTTAACCCAACTTCTGCATCAGGATAATAGTCAAATAAATCCCAGAGGTGCCAAGGCAGTTTTCGTAATTGAGTTTCAGTCGTGCGAATAATCACCCGCACTTCATCAGCAAAATCTAATTGCGCCAAACATTGCTCTTTTATAACACGAAACGAGTCTGCTTGCAACCAAGAAATAAAACTCTCCGTGATAATTTCTGCTTTCTCGTGACATTCCTGTTTGAGAGATTGAAACTGTACATGAGAAATCTGGTTTTTTTTCGGTTTAATGCGGTATCCATCCAGACAGCGATAGCTGTTGTACCAATTTTGATAAAACTCAGGTAGGCTTGGAATTGGAGGTAATTTTAATTGGGGATCACTCAGTTCAATAACAGGACGCGAACCATCTTCGCCAATTTCTACACCAACGCGAAACCCCTCACAGAAAGAACCATCCAGTTTGAGGACAACTAATTTTTTCATACTTCTACCCCCGATACCTCTATTGTGAAATCGGTTACACCAGCAATATTTTACGCGACTAGTTGGAATTGTTACAAAAGTTTACTTTTTCTCGCCGCTGAACATGGAGGTAGAAGAATGACTGACGTAGAGACGATTCTGCTTTTTCGTTCTGCTTTTCTACTTGTTTATTTACCTGCTTAATATTTTGTAACAGAACCACGATAAGCGCCGCGCCACTCTCCAGGAGCCATGTTAAAGGTTTTGCGAAACAAGCGAAAGAAGCACCATGTATGACGATACCCTACAGCTTCGGCAATGTAACCTATTGATTGGTCGGTTTCTTGGAGTAGGGAACAGGCTGCTACCATCCGGCGCTGGGTAATCCAGCGATGCACACTCTGTCCTGTCCGACGTCGCACTAAATCGGTTAGGTAAGCGGAGGAGTAATCAACTGCCTGTGCCAC
>JADQBA010000429.1 GCA_016903675.1 Stigonema ocellatum SAG 48.90 = DSM 106950 | reverse complement strand
ATCAGGGTGGTAAAAATCTGTTCTAGGGAAGGATCAAAGTTGAGTGAAGTAAACTGGAGGACTCGGTCAGTTGAATCAATCCCATAATATTTTTGAATATGCTGACAATGAGTAGCGAGTGAATGATGGGAAATGGGAACCCCTTTTGGTGTACCTGTGGAACCTGATGTATACATCACATAAGCTAGGTGGTCAGGTGTCACTTCACTCGGAGGATTTGTCAGGCTTTGTTCGCGAAAGAAAAAGTCCTCATTGTCCAAGCAGACAATCGGTACAGTCTGTTCTGAAAGTAAGTCTAGTAAGTTTTGTTGAGTCAACACTAATGCTACTTGTGCATCTTCGATCATGAAGCGCAAGCGCGAACTTGGGTAGGCTGGGTCTAGTGGTAGGTAAGTCCCACCGGCTTTGAGGATACCCAACAACCCTACCACCATTAAAGGCTTACGCTCCACACACAAACCCACCAACACATCTGGTCGCACACCCTCTGACTGGAGGTAATGTGCAATTGTGTTCGCACGGGTGTTTAATTGAGAGTAAGTTAGTTGTTCGTCCTCAAAAACTAGTGCGATCGCATCCGGTGTCAATTCCACCTGTTGAGAAAATAACTCATGAATACATTTATCAGTTGGATAAACAGACTCAGTATCATTCCACTCCACCAATAACTGATGGCGTTCTGCTTCACTCAACAGGGGTAATTCACCCACAGTTTGTCGCGGATTTTCCACAATTGCCGACAACAAGTTCTGGAAATGACCAGCCATCCGCGAAATCGTTGACCCATCAAACAAGTCAGTGTTGTACTCCCATGACCCCACCAATCCCTGGTCAGTTTCCGACATTGATAAGGTAAGATCAAACTTAGCAACTGTGCTTTGGTGATCTAACTGAGTCAAAGTTATACCTGGTAATTCAACTTCACTCATCGGGGCATTTTGCAATACAAACATCACCTGGAATAGGGGTGAGTAAGCTAAAGAACGTTGTGGTTGCAATGCCTCAACTACCTGTTCAAAAGGTACATCCTGATGTTCATAGGCTTTAAGTGTGGTTTCCCTGACTTGTGAAAGTAAACTCTCAAAAGTGGGATTATCTGAAAAACTGGTTCTCAACACCAAAGTATTCACAAAAAAGCC
>JADQBA010000263.1 GCA_016903675.1 Stigonema ocellatum SAG 48.90 = DSM 106950 | reverse complement strand
CATCCTTGAGGACGCTACGCCGATACAACGGAAGTCCAGACAACATGATACTTGCATGAATACACGACATTGTTATTAGATTTAAATTTCTTCATAAAAAAGACTTGCGCTATCTAGCTTTTAAGTATATAGTATTTTCATTAAAGACACATAATCGAAGGAATCAAGCAAGTATGCAAGTGCGATGGAATTTCAAAATGTTACTCAATCAGTCCCAAGAGGAAACTCTTGAGGATTGGTTGGTGACGTTGCGAAAACATCGTAATTATGCTTTAAGGGAACGGAAAGACGGATTTGAGACTAATAATCAGGATATTGATACTCCTGTCGCTTACGCCTATGGAGCTTACTGCGACCTAGATTCCAAGATAGAATACGGGTCTTCTTGTCCCCTGACTTGCCCAGTCCTCAAACATGGTGTAATCCCCCAAAACCTGGAGTTAGCAACCAAGCAATCCAAAGTTAAGGACAAGGCAACGAAGGAAGTCATCGGGACTAGGCGTGAATGGGATTCAGCTTCTGGCATTCAGATGAAGGTCACGTCAGAGCTTCGACAATCCTTGGATAGTTTTGCGACCATTGATTCATGTGTATTGCAGCGTAATATTGCCAATCTGGACACAGCCTACGCCAACTTTTGGAAGCAAGGTAGAGGTTTCCCGCAGTTCCTGAGACGATTAGACTCTTTTGAATACAAACCAGGTCGTGTTATCTTGCGTCATATCCGCAAGAATTACGCTACTGCCTACCTACCGGGAATCGGTGAAGTCAAATTCCACAACAGCCGCAATTTATCCCTGATCCAGGATTTAAGAACTTGCACAGTCAAGCGCGAGGGTGGTAGTTGGTACATATCTATGTTGGTTGAGATTCCTGGTATATTGCCAGAGTTGAAGTCACTGGATTTGTCTAAATCAGTTGTTGGTATTGATGTTGGCATCAACAAACTTGTCGCTTTGTCGGATGGGAGCTTCATCGAAAACAAACGGTTTGCAACCAATAAAAGGAAGGCCCGTCGGTTAGCAATGCGTCAACGTGCTATTGCCCGTAAACAGAAAGGCTCTAAAAACAAGATTAGGGCTGTCAAGAAATTAGCCAAACAGCAACATAAAATTACCCAGCAGAGGGATGGTTACAATTGGCAAGTAGTATCCACCATTGTCAAGACTGCCGATGCTGTGGCGCGAGAAGACCTGAAAATCAAGAATATGGTCAAGCGTGCCAAGCCCAAACATGATGGGAAAGGTGGGTATAAGCGCAATGGGGGGAGTCGAAAAACTGGGCTAAATAAAGTCATTGTTGACGCTGGCTGGGGCGACATTTTCAACAAAATTGCTTGGCTTGCAGTTAAAAGCGGTGTGCCAGTTGTCGCGGTAAGAGCTAAACACTCGTCCCAAGAGTGCCCACAATGCGGTCATATAGATAGAGCAAACCGCGAGGGGGAAAAGTTTCTATGCGTTATGTGTGAATACACAGATCACGCCGACACCAAAGCCAGCAGGACGCTAGCTAAAAGAGCGGGATTGGTCTTCCCAAAAAATAAAAAGTCCCTACCCCCGGACTGGGGGAAAGTTACGCCCAGTAGCTATCAATCCGATTGGGTTGAGACTGGGAACCAAGCCTACGGGAATCACCGCCATGTGCGGGTTTCTCCGACAGTCGGATATGTAGAAGATACGGCTAAAACTTCTACAGAATCCCCTTGCCTTTAGGCATGGGGAGTGTCAAAATACCAGAAGCAGATGAGTTCATCAACGACTTGTTTACTGCTGCCTCCCAATATGGCTTACCTTATAATCCTAACTACAATACCAGTAAGAGTCAATATGGATACGCTCAATTTCAATTTAACGTGACTAACTGACCCAACCTTACTCGAGAAACCACGTATAGCACTTTCCAACCAGATCGATATGAGAATATAACCGTGCTAAGTCAGGCTTTTGTAACCCGAATCATATTCGAGAGAGAAAGTGCGGTTGGTATTGAATATATTAGCGATCGTCAACAACAGTGTGCTTACGTACACAATGAAGTTATAATGAAGTGCAGGTGCGCTCGCAAGTCCAAAAATCTTGATGCTCTCAGGTGTCGGTGACGAAAACGAATTAAAAAAATTTGGTATTTCTGTAGTTGCAAATGTTCCGGAAGTCGGTAAAAATTTTCATGATGACCTTTTTGTCAGTGCCGGATTTTCTATATTCCCAAGCCGAGATGTGCCTTTCTATACATATGGTTTAGCACCAGCAGTTATCTTCGGTTCTACAGAAAACAGTAGTTCAGTTATTGACATAGAATCCTCTGTAGGTGTTGGAACACTAAAAGGTTTCTCAGGTCCAAAGCAAACTTTTCTGGTTGTGGCCAAACATAATGCACCTGAAAAGTACCGGAACTGTTACCTTGTCCTCAGGCGAACCGTATTGGAGCCTCCCCTCGTTGACCCAGGATACCTGACGGCATCTGGAGATCTAGACAAGTGTAAAATGGCGCTTGAGTTAAGCATCGACATTGGTAATCAACCAGGCTTGAGCCAATGGCGTGAAAAGCAAATTACTCCAGCACCAGGCGAAGATTTGGAGAGTTACATCAGAGAAACAGCCCCTGCTTGCCTACACGAGCAAATTTCTTATCCCAACCAGATTGTATTACCTCTTGCCTTCGCTAAAATCAGAAACAACCCGAACACAGGCATTGACTAAAGGTAACAGCGGACCGAGTTGCTCTTGCCCATTCACAGCTAAATCACTATGACACAAATAAATTTTGTCGGATACACGTCCAAGTAAATCTGCCAAAATTCGTTGCAGTCGCTGTTCTTGGGCCAATTTTTCATCTTCTGGTGTCCAAGGTTCTCCAAGCCTTTCAAGAAGAAAAAATTGCGCTCCGAACAGGGTGGCTGCACCGCCTTGTGCCCATAAAGGTGAACCAGCATCTAGCCAGAAATGCCAGCGGTGAAATGACCTGCTTGAGCGGTATTGGAAGATTGTTGCTAAAGTGACAGCATTGGCAGCAGGTCCAATGGGACGCACAGGATAGGGGTTGGCGGTAATGGTACCACGTCGCAGGAGTTGTATAAATTCGGCGATGTTGGCATGAGGTGAATTTCCCGCTGTTTCTCCGTTATTATCAGGAACGACGTTCGGGGGGATCTGCCTCAGCCTAGTATCAATTTCCCAGTAATGTTGAGCGGTCTCCAGCAATTCCCGCAGTGCCGACAGTTGGTCGTAGGGGAGATTACTGCCATTCCATAAAAAGCGCTGAATTGCCCTGTCTAGAAGGGAAATGGGACTAGGAATCAAACGCATCTCTTGCTGCGATCGCTGCTCCTCTAACCACTGCAAAATCTCTCCATAGGCTGTAGTAGCCCCATACCCAAGTCTATCCCAGCGGTCAAACGCTGTGGCTGGGAGCAAGTTAGGGCGTTCAGGATGTGGTACAAAGCAGTAATCTGCTATCAATCCCGCACGTACCGGGTCAATATAGAAGGAGGGGGAGAGGGGGGGATGGGGGGAAGGGGGGATGGAGGGGGAGAGGGGGGGATGGGGGGATGGGGGGGAATTTCTTCTCTTTCCCCCACTCCCCCCCTCCTCCCCTCTCCCACTCCCCCCCTCCCCCCCTCCTCGACTCAAAACTACCAACATCTCGGCTACAGCATTGCGATCCACCAAGCGTCCCAAACCAGGATAGACTAGTGCCATGACCGTGAGTAATCCTCGGATGATGGGCGAACTAATCAGAGGGCGTTGGTCGTTGAGGGACTCTACGGTGATATTTTGCTTGGTGAGGATTTCGGTAAGAGTGTAACGAGCGATGGCATCCAAACCTGGTGCAATGATCGCCACTTCATTTGGCTGCACTTGTGCCTCTTTAATAGCATTGACAATCTCCTCTGCTGTGTGTCGCAACAGTTGGGCGCGGGAGGTGGTTTGAATTGACTGCACTGCCTCTGGTAAGCTTAACAAGACCATTGGTTCTGTGACTAATTCCAGCATGGGCGTAACCAGCCTATCTGCAAGGCACGTGTCAGGCTGATTCAAGGTTTCAATAGGCATACGCGCCGCTAATTCTTCCAAGTAGTTGGGATCGGCTCCAAGTCCCAAGCGCACTGTACCATCAGGATTATAGCTAAATGCCCCCACTGCACCATCAGCAAGGAGCAACTCAAACAGGTGACGCGCCACAGCAGGGTAATCATGCACATCATCCGCTAGCACTGCTTGATAGCGTTTTCCTAGATGTTGCTGGTAATTTGGGTCTGGCAACAAATGCTGAGTGTAAAGTTCTGTAATAATTCCGTAGGTAAGGAATCCCCGGTCTAGACACCACTGACGCCAATTCAGCACCAAAGACACCAAAAATTCCGGTTCTAGATTTGTGCTATTATCTTGTTGTGCAAAAGCTCTTGTCAAAATATTGCCAATTTCTTCACTCTGGGTGCCACTGTAAGCAGCTAATTGCATTAAGTCTAGGATGCGACGCACTCCTCGGTACTCGTTCATACCAGCACGACGCAAAGTCTCTTCATCTAACTGGGAACGCCACAATTTTGTTGCCAATTCTTGCTCTGTTTCTGGACGCAGTCGTACTGGGAATTGTGCCTTTAACTTCAAGGACTGAACCAGCAGCGGCCAAAATAAAATAACCTCATCCTGAAAAAAACCTAGAATTGTTTTGCAGCGTACTGGATATTTTCCCTCAGTTGCGGTAACAATTCTATCTGTCAATTCCCGTCGGTTCTCATTATTGGCAGCCAAAGCTAAAACTCCTGGTTCTGCTTGATGAAGATACAGGCGTTTTGGTATGCGATCGCCATTTTTTCGCCCTCGGTTTTGAGCATGCACTAATCTATTACTGGGAGGAACGCTGTGCACCCAGCTACAGAACTGGTCTACCAAGCGAGCAGTCTTACCGCTACGGCATGGACCGACTATCCAAATGGAATCTGAAATCACAACCGTCTCCTTGGGGATTTGTTAAGATATCTCGTAGGTTAGCTTAAGCTTATAAAGTCACTAAATAATGCGGAATGATTGCCAAAAATGAATTATTCTGTCTTGGGTCAAAAAATTTACAATATCTTACTTAAGACCTACAAGTGGTACTTACGGACACCAGAGCGTTCTTTGGACGAGGCTTATAAAGCTGCTGGCCAAATTAAGGCAATAGAAAGCGAACATTTCAATGGTAAAAAAATAGACTCAGACTCAGCCATGCATACTAGCAGTGTCATGGATTATTTTGAGTCAGATCTAAAAAAACAATTAAAAATTATCCGGATGCGGCTTACAGAGTTTAAAGCTAGTCGTTTTTTCCTAGACGAGTCTAATCAAAAAGCCGCTAAGCGACTGGGTATAGAGCATCCCCACCCTTCCGTGATTTTAGAAAAGCTCAAATTCATTGATGAAGTCATAGCAAAATATAACACATTAGATGATGAAAATACCTATCAAGATAGAGGTATCCATGATACAAATATAACAGTTGAACCAGCAACAATTCAAGCAAAGTCGCAAAATTTAATAATCAAAAAATCGCATAATAATCTACCACGGAGTAAAGCAGATACAACTAGAGTATTACCCCGTTCGATTTTCAATACTTTTAACCGTCTACAAGTTGAATTAGTAGATCCCAACGCAGAAAAAGAGGTTGTACAAGACTTTCGCAGGTCACGAAAAAGAACAATTACATCTGTCAGGTTTCTCTTATTGCTAATCTTGGTGCCTTTTCTCACCTATCAGCTATCAAAACCCTTCGTAGTAGGACCGATTGTAGAACATTTTAGGAGTTCGTCTGCGGAGGTTGCATTATTCCTCAACCATGAAATGGAAGAAGAAGCACTGTCAGAACTACAAAAGTTTGAAGAGAGAATAAGGTTTGAAAACCTAATTCAAAACAAAGTCTCTCTGTCGCCTGAGGACATGGAACCTCGGTTGCAAGAAAAGGCGCGTGATATTGCTGAAGAATATCGCGACACTAGCGCCAATGCTATTAAAAACGTTTTTGCAGATATCTTGGCTGTTGCTGCTTTTAGTTGCCTGTTGCTCATCAGCAAGCGAGAAATCGCCATGATAAAAGAGTTCTTCGACAATATAGTCTATGGACTAAGTGACAGTGCCAAAGCATTTATTATTATTTTGTTCACCGATATATTTGTAGGCTTCCACTCTCCTCATGGTTGGGAAGTACTTCTAGAAGGTATATCGCGCCATTGGGGATTACCATCAAATCACGATTTTATCTTCTTATTTATTGCCACATTTCCAGTGATTTTAGATACCATCTTTAAATACTGGATCTTCCGATACTTAAATCGCATTTCACCTTCAGCAGTCGCCACCTACCGCAATATGAATGAATAAAATCTAGAACTTACGCATTCTCATATCTTGCACCATCATCTTATTGCAAAAAAAGCAGCCTAAAACCCTGATTATTGCGTAGGCAGGGCTAAAGCCCACCAACCCTTATTGAGAAGGTGCAAGATGTCAGCATTGAGAGAATAATTCGTAATTCGTAATGACGCTCGAGTACTCGCGCTTCGCTACGCTAACGTAATTCGTAATTAAAAATTCCTGGGATAGAGAGATAGGGACTTGACAAAAAGAGCTAATTGTAACCTATCTCTCGTTAGTGGGTTGCGACCTCAGAGGATGATAGGAGGTAGGGAGGTAGGGGAGGAAAAGAGTTATTGAGTTATTGAGTTGTTGAGCAATAATTCTTTCTTCCCCTGCTCCCCTGCTCCTCCGCCCCCCTGCCCCCCTACTCAAGAACTGCTCACCTCAACTGATAACTTTCTTAACTGAACCGTATTGCTGGTCGTCCCCGTGTTCATAGACTCAACCTTGTTGAACTCGACGTTCAAATTCCTCACAGGTCTTTTCAACTACAGAGAGGGCAGACACATATATATCATGATGTTCCTGTTTCAGCCAGGCTAAGAGGCGAGCCATCTGGGCATTCCTTAAATCTAGGTCTGTCTGAAAAATAGTTGAAACTGCGAGCACTTGAGCATATTCAGGTGAATGCCCTTGCTTTAAAAAATTATCCACTAGACTAGCTAGGGCTTTTTGTCGGATTTGATCAGAAGTAGCTTCTATAGACATGATTTTTAGAAGAATATAAGGCTTCAAGTCATCCTATTTCATGTCAGCCACGCTCTGACATCCGTAATCTTACGTAAAGACATATTTTGTGTTAACAAAAAAATAAAATAATAGGTCTGTCTTCATTTTCAAAGAAAATAAGTACTCACAGGGTTCTTTTTACATTTTTTTACAAAACTACTGAGTAAAAGACTTTACATTTTGGAAAAGGCTGCCTAATATGGATGCAGTGGTTGGTTAAGGCAAATGCCAACCAAGACTAACAATCAACAATGAGTTAAGGAGTAGACACATGGCAGTTGAAAAAACCAATTCTTCCTCAA
>JADQBA010000150.1 GCA_016903675.1 Stigonema ocellatum SAG 48.90 = DSM 106950 | reverse complement strand
GCAGTCAAAAAACCATTAAATACTGAGTATTTTTTTTGATGTGGTATCTGGCTGGTGCAAGATGTGAGTTAACCAGAGCGGTTAGAGGATGTTTTCAAAGTCCTTAATGATGTATCAAATACTTTTAGATAGAACTAAATCCCCCTTAAAAAGGGGGACTTTGATTCCAGTTCCCCCCTTTTTAAGGGGGGCTAGGGGGGATCCATAAGTGCGAAGATACCGCCAACAACTTTTCAAACAACCTCTTAAAGTCAAATTTTCTGCAACGCCCAAATTACAAATCATCAATCTCACCAACACGGTGGATATTGCGAATATCACTTAATTTCTTGATGTGAGTAAAAACTTGTTCAAGTTGATCGCGGGCACGTATATCTATCCCCAAATCAATCAAAGCTGGTTGACCAATAGCAGTTTTCACATGAGCAAAACGCACATTGATCCCTTGGTCACTCAAGCGCGACAAAATATCCTTTAAAACTCCTACCCGATCCAAAGCTTCAATCTGAACATTCACTGGATAAGTCTGGTGACTGGGGATATTTTCGACTGATTGGTTCCAGGTGACTGATACTAGGCGATCGCTCTCCACATGCCGCAGATTATCACACCCTTGGCGATGAATCGAAATTCCCCTACCTCTGGTCACCGCACCAATAATCGTCTCTCCTGGAATGGGAGTACAACACCCAGCTAGATAATACATCAACCCTTCTACCCCAATAATTGGTGTCTTGGAGCGTGAAGTGGTTGGAATTCCCGGACGCTTAAGTGCAGATGTCTGATCTTTTACCGGAACTTGGGGTACCACCGCAATTGGTTGTTGCGCTTTCACTTCTTCTCGCCAACGATTTACCACATTGGCCAGTGTGATTTCACCATAACCCAAAGCCGCCAGTAAATCTTCCACAGACTGGTAATTGCATCGTTCTGCTACAGCCAGCATCGGTTCCGATTTAAGCAAGTTTTCAAAACCGGGTTTACCAAGTTCTTTTTCTAACAATTCCCGACCCCGAACAACATTTTCTTCGCGGTGCGACTGCTTGTACCACTGGCGAATACGGTTGCGAGCACTTGGCGTGACCACAAAGTTCAGCCAATCCAAACTGGGGTGAGAATTCTTCTGGTTGATAATCTCAACCACATCTCCATTTTTTAATGGTGTATCTAGAGTCACCATCAGCCCATTCACCCGTGCCCCAGCACAGTGGTTCCCCACCTCTGAGTGAATCCGGTAAGCAAAATCAACCGGAGTCGAACTTTGTAATAACGATATCACATCTCCTCTAGGAGTAAAAACATATATCTCTGAGCCAAAGATATCACTATCTAAAGCTTCCAGAAAACTATGAACAGCAGCAAGACCCTGCTCATTTATCACCTTTTTAATATCAGCAAATATATGTTCTTCTTTATTAGTAGATTGTGAATGACCAAACTCTTTATACTTCCAATGAGCAGCGATCCCATATTCTGCTTGGGCATTCATTTCATAACTTCTTATCTGAACTTCTAGCCTCTTCTGCATTGGTCCAATTACAACGGTGTGAAGCGAACGATAACCATTTGATTTTGGTGCAGCGATGTAATCAATAAAGTGACTACTATTCCTTCTAGGAGTTTGTGATGGACGGAATAAACTGTGTATTACTCCCAGTGCTGCATAACAGTCTGGTATGGAGTTGCAGATGACTCTAATGCCGAACAAATCATATACAGCTTCAAAACAGGAATTAAAGTTACTGTAGAGAAATTTGTTAAATTCATGAGATGGCAACTTACTAGGAACCATACCTTTACTGTAGCAGTAAAGTTGCTTCATCTTTGCATATATACTATATATATTTTTTGTTCTACCAGAGACCTCAAATTTAGTACTAGTAAAACCATTTTCCACAAGCCTATTGCGGATCTCATCAATACAATAATTCATATACTTTTCTCTTTCTGAACGAGTCTCAGAAAGCAGAGTTACAATCCTAAAGTAGATTTTAGGTTCTAGTTCTCTAAATGAAAAATCTTCTAATTTCCACTTTATATTCCAAAGACCTAACCTGTTAGCGATAGGTACAAAAATTTTGAAAGTTTCTATTGTAAAACTATCTTTCAAAACTTTTTTTAAGCCGATAACACGATTAATATTTTCTAAAATAACTAGTCTATAAACGAGTTCAATAACCAGCGCTCTTATATCTCTGGTCACGACAATTATTAGTCTTCTGAAATTTTCTCCTTCAAAAAAGTTAATATTAGAAGTAGGTGTAATTTTAAATTTCGATATACACTTGGATAATATTTTTAAGCTTTTCAACAGGTTAGAGATATTTAAATTGAGATGAACGATACTTTCTACATCTTGGGCACGGGTATCTTTATTTACTGAATAGTAAGTGTAGAGAAGGCCAGCAACAGCTATATTTAAATCTGATGTCAGATAGTATAGCTCCTTGGCAACAGCTTCCACTATACGTCCAATTTCTGTGGAAAAAAAATCTCGCTCCTCTAAGTGTCTTAAAAAAGTCAACAATTCATCAGAAGTATTGCTGAAAGCTACATCTGCTATCTCACCTTTCATCAAAGCAATTAAGTTAAAATTGCTACTAACATTACTTGAGATTACGGTCATAAAACCCCCATGTCTTGCTTTCTGCTGTATTTTTACATTACTCTTCTACTCTTCCTCTACATCTTCAACATCTTCAAACTATTTTCCGAAAGTGTAGTTATAGGTATAAATATCATTTTCTTTTGAGCCAGAACACAAGGACTAAGACACTACTACCGCTGCGCGTTCGTCAAAAGTCACTCATTCAAAAGTCAAAAAGCTTACATTATAAGCTTTTCGTTGATTTGGAATGGTGGCTTCATTTCCGCCATGCGGCACTACCTATAATGCTACTACTTCCATGATTAAATTGGGGCGCTGGATTAGTAAGTATATACACTCATAATTCAACGACTCTGAAATCAAGAATATCAGATATTCTTGATATTTCTTTAACACATTCATTTAACTTTTCTGCATCATTCGTTTCAATACATAGGTTGATTTTGGCAATGCCATTTGTATTTGTTTCTACATGGACACCTTGGACATTGATTTGGTATCGATAGAATTTCTCGATGACATCTTTTAAAATTCCTATTCTATCAACACAGACAAAACTCAAGTTAACAACTGGAACGATATATGAATTGAGTAACTTCGACTTAGATTCACTGGCATATTTATTTTTATGCCACCGTCTTATGGCATTTTTGGCTTTGTTAGTCGCCACTGCTTTCACCCAACCTAATTTAGGCTCTGCATTGCTATCTGTCTGGATCTCAACTGTGTCACCAGTGGTTAACATGGTTATTTCATTTGCGTCTTCACCATTGATTTTGACTTTCGCCAACCTGTTCCCAAGATTTGTATGTATTTTATATGCAAAATCCACAGGCGTTGATTTAGTGGGTAACGATATTAAATCTCCTTTTGGCGTAAAAACATAAACCTCCTCCATAGTTAAATCATTTTTTATACTTTGCATATACTCAGATGCATCACGAATTTCTTCGTTACACGCAACGAGTTCATTAAGCCAAGCAAACTCGTTTAGTTTTTGTTGATGTAGCCTATTCGTGTCTAGTGAGTGAACGAGTCTCCAGAAAGCTGTGATTCCGTAGTCTGCCAAATAATCCATTTCTAGTGTCCGTATTTGGACTTCTAGAAGTTTACCTGTACTGCTGACAACCGCTGTGTGGAGTGATTGGTAGCCGTTAGGCTTGGGCAAGCCGATATAATCACGGAAATGACCGGGGATGGGACGGAATATATCATGAACTACTGCCAAAGCTCGATAGCATTCCTCATGAGTTCTCACAATAATCCGCAGCCCTGCCAAATCGTAAATTTCGTGAAACTCCTTGTGCGGCAGCAGCATCTTTTGGTAAATGCTATAAAGATGCTTGGAACGCCCACTGACTTCCAGACATTGAATTCCAGCTTGCTGCAAACGAGTCAGCACAATTTCTGTGGATTTGCTCAATCGCTGTTGACGGTTTGCCTGTTTTTGGGCAACATACTGCAAAACTTGCTCATATGCATCGGGTTCGAGGTACTTAAACGCTAAATCTTCCAGTTCCGATTTCACCCGCCACATACCCAAGCGATTGGCTAAGGGAGCAAAAATTTCCCGAGTTTCCAAAGCAATGCGGCGACGTTTTTCCTCCCGGAGGTGTTGGAGTGTACGCATATTGTGCAAGCGGTCTGCCAACTTCACTACAATTACCCGAATATCTTGCGCCATTGCTAAGAACATGCGGCGAAAGTTTTCCGCTTGGTTTTCGGTTTTGCTTTTGAAATCAAGTTTTGAAAGCTTGGTGACTCCTTCCACTAATCGCCGCACTTCTGCACCAAAGTGGTACTCTATCTCGTCACAAGTGACATCTGTATCTTCAACTACATCATGGAGAAATCCAGCTGCTATCATAGCAGCACTGCCGCCAAAATCACGCAACAATCCTGCTACTGCCATGGGATGACAAATGTATGCTTCTCCTGATTTACGATACTGACCCTGATGCAATTGATAAGCAAATTCAAAGGCATGACGAATTAAGGCTATTTCACTCTGCCTACGGTCATCTGCTGGTGACTCAGTCAAACATTTTTGTAACCATTCCGGAATGGTAAGATCAATCGATGAATTTAACATTACACTGCTCATAGGATTCATCCAATGGGAACTAAGGTAAGTGGTTATTAAGTTAAAAAAGTTACGCTTAAACCAAGATTTTCAAGGTCAATACGTCGTTCCAGACATTTAGGTTTGTTTGAACACCCAGTTTCTTCACCCAGGACTTACACAGAAATCGGTTTTTTCAACATCAATGTGTCGTGCCTGACATCGATTTTTTGTTCAAAAACCCGCTTTTTCCATGACCTGAAGCTAAAATTGGAAATTATCCAACTAGTTGTTAAGCATCATAATGCAGGAAGCTAATGCATGGCAAATAATCTCACTTGTTGAATTTGCAAGGTGATCTCCGGAAAAATTCCTTGACATTAATACTATCTCATGTAACACAGGATATTTCTCTACCCAACTAGAGACATTTCCAATGACATGATAAGATGGCAGCAAGGACTACTCTTCAATTTGACTAACGCGGCGGATATTAAGAAGGTCGCTCAATTTTTTGATCTGGGTAAAGACTTGTTCGAGTTGAGGGCGATCGCGTATATCTATGACCAAATCTATCAAGGCTGGTTGACCAATAGCTGTTTTCACATTAGCATGGCGCACATTGATCCCTTGGTCACTTAACCGTGACAAAATGTCCTTTAACACTCCCACCCGATCCAAGGCTTCAATCTGCACATTCACCGGGAAAGTCTGTTGACGACCGCTATTTTCTGCTATGGGTTTCCAACTCACTGGTACTAAATGAGCGCACGTCACATTTGCCAGATTATGACATCGTTGGCGATGAATTTTAATCTCCTTACCTCGCATCACTACACCGATAATCGCCTCTCCTGGAATAGGATTACAACACCGACATAGATGATACGCCAACCCTTCTACCCCAACCATTGGTGAATCACCGGAGTGAGAGATGTTGACAGCTGCTTCTCTTAACGCTTTTGGTCCAGAGTCAGGCGCTTTTGGTTGTTGCGCTTTCACCTCCTCTCGCCAACGACTAAGCACCAGATTCAATGTGATTTCACCGTAACCCAAAGCCGTGAGTAAATCTTCCACAGATTGGTAATTACACCGCTGTACTACAGCCTGCATTTGTTCTGAGGAGAGCAAGTTTTCAAAATCAGTTTTACCAAGTTCTTTTTCTAACAATTCCCGACCACGGGCAATATTTTCCTCGCGGCGCGACTGCTTGTACCACTGCTTAATCCGATTCTTCGCTGCCGTTGTCTTGACAAAGTTTAACCAATCCAAACTGGGACGGCTGTTGTTTTGCGTTATAATCTCCACAATATCACCATTTTGCAACCGTGTTGAGAGCGGTATCCTCCGCCCATTTACCCGCGCACCAGCACAATGGTTCCCCACTTCTGTATGAATGCGATAGGCAAAGTCCACAGTTGTTGAACCGGGGTTTAAGGCAACTAAATCCCCCTTAGGGGTGAAGACATAAACATCATCTTCAAATAAATTATCTTTAATACTTTGCAGGTACTCCTGAGCATCCTTCAGGTCGTTTTGCCATTCCAGCAACTGCCGCAACCAAGTAAACTTCTCGTTTACCGCAGTTAAATCGGTATGGGTCATACCTCCAGTTTCTTTGTACTTCCAGTGAGATGCAATTCCATACTCAGAAATATGATGCATTACCAAGGTGCGGATTTGTACTTCTAAGGGACGCCCCCCTGGTCCAATGACTCCAGTATGTAACGATTGGTAACGATTCGGCTTGGGCAAGCCGATATAGTCCTTAAATCTACCAGGAATCGGGCGAAAAGCATCGTGAACCATAGCCAAAGCACGATAGCATTCCTCATTGGTTTTCACAATAATCAGCAGCCCCACCAAATGGTCAATTTCGTGAAACTCCTTGTGTTGCAGGAGCATCTTTTGGTAAATGCTATAAAGATGCTTGGAACGCCCACTAACTTCCAGACATTGAATTCCAGCTTGCTGCAAACGAGTCAGCACAATTTCCGTACATTTGTTCAATCGCTGTTGGCAATTCGTTTCATTTTGGGCAACATACTGCAAAACTTGCTCATATGCATCGGGTTCGAGGTACTTAAACGCCAAATCTTCCAGTTCCGATTTCACCCGCCAAATGCCCAAACGATGGGCTAAGGGAGCAAAAATTTCCCTGGTTTCCAAAGCAATGCGGCGGCGTTTTTCCTCCGGGAGGTGTTCGAGTGTGCGCATATTGTGCAAGCGGTCTGCTAACTTCACCACAATCACCCGAATATCTTGCGCCATTGCCAAGAACATGCGACGAAAGTTCTCCGCTTGGCTTTCGGTTTTGGTTTTGAAATCGAGTTGTGAAAGCTTGGTGACTCCTTCCACTAATCGCCGCACTTCTGCACCAAAGTGGTACTCTATCTCGTCACATGTGACATCAGTATCTTCAACTACATCATGGAGGAGTCCAGCTGCTATCATAGCAGCACTGCCGCCCAAATCACACAACAATCCCGCCACTGCCATAGGATGACAAATGTACGGTTCTCCTGATTTACGGTACTGACCTTGATGCAGTTGATAGGCAAATTCAAAGGCATGAAGAATTAAGGTTGTTTCAGCCTGCCTTTGGTCAGAAACTGCGGACGCAGTTTCTGCTGATAAGCTATTAAAACATTTTTGTAGCCATTCTGGAAGGGTAAGATCAATCGAAGAATTTAACACTATACCGTTCATACAATGGGAACTAGAGGTACTCAGTTATTAAGTAAGGAAATGGAGGACAAGAAAGGTTGTGTCCTCATTGGTGCGGTGTGAGGGCAAATTCGGTGCATCATAATCCAGGAAATCTATGGATGGCAAACACACCCTGCCTGTTGAATTTCTAACGTGATAACCGGGAGAAAGTTGAAAAACCTTTATTTTATCATAAAATTTACTTGACATTAATACTATCTCATGTATAACTAAATGTCTCTCAATCAGGATAAATATCACGAATTTGCAACCTTACTGGAGCAGCTGCGCTCAGATGCTCAAGCAAGCCTTATAGATACATCCCTTTTGCGGCAGTATACAGTATCTTTACGCCAATTTTTTCAGCAACAAATTCTACCTTTGGCAGACGTTGACACAGACAGCCCTGATGCGGGGCGAGTACAGTCATATCAAACAGAGATGAGCAAGCAACTGCGACTATTGGAACTCGATGTGATATTTTTTCAAGCAGCTCGTCAACCTTCTACTGCGCAAATCAAACTTGATGCCATCAGCGATCGCCTGACAACTCTCATCGGGTACTGTAAGAAGAGTGGGGAGTTGGGAATGGGGAGTGGGGAGTGGGGAATGGGGAATGGGGAGTAGGGAATGGGGAGTAGGGAGTAGGGAGTGGGGAGTGGGGAATGCGGAGTTATCAATTAACTCTTTCACTCTTACTCCCGAACCGGTGCAAGATTACCTATGGTCTTTTTGATTTTCTTGGCGTCCTTGGCGTCTTGGCGGTTCATTAAATAAGGTATTCTTCTAACGGGAAGGGAATACTTGTTTTCTTTATTCCTAACTTCCCACTCCCCACTCCCCACTCCCCATTCCCCACTCCCCATTCCCCACTCCCCACTCCCCACTCTTAAAAAATGACCCATTTATTTTGTATAGAAAATCTGCGAGTAGCCTATCCCCATAATGGTGATGAAGAACCTAGATGGGCAGTTGATGATGTGTCTTTCACTTTGCAACCAGGTGAAAGAATGGGATTGGTGGGAGAGTCGGGTTGTGGTAAGTCAACTTTAGGACGGGCGGCGATGCGGTTGTTACCGCCGTCTACTCATATTGAGGGAAAGGTGAAGTTTCAGGGGCGGTCGGTGTTTGACTTGACACAGACAGAGTTACGGCAATTCCGGGGAGAGGCGGTGGCTTTGGTGTTCCAAGATCCAATGACGCGCCTGGATCCGTTGATGACCATTGGAAACCACTGTGTAGAAACTTTGAAAGCTCACACAAGCGGGTTGTCAACACGGTTAGCCAAGGAAAGAGCGATCGCCACATTATCCAAGGTCAACATTCCAGCCAGTCGGTGGAATCAGTATCCCCACGAATTTAGCGGTGGAATGCGGCAAAGGGTAGCTATCGCCCTAGCTTTACTCCTTAACCCCAAATTAATTGTTGCTGATGAACCCACCACTAGTTTGGATGTTACCATCTCTGCCCAAATTTTACAGGAATTAACGCGACTGTGCCAAGCAGAAAACATGGCACTGCTGCTGATTTCCCACGATTTGGCTGTGGTTGCGGAGTATTGCGATCGCATCGGGGTAATGTATAACGGCAAAATGGTAGAAACGGGGTCTTCTCTAGCTGTTTTCCAGCAACCACAGCACGAATATACGCGATCGCTCTTACAAGCAGCTTTACATATTCAAGCAGGAGTAGGGAGTGGGGCATGGGGAGTAGGGAGTGGGGAAAAAGTAGGGGGAGTGGGGGGAGTAATTTCTTCCCCTACCTCCCCTACTCCTAGTTCCCACTCCCCGATTTTGCGCTTGTCAGATTTAAAACAGTATTATACTTTAGAACCCAATATTGTGGAGCGATTGTTTCAGCGGCAAAAACAGACCATCAAAGCAGTGGATGGGATCAACCTAGAACTGTATCCAGGGGAAATTTTAGGATTAGTTGGGGAGTCTGGTTGTGGTAAAAGTACTTTGTCACGGACAGTATTGCAACTCATTCGCCCCACTAGTGGCAAAGTGGAGTTTTTGGGTAAGGATTTAACGACCCTCTCGCGTCAAGAAATGCGCCTCCAGCGGCGACAAATGCAGATGATATTTCAAGACCCTCATGCTTGTTTAAATCCAGCGATGACGGTGGGACAAAGTATAGCTGACCCAATACTTATTCATCACCTAGCTTCTCCACATAACGCAAAGGAAGAGGTGCTGTGGATGCTGGAAAAAGTGGGATTAAAACCACCATTGGTTTATTATCAACGTTATGCATCGGACTTGTCAGGTGGACAGCAGCAACGAGTAGCAATTGCCCGTGCTTTGATTACTCGTCCCAAACTAATCATTTGCGATGAACCGGTGAGTATGTTAGATGCTAGTGTACAGTCACAAGTACTGGATCTGATGTTGCGCCTCAAAGCAGAATTTGATTTAACGTATTTGTTTATTACTCATGACCTTTGGTTAGCGCGGTTTTTGTGCGATCGCATTGCCGTGATGAACAGTGGTAAGATTGTGGAAATTGGTCCCACAAAACAGATTTTTGCCAACCCTCAACACCCCTATACCCAAACCCTGCTAGCTGCTGCACCCCTGTTGATGCGAGCATAATAACCGAATAATTCGTAATTCGTAATTCGTAATTCGTAATTATAGAGGTTCCAATACTGCGTAGGATTTGCAAAAATTAGAAACCCGGTAACTTTCACCTTCACCGGGTTTCTGGCACCTCACTGGCACCTCAAGAATCCAAAACCTACGCAGTATTGATAGACTCAGATCTTGCACCTCTACGTATAAACCACAGTAACCCAAGTAAAGAGTCATAAAATTAACAGTACTTTCAAAACTCATTCAGTCCTCTTTTAGAGGACTTATGCTATGAGCCTAGGACTTCGAGTCCTAGGCGGATGCGGTCTGGGTCAGAAAACCGTTAAATACTGAGTTATTTTTTAAATGTGCTATGAGGCCTGTGCAAGATGTCAGTAGAGGTTCTTACCAGAGTACATACAGAACGCCCTCACTCCTCGTGTATGGGATTCAACTGAGAACGGCTATATTACCCGATGCATAAATGCATTCGCTCATTTGTAAGGATGCTTCTCTACGAGACGCTTTGCGAACGCATTTTTTACTTTTTCATAATTAAAATTAGTTGCTCTGTCTCTCAATGAATTAATTAATAATTAATTCATTGAGGGAATTTTTAATGACGAATTACGAATTACGAATTATTTGGTCAGGTATTGTACGTTTTAGCTCTTTTGCTGTTGCAATCCACTCTTGCATAACGACTTCGACATTTTGCACTGCTTGTTGATAAGTTTCACCATCAGCCGCACAACCTGGTAATTCTGGCACTTCAGCAATAAATGATTGGTCTTCTTCGCTCCAGTAGATACTGATTTCATAACGGAGTATGATATTGACCTCCTAGCTGATACTTAAGAATCACTGCACGGACTTTTTTAACTTGATAAGGTTTGGCTTTTCCTTTCTTGTGTTGTAGGTTTAATATTTCTTCAACGTCTTTTTTAGTAAAAATATAGTGATCGCCACGATTGCGTTCATCAAAACCCAGTTTGTTCAACAGTTGCCACAGTTGAGCAAAAGGGATGTTTGCGTCAGATGCTCCCAATAAGATTTTAGACAAGAGTGTGTCTTGTTGACTCACGATTTCTGAATAATATCCTTAGATGATCTATTATAGGACCAGCCCTTTCAAGGTGGGTGAAAAATTGGGAAAATCACGTCCACTCTTCGGCATTTGACTTTCGCGTTCTTCGTGTCTTCTCCCAAGGGGAGAAGACGCTAAGAACACGTTCGCGTCAGCGTCTCCCCTTGGGATTCGGAAATCCAAGTCTTACGACTTGCACCTTGAAAGGGCTGATTATAGGACTTACGCATTGACAAAAAGAATAAACTATGTATTTCTCTGGTTACAAGCATGGGCTTGTAATGCTCTTCAAAGGAGGGCTGCTGCCTCCCGATTTGACGGGAGGCAGCAGCCCTCCTTGATCTCATTCCCAGAAGTAGGCTCTTAACGAGGCAAACGCAGGAATTTCGTTATACACATGATGGTTTATTTGTCTTGTGCGTAAGTCCTGTATTATATCAAGTCCGTTTAATTGCTTATCATAAAAACCTCTGATGCGAAGGAGTGTGTCTCCCACTCTCCGTGTCAGTCCTAATCATAAGTATTTAACCCGACATGATATTATATACCACGCCCCATAGGGGGAGAAAGGGGGACGCGGAGATATTTTTGAATGAATTTTCCCCACGTCCGGTGCGTCCCCCTGTCGTCGGTTTATCTTAGTACCATTCGCTCCCGACCTTAACGGTGGAGATCACTGTCCCAAAAACCGACTAGCCATCTGCATCAAGTTAGCGATATTGAAATCCCCACCACCACCTCCATCTAAGAAAGAGGAAAGCACTGGATTCTCCCCAGTTTGGGGATTCTGAGCATGTGTTCCAGATTGCAATAGATGCAGTACTATAGGAACCAACATCGGTAGCAATTGTTGAACCACACCTGCATCCAACCCGGTACGCTCTTGCACAACCTGAGCTACCTCTTGTTGTATGAAAGGCGAAAATAGCGACTCAACGGCTTGGGGATCAGCCGAAGTACCTCCAAATTGATTCACCACAGATTGTGCTGCTTCATTACCATCTGTAGCTTGCTTCTGTTGTAGAGCAGAACGTACATAATTACCCACAATCCCTAAGGCAGATTGCATTGTTGAGGGGTCTGTACCAGCACTATTACTCAGTTGCTGTACGGTATTGAGTATATTACCTAGCTGCCCAACGCTGCCTTCATGATTGGGATTTCCAATCGCACCAATAATTTCGTCAAAAATTCCCATAATTTCTGTTTCTCCCAACTGTTGCCACTAAACCCAAATTTTGACACGCAATTTGCTACTTGTGTCTGCCCATCGTTAATTACCTCAAGGGTACTGCGCCCATAACGTAGCGGAACTCAGATGAAAAGACAAATGCTCACATTCGCCTCCGGATATACTCACCGAAGAGAATATGAGCAAATAAAATAAACACTGACACTTGATTAGAACTTGGTAGTAAAATCAACACCCTGGTGAGCACCCCGATAAACACCGTACATAGCATATTATTACTTATAATTAGGTAAACTACCGAGATTGGTAGTATTTAATGGCGCTAAGGTGGCGATCGCTTAAGCACTGTACAAGAAAAATCTAGGTGAACTTGAGTATAGTTAAGCATGACTTGATTATGCTCAAAATTCAAGAAAAAGATTTTATTGTTCGGAAACCTTGGAGCCTCCCGTATTATCCTGATATCCGCTAATTTAAATCCAATACCCGTGAATGAATAGAATCAGAGGGCAGTAGTTCTGGTATTTCATCCTCATGACCGCCCTCACCCCTACCCCTCTCCCAAATTGGGAGAGGGGTAGGGGTGAGGGTTTTCATTCACGGGTATTGAATTTAAATCTTGGCAAAGCTATGTAAACGTATTTTCAGTTGGTGAAAAATGAGCTAACTGACCAAGACTGAAAAACACTGAAACCATTAAAATTAGAAGCATATGTATCCCTACACTGCTTCTGCCATCCATGTCTCTGCCGCGCATAGTAACACTGATTGTTGGTCTAATTTTCATTCTGGGACTAAGCCTGTGGCTGATTGATTCTCTGTCTAGGATCTATTGGCAGTTGTCCTTTTATTCTCCATTTCTCGGCAATCTGCTATTGTTGTTGCTGATTGTTCTCGTTGGAGCATTAATTGCTGCATTTGTCTATTATGTGCTGGTGATTCAGGCTGGCGAGAAGCGATCGCGCCGCCGTCGCAGACAACGGGATGAAGTACAAATCCCTACTGCCAAACCTGAGGCGGCTTCTTCAAGTCTACAATTGGTGCGGCAACAGGTGGCGCAAATTCAAGATGAAGTCGCTCGTCTGGCATTACTAAGTAAATCCCAAGAAATTGAAGCCATTTTAGCTCGGGGTCAGATCCAAGTTGTGGTGTTTGGTACTGGGAGTGCTGGCAAAACCTCGTTGGTAAATGCGGTGATGGGACGCATCGTGGGTAGGGTAGATGCACCCATGGGAACAACCCAGGCTGGGGAAACTTATTGTCTGAGGTTGAAGGGATTAGAGCGTAAGATTTTAATTACGGATACTCCAGGGATTTTAGAAGCAGGAGTGGCGGGAACCGAGAGGGAACAACTGGCAAGAGAACTGGCAACCGCTGCTGATTTGCTATTGTTTGTGGTAGATAATGACATCCGGCAGTCAGAATATGAACCGTTACGAACATTAGCAGAAATAGGCAAGCGATCGCTCCTGGTGCTGAATAAAACCGACCTATATACACAAGAGGATAAAGCAGCGATTTTGGCACAGTTGCGCCAGCGAGTGCATGGATTTATTGCGGCGAATGATGTGGTAGCGATCACCGCTAATCCCCAAGCAGTAGAACTTGAAGATGGCGAAATTTTCCAACCTCAACCCGATATCCTACCATTACTGCGGCGCATGGCAGCGATTTTACGGGCAGAAGGTGAAGATTTAGTGGCAGATAACATTCTCCTGAAATCTCTACGACTAGGAGAGGAAGCGCGGAAACTTATAGATAGTCAGCGTCGTCGTCAAGCTGAGAAAATAGTGGATCGGTTTCAGTGGATTGGTGCAGGCGTGGTTACGGTGACGCCTCTACCAGTGGTGGATTTGTTGGCAACAGCCGCTGTCAATGCTCAAATGGTAGTGGAAATTGGCAGAGTTTATGGCTGTGAACTTAATATGGAACGTGGACGTGAACTAGCAGTGTCTTTAGCGAAAACTCTCGCTAGTTTAGGGATTGTTAAGGGAGCATTGGAATTACTTGCCACTGCATTGCAGCTGAATGTTGGTACTTTTATTATCGGTAGGGCAATTCAAGGGGTAACAGCGGCTTACCTAACACGGATTGCTGGTAAGAGTTTTATTGAGTTTTTTCGTCACGACCAAGATTGGGGTGATGGTGGGATGACTGAGGTTGTACAGCGACAGTTTCAACTTAATCGCCGAGATGAATTTGTCAGGGGTTTTATCCAACAAGCTCTAGCACGAGTAGTTAAGCCATTAGCAGATAAATCTGAAGTTATTGAAGAAGACATATCTGCTGAGGGTGAAGATAGAAGGAACAATACCTCTAGGGATTCAACTCGTTCCTAGGCTTTAGTTTGGGAACAAGAGATCAGGGGTCTGACCCCTCATAAATTCACTATGGATCTGACTTCAAGCATCGCCACATTGTGAACTCATTCATCTATCCTCTACATCCGCACACCCCTACTTCATTAAACTTTTATCCCCTGTTGTAACGAAAGTTTAAGAGAGTAATGGTGGCAAAAATTGCTAAACTTGATAGTCAAGTACAGGTAAAAATATAGCCCATGTTTAACAAGAATAGAAATATTTAATAGCTTATGCTAACCTAATAGTAGGTGATAAAATAATAAATCTACCGGCAAAAAATACTTAAAACTAACTTGAGGAAAAAAAGTTAACCTTGAACAGTGAGTACACTATTGATTTAATTATCAGGCATTCCGGAATACAGGGGGCACTGTCAGAAAACTTATATAACAACAGTGACTTAGTAACCAGACAATGACCCACTACATGATCGGTAAAGTACTACAAGGACGTTACCAAGTCGTCCAAAACTTGGGTACAGGGGTGTTTGGACAAACATACATTGCCATAGATACGGAGAGTCCAGATAACCCCAAAAGCGTTGTCAAACAGCTTAAAGTTACCAGTTCCGAACCCAGCTACTTACAAACTCTAAGGTTGTATTTTCTCGCTGAAACTGAAACCCTGAAAAATTTGGGACATCACGACCAAATTCCCCAACTGATCGCCTGCTTTGAAGAAAATGAACGCTTCTACTTAGTACAAGAGTTTATTGAAGGACATGCGCTCACAGAAGAACTGCCAACTAAAGAAAATTTAAAGTATCTGTGGACTGAAACCGAAGTTGTCTGTTTTTTAAAAGACGTCCTAGGGATTCTCAAGTTTGTTCACTCTCAAGGAGTCATTCATTGCGACGTCAAGCCAGAAAACTTGATTAGACGTGCTTGTGATGGTAAGTTAGTTCTCATAGACTTTGGCTCCATCCAACCAGTAGATTTTAGGTTAGATGACGTATTGCCCATTTACAGAATTCCTGCAACCTCATTGGGGTATATACCGCCAGAACAATTTATTGGTCAGACACAGCCTAACAGTGATATTTATGCCTTGGGCATGTTTGCTATCCAGGCTTTAACAGGGTTAACACCACTGCAATTAAAAATAGAGCCTCATTCCAATCAGATTATTTGGCGTTCCTCTAATACAGCAGTCAGTGATGGTCTGGCTGCTATCCTCAGTCAAATGGTATGCTACGACTTTAAAGAACGCTTCCAATCAACAGATGAGGTGCTGCTGGCGCTCCTGGAAATGCCTAAGGAAAGAGAAAAACAGCAAACATTAGAAGCCAACTATACCAGGCTTTCAGATTCTGTGGAAGTCGATCAGTCTCAAGGAGAGAAAGGTGCGAAATCACCGCTACTAACGGGAATGAAAGTAGGGTTGGCGGCTAATTCTTTGTTGTTAGGATTTGGAGTATATTCTTTACTCAACAATTCCCCAGCATACTCAGAAACAGAGACTTTATATAAAGCAACAGAAGAATTTCAATCAGGGGATTTAGCCAAAGCGATCGCTCTGGCTAAATCCATCCCTACAACAAGTAATGTCTATCCAGATGCGCAAAACACCATCGAAGAGTGGCAAAATCAATGGGGAACTGCTGTTGAACAATACCAACTCGCGGAAAAAGCCTTTAATGAGGGTCGATGGTCAGATGTACTTCACGCCGCTACTCGAGTTCCCGATATTTTGTATTGGCAATCGAAAATAACTCACTTAGTTCACCATGCACAAGCCAACATTGAAGTACAAACAAATGACTTATTAGCTAAAGCCTACGAAAAAGCTACCGAACAAGATTTTACCAAAGCAATAGAGTATCTACGCCAAATTCCCCAAGAAACTTCTATTGGAACCATAGTTCAACAAAAATTAGCTGAGTACAACCAAAAGCGACATATTAGAGCCGCCTATTTCTTACAACAAGCCTACAACCAAGCAGCGAAGAATGACTTTGATAGTGCTGTGAAATCTCTCCAACGGGTTCCCAAAGATACTCCTGTCTACGAAACCGCGCAAGTCAAGTTGATTGAGTATACCTACAAACAGCGCCAGCAAGCTGAAAAGCCAAAAATGGAGACTTCTATACAAAAAATTACACAGCGATTAATTAAAAAATCTTCATCCATGAGCATACAATCTTTTGAACCAGGAAACGAACTACAAGAGGTGAATATTAAATGAATTATGAATTATGAATTATGAATTATGATTTGCTCGCTCCCTTGATGCTTAGGGTACATTCCTGAGGATGAAAATTTAATTTGTGTTCAAAATGAGGCAGAAAGCCTTATGTGAGAAAGGTTGGCTGCTATTATACTTTCACGGTTTCGGTGGCGAATTTTGGATCTGGGGTAGGATAGAGCCGGAATTTTTATCATTCTGAATTTTTAATTCAGAATTCATAACGTCTTTTACTTGATTCCGGGAGTTTATTGCTTGTTGGTAATCTGGCTTAATTTTGATAGCTTTATCATAAGATGCGATCGCTTCTTGATACTTTTTCAAATTAAATAAAGCATTGCCTCTGCTATACCAAGCTTCGTAATAATCTGGTTTATAACGAACTGCTTTATTATAGGACGCAATTGCCTCTGGATATTTTTGTAAATTGTATAGCGAATTTCCCCGACCATACCATGATTGATAGTCATTCCGCTGCAATTCAACAGCTTTCTTATAAGATTCCACGGCTTCTTCATAGCGTTGAAGTTCATGAAGTGACCAACCACGGCTATACCATGCTTTATAGTTATTCGGGTTATACTTAATGACTTGATTAAAAGATTCTATTGCTTCTGGATATCGTCGCAAATTGATGAGTACATTACCTCTTGAGGACCAGGCTTGGTAATGATTTGGCTTGTATTGCACCGCTTTATCATAAGCAGTAAACGCATCTTGGTAACGTTGTAAATTGACTAGCTCATTGCCACGATTATACCAAGCCTGCTCGTAGTCTGGTTTGAATTCAACGGCTTTATTATATGCTGCTAATGCCTCATCGTACTGTTTTAAATTGTGTAGCGCCCAACCTTTATTGTACCAAGCTTCATAATAGTCTGGCTTCAATTCAAGCGCTTTATCATAAGATTTAATGGCTTTATCATATTGGTTTAAGCTACTCCAAGCCTCTCCTTTTGCATTCCACACTTCTGGAGATTTATTTTCTAGTTGCAAGGTTTTCTCAAAAGAGGCTATGGCTTCTTGGTATCGCTGCAACTTATTCAATACAAAGCCTCTTCCACTCCAAGCTTCTAAATAATTTGGTTGAATTTGAATGGCTTTGTCGTAGGCTGTAAGTGCTTCTTGATATTTTTTTAATTCAGACAGTGTTTTGGCTTGTCCATTCCACGCTTGAGCATAATCTGGTCTGATTTCAACTGCTTGTTCATAACTTGTTAAAGCATCTTGATAGCGTTGCAACTCATAAAGGGTATTTGCTTGCTTATACAATTCAGTGGCATTAGCAGAATTGATAGTATGAGTAATGTATATAGATGCTGCTACACCTATTCCTATTAAAGTCATCCCGATGAGAAATTTTATTAAAAAACCTTTTTTAGGTTTAGTAATTTTTCCAAAATTTCCTTTTGACAGGGGGATATTAAGTGCGATTGTGTTACAATATTGCTGATTTAAATCTTTGAGGGCTTGAAGAGCAACTGCGGCTGAAGGATAACGTTGACGAAAGTCATAGCACACCATTTTGTCTAAAATTTTGGCGAAATCCTCGCTCACTGTAGAGTCTCTTTGCCATATAATTTCATTAGTTTCGGGATCTTTTTCTAGTTGGTCGGGAGATAGACCAGTGAGGGCTTGAATGCCAATGATCCCCACAGCATATATATCACTGCTAAATTTGGGATCGCCCTGGGCTTGTTCGCTAGGGATGTATCCGGGAGTACCTATAGCAACAGTAAATTTTGTTTTTGTAGTAGGAGTAACCACCTGAGTAGTAATTTGTTTGACTGCGCCAAAGTCAATGAGAACTAACTTACCATCCTGCTTGTGTCTGAGTATGTTTCGCGGATTGACATCGCGGTGAATGACCTTTTGCTGATGGACAAACTCTAATATTTCCAGGATTTCTCGTAAAAGGGAAATCACCTCGTCTTGACTTAGGGGTTTTCCTGGTGTGATTTCTTGACTCAGGTCATAACCTTCAATGAATTCTTGTACGAGATAGAATTCTTCGTTTTCCTCAAAGTAAGCTAAAAGTTGAGGAATGCGATCGTGAGTACCTAATTTATACAGAACTTGAGCTTCTGTATCAAATAAACGTCTGGCTGTTTGCAAAGTAACGGGATCGGTTGCTTGCAGCTTGAGTTTCTTGACGACACATTGAGGTACCCCAGGTAAGTGAGTATCACAAGCAACAAAGGTTTCGCCAAAGCCTCCTCCTCCCAAATCCCTAATAATTTGGTATCTTCCAACAAGTTTGTTTCCTAACATTTGGTTTGCCTAGCTTATTGCAACACGATCTAATTTCGATCTTGCCACAGCCAACGCAATACGGTTCGGATAAGCAGGGGGAAGGGGGGGGAGGGGGGGAGGGGGGGAGGGGGAGAGGGGGGGAGAGGGGGAGCGGGGGAGCGGGGGAGCGGGGGAGGAGAAGTCGTCATAGTTATTGAGCAATAATTCTTTCTCAAGAACTGCTCCCTCTCCCCCCTTCCCCCCCTCCTCCCCTCCCCCCCTCCTCCCCTCCCCTCCTCCCCTCCTTCAATACCAAAACTTACGCACAAGTATTGTAAAACCGAACCACAGAGAGTCCAGAGTAAACGGAGAAATGAGAGTGTGAGAGGATTTTTGCCTAAGTCCTAAATTCTTTGAACTCGGCATTCTTTGATACTGACCATGAGAGACTGCGTACTCAAAGACTGCTTTATTGAGCGAACTAATTCTAGCTTTAAGTTCTCGTTCCTGATCTCGAACTCTTGGCTGGAAATACCCTGATTCTTCAATTGGTTGAGAATTATGATTCTTGTTCATGGGAAATATTTTGCTTCCTCTTCGGCTTAGTTTTGGTTGTTTTAAATTGGACGATAGGTACTTCTTTTCAAAGACCCTTCTGGTGAATGTCTTTAGTATTGCTTGTCTATATATTCAAATAATTAACCATTTTTTTTATAGAGAAGAACTCTAGCTTATGACTGATTTCTTCCCAGAAAAACATCAAATCAAATAGTAGTATCGAGTACAAAAAAATACTCGCAATTGCCTCTATCTTGCGATTGAATAGTAATCTCATCATACCTCTGGGGTATTAAGATATAGCTGTTTGCAAGTCAATGAAGTACGTTGGTAGGGGCGCAAGGCCGCCGCGCCCCTACAATTAGGTGTGCCTCACCCGGTTGAAATCCGCTATAAGATAGAAAAAAGCAAACATCTACTGGAAGGAGTACCTCGTAGTGCTTATTTTTACTATCCTCTCTCTAGCTATATTAACTTTCTTTCTCTTTCAATGCGTTTCTTTTACTTTCTTTGCGATACTTGTGACTAAAGGATAACTATTCAAAAGCTTTATGAATCATACTGTTTCTGCTGCTGTTGCTCAGTTTCCAGTCTCTTTGGATATCAGGGCAAACTTGGATCATCTTCTCTCAATTATCCATACTGTCGAGGAACAAACCATTGTTGTACTCTGAAGGAGCTATTTCCGGATATTCGCAGGACTCGACATTTTTAGAGCAAATCAATACAGTTTTACTTGAGCAGGCAATAGAGAAGTTGCGTGACGAGGCAGCTCAACGTCATCTCCACCTTGTTATTGGTTCTTGTATTCAAGAATCAGGAAATTGGTACAATGCGGCTTTGTATTTCGGGCCTGACAAAGAGTTTTACGTCTACCGAAAAATTAATCTGGCGACGAAGCGGGTGGGGGCTTCTTCAAACCAGGAGATGAGCTTCCTGTGTTTTCTGTTTTGATTCGTGGGCTGACAGTATCACTTGGCATTCAAATGTGTCGTGAGATTCGCTATCCTGAGCAATGGCGCTATCTTGCATATAAAGGCGTTCAAG
>JADQBA010000412.1 GCA_016903675.1 Stigonema ocellatum SAG 48.90 = DSM 106950 | reverse complement strand
CAACCAGCACTGGGTATCCACCAAGAGTTTCACTCGAAACTACCCTCGAATGCTGCCAAAATCTCTTCTGGCAAGGGGGCGTTAAAGTCCAATGGCACGATGAAACGCCCTCGATCCAACCCTAAACTAGCTTGCCGATTGGATGAGGTACGAAATGGAACCAGCTTTGCCACGGGAATGCCTCGGTTTGAAATAATGATTTCTTCTCCAAGTTCCACACGCGATAATAGACGTGAAAGGTTCGTTTTGCAAAAATGAATATTGACCGTTTCCATCACTTTTTTGAACTAAGTCTATGAACTAAGTCCAGTATATAGCAGTCCTAAATGATTTGTAAATATCAAGTTTTGACTGTTGACGGTTGACAGTCAACAGCCCACAGGGCTATTTCATTCTCATGTCGCAACCCATATGTCTAGGCATATAGCTGAAGTCGGCATACCGCCGACTAGAACTAGAAGGATGTAGCGTCCGTTGAAACGGACTTGAACTCTGAGCCTTGAACTTGAGTTCAACTAAACCAGCTAGGAGTCCCCCGCTGAATTCTGTACTCAGAATCAGCGGCGGGACGCCAGTCGCTACAAGTCGGCAAAGCCGCCCAACGCGCTGGCGTATTGATTGGCGCGGGAATCATGCCGCGTCCTTTACCGTCACCGAGGCTACGCCGAAGCTCTTATGGGGATGGAGATAATCCAATCCCTTGCGGTTTTGTATTTAGGCATCGTTGCCAGTCCCTTTGTAACTCACCTTTGGCACTTCAATATTTGCCCGTGTGATTTTCACGTCAAAGTTGCTCTGACCTTGCCGTGCAATCCGCAGCATCACCGGTGTACCTGCCTTGCCACGAATCAGCTTGGAAGCATCCTCTACTTTCATTCCTTGAGCAGATTTGCCATCAATTGCTAAAATCCGATCTCCTGCTTTAATGCCTGCTTTGATGGCGGGAGCATTTGCCACAGTTTCTTCCACAACCAGATCCTGGGTTTTTGGGTTCTGTTTTAGCTGAATACCAATTCCAGACAATTGCCCAACAATGGATTGCTCAGTCAGCGCCTGGTACTGTTTCGGGTCGATAAACCGAGTGTAAGGGTCTTCCAGCTTTTTGAGAGCATCCTTGATGGCAGTGTAAGCCTGTTCTTGAGAGGTGTAATTTTGGTTTAACAGGCTTTGTCTGGTTGCTTGCCAGTCAGTGTGATTAAATGTGCCATCCACATACTCATTTTCCACGAGTTGCCATGCTTCATCAACCACTTGTTTCGGACTATCTTGTAACTCAGCACGAACAGATTGACAGCCCATAGGGCTAAGCTAGGGCGATGGCATATGCCACATTCTCCACATATCCATAAGAACCACTCCATTGAGCTATGCTTTATTCTAACACAATGGCAGGGCGTTTGTCATCCATCCGCTGTAAGAAAGGAAACAGGCGGTGCTTCGGGTCGAAAGCACCATAGACCATTGGCAATCGTACAATCGTCCCAGGTAAGTCAGGGTCTGCCATAACCACCTGCTCGACTAAAATCTTTTCA
>JADQBA010000310.1 GCA_016903675.1 Stigonema ocellatum SAG 48.90 = DSM 106950 | reverse complement strand
GGGGGCGGGGGGAGGGGGGAATTGGGTAATAGGGAGTGGGGAGTGGGGAGTGGGGGAGCACCTTGTGCAGGGGAGCGTAGGTCAATAATAACTCCTAACTCCTAACTCCTAACTCCCCACTCCCCACTCCCCACTCCCTATTCCCCTATTCCCCACTCCCCACTCCCCACTCCCCACTCCCTATTCCCCCCTCCTATAATCTCTATGCCTGTAATTCGCTTAATTCTGTTGGTAGCGGTATTGGGAACACTAACCCTGTTGTTAGTGCAAAATTGGTCTCCTGTCCTAGCGCTAAAATTTTTGGGTATGCAGACTCAACCATTGCCACTGGCAATGTGGATTCTGTTCAGCACCGCTGCTGGTGGTGTTACATCTTTATTAATCACTAGCTTGTTTAAATTATCAAATTATTTCACTGCACCACAACGCCAAACCCCACTCAAGTCACCGGCTACTTCACCGCCTACGGCAAACAGGAGGCGTAGGGAAGAACCTACACCTCCACAAGAAGCTGATGATGATTGGGACTCAAATAGTACCAAAAACGATGATTGGGACTTTGAGGAAAACAAGAGTGTAGACTCTACCTCGAGTCCACAAAATACACAAGTCAGAGACTCTAATACGTACGAACGTCCACAAGAACCTAAAAGCACCTCTGGGTCTGGTTCGGTTTACTCCTACAGCTACCAAGAACCCAAAAATTCTGGAGTGGGAAAAACTGAATCAGTTTACGATGCTGATTACCGAGTCATCGTACCCCCATATCAACCACCGACTACTAAGGACGCAGACGATGATGATTGGGGGTTTTTTGATGACGACGATTCTGAGGATAAGAAGGATAAGCAGGATAAGCGCTCCCGTAAGTGAGTAGAAACCGAAGATCTTCCGTTTCTACTGGATACCACAACGCTCACGAGACTCCTGCTTGACTTTACCTGTCATGGCAGCTTCTTGCAAAGTCATAAAAGCATTAAAATCTTCCACGTCATACCGGGTTGCTAGCAACTGTCGCAGCTGATTTTCAGCTTCAACCGTCAGATAACCAGTTACTAAAGCTTTTTGCACAACGTCACGAATCCGAATCATGGTAAAAACCTCAAACGACCACACATATTTACTGGGGTTTATCTAAAAATGAATGAATTGAAAAATTGGGTAGGCTTCACTGTGAACTCGTCGATCCTCACAGGTATCAGTTCAGTCATCACCCTGCCCGATTTTTTAATTTGTGCGTCCCCCAGACATGCGGTAGGACATTTATTTTTATGGATCTCCCCTAGGAGGGATTTGGTGAGAGAATGAGTCATCTTTTACACCTTGAAATAACATACTCACTTACCAAATGACGCTGGAGCTTGCTGCAACTAGATATTGGGATGCCAACAGTGTGCTGGTAAAAACACAGTATTGTACAAAGCTAGAATTACCCTGTGAAAGTAGTGAATCCTGCTTACTTATGTAGACTGATGTAGTTTGGATAAAGTTTCAAAAAAGTTTTATTAAATTTATGTCAAGTATTAAAGATACTTTAACACAAGAGAAAATTCACCTAACAACCGTTATGAAATTTGTTATAAATTTAACATCTATTTATTCTGGCTTCATACAAAAATCGATAAGATGTTGCCTGAATTACTTTAAAATGAATGAAGGGAATGACAGAAGCTGGTTCAGGTAAAATAGAAGAAGAATTTATAGAAGCTAAAAAAAACTGGGAATTAGAAAGATTATACGTAGATTTGGCATCGGCAAAAGGAAAAGCCCTCACACCTGTTGAAAAGAAATTACTTAGAGGCTTACTTTGCGGTTTTGGTCCTGCTGAAATTGCTAATATAGTCTATAAAAGTGGTAATAGCAGTACTGTTAGGGTTTACCTTTCCAATGGATTATATAAATATATAGAAGAAATGCTGAGTAACCAAGCGGGATATCCAGTTAAAGTGAAAAACTGGAGTCGCGTAACTCATTTGCTAGAAGAAGCAGATTATAAAAAAAGTCGGCTGCAAATAGAGGAGGTTAACAGTCAAATAAAGACAAATATAGAAAAAGAAACTGATTTGAACACGATGAAATCATCTCAGAGAAAAGATTGGGGCGAAGCAGTTGATGTTAGTCTTTTCCACGGAAGGAAGACAGAACTGGCTCAAGTTCAAGGGTGGATTGTTGAAGAACACTGTCGGTTGGTAGTAATTTTGGGAATGGGAGGTATTGGTAAAACGGCTTTCTCTATAAAGCTGGCAGAGCAGATTAAGGATAAGTTTGAATATGTTATCTGGCGATCGCTCCGTCTTGCTCCACCCCTAGAGGTTATCTTAAGTCAACTCATTCCGATTTTATCCCAACTGCCAGAAACAAAAAGCACAGAAACGGTGGAAAGCCGTATTTCGCAATTGATTGATTGTTTGCGCTCTTCACGTTGTCTCATCGTATTAGATAATATTGACGCGATTTTATGCAGTGACTCTGCTGATGGATCAAACTTTCCTGAAACTGTCCAAGAGGACACGGGGAAATTTTCACTCTCCGCCTCTTCTTCAGGCTACGTTCTCTCCCAAATCCGATATCGTCAAGGTTATGAGGCTTATGGGGAGTTGCTCAGACGAATAGGAGACTCTCAACATCAAAGCTGCTTATTGATCACCAGTCGGGAAAAACCTCAAGAAATCACTACTCTCGAAGGAGAAACACTACCAGTTCGCACATTTAAATTGACTGGATTAAGGAATACCGACAGTATGGAAATCCTCAAAAGTAAAGGATTTACTAACTTAAGGGAGGAGGAATGTAAATTAATAACTAATTGGTATAGTGGTAATCCGTTATTTATTAAATTAGTGGCAACAGCTATTCAAGAATTATTTGGGGGCAATTTCTCGGAGTTTTTAGCACAGGGTACGATGGTTTTTGGCGACATTAGAGTAATTTTAGACCAGCAGTTTAATCGCTTATCTAGTTTAGAAAAGTTGATGATGTCCTGGCTTGCCCTCAATCCAGGTTTGGTTTCAGTGCGAAAATTGCAAAAAGAAGTCTTTCCAATGATTTCGGAACGATTAATATTAGAGGCGGTGGAGTTATTACAAAGGCGATCGCTAATCGAGAGACAAGCATCTAGCTTTTTCCAAAATCCAGTGTGGATGGAGTATCTAGCTTACCGATTTATAGAGGAAAATTTTCAATTAAGTCAAGATAAATGTGGTTCTGTGAGCATGAGTCATACAATTTTTGCAGCACAATTGAAAAACTACATCACAGCAATTCGCCTCATTTAAATGGGGAATGGGGAATGGGGAGTGGGGAATGGGGAATGGGGAATGGGGAATGGGGAATGGGGAATGGGGAATGGGGAATGGGGAGTTACTCGCTGCACTCAAATTCAAAATTCAAAACATTTTGACTTGTTACCTTAGCTTTTGACGAACCCTTTGGGGCGTGGGGGAGAATAAGAAATGACCAATGACCAATGAAAAATGAAAAATGACAATTGACAAATTACTCAAAGGAATTAACCTGTACTTCATTGGGATGATGGGCACAGGTAAAACTACGGTGGGGCGCTTAGTGGCACAGGAATTGAGTTACGGGTTTTTGGATACTGATGAAGTTATTGTAAAGGCAACGGGACGAACGATTAATCAACTGTTTGCAGAAGAAGGTGAAGCAGCGTTTCGACAACTAGAAAGTGACGTACTTGCACAAGTTTGTGCTTATGTGAAGTTAAGTGTAGCAACTGGTGGGGGTATTGTCCTACGGCGAGAAAACTGGAGTTACCTACACCACGGTTTAATTGTGTGGCTGGATGCACCAGTAGAATTATTGAGTATCCGTTTAGCAGAAGATACGACAAGACCACTATTGCAAGAAGCTGATCTCATCCTCAAGCTAGCTGTTCTCCTTGAACAACGACAACCACTCTACGCCCAAGCCGATTTGCGAATCACTATGAGGGAGGGGGAAACACCTGAACAAATTGCAACGCGAGTACTGGAAGAAATTCCTACCGTTTTGAAACCGAATCTTTCTTCTCCTGAAGTTTTGTGACAAAATATTACCAGATGATTTGTAGGCATTGCCCACCACGACTCTAGCGGTTCGTCTGGGAGCCACGTCCCTTGCGCGTCTCCCCTTGGGAGAAGGACGAGTGTCAAGGAATTAAGGGAATTGACACTCGTCCGGTATTCATATCGTGGAGGAAAGACGACTCGACCTGTTTTAAGTACTCACGCAAAATTAATTACACATTTATTTAAGCTGGAATGACCTTGTGACAAGCATTTCAGGCGATGTCATTATGCAATTAATTTTGCACAGGTACTTAACAGGCGTCAATATTTCTAACTATTCTTTCCACCACTTCACTCCTGCTAATCCCAACTTTTGCCGCAATTTCGGTTAATTTATCCCAAACCGTATCAGTTAGGTTGATTGCTCGTTCTTTTTTCAACTCAGTATAAAAAACTGGTTGATTTTTTGTTCTTTTTATTCCTTTTCCTGTTGACGCATTGTCCCCTGAAAAATGAGCCAGCCTTCGTTCGCGTATCTGTGGGCGTAGTCGGTTATTTGTTGTAATAAGGCTGGCTCATTTTTCTACGTGGAAGACCCCGTGACATATT
>JADQBA010000474.1 GCA_016903675.1 Stigonema ocellatum SAG 48.90 = DSM 106950 | reverse complement strand
ATCCTATTTTTGAGCCATTTTATATCTGCTAATACTAGTTAGCAGATATTAGCTGAGCTAATTTACTATGCCTGAAATCTAGATAGAGTAAGCCTTTCCAACGAAGTGGCACTAAAAAACACATATCTCGGCTCAATCCCTCGTACTTCTGCCTTCTTAAACTTAATCGCAGCCGTTTTGGCACGGTCACGCCAGTTACTTCCTTATCGCTCATTCTAGCTCAATCTGGAGGGTGGTTTTTGCCCATTGCTTAAAAATGCCTCACACCGTATGTACGTAGCGGCATGGGGGGTAATGGGTAGAACTTGGTGCAGTCCTTTTTCATTTATATTGGTTCTGCATTCTATTATAAACAAAATAATTGATTTTTAACATTAATTTGTGATAATATAGATTTTTCTGTGGTTTTTTTACAATTCTTCTTGATTGATATAATATGGAGATATCTGAGAAACGTTATAAAACCCCTATGTAGGGATATTAGTATCTTTGGAACAGAAAACCGTGTTAAGCATTATTACATAGATAATACAAAAATATTTTAATGTTGAAACCCTTGTTTTCTCGTTAAGCAGCTACCTGATAACTTGAAAAATCAGCTAATATAACCTTCAATAAA
>JADQBA010000050.1 GCA_016903675.1 Stigonema ocellatum SAG 48.90 = DSM 106950 | reverse complement strand
TCTATGCTGGTAATCCTGCTCAACCGATCAAGCAACGGAAGCTAGCTCACAATTGTGAGCTTATTCAACAGGTTCTCGACAACTCTGTTGAGGAGTCTAAAATCTAAACTGGTTTGGTGACCCTCACAGAAAATAACTTTGCTACATAAGCATCAATCTACTTACCAATTGCAAAGTCATGTAAAAAGTAAACTTACATTAATTCCCATTCATTATTAAGCTTTTCAAGCTATTAAAAATATATATGAAATTCTCCAAATTGGAAGCACTCAGAGGATTTGCAGCATTTTATGTCGTTTTGCATCACACTCTACCCCATAGTTTTTTTATGAGTGGATTTAATCTAGGAACTCTTTTTAGATTTGGTCAAGAAGCTGTGATTATATTTTTCCTTTTATCTGGCTTCGTCATGAATTTTTCATACCAAAAAAGTTCAGATAAAAGATTCAATGTATATTTCATGAAGCGATTCTTGAGGATATACATCCCGTTAGTATTTATCCTGTTATTAGGTTATCTTATTGAAAGTGCAAAATCAGGTTTTTTTGTTGATCCACAACTAGATGTCTTAATAAAAAATATACTAATGCTTCAAGATGTTGGTGCATTAAAGCCTAACGTTATAGTTGAGCCATATATGCACAATAGTCCTCTTTGGTCACTCTCATATGAATGGTGGTTCTATATGTTGTTTTTTCCGGTAGTTAAGCACTTTAGAACGCACGAATCACAAAGCACATTTATTTTTATTGTTTCTATAATTTCGGCTCTCATATACACTCAAGAGCCAAATTTTATTTCCAGATTGCTGATGTATTTTAGTATTTGGTGGACTGGTGTCTATTTATCAAATTTGTATTTAAATACAAAAGAAATTTGCTTTTTAAGTTTAATCAAGCCTATTATTACTTTGGGCTTAATATCATTAATTCTATTAATAAACTCGTATGAATCCCTTCATTCTTCTACTTCGCAAAGACTTGGAGTCCACCCAATCCTTGAACTCAGACACATTTCATTTGCGCTATTAGTTCTGATTTTATCTGTTTTATGGAATAACTATAAATGGAGAGGGTTTGACTTCATATTTAAACCATTCTTGTTATTCGCTCCGATATCATATGTTATGTACATCAGTCATCATTATTTAATCAGTAGTGCTACATACTTTAATCGTATTGGCAACACTTTTATTGAATATTTGTTATATTTCATGTGTTTATTGGTATTTTCATCCGTAATTGAATTAAAATTATATCCTCTAATTAGGAAACAAATTATGAATATAAAATTACCTTAGAATTTGTATGAAAAAAATATTGCTGATCAGTGTTGTGTCGATGATTGCCAATGCCCTGCATGCTTCTACACCCATGGCACAGTCAACATCGTCGCTAGTATAAACGGTGGAAACCCGGAAACAAACCTACTATTCCTAGGGGAATTTTTCCTACCGGATCTCTATACTGTACGGTACAGCAACGCGGGCTTTATTAGCAATCAAGTGTCTTCCCCAATCCAAGCCGGGAGAGAGGACTCGAATACTCATTTAAATGACTCCGGCAGTACCGATGACCAATTTGTTCTAAAAATGCTGGAACAGACGCGGGCGGATACTGCACTTACTCCGGTGTTGTCTAGTGACCCAAACACGACATCCTTGTCTATCATTAGGGTAACAACCGAAAAAAGAATGACTGCGATTCGCGTTGCCCACTGAAATTTTGGCGTTGCATAATTGAAGTATGAATGTGGCGATCGCCTCAAGCTTGCGGGCACTACGCACCTTTCAGGAGCCTACCAAAACTGGCTCAAAGAAAACTATGAAAACAGAAGAGCGTAGTGCTCCTCCTCACAACAATCTTCGCTGATCGGGAGTGGACAATGAAAGGTATTATTCTTGCAGGTGGTTCCGGTACACGTCTTTACCCTCTCACACATGTAGTCAGCAAACAACTGATGCCTGTTTATGACAAGCCGATGATCTACTATCCGTTGTCTGTATTGATGCTAGCAGGAATCCGTGAGATTTTAATTATTTCTACACCGAGAGATTTGCCATTGTTTCAGCAACTCTTAAACGATGGTAGTCAATGGGGTTTGAAATTTAGTTATGTCGAGCAACTTCGACCAGATGGTTTAGCCCAAGCCTTTATCCTTGGCAAAGATTTTATTGCTAATGACCCAGTGTGCTTGATTTTGGGTGACAACATTTTTTATGGACATGGCTTGACGGAAGTGCTAGCTCGTGCTGCAACTCTTAAAGAAGGCGGATTAGTATTTGGCTATCAGGTGAAAGATCCTAGACAATACGGTGTCATTGAATTTGACGCCAACGGACGGGCAATTAGTATCGAAGAAAAACCCGATTATCCCAAATCTAAGTACGCAGTACCAGGCATCTATTTTTATGATTCCCAAGTGGTAGAGATTGCTTCTAGTCTCAAGCCTTCGGCTCGAAATGAGCTAGAAATTACTGATTTAAATCTAGTGTACTTGAACCGAGGTCAACTGCGGGTATAACTTTTGGGTCGAGGATATGCCTGGTTAGATACCGGTACCCATGAATCCCTGCATCACGCAGCTAACTTTATCCAAACTCTTCAAGAACGACAAGACCTAAAAATCGGCTGTATTGAAGAAATTGCCTACAACCAAGGATATATTGACTCATTCCAACTTCGTCAGTTAGCTAAACCGATGGCTAAGAGTTGCTACGGTCGTTACGTCATGAACCTCTTAGAGGACGAGTACAAGATTGACACCCCACAACTAAACAATGGTTCACTTATCGGGGCTGTGATCTCTACAGTCCTAGACCAAAAGAGAGTCTAATCTGGGCACTAGATTGCTAAAAACAAAACAATCATACAATTATAACCAGGAGTGAGATTATGTCAATTTTATTAAAAATACGGAAGCTTCTTCACACGTCGCTTACTGATCAGCAAAAGAAGAAATTTAGGGAATTTCAAACTTTTAAATTTCGTGGACTTCAGGGCTTTATTTACCAAATTCTCTTTGGTTCAAATTTAAAGGCTCTATCGTTTATCTACTCTAGCGATAAGTGGGGTGCTCATTACTATGTTCTGACTCCTGCTAAGGTCACTCATTAACATCCTCTCCCAAATTTTACATAAAAACTAGTGGAACAGCTTACCAGCTTTGAAAGATGCCAGAAATTATTGTAGTGAATAAGGGTATTGGGATGAAGGTCATACAGACAGCAATTCCTGAGGTGCTAGTCATTGAGCCGCAGGTTTTCGGGGATGATCGCGGTTTCTTTTACGAAAGTTATAACCAAAAAGCTTTCCTAGACAAGGCAGGTATTGTCGAGCATTTCGTACAAGATAATCATTCCCGTTCTGCTAAAAACGTGTTGCGGGGCTTGCACTATCAAATTCAACAACCCCAAGGAAAACTTGTGAGAGTGGTAGTAGGTGCAGTATTTGATGTGGCTGTGGATTTGCGAAAAGGCTCCTTTACCTTTGGTCAATGGGTTGGAAACCATCTGAGCGCTGAAAATAAACGGCAGATGTGGATACCAAGCGGTTTTGCTCATGGCTTTTTGGTGCTTTCTGAATCTGCTGAATTTTTGTACAAGACTACAGACTACTATGCACCGCAGTATGAACGTACTATTTTATGGAACGATCCTGATTTAGCGATCGCTTGGCCAATTCAAGAAGAACCAATTTTGTCTGCCAAGGATTTGGCGGCTAAGTTACTCAAAGAGGCGGAGATGTTTACATGATTATCATTTTGACCATCGTATGGATAATGGTCGTTTCCCACTAGAAACTGATTTAATGACTGGATATTTGCTTGTTTAGGAGTTGAAAGATGTATTATTGTCAAACTGTATTCGGCAAAGGTGCTGGATTAGGAAATCGCCTTTTCCCTTGGGCAAGGTGCCGTATATTTTCTTCAGTAAACAATATTCAGATGCTATCTCCTCAATGGGTAACAGGAAGGATAGGACCACTATTGAGGGGAGGAATTGACCTGAGGTGCTACAAAAACCAAATATTACTTATGGATTTGTTTAAGAAGAAAGAAGGAGATATAGGAGGAATACACAAAATGCTCCTTCAAGCTATGGCGAATAAAGAAATCGAAACCGATAATTTTGAGTTAATTCAAACACAACCCCCAACACAAGATGTAATAATAACTTTTCAAGGCAATAAAAATTACTTCGAGGATCTATACGGATGGGAAGAATTGATATTTAAAGAGCTTCAAGCTATTACAAAATTTAAATGGTTGAAGCTAGTAGAGTTCTGGCAAGATATTCCAATTGCCATAAATGTACGTCTAGGAAATGATTTCAATAAAGCCAAATCAGTTGATGATTTTTATACAAAAGGATCACTAAAAACCCCAATCGAGTGGTTTATTGAAAGTTTACTTCTAATCCGTGAAACTTTAGGTTTTTCTGCTAAAGCATTTGTCGTCTCTGACGGTAAAGAGGAGGACTTGAAGCCTCTACTGAGTCTTGAAAATGTAACTCATATAAGACCAGGGTGTGCAATTAGTGATTTGCTTGTGTTATCCAAAGCTAAAATTTTAATAGCATCAGGTGGAAGCTCATTTAGTGCTTGGGCATCCTTTCTTGGTCAAATGCCCACTATATCTCATCCAGGTCAGTCTTTAAGTTGGTTCAAAATAAATAATAGGAAAGGTTACTATGTGGGCGAATTTAGTCCAACTTCACCCGCACAACCTTTGATTGAATCAGTTAAGCTCTGTTTGTTGCCACCAACGACTTAACTCAAGACTCTACTGATATTACATCTCTTCCTTTATTGAAACGGGGATTGGGGACCCTTGGATTGGGGACTGGTGACTGGTGACAGGTTCGATAGGTATGGGGACCCTTGACCCCAACCAAATCTTAAAAGAATTTGTTTCAAGGGTCAAGGGTCCAAGCGTCCCCAGTCACTGCGCGCCCATTCCTTTGAGACTTGCTCTTACGTAGTCGATGCGCGGAAAGGGCGCGACCAGTTGAAATTTCAATGCTGAAAGTTGAGCCAGCAGAGATGGTTGTTTGTAAGCGTTGAGGATGTTGAACCAACTAATAATGCTGCCCATAGACATACGTCCGGCAGTGATATGGCGCAGGGGTTTTTCTGACGATTGCCTACCGCTAACGATCGCCCACTAAAAATTGAGTCAGGAGTTTTTGTGACGATCTCCCCCCCTGAACGGATACGTTTTTACAAAACTCAACATACATTAATTTTATCGCCTTTATTTTTCTCTATGAAAAAAATATTGCTTATAGCCGTCGCGTTGATGACCGCCAATGCACTGAACGGTTCTACACTCACTGCACAGTCAACACCGTCGCTAGCCAATACCCCTCCTCCAACAAATTCCTCTGTGGGTCTGGAAGAAGAATTTTATGGTCCTTTTTCCAGCTGGGCTGATCTGAAACGAGATTACGGTGCTCAAGGTGACGGGAAAGCAGATGATACGACAGCTTTGCAAAAGGCACTGAACGATCTTGGCACAAAGGGAAAGAAAAATGTTCTTTATATCCCAGCCGGAACCTACCGGATTACCAAGACTTTAACAGGGGTAGGAAAATCGGCTATCAGTATTTTAGGGGAACATCCTCAGAAAGTCACCCTGCGTTGGGATGGAGAGAATGGCGGCACTATGTTCGATATAAATCTCACTTATTCGCGAATTAGCCGCATCACCTTCGATGGTGCCAAAAAAGCAGACGTGCTTTTTCTAAGTTACTACAACAATCAGCAAGGTTTCCTGTTCCCTGGACAGAACGAGTTTGGTGACGATATCTTTAAAGATGCCAAAACCTGTCTGCAAGTCGGTAAATTTACTGGCGGGGACGACGAGACAAACGTCTTGCGCTCATCATTCTACCGCTGCGATCGCGCCACAGCCGTCAACGATTGGAACGCCCTTCAGTTATTTGTCCGTGATTCCTATTTTGAGGATAATGGCGTTGGTGTTACAAATTCTCCTGGCGCAGGCAGCTTTCATGTCTACAGTTCCGTTTTTAAACACTCAAAAGTAGCTGACATTAAGATTGACAATACTGGTTTTTTCGGCATTCGCGATAATTATTCAGAGGGTTCAGCGGCGTTTTTCGTAGGGGGTGGTCCAACAGGCGTAGGGGCACAGATAACCCTTCAGGGTAACACCATTATTGACCCAACCGACCGGGCTATCGTGGTACAAAACCGTGGCCCGTTGATGCTCATCGACAATACGATCAAGAATGCTAGCAATAATACCAAAAAACCTGTGTTTCTGGGTGCTTTGGCCCAGGGCGATGTCGTCTCTGTGGGCAACACCTATAACGTTCACAAACCGCTTGATATCGTTCCGTCTAATGGAGATATTACTTGGAATCGAGGACGCTCTATCCAAGATAAAATTGTCAGCCCATCCACCATCAATGTTACCGAACCGCCTCGACCTGGAACCCCAGAAGTCAAAAATCGTCAAGTGTTTGCGGTGAAACCGGGAGGAACCGAGAAAGAAATTCAAGCTGCCATTGATGCCGCAATTGCATCAGGGGTTGAACGTCCTATCGTCTTCCTTCCCGCAGGCAGCTATCAAGTTTCTCAGTCTCTTATCATACCCGCCAATACGGATTTACAACTTGTTGGGGATAGTGTCAGCGCCACTTCTTTAATGTGGTATGGCGCTGACAATGAAGGACCCCTCCTAAAAGTTCAGGGTCCAACCCATGCAACCATCCGAGACCTTACCCTTGGCGGATCAACCATGGCCAGCAGTCTGCTTTCGATTGAGAACGTTGACCAGCCTAATGCACAGCTGATGATGCGCCAAGTCGTTATCTACGGAGAATATTTGACTGACACAGCCTTATCACTCGAAGGGCTGGATAATCTATTCATTCATGCGCTGCACTCGAGTTTTTATGGTCCAAAATACAGCATTAAATCATCAGGTGGACCGTCCACGGCAGCCGGTCAAGCAACCACTGCGCGTTTTGTACAGACAGGTGGAAATACTGCAACCATGGTTAGTCCGAGTGCGGTTGGGGCAAAAGCTGGGGATGGTTTCCTGTTGACAAATGGAGCGAAAGTACTGATTCGCGATAACTGGATGGAAAATCGCGATGCGGCGTTCCTCAAGCTAGGCAAAAGCAATATGGGCTACCTGACCTTACAGGGATACATTGCGGCTCCTGACAAAGGCGGTCGAGTTACCATCGACGGCTTTAAAGGGCGTATCGCGTTTTTGGGTGGAAACTTCCCCACCGTGCCTAACACCAGCGTCAGTATAAACGCTAGCGACCCGAACACAAATGTACTATTTCTAGGGGAATTTTTCCAACCGAATGTCTATACTGTTAACGGCACTAACAGTAACGTGGGCTTTATCAGCAGTCAGGTGTCTGACCCAGACAAAGCCGGTAGAGAGGACTGGAATACTCGTTTAGATGACTCTGGTCGCACCGATGACCAATTTGTTCTAGAAATGCTGGAACAGGCGCGGGCGGATACGGCACGTACTCCTATCTTATCTACTGACCCAAATACGACATCCTTGTCTATCATTAGGGTAACAACCGGAAAAGGAATGAGTGCGATTCGCGTTGCCCATTGAAATTTTGGCGTTGCTGAATCAGGCAAACACGCACTAAGCTCAGTCGTGTGGCTGTTGCTTACGGTTTTTGCTCCATATCATTAATCATAGCCTCCGGAGCTATCCTATCTATCGAACGCTTCGTTTACGGTATCATATCAGTATCAATGGCACTCGGATTGTTCTTTTGCGATCGTCGTCGTTGCGGGTATGCGATGATTGCTTTGTTCGCTTTAATGCTTGTGTATTACTCTATGCGGTTTTCCTGGAAATACTGGGTGGCTTAAGGCTGATTAGTGCTTTAAATGATGCAAAGAATGAAAGATTAGATTATTAGTGACAATTTTACTATAGGATTCGTATTTGATTTTTGAAACACACGTAGGGTGGGCACTGCCCACCATTACCCGAATCTGGTGGGCAGTGCCCACCCTACACTACTTAAGATTTTTCACAAATGATTTAGGATTCCTATATCAAGCGCTTCACTTTATATCGAAACCAAATGTTTGAAAATATCGCACAAGCTCAAAAACTCTGTTCATTTGGCTTAGGCAAACTCAATCAACTTATTAAAATGAAATAGCCCTGCTTTGCCATCTAATCTTAATATAGTTGATATTCTTAAACAATAGGTATGAAAATGAATTTCACCAGATACATCGGATTAATCAAAAAAAGCATTAAGGATTACAGATGGTTATTGACCTATCTCCAAACAATGGATTATCATCCAAATCACCGCAGGTTTATATCATCTGTAATATCCTACTTTCTTCCAAAAAGTCCGCAGCTACCAACCACTGTTGAATCAAAAAAATTAATTCAAACTCTGAAAGAAGATGGATTGGTTGTATTAGACAACCTTGTGACACAAACTCAAATTGAAGAAATCAGAGCATATCTTGCCACAAAATTCTGTATTGACCCCTATCGTCCCGAAAAAGGAAAATTTAGTTCACCTGAATTTGCTCATAAATCTTGCGCACATGCCTATTATACAGTGGAGGATTTAGTTGATGTTCCACATCTATTGTCTCTGGCTAATGATGCGACCATTTTAAGAGTCATCGAGAGTATATTTGGAGCAAAGCCTACAATTTCTTTAATTCAAATTTGGTGGCTATTGTATGGTTTCGATGTAGAAGAAAATTCTCATGACAGAGAATATGTTCCAAATCCAAGAGTTTTTCATCGAGACGTGGATGACTGGTCAGAAATTAAGTTGTTTATCTATTTAACTGATGTAGATGAAGGTTCAGGACCTCATGCATTCATTAAAAAATCTCATACATGGTTACTACCACATAGACAAAAAACACTAGACATTAATAATGCTGATTTCCCATTCGCGGATAACTTGATCAAACTTACTGGTGAAGCTGGCTTGGCTTGGCTTGAGAATAGCTATGGACTCCACCGAGCTATTATCCCTACAAATAAACACCGCCTGATCCTAGCAGTAACTTACACTCTTTTCCCATTACCGCGTGCACCTAAAATTCCCGTATGGCCGTCTCCAGAGCAAAATCAATTCGATCCCTACATAAATAGAGTCTATTTGAAATATCGTTAATTAATGACACAAGTCGTAGACCAAGAGGCGAGGGACTTAGGGCAGTGGCTTTTGGAAGAATTGAGGGAATTAAACGTAATCTCACGCAAATATGCAAATACATAGAGACCGTAAATTTACGGTCTTTACAGTGTCTTCGGTCAATGCGATCGCTCACTCCAGCAAATCAGGTTCTTCACGCACAATTCTGTCGTACAGTGGTTGAAAGCTGAACCACCCCGCTGAGTGCGTTCCCACTTGGCTGTGAGCTAAACTTGCGTTGTCGTGGTCAATGGGAATAGGTTTGCCTGCGGCTTCTGCTAAAAGCTGAGCTTGAGCCGAGCGCTCGAAGCTAATATACCACCAAGCAGCTTCATCAACGGAGTATCCAACAGTTAAGTGACCGTGGTTCCGCAGGATTGCTGCTTTCTTCTCACCCAAAGCCTCTGCAATTCTCTTGCCTTCATTCGTGTCTAATACTACACCTCTATAATCCTCAAATAGCACATGATCTTCGTAAAAAGCACAGGCATCCTGAGTTAACGGGTCAAGCAGACGACTCAAACTTGACCAAGTTTTGCCGTAAAGTGAATGTGAGTGGGCAGCTGCTACAATATCGGGTCGAGCCTCATGAAGCTGGGAGTGAATAGCAAAAGCAGCTCTATTCACGGGGCGATCGCCCTTCACAACTTCTCCTTCTCTATCAACCAAAATGAGGTCAGAAACTCGGATGTGACCAAAGTAAACCCCAAAAGGATTTACCCAAAAATGGTCTGTAAACTCAGGGTCACGAGCAGTGATGTGACCTGCTGTCCCTTCGCTGAAGCCAAAACGTGCAAACAGGCGAAAAGCAGCAGCGAGGCGTTGTTTGCGGTGGAGACGTTCGTCTTCAACTCGCTCAAAAACGGGGGGTTGAGGTCTAGTAAATTGGGGCATGCCTTTTTTCTTCCTTGCAGGGAGCGTTAGAATATCCAGATCGAAATGATCGTACACTATGGCTCAAGTTGCCTAAAATACGGTAAACAGATATAAAATTTGTATTTTGTGGTTATAAGACTATAATCTCATAAAGATGTGCAAAAATTTACTTGATTTTTGCACATCTTTACATTTCTGCGACTGAGGGGATATTTTTGATTGGTCGGGGAATCAGCCATATTTTTTATGGTCTGTTCAGAAGTTTCTCAGCAAAAACTCAGGAACAAGATTGATACTAGTCAATAAGAGAGGAGATAATCTGATTGCACCCTCACTCACTAGACTAAGTACAAGATTGTACAAATTCGTGACGGAATAAAAATATTGTCTATCGTTCGTAGTTGCGCTTTAGCGCTCTTAGCAACTACGAACCAAACCGCTACGAACTTATGCAACTCAGTACTCAGTCGGTTGGCGCAAATAAGATGCTCTCAACTTAACTAAAAATTCAATAACCAGAGGACTTCACCACTCCATGTCAACTCACAGTTTTACCCGCTTTCGCCACCCAGTACGCAACTTGTCCATCATAACGCTTGCCACTGTTGCAATCGCCTACGGTGCGTCCCATGCTATACGTCCTGAACCCGCTACCGAACTCCCAATTACTACCACTAAGGGAAAACAGATAGCAGTTTTCTCTGGAGGATGCTTCTGGGGAATGGAAGCAGTTTTTGAGCATCTCAAAGGTGTTTCTGATGTCGTCTCTGGCTTTTCTGGTGGTAGTGCAGCAACCGCGAACTATGAAGTTGTTAGTTCCGGGTTGACGGGGCATGCTGAGTCAGTCAAAATCACCTATGATCCATCACAGATATCATATGACAAGCTTCTAAAGGTCTTCTTTTTAGTGGCGCACGATCCGACACAGTTGAATCGGCAAAGTCCTGACTCGGGGACGCAATATCGTTCGGTCATATTTTTTACTAACGACGAGCAGAAGAGGATGGCGCAAGCTTATATGGATCAACTTAACAAAGCGCACGTCTTCCACAGCCAGATCGTAACTCAACTAGCTCCCCTGAAGGGTTTCTATAAGGCAGAGGAATATCATCAGCACTTCATTGACCGCAATCCCAATAATCCCTACGTAGTGGTGAATGATTTGCCAAAGCTTGCTTACCTCCAATTACAGTTCCCTGACATCTACAAGAAATAATGCGTCCGATGAAAAACATTGGATATCTGGTGACAATTAATTATACGTTTGTTGCAATCCGCTTTTGGGGCGCTCTTGCCGCCGCGCCCCCAACCCCTAAGCGCAAGCGGTCCGAGGAGACAAAGCACAGAAGAAGGCGGGGTGGGGTTTATTGGGAATTATTAAGTGATTTACCGAACATGATATAATATACTGCTTTAACAATTATCTGCGTTCATCTGCGGTTAAAATCCAATCGCTCAATTTAAAATCTGATTTGGCTAATTTCTGTGAAACTAAAAATTTCTTGGTTCCTTCTAGAAGTTGCAGTCCTTCACCAGAAAACGGTTCTTCAGGAAACTGTCCGATGTCCAAAGAAGCTTTAACGATATTAATCGGATATCCAGATACTTGAGCGTGGAATTTGTAGTACTCTTCTGGGTTAGCTTTGATATCTTTGACTGCTTCAAGTTTAATCTGATTCCACTTCTTGGGAAAATCAGGATGGTTGGCAAGGAACGTTTCTGTTATTACAGTAGCACTCGTCCCAGGTAGGTCAGGATGTTTAGCTGCTTCATCAATCACCGGAAACCCTTTTGAAACCAGAATTGGACCTGTACCAGTAGGTGCAGCGATCGCAGCGACATCGCCACGCTGTAGGGCTGCTTGCGCAACGCTAGGAAGTAGGTGAACAACGGTAACATTTTCAGCAATACCATTCTTTTGCAATAACCCCAATAAGTAGCGGTGCATATACGACCCTTTTGATGTCCCCACTTTTTGACCTTTGAGTTCTGCAATTGAATGCGGTCCGTTTTTCTTAGCTAACAACCAAGCATTCAACCCTACTTGCTCTTGACTAATTAATCGGGTTTTGATACCGTTAGCTCTTGCGACCAGCGCTGGTGTATCGCCATAGATGCCAACATCTACTTTTTCTGCGACAAGGGCTTCATTGAGATCTGGTCCGTTGGGAAAATTGAATGTTTGGACTTCTGTGATCCCCAATTTCTCTAATTCCGGCTTGAATTTGCCTTTATGCACTGCCCATCCTATGGGTCCAGTTGGAACCTGACTGTTACCAATAATACCCAATCGCAGGGTAGATGTATTTGATAGGGCTTGGGTTTGAGTGCTTACTGTTTCTTTGGATAGGGTTTGGTTGGAACTACAAGCGGTGTTTAGTAGTAGCAGGATAGATGCTACTAAGGTTGAGAATCTAGAGGCGTTGTTGAATTTGGGGATGAATTGTTCAAAGTACCTTTGCGTCATTGCTTCCATAGGGGTGTAGGAATGTGGGAGTGTAGGGGTGTGGGGAAAGGAATAGCAATTTAGGGGTGTGGAGGAATAATTTCAAAGAAAATTTTCCTCACACCCCCCTACACCCTTACACCCCTACACCCCTACACCCCTTCTTCTGGTAAGTTGTTTGCATAAGTCATTGTTCTACTTCAGATGCTTTAGGATTTGGAATGTGGAGTCTTCTTTGGCTCCGTTTGTGCGTTCACGACCCCAACCGATGTTGTTACGATAGCTACCTAGTAGTCCGGCTTCTGCAAGAGACTTCTCGTCTACAGACTCCAACGGCTCTACTTGAGGTGCTACATAAAGGGCATCTACAGGACAGTACAATTCGCACATAAAACAAGTTTGACAGTCACTCTGTCTGGCAATGGTTGGGGGTGCATCTGGCACGATGTCAAATACATTTGTTGGGCAAACGTTGACGCAAATATTACACTGAATGCACCGCGACTCGCTGACTAATTCAATCATGTTGGTTGTTAATTGTTGATTGTTGGCTGTTAGTTGTTAGTTGTGAAAGTTTTTAATAACTACTCAGAACTATCTACTAACCATTAACAACTCTCTCGTCTCTAGTCCCTTAGGCTCTGCTTTTACCCAGACTTGATCTAAGCCTCCACTAATCAGGTGATGTTGTTGGGTTGCATCCTGTTGTGGATAGTCTGAATGCTTGTGCATTCCGCGAGTTTCTTTGCGTTCTAGGGCACTGCTGTACATCCATCGCGCTGTTGCTACCATTGCAGCTGCTTCCCGCGTCCGGACAATATTTTGATCGTTTGCAGCAACGCTTGTGCGAATCTGTTGCCAAAGGTGATTTAACCTCTGCAAAGATTCCGTTAAATTTTTCTCGTTGCGGAAGTAGTTGCGATCGTAGGGGAAGACTTCTGCTTGGGTTGCTTGGATGATTTCATCAGCATTAAGGGTGCGATGACTGCCAGAGTTGAATGCAGCTTCGCCTATTGCTTCTGTTGAGCGTTGTGTTGCTTTAGATCCTAACTCTTGGGCGTAAACACTCGCAGATTCTCCCGCCCAATAACCTGAAGATATTGCCCAAGCAGCATTGTGACTACCCCCGCCTGTGAACCCGCCGCAGATTAATTCTCGTGTCGCTGCATCTCCAGCGGCATATAGTCCTCTGACAGAGGTAGCGCAGGTGTTATCGACAATCCTAATTCCACCTGTACCACGCACTGTTCCTTCTAGGCGGAGGGTGATGGGGAAGCGCTGGGTAAAGGGATCAATACCTGCTCGATCTAAGGGTAAGAAGAAGTTGGGCTGTGCCTTGCGCATGGCTGAGCGCATTTCTTCTGTTGCTTGATCCAAAATGGCATAAACTGGCTGAGTTAATAAGGTTTTGGCAATCACCCCACGTCCCCGCTGTGAACCTGCGCCAGGAATTGGGGTGTTGTCTTCGTAGGTAAAAGTTGCCCAGTTGTAAAATAGGGTTTTGGTGACGGAAGAAAAGGCGGGAGAGATGCCGTAAGCGTTGGAAAATTCCATTCCTGACATTTCGGCACCTGCTTCAGCGGCCATTAAGTAACCATCCCCCGTTAAAACGTTGCATCCCAGTGCTTTGCTTAAGAAAGCACAGCCTCCAGTGGCAATAATCACAGCGCCTGCTCGCACAATCCATTTTTTACCAGTCTGGCGGTTAATTCCTGTTGCACCTGCAACTAGACCATCAGATACCAGTAGTTGCAATGCAGGACTGTTGTCTAAGATTGTGACGCCCACCCGTTTGATTTGCTTGCGCATTAGTCGCATATATTCTGGACCTTGGAGCGATCGCCGATAGGGTTTACCCTCGTCGTCGGTAGGAAAGGGATAACCCCACTCTGCTAGCTGGTTGACGTTCGCATAAGTTTGATCCAGAACCCGATGCATCCAATCGCGGTTCGATAAAAATCCACCCAAACTTTCGCGACTTGCAATAGCAGCTTCTCGTGCATCTGGCAATGGCGGTACGTACCAAACGCCATTGCCAGATGCAGCCGCGCAGCCAGTGGTGCCACAGTACCCTTTGTCTACGAGGACAACTTTAGCTCCAGTTGATGCTGCACTCCAAGCTGCCCAAGTGCCCGCCGGACCACCTCCAATTACCAGCACATCTGCCTGCAAGTTGGGATCAATATCAGTGGTAGATGACTCTTCTGACCAAAACTGGTTCATACTTCTCAAATTCCTTGTTTTAATATTAGACGCCCACAACAGAAATACTTTGGCTATTACACAGATGTTCCACCTACTGCTTGCCAGCAACCTCAATCTGCTGCCTGATCATGGAGGTTGTCAGTAGACTAGTAGTCTATGGAGTCAACTTTGATGGGTTTGTAGTGAGGACTTTAGTCCTCCTATTTTTGAGGACTAAAGTCCTCACTACGAACAAATCATCACTAACCTTGCTTTCGTTTGTTTGCCAGACTACTAGCATCTACTGCATCTAAAATACTGTTAATCGGTAAACTTATTGTTGTTTTTATCTATGAGATAGTATTACACAGTTTCTATAGAAAATCAAGGAGAATTTTAATAAAAATTAATATAATTTGAAGAGGGCTGTATCGCACTTCTTTCACAATTGTGCGGTACAGCCCTGGTGATCTTACATTTGAGGCTGGAAGATTTGTCAGATATGGAATCCGAGTTGCTCATAGCCGGTCAAACTCAATTGCTCCAGCACATTAGAAAAACGGGTTATTATAAAATGTCGCACTTAGTTGCTGCGCAACACTGTTGACATATTGCTTGTTCGATAAAACTTCCTCAGGCAATCTTCTTGTCTTGACTGCACTCCGAACGATATCAAGAGCACTAACTTTCTGCTCTAAGTAAGCCATGCGGAGGGCACTGTAACCTGGAATCCCTTGGTCTTTGAAGTAACCTCGATAAGCGAGGTTTACAAGATTAAAAGGTGTGATCTGAGGAATGCCAGAATCTCTGCTACTTGTAACGGTGGGATTGAACACCGTCGTGTCGGCGCGAACCGCAGGTGCAGTAGCAGTAGAGAGCAAGCACAGGGATAAGCTACCAATAATTAAACCTTTCATCGTTCTTTCAGGGGTATTTCGGGAAAAGTCAGGTTTTAACAACCTTGATGTTTTAAGGATAACGAACCGATTCGTCTTGCAACTCTTCCGCAAGACAGATCGTATCGTCTAATTGAGAAAATATCCAATGGCAGCTAAACTCGAGTTTGTGCCTATGTCACCACAACAAGATGAGGCGGTTGAGGAAGACGCACCAGATGTTTCGATTCTCGGCAATTATACAGACTTGAGATGAAGCTCCATTTGCAGCTAGACACTGTGCTGTATCAGTCTTGCTTTTTTTAAAGCTTTGTGCAATGATAATTTAAAGTTATAATGTACAGTAAATATACAGATTTGCTGTATATTATAAGCCGTAGATAACTTTCAAGTCGATGATTTGTTGTTGACGCTAATTGCATGACATAGCTGGTTGTAGAAACAAAATTTATTCTGCCGTTGATGTGGCTGCCATTTCCATTCTGCCAAGCACAGAGGCGCTTCTGTCTCTAACCAGGATAGAGGGTTTCAAGCTATGACCATTAATGGGATATAGGGCGGGACAATTGTTTTGCACAGAGTGATCGAAACTAAAACTTACTGGCGCGTTTCAGTGAATCGTTGCTCAAATCGCCGATTTGAAAAGTGTCAAATTCCTTTTAAAAAAAATTCAGTTTTTCATAGCCTGCGATCGCCGCAGGCATTGGCTCATTGGTCATGAGTTCAATCATTTGCTTTAACCGCCACTTCTGAGGCTGGAGACATTGAACCTACTCTTAGCCTCTCAAGTGGCTCTGACAGAAGCATGGAGTTCATCGCCTCTGTGTTGTTGCTTTGTTTACTAAGAGAAAATTATTTGGTGAGGGTGAGGAGTCATGTCGAAATATTGGGGGGAATTAAGCTGGATGAGGCTGATGATTTCGAGCATGGGAATGCTTGTGATCCTGATGGTCGTTCCGGTAAGGAGTTTGGCGAATATATCTGGAAGCAAAACATGGTCGGATCTGCATCCCGCCAAGAAGCCCTCTGCTGCGACATCTGGAACTGACAATCTGGAAACGACACAGGTGACGACCATTGCAGAAATCCTCACGCCATCTGCTCTTACATCTGGAACTGACAATCCGGAAACGACACAGGTGACTCTATAAACTTACTCCAAAGTTTGCAGTCAATGGGTGGGTAGGTTATTCAGCACACCGCTATCTGGGGGTCGGAGATGGTCAGGTCTGGGATTGGGGGGTGGGTCTGGCATTCCCCGATCTGTTGAGAAAAGGTAGCCTAGGAGGAATTTTTGTTGGTATGGAGCCGAAACTGACTGGTTTGAGTAAGAGTGTGAATTTGAATCCGTCGGACCTGACGGGCTTTGGTCGAGTAGACCGGGATACCTCCCTGCATGTTGAGGGATTTTACCAATATCAACTCAGCGACAATATTGCAATTACGCCTGGTGTAATATGGATCACTGCACCAGACTCTGATGCGAGCAATCCTGGTAGTGTAGTTGGTTGGCTTCGTACCACCTTCAAGTTTTAACCCACTTGCGAAGAAGATGAATTTGATTGTTATGTTATGTGACAATCCTAAATAATTCGTGAGCGTCGAGAAACCGGGTTTCTGAAGCTTGGATTTTTCACAAATCTAGGACCTATATCAAATTCGGGTGATTACTTATAATAGAATTTATCAATGTAGGTTGGGTTGACAAGAGTGAAACCCAACCTACGGATATTATAAGTGCTTAACCGAACCTGATATAGGGATGATATTTGATTTTTGAAATATACGTAGGGTGGGCACTGCCCACCACAACCCGGATCTGGTGGGCAGTGCCCACCCTACTGAAAATTTTTCATGAATGATTTAGGATTCCTATATTACGTTGACTGTTAACACTCAAGAGCCACCACTGAATATTTTTCACAGCTGAAATAGGATTGCTATAGTTTCACGCTCACTAGTGGGGTTATAATCTTTATATACTGTAAATCTACCAACATTATGGAGTTAATACATAAAAATAGACTATCACATATAAGTAAAATAATCAACAATCCGCACTTATACCTCAATACGCTTGGTGGGTAAGTGCTGAGGTCTTAGAAACCGGGTAACTTCTGCGAAACCCGGTTTCTGGGCTGGTGCTTAACTGAACTCTATTAACTCATACCTCATTTTCACCCACATTTTTAGAGACGTTTCATGATTAGCCTACTGGTAAAATTTTTACGACAGATGATCCCCTCAAGGAAATCTGAATGGATATCTTTGCTTCAATCGAGTTTCTTCAGATTTGAAAGACAAAAGAGATTATTATCTGTCTTTCCCCAAAGCATCTTTGGTCCTTTTATTGCTGGCTTATGCCTCAGTTTGTTGTTTGCGTCTTGCACACCCAATAACTCAGCTAATAATTCAGCTAATCCAACTGCTACATCTGCTACTAATACGACTGCAACCAAAGCATCAGTAGTTAGATTTGGCTATCAAAAATCAGCAATTCTCATCAAGAGTAAGGGTGTTTTAGAGAAACGTCTGCAACCAGAAGGAGTCTCTGTGCAGTGGATTGATTTTCCTGCTGGACCACAACTTTTAGAAGCCATGAATGTGGGAAGTATTGACTTTGGGCATACAGGAGAATCACCGCCAATTTTTGCCCAAGCAGCGGGAGCATCACTCACTTATATTGCCGGGATTGCTCCTAGTCCTGCTGGTCAAGCTCTTCTTGTTCCCCAAAACTCTCCTATCAAAACATTAGCTGACCTCAAAGGCAAAAAAATTGCCTTTCAAAAAGGTTCTAGCGCTCATTATTTTGTAGTACAGGTTTTAGAAAAAGCAGGATTGCAGTACAGTGATATTCAACCTGTGTCTTTACCCCCAGCAGATGCCCGTGCAGCCTTTGTCAAGGGTAGCCTGGATGCTTGGGCAATTTGGGATCCCTTTTATGCAGCAGCTGAAAAAGCCTTAAATCCCCGTGTCTTGGTTGATTCTAAGTCTGTTAGCAATCAAGGAGGATATTATTTGGCTAGTCGCAAGTTTGCTACTGAGAATCCACAAACGGTTAAAGCAATTTTAGAGGAAATTACAAAACTAGAGGATTGGTCAGATAAAAATCGGGCAGCTGTGGCAGAAACTCTTGCACCTGTCTTAGGAATTGATTTAGAAACGATGAAAAAGGCAACTGATAGAAAAAAATTTGGTGTTGTACCAATCGATGAACAACTGATGGCTAAACAACAGAAAGTAGCGGATACTTACTATAAATTGAAATTGATACCCAAACAGATTGACGTGAAAGAGGCTATGCTAAAACCAGAACAATACGCCGCCTTGTCACCAAAAAGTTAGGTGTTAGGAGTGAGGAGTTAGGAGTGAGGAGTTAGGAGTTAGGAGTTAGGAGTTAGGAGTTAGGAGTTTTTTTAGAGCCGACACCCAACAACTGAGAACTAACTATAGCAATTTTATTTCAATTGTGAAAATTGCATCCTTTAGAAACCGGGTTTCTGGACTTTCAAAACTCCTGCACGGACTGCTATACTAACATCTGACAACCAACAACTAACTCCTAACTCCTAACTCCTAACTCCTAACTCCTAACTCCTAATTCCTCACTCCTCACTCTTATAATTATGCCGAATCCTACTGAGTTGCTAAATCGCCGTTATGGAGTTGATGCTGTCAATGCGGATGTTTCTTGGAATGACAGCCTAAATACTCTGTTATCTCACCGCTCAATTCGAGCTTATCTAGCTGATCCTTTGCCTTCAGGAACTTTAGAAATCTTGGTGGCGGCGGCTCAATCAGCGTCAACATCATCTAATCTCCAGACATGGAGTGTGGTAGCAGTAGAAGACACAAACCGTAAGGAAAAGTTATCACAACTGGCTAAAAATCAAGCCCATATTCGACAGTGTCCTCTATTTTTGGTTTGGTTAGCAGATTTGGCTCGCTTGACTCACATTGCTGAAAGTCGCGGACTACCTCATGAGGCTTTAGACTATTTGGAAATGTTCCTGATGGCAACAATAGATGCAGCATTGGCAGCTCAAAATGCAACGGTAGCCGCTGAATCTCTTGGCTTAGGAACAGTCTATATTGGTGCGATGCGTAACCACCCGGAAGAAGTGGCTTCTCTACTTAATTTGCCTCCCCATGTCTTTGCTGTATTTGGATTGTGTGTAGGCTATCCCGATCCATCTGTTGCTGCTGCGATTAAACCCCGTTTACCCCAATCATCTGTACTGCATCGAGAAACTTATCGGCTAGCAGAACAAGATGAGGCGATCGCTCACTACAATGACGTGATGAAAGCTTTTTACTCTGCTCAACAGATGAATATCCCTGGTGACTGGACGGAACATTCAGTCAAACGGGTAGCTTCTGCTGAGTCTTTATCGGGACGCGATCGCCTTGGCGAAGCCTTAAAAAACCTCGGTTTCCCACTGCGATAAGTTGTAGGGGCTACTTGCAAGTAGCCCCTACAAATACCGATTCCTCAAACGCGGCGACATCAATTTCAATGCCAAACTGTACATTTGGCTCTGCAAAATATCCCTGCGGAAGGCGCTGGTTCAAATCTGAGGCAATGTACGTTGCCCACGCATTGTGAAAGGCGTGCCAGTGCCGACGGATGCTTAGCGGAGGATGAAAGTGATCCAACAAAACCATGTTTAATCACAATTTTTCACCTTATTATAGAGGATTTCTTAGGAAATAGCAATTCTAAATTTGGAAAATCATCAATTTGATTGTTGTAATTTTTTACAAACTACCCTTGCTTTTTAACTAAGACTATGTGAAAATACTATAAACATTCTACTAATACTCTAGCAATTTATAGGTGTTTACAATCATATGGGGTGTCGGGTGTGGGGTGTAGGGTGTCGGGAATGCAAGAATCCTTCAGCGGTGGGTTTAGAGCTTACCGTGAAAAAAATATGTGTTCCCTTGTAAAGTGCCGCAAGAAACACTGCGTCCAAGTTTCAATCCCACGTCAACTGACCTTGGTACCGACACCCTAAACCCTAAACCCTACACCCTTTGAATTGAAAAATACTAACTTAGGTAGACAACCAAAGGGGGGGAACAAAGAATGCAGCAAACCATTGCTTGGCATTGATGGAATGACAAGAGTAACGGTTTGTAGAGTCTGTTGAGGGTTTTTAGTGTTCCATCCCAGCCAATAGTACACGGTCTAATATTGGAGGTTTTTTTTGTATGGTATCTGAACAGCGTGGGATGCATTTAAAACTAGAAGGGTTGAGAAAGTCCTTTGGCTCTAAAGCTGTTTTACAAGGCATAGATATGGATATCATGCCTGGAGAATTTGTGGCAATTGTGGGTCGCAGCGGATGTGGCAAAAGTACAATGCTACGCCTCATTGCAGGACTAGACGCTCCAAGTGCAGGCGGTGTCTTTTTGGATGGGCAAAAATCCCTTCGTAGCCTCGACCCAACCATTCGGATGATGTTCCAAGATGCGCGTCTGTTGCCTTGGCAGCGGGTGTTGGCAAATGTAGAGCTAGGCTTGCTTGGCTCTAAAGTATTTGTTCGGCAAAGCGCTTTACAAGTTCTTCGCTCTGTAGGACTCGAAGATCGCGCTAACGAATGGCCTGCTGTACTTTCTGGTGGACAACGCCAGCGGGTAGCTTTGGCAAGAGCTTTGGCAAGTAAACCTTCTTTGTTGCTTCTAGATGAACCCCTCGGCGCTTTAGATGCTCTGACTCGCATTGAAATGCAGCACTTAATAGAGAGTTTATGGCTCGAACAGCAATTTACTGCACTGCTGATTACCCACGATGTAGAAGAAGCCGTGGTTCTGGCAGATAGAGTTGTACTGATTGAAAACGGTCGGATAACAATGAATGTTCCCATTTCCCTACCGCGTCCAAGAGCTAGGGGAAATGCAGTGTTCGCTCAAACAGTAGAACACATCTTGGGGCATGTGATGGGCAAGGTGGAAAGCTTAGGCGAAGTTAAGGAAGAGCAGCTATTGTTTCAATCCCGCATAGGGATTTCAAACTCTGCTCTGGTTAAATAGTACACTAATGTACCGAGAAGTAATTAACAATATGGTACAACTGTTAGAGGAGAAAAAGTCCCAGGAGTGGATTGCGATCGCATCTTCCCTTTCTCAGGAACTTGCCAAAACTGCCGTTGAACGGGATGCCAAGGCAGGATCTCCAGATTTGGAAGTTCAGCGACTGCGGGAAAATGGCCTACTGCCTTTGGTCGTACCGCAAGAATATGGTGGCATTGGGGCAACTTGGTCAGAAGCCCTGAAAATTGTCCAAGAACTTTCTCAAGCTGATGGTTCCATTGGTCAACTCTATGGAAATCATCTGAATTTAAGTGCTTTGGGTCATGTGTCGGGAACGCCAGAGCAAAAGGATAGATACTATTGGGAAACATCTCGGAATAACTTGTTTTGGGCTAATGCCATCAACACGCGAGATACGCGACTGCAAATTAGCCCAGAAGGCGAAAATTTCCGTGTTAATGGCGTTAAGAGTTTTGGCACAGGCGTTGGTATTGCTGATTTGCGGGTGTTTTCCGCTGTGCAAAATGGCATAGAAGCACCCTTGTTGTTCGTGATTCCTAAAAATCGAGAAGGTGTTAAGTCTAATCAGGATTGGGAGAATATTGGGCAACGGCGAACGGATAGTAATACGTTCACGTTTGACAATGTTCTGGTGAAAAAAGATGAAATTTTGGGACCTCCTCATCCTCCTGATAGTGCTTTTGCTACATTTCTGGGAATCATTGCCCAGCTTACCAAAACCTATGTGTATCTGGGGATTACGGAAGGGGCATTTGTCGCTGCAAAACATTACACAACAACCCTGGCTAAACCCTGGATTACTTCAGGGGTGGATAGTGCTACAGATGATCCTTATATCCTGCGTCATTACGGTGAATTGTGGATTGAACTCCAAGCAGCTATTACTTTAGCTGACAGTGCCGCCGCGAAAGTACAAAAAGCATGGGAAAAAGATGTCAATCTGACTGTCCAAGAACGGGGAGAAGCTGCGATCGCTGTTTTCGCTGCCAAAGCGTTGGCGACGAAAGTGGGATTGGATATCACCAGCCGCATTTTTGAAGTGATGGGAACCCGTTCCACTGCTAGCAAATATGGCTTTGATCGTTACTGGCGGGATCTGCGCACTTTCACGCTTCACGACCCGGTAGATTACAAATTGCGAGATTTAGGTAATTGGGTACTGAAGAATGAGTTACCTATCGTTACTCAATACTCCTAAATATTTAGTTAGTACTTTTTGACAATTAACAACCAATTCAGTTTTGCCTCCACCAATTGGTGCGTCGGATGGGATTTTCCATCACCCATCTGACTTCCTTAATTTTTTAAATGAACCGCAAAGGCGCGAAGTACGCAAAGAATGGAATAATAGTTTTAAATTTTAGATTTTGACAATTGGCAAATTATTATGATTAGTGAAATGATCCTCAAAAAGATTACAAAAGTTGTCTGAATCTCCTGTAATTAGGGTGGTTTAAATCACCCTATTTTCTCCATTAGACATCTCTAGAATTGATGTAGGGGCGAAGGGTCGGAAAGTCCCTACCAAGGGTTTTAACGAACGCATAATTAATTTTTACGACTATGTCTAAAGACAAATTTAAATCAAAGAAGCTGTGTGGACACCTAAGTCCTAATGAATGAACCCATGGAACGGTTGAAAGAAAAATTTAAATCGTGGAAGCGCCGACTAAACACTCGTCGTTCCCTATTATTCATCTTTGGCTACTGCTTGGTGCTATCCACTACCCTGTTAAGTTGTCAGGCACCACCAAACACAACTCAGCAGCAGGTAGGTCAACCTAAGAACACAGAGACGCAAGTGGTGCGTATTGTTCGTTCAAAACAGCTTACTGCTTTAGCTGTTTTAGAAAAGCAAGGCACTTTGGAAAAAAGATTAACACCCTTGGGTTTTAAGGTACAGTGGCCTGAGTTTGCAGCAGGACCGCAACAGCTAGAAGGTATCAATGCTGGCGGACTCGATATCGCATTGACGGCAGAGTCGCCTCCCCCCTTTGCACAAGCAGCAGGTATACCCTTGGTGTACCTGGCGGCTACATATCCTAATGGGAAATCAATCTCACTTTTAGTTCCAGTCAACTCTCCCGTTAAAACTGTTGCCGATTTGAAGGGCAAAAAGGTTGCTTTCCAAAAAGCATCTATTGGTCACTATCTGTTGGTAAAAGCTTTAGAAAAAGAGGGGCTGAAACTGAGCGATGTTCAGTCAGTTTTTCTCCCGCCACCAGACGCAAATGCAGCGTTAAGTCAGGGAAAAGTGGATGCTTGGTTTATTTGGGAGCCTTTTGTCACAAGAACTGTACAGCAGCAATTAGGCCGTGTTGTCACAGATGGTGGAAACTTGCGTGATACTGGCAACTTTTTCTCAACTTCTCGCCAGTTTTACCAGGATCACCCTGATGTCATCAAAGTATTTTTGGAGGAACTGCAAAAAACCGAACTCTGGTCTAAGGATCATCCTCAAGAAGTTGCACAACTGCTTGCTCCTGTAACTCAGCTTGATATACCCACTCTGGAAAAAATGCACAGCAAGTATGATTGGGGACTGCGACCTATTACAGAGGAAATTATTAACAAGCAACAACAGGTTGCAGATCTATGGTATAATCTAAAACTTATTCCCAAGAAGGTAAATGTTAGAGAAGGGTTTTTGACACCCGCACAATATGCCGAATTTACTCCCAAGGATGTGCTTGCCAAACGGTAGATATCTCTGGGTTCTGGGCGGGTCCTCCAAATTATTGAATTTTTCAATATACTAGTCTGGCAATTCAACTTTGATGGGTTTGTAGTGAGGACTTTAGTCCTCGTATTTTTGAGGACTTTAGATTTTAGTTCGTAGTTGCGCTGTCTTCGCAAAAAAAACCACGATTTTATGCGAAGACAGCGCAACTACAAACTCATCAAAAAAAGTTAGTCAATTATGGGTGTGCTATTTTTCCTTAACCCTAATAGAATTTAGCATTTTAGATTTTCTCGCATGACAAAACTTCCTGCATACGACCCAACATTATTTAAAGGTGCTGCTTGGTATTATGCCCGTTACAGACCTAAATACCCGCCAGGGTTATTTGATTTGCTGACAGAAAAGGTAAAATTAAAATCTTAATAGCTATTATAAATCTAATAAAACTACCATGATTGCCTCATTTAAGAATTTGCGTGTTAATTATTTTAAGCAACTATCATACTTTTTATTGCATGGATTGCTAACAGTTTCAACATTAACTAGTTGTACGATTGAAACCCCAAAAAACGAAATAAAAGTTACTGGGTTTAAAACAAAACTTGTTCACATGGGATATCAAAGTCCTGGAGATATTGTGAAGCTCAAAGGTGTTTTAGAGAAACGTCTGCAACCGTTAGGAGTCTCTGTAGAATGGTCACAATTCGCTGCCGGACCACAACTGATGGAAGCGATGGATCTGGGTAAAGTGGATGTCGGTGCTGTGGGAGAAACACCTCCGATATTTGCCCAAGCTGCTGGCGCTTCTTTAGTTTATATTGCCAGTGGAAAACCAGGTACAGGTCAAGGAAGCGGGATTATCGTTACTCCAAATTCTCCAATCCGTAGTGTTGCTGACCTTAAGGGCAAAAAAGTTGTTTTTCAAAAGGGTTCTGCTTCCCATTATTTATTAATCAAAGCATTGGAAGAGGTTGGATTAAAATATAGCGATATTCAAGCTCTCAGTATGCCTCCCTCGGAAGCACAAGCAGCTTTTATTCAAGGAAAGCTCGATGCTTGGGTGACATGGGACCCCTATATGGCTTTAGCACAAAAAACTGTTAATGCTCGTGTACTTCGAGATGCTAAAGGAATTGCTACTCAGGGTGGCTTTTATATGGCGTCTCGGAATTTTGCCAGTGAAAATCCGGAATTGGTGCGATTGGTTTTAGAGGAAATAGATAAGATAGGAAAGTGGGCTGATGATAACACACAAGAAGTTACAAAAATTGTTGCTCCTGCACTCAAAATTGATGAGCCTACCCTAGAGGTAATTATAAAAAGGCGAGCCTATGGATTGAGAGCAATCAACTCAAAAACTATGGATAATCAACAGAAAATAGCAGATTTGTTTACACGGGAAAAAGTGATTCCTAAACGCATTAATATTCAGGAAGCTATGCTGACTCCTCAACAATATGCAGCTATAACACCAAAAACTATTAGTCAGCGGTAGCGGTAGGAGATACTATTTTAGTAGGTGGGGCTTTAGCCCGGACTACGTATATTTCAAAAATCAAATAGGAATCCTATAGTCAGACGTAGCTTGTTCTCAATGAGGTATTTTATGAAAAAACACAAATTCAATTTCAATTTCAAAAACAGCCTGATTCAAAAGTTAATTCCTTGGCTCGTACCCGTGTTGATCATTGTCTTTTGGCAGTTGTTCGCCTCTATAGGCTTGATTCCCATAAGAGTTTTACCTGCTCCTTTAGGTGTGTTGGGTGCGGGTATCAGGTTAGCGGAAACTGGAGAACTATGGAGAAATATCCAAATCAGTGCTGTACGGGCGATTACTGGTTTCTTGGTTGGGGGGGGTATTGGGTTTGCCTTAGGCTTACTCAATGGGATTTCTCCCATTGCCGAAAAATTTTTGGATAGTTCGCTGCAGATGATCCGCAACATTCCTCATTTGGCTTTGATTCCCCTGGTGATTTTGTGGTTTGGCATTGGAGACGAAGCCAGGTTATTTCTTGTAGCATTTGGTGTGATGTTTCCCATGTATTTGAATACCTTTCACGGCATTCGCAGTGTCGATCCAGGCTTGATTGAGATGGGAAGAGTTTATGGCTTAAATACTTGGGGTTTGTTCTCGAATATTATTCTTCCTGGGGCGATGGCCTCAATCCTAGTTGGTGTACGCTATTCCTTGGGAATTATGTGGCTGACGCTCATCGTTGCAGAGACCATCGCCGCCGACTCTGGAATCGGTTATATGGCAATGAATGCTAGAGAATTTATGCAAACAGATGTGGTGGTGCTGAGCATCTTGCTGTATGCCTTGTTTGGTAAGTTGGCAGATGTGATTTCCAGAGCATTGGAAGATTACTGGTTGCAATGGAATCCTAATTATCAAAAGGCTTAGATTTTCATTGGTCATTAAGGGCTAGTGGTCTGTCAAGTTTTAGTTGATGGGTAAGTAAGTTCGTAGTAAGGACTTTAGTCCTTATTTTCGCTCGTACTAAAGTCCTTACTACAATGAGCAAAACTAGCTTGACAGAGTACTAGGCTTGAGTTGAAGATAACGAACCGTTTCGTATCGTCTAAGCTAGAAAACATCCCATGATAGCTAAACAGGAGTTTGTGCTTATGTCACTACAAATGTCACCACAAAAATTAGAGAACAACGGCTCCCAAAAGCTATTTCCCCTCAAAGCGCCTGCTACTCGCAGACGAAATCAGCGTTCTCATCAGGCAATTCTCAATGCTGCTGCTGAGTTATTAGAGGAAAAAGGCTATGGTGGTGTCTGTATTGAGGCGATCGCCAACCGTGCTGGGGTGGGTAAACAAACTATTTACCGTTGGTGGTCATCTAAGGCGGAGGTGATGATGGAAGCTTATTCTGCCCAAGCCGCACGCAATTTTCCTACACCCGATACAGGTTCGGTTAAACAAGACCTGTGTGAGATTCTGCAACAAATGTTTACAGTCTTGACAACGACGACAGCGGGTGCTGCTTTCACCGGACTGATTGCAGAAGCGCAAATGGATCCCAATCTAGCTGAGGCGTTTCGCGAGCAGTTTATTGCCAATCGCAGAAAAGCTACCCGTACAATATTAGAGCAGGGTATGGCCCGAGGTGAACTACGCCCAGACCTGAATTTAGAATTGGTGATTGATGGAATTTATGGTCCAATTTGGTATCGGTTGTTGTTAAAACATGCACCTTTGGATGATGTCTTTGCTGAAGAATTGGTGAATTTATTGATAATTGGGATACAAATGTAGCTGGGAGTGTTGCCATATTTACAATAGTTCAGCCATGATGCGGAAAGTTAACTTTAACAACTTCCCCACATTTTACCCTATAAGAAAAGCTATGGCTTCCGTACTCCAAATTGGCAATCAAACAATACCAGCCACAGAGGCATTAAATCGAATGGCTGGGTACAAATTTTTACCACTGTTCCAACGCGAACTAATTATCGATCGCGCAATCAGTATAAGATTAGGGATAGAAGCGTGATGTCGATCTTCGTGGATATGTTTAGCTCTAGTGTGGAAAGCTTGAAAAATGTGAGGTAATCTCAGCGACCATCGTTATAAAAGCCTAAGTAGTTTCTCGCAAGCGCTTCATGTTCATTCCTCATAGAATATAAAAATAGTTTGAAATTCTTCTGAGAGAGTATAGCGTGAGGTACTATGATAGATGCTTCTATGTTGCGTTCACTTTGGGCTGTAATCGAGGAAAACCAAGCCACTATGCTGTTGGGTCTTAATGATACGGATTTAATCCAGCAGATCACTCAGCAGCTTGAAAACAAGAAACTGCTCAGTAGTGAAGAAAGCAACACTGTGAGTGCTTATCTTCAGTCCAGAACGAACCTGATTCGTGAGTTAGCTCTCTCACGTATAGTGTAGAAACGTATAGTGTAGAAACAAAGGCGCACATATAGATAGATTTTTTTGCACTTCCCCATCCCCTCAGGGCACGAAGATAAGGGAGATGGGGAGGATGGGGAAGAAAACTCGCAATAGTGATGTGCCACTTTTTGCGATCAGTTTTTTATGGATGGCTTCCGAGCATATATACTGAATAGGTGAGGGGCGAAACTAACCCTCGATTTTCTAACCTCTAGTTAGAGGTTAGGTATCAGGGTGATCTACTTTTTAACCAGGAACATCTCAACCAGGCTCATCTACCTTTACTTAATCACAGTATTTGAAGGCGGAAGCCCACGAGTATGTGGCTGACTGAGTCAGCCACATACGTCCTTCTAGGCGTGGGAGGAAGCCGATAGGGGCTTTAGCCGCCGTCCATTATTTTTGATGATAAGATACCCCAAAATTGGGGTGGATAAGCAGAGGAGTAGTGCTAATCCAGTTTCACTTTCTTTCCTACTCGAAGTAATGTTTGCCTCGACAAAGTTAGAACGCGGTACTTTCCAAGCTGCACTGGCTTAACCCATAAACCTGTTTAACAACTTAGTTTTAGAGCTTGGGACTGGCACGCATCCCAAGGTAAGAACTTAAACACTCCGCCCTAACGTAGTACACGGGGTACTGAGTCTGGTCAAATAGGGCTTCAAAACCGGAGTCCTGAAGCCCACCCCTTGAAGGGGTGGGTTGTTGACCGCTAATTGATTGTCATTTCTATACTAACGCTTGTCATTTTTTTTTGTCAAGTTGTCATTTAAACTTGACAAAAAAAAATGTTTACAGATCTGGGGGTCATGAGAGACAATAAAGGCAAGCTTGCTATCAAAAGTCAAAAAAATGACCGACAGAAGACGTTCTGATGATCACAAGCAAATCAGCGGCTATGTTCCGGTAGAGTTGGCACGGGAATTCAAAAGCATTTGCGCACGCCTTGGGGTGTCCCAAAGCGACGCACTAGAAGAGATACTCCGTGAGTGGGTAACCAAAAGAACTCCTTCCCACTCCTCAAAACCTGAACAAGTTCCCCCAAGAACAATTGCTGATTTGGTTCGAGCTAACATGACCAAACTTAAGCGATATGGGGTAAAAAACTTGCCAGCACTTGCAAGAGGGGAAGTGCTACCCACACCAGGGGACTTCGCCATCATCACATCTACTTTGGGTATGCCTGAGGAGGAACGAAAAATGATTTGGCAACAAACTTTTAGGCAATCCTTAGATAAAGATTATGGAGGTATAAAAGAGCATGAGTGTGAGTGTTGTGAAAATTCTGAACCAACGGGGGTGGAACTATAAACTTTCTTACGAAGGGGTTTCTATCCATGCCCCTACAAAGCGAGATGCTACCCACCTTGCCCAAAGCTACGCATATGCTCTAAGCGAAACCGCAGCAAAACTCAAGGGTAAGGTGCGCATAGGGTGGAAAGGCTGCAAACAACCCATTAACTTTTACGGGTGGATGTCATCTGAGAACCCGCCTACAGCCGCCGAAACTGCTGAACGCATGTTGCCTCTGGGGGGTGCGGTCTTTTGCAGTCAGTTGGACTTACCAGTAGAGTTGTTGCGTCGAATGGTCGCAGCCGCTGAAGCTGAGCGTCCAGTTAGTATCGTTAGACAAGATAACAAGAAGCAAATCATTGTTAACCAGCCAATGGCTGATATGTTACAGACTCCCGCTGAAATTGCTACTCAACGGGTGATGACCCGCTTTTGGCTACCTGAAGATTTGGCAGAACTGGAACGACGACTAAGCAACGAGAGGCGATTCACTTGGACTTACTCTGGTGGATTGAACGAGAGAACTTGGGCAATTCTCACAACCCAATTCGAGACTTTTGAGGTTGAGGGCATATGGTACAGACAGGGAACCTGCTTGGCAACCCCTCAGCTTGTGCCCATTCCCTCAGGAATTTCTGTTCCTGCTTAAGTGGACAATTTTGCAATCTCGTTAAAAGTATAACTAAAAATTATCAGGTGCATCAATCATTTCTGGGTGCTTTTTTTGTAAGTTTATCAGATAGCCGTGTATTTTCGGAAAAGTCTTGCCTTTTGTGGATATCTGTGAAATAATTAATCTTTAATGTCGCAATTAAATACGGTAAATTTATCAACCTACCGTAAATAAAAAGCATAGGCATTGTGCAGCTACTTTAAATAAGCATCATGCAGCTACTTTGGTTTTTACCAACTCACGGTGATGGGCGCTATCTCGGCACTGCTACAGGCGGACGGGCAGTCAGCTTTTCTTACCTACGGCAAATTGCTCAGGCAGTGGATCATTTAGGCTACACGGGCGCTTTGCTACCTACAGGTCGCTCTTGTGAAGATGCTTGGGTTATGGCATCAAGCCTGGTAACTCACACACAAAAGATGCGCTTTCTGGTGGCGATACGTCCTGGTTTGATGTCACCAGGGGTGGCTGCAAGAATGGCAGCAACGTTTGATCGCATCTCATGTGGACGTCTGCTGATTAACGTAGTCACTGGCGGAGATCCGGTGGAGTTAGCGGGAGATGGTTTGCACCTGAGTCATGACGATCGCTACAAATTAACTGATGAGTTTTTGACAGTGTGGCGGCAAATTGCATCAGGAGAAGTGGTAAATTTCCAAGGCGACTACCTCAATATCCTTGGTGGGAAGCAGCTATTTCACCCAATCCAGAAACCCTATCCACCCTTGTGGTTTGGCGGTTCCTCTGCCATTGCTCAGGACATTGCTGCCAAGCACGTGGATGTATACCTCACCTGGGGTGAACCACCAGATCAGGTGGCAGAAAAAATTGCCTCAGTTCGCAAACTAGCCGAAGCACAGGGACGGAAGTTGCGGTTTGGTATTCGCTTGCATGTGATTGTGCGGGAAACCGAAAGCGAAGCTTGGGATGCTGCCAATGAATTGATTCGGTATGTGGATGAGGAGGCGATCGCTACCGCACAAAAAACTTATGCTCGCATGGACTCAGAGGGACAACGCCGCATGAGCCAATTGCATAACAGTACTCGAGAAGCTTTGGAAATTAGCCCGAATCTGTGGGCGGGGATCGGTTTGGTGCGAGGTGGTGCCGGAACTGCCTTAGTCGGTGATCCCGATACTGTTGCAGCCAGGATGCTGGAGTATGCAGATTTGGGAATTGATGCCTTCATCCTCTCTGGTTATCCCCACTTAGAGGAGGCTTATCGAGTCGCAGAACTGCTCTTCCCCCGTCTTCCCCTAGAGAATCTGCCAGCAGTTGAGCAGCAACAGGTGTTGAGTCCTTTTGGGGAAATTGTTGGCAATCAAGATTTTCCCAAGCAGCCCAAACAAAAACCAGCTGCTACCGTGGATTAAAGATTGGGTGTATGGGTGTAGGGGAATTTTCGATTTTGAGGACTCTTGTTTTTACACCCTGACATCCTTAGTAAAAAAGAGGTTTTAACAAATGGCTTATATCTTAGCGATCGCTGGCAGTCCTGCCCATCCCTCCAGAACCTACTCGATTCTGGAATACGCCACCAAAATTTTACAGCAAGAGGGCTTTCAAACCGACATCATCTCCGTCCGCGATTTACCTCCTGAGGATTTGACATTTGGAAGGTACGATAGCCCTGCGTTAGAGCCGTCCAAAGCACTGCTGCAAAAGGCAGATGGTGTGATTGTTGCCACCCCAATTTACAAAGCATCATACACAGGAGTACTCAAAGCATTCTTAGACTTACTGCCACAAAGGGCTTTGTCAGGAAAAGTCGTACTACCCATCGCCACTGGTGGAACCCTTGCTCATCTGTTAGCAATTGAGTATGCTCTCAAACCTGTGCTGTCTGAATTAAGAGCGCGGCATCTGTTGGGTGGTGTTTATGCAGTAGATAAGCAGCTGCAAATACAGCCTGATGGTAGTCTCCAGATTGATGAGGAAATTGATCAAAGACTGAAAGATGCTCTACATGAGTTTGTACAATCTGTGAAGAATTTTCAGCCAGTGGCTCAAGAATTGGCTCGCGCCAGCTAATGGGTGTAGGGATGTAGAGGTGTAGGGGAATAATTTCACATATAATTTCCCTTACATTTTTACATCCCTAAATACCCCCTACACCCTTATAGTGTTCTCCTCCCTACATGTAGCAGATGTATAGTTACTTATTTAAGCTCCTTGTCCATCTGCTACTTTTCTTATCCTTGAACTAACTTCACCAAAGGAACCTTGCTTTTCTTAAACCACAGTGATATAGTTATAAACTATAATTGTTTACTACTAAAAAACTACCAATTTTTAGTAGTTTGAAACTATATCAGTAGTTAAGTCAACCAAAATCTTTGGGAGGCAGGAATATTGTTTGAGCAAATGGAACGAGAGTTGACAGACGGTGAGCCTTGGTCGCCATACTCACTTCACCGTATGGAGTGGAGTGACCATCGACGAGATTGCTGGGAAATAGAGAACACGCAAAAACCTATTTCTACCCGCAGACCTTTGATAAATCATCTGAAATTTTGGCGCAATTGGGTATTCTGGAAGTGGGTATTTTCAGCTAAGCAGGTTGTTCAGCAAAACCCGTCCACTAAAGATTAAAGATCGAAAGCGCTTATGAAACTCTACTACGTGACGCTCAATTCCTCAGAAGAAGCTCGTCAGATTGGGCGTGCGCTGCTAGAGAAAAAGTTAGCAGTCTGCGTCAATTGGTTTCCCATAACCTGCGCCTACCGTTGGCAAGGAGAAATTGTGGAAGAGCCAGAAGTTGTGCTGATTGTTAAAAGTATTGCTGGGTATGGGGCTGATATTGAGAAGGAAATTCGTCAGTATATTAGCTATACCAATGTGATCGCTGAAATCTCCCCTACAGGAGTTAATCAGGGCTTTCTAGACTGGTTGAATGCAGAAATTTCTGTAAGTACATAGACAAAATAACACAGCCTCGGCGTAGTGTTTCCCAAGCCTTGACCGATTAGTAGGCAAGAGGTGTAATTTCTTAGTTCGTAGTTGCGCTTTAGCGCATAAAATCGCGGTTTTTTTGCGCTAAAGCGCAACTACAAACCTTATATAGAACGTGCATTCAATGACAGCATCACGCGGGAAACGCCGGTGAACAGAACGCTAGCACCAACCAAGGTTCCGATGAGCCAAGGCGCATCGATAGGCCATTGGAACCAAATCATTCCGCCCAGCAGCAGAGTAATGATACCGTCACCCAGCACCCATGTCCAGTTCTGTTGCGGACGCAACTGGAATGCCAAGATCACATTGAAGACGCCTTCAGTTAGCAAGAAGCTACCGAGTAACAGCGTCAGCGTGAGAATACCCGTTAAGGGGTAAAAAAACAGCATCGCACCTGTGGCAATGTAGAGGACACTCAACAAAACCTGCCAGATGAAGCCTCCTGAGTTGCGGGTTTGAAAGGCATAAACCAGCTTGGCAGTTCCTGCTGAGGCAAGTATCAAAGCAAACCAAGTTTCAGCGAAGATCGTCGAGACAACAGGTAGAGCGATCGCCACAATCCCCAAAACAATTAGGAGAACCCCCATTAACAGCGACCAGTTAACATTTTTATTAATGTCAGTAGAAACGTTATTTGTCATACAAATATTTTCCCTATGCTTAAGTAAACTATATGATTAGGCTAGAGAATTTATCAAGAATTAGGTAGAACCTTAGGATAGAGCCTGCCCAAATCTGCTCTACCTTCTGATGTGTTTTCAACCAGTGTAGACATTGCGATCCGTTGGGCATTGCTGAATTCGCACTTTGCTTTTCAGCAACGCCACTTTTTTGGTTTCAAAAGCTAGGTTTGGTAAGAAATGTTGGTCAGAGATCGCCTTATTTCACCACAGGACATTTCCAATGGCGCTCATCAAAAAACGGGGGAATCATCGAGGGCGTATACGCCCTCTCGGCTTGTGCTTTTATTTTGGCGTTGCTGAATCGGAGTATGAATTGACATTTATCTAGATGATGAAACAACGATTCTTTGCGTCTTTGCGCCTTTGCGTGAGGCTAATTCCTACTTTAAATCAGCAACGCCTTTATTTTGGAGTCTATAGCAGTCCGTGCAGGAGATCCGAACACCTCTCCCTTGTCCCTATTGTTCGGAAATCTGCGGAGGATTGCTATACATCCTGTTGTTGAGTATCATCTATAGTGATGGGTACTGGTTGAACGTGCCAAATATCTTGGGCGTACTCGCGAATTGACCGATCAGAGGAAAAGTAGCCTGTGCGTGCTGTGTTAAGAATTGATTTCCTCAGCCAGGTTTCTTGATCGCGGTAGGAATGGCTGACCTGCTGTTGACATTCAATGTAAGACTGGTAATCAGCCAACACCAAATATTCATCGCGGTTTTTTAATGACTCTACCAGTGGTTGAAACAAATTGCTGTCACCCCTCGAGAAGTAACCTGATGCAATTTGGTCAATTGCCTGTTTGAGTTGGGCATTATTATTGTAATAGTCCCACGGATGGTATCCAGTAGCTTTTGTTTGTGAGACTTGTTCAGCCGTCAGTCCAAAGAGGAAGAAGTTTTCGGTTCCCACGCGATCGCGAATTTCAATATTCGCCCCATCTAGTGTACCGATGGTCAATGTGCCATTCATGGCAAACTTCATGTTACTTGTACCAGAAGCTTCCTTACCTGCTGTTGAGATTTGCTCACTCAGGTCAGCAGCTGGATAAATTCGCTGTGCGAGTGATACGTTGTAGTTTGCCAGAAAAACGACCTTCAGGCGATCGCCGATATCTAGGTCATGATTCACCACCTCCGCCACTGAGTTAATCAACTGAATAATGAGCTTTGCTATTGCGTAACCGGGTGCAGCCTTACCAGCAAAAATCACTGTTCGCGGCACAAAATCAGCATCGGGATGCTGTTTAATATAGTTATAAAGGGTGATGACGTGCAGCAGATTCAAAAGCTGACGCTTGTACTCGTGTACTCGCTTGACTTGCACATCAAACATGGAATTGGCATCAACATGAGTACCAGTGCTTTGCAAAATATACTCTGCCAAGTCGTGCTTGTTATCGTGCTTGATTTGTCGCCATTGAGCGCGAAACTCCTCGTCGTCCACCAATGCTTCTATTTGCTTGAGTTCATCCAAATTCTTAATCCAACCCTTACCAATTTGATTTGTAATGAGCAGGCTTAGTTTGGGGTTGGCAAGCAAAATCCACCGACGAGGGGTGACTCCATTGGTTTTGTTACTGAACTTTTCTGGGAACAGTTCGTAGAAGTCTCGAAATAATTCGTGTTTCAGTATTTCGGTGTGTAGTCCCGCTACACCGTTGATGGCATGAGTGCCAACACAGGCAAGATGAGCCATCCTCACCCGTTTCTCTGCGCCTTCTTCAATGAGCGACATTCGGGCAACTCGTTCATTGTCACCTGGATATTTGACACGAACTTCATCCAGGAAACGTTGGTTAATCTCAAAAATAATCTCCAAGTGTCGCGGCAAAAGGCTGCCAAACAAACTTAAAGGCCACCGTTCCAGTGCTTCCGACAAAACAGTATGATTGGTGAAACCAAAGGATTTCTGGGTGATGTCCCAAGCTTTGTCCCAACAAAGCTGATGTTCATCCACTAGGAGCCGCATCAGTTCGGCAATGCCGATTGTGGGGTGGGTATCGTTGATTTGGAGGGCAAATTTGTTAGGGAAATTGTCAAAGTTGTCGTGACTCAACAAATAGATACGGATGATGTCTTGCAGAGAACAAGAGACAAAGAAATATTGCTGTTCTAGGCGAAGTTCTTTACCTTGGTAGTTGTTGTCATTGGGGTAAAGGACTTTGGTAATATTTTCTGAGAAGACTTTATCACCAACGGCACGGGCATAGTCTCCACTGTTGAAAATCTGGAAGTTAAATTCATCACTGGCTTTGGCACTCCACAAACGCAAGGTGTTGACGGTGTTGCTACTGTAGCCACTTATAGGTGTATCATAGGGTGTGCCCAATACGGTTCTTCCGGGAATCCAACGCACTAGGTAGCGTCCCTGCTGGTCTGTATAAGCTTCGGTGTGTCCACCTAGTTTCACTTCGATAGTGTATTCAGGACGGGGAATTTCCCAGGGGTTGCCGAAGCGCAGCCAGCGATCTGGGACTTCTACCTGAGCACCATTACGAATTTGCTGCTGAAAGATGCCGTATTCATAACGGATGCCATAGCCAATGGCGGGAATCTCCAAGGTTGAGAGGGAATCCAAATAGCAAGCAGCCAGTCGGCCTAAACCACCGTTGCCTAATCCTGGTTCATCTTCCTGTTCCATCAAATCGTACAAATCGTACCCCGATTCCTGTGCGATTTGACGGGCTTGATCAAAAAGTCCAACGTTAATGAGGTTTTTGCCTAGTTGTCGTCCGATGAGGTATTCGGCAGATAGGTAGCAAACGACTTTCACATTCTTTTGGAAGTCTGTTTGAGAGACAGTTTTGAGCCAGCGGTGCAGTAAGCGATCGCGCACTGTGTAAGCCAGTGCCATGAAGTCATCGTGTGCTGTTGCCCAACTTTTATCTTTTGCCAGGATGTAGTACAGGTTATCCAAGAAAGCCCGTTTGAGCGTTTCTATGTCCATTCCAGTGCGATCGTCCTGTACCTGGATGGAAACATGCTCTGTACGACCAATGTGCTTTTTCCTCAGAGGGATATGCGTATGAGATTCTTTTTTCAAGCCTTTGCTATTCATCTTTTAATAGACTGCGAATTTTTCGCAACTCAGTATCCAGTCAGTAGTTAAGGTGAAAGTGACTTGAAGTCTCTCTCACTCTGACTTTAGTAAGATAAGCAACATTGCAACCTCTAGCTTAGGTCGCAAAAATGCCGATAAATTTCAGGTGGATTTTCCGAAAATTCTCCTTAAAACTAGGACTTACGCACTTTACAAATTTTCCATCATGTGATTAGCAAGATTGTGAAGATAAAAGTCTTGCCCTGCCTCGTTCCCAGGCTCTGCCTGGGAATGCGATCCAGGAGGCTCAGCCTCCTGGTTTGACGGGTTGCCGAGCCGGACACAAGAGCATTACAAAGCAGCAGCCCACTAACGAGAGCTAATACACAATTTATAGTTTCTGTCAATGCGTAATTCATAATCACAAAAGGCACTACTCTGGATTGCATTGGATATTTACGTCTGGTCAACCACTTTTTCTGTTCACACCTCTTGTTTGCGTTCCAGCCTCGGGTGCATTTATACAAATCCTACGCAGTATTGAGATGAAACCTTTATGCAGCAGTGTCAGGACTAATTCTGTTTTGTAACTCAATTAAATCTGGGTATTGTTTAATATCAAGTTGATTCAGTGCCCAATCAAAAAAGGCATTTAGTCAGACTCACACCTCTAACCGGATAATATATGCTTCGGGTACTAATTGCTCTATATAATCGGAGTGGGTGGTAATGATAAATTGATTATTAGTACCTAATTTGGGCAGAGATCTAAGCAATGCTTGTTGCATTGGTGGATGTAGGTGTAATTCAATTTCATCAATAAGGATGACAGAATTATGAATACTCCAACTAGCAAAATCCATCAAAATTGGAAAAATAGCACGTTCACCGCCGGACATCTCAGAAATTTCATACTGATTTTTAGAGTCATATAAATAAAACCAAGGTTCGCTGAGGATATCGTCTACATTTTCTCGTAAAACTGGACCTTCAAAGCTGCGTTCTGGGAAAACTGCTTTGTAAGTGCGTTCAATTTCAGCGAATAGATCATTTTGTCCTTGGCGTAGATGCTGAATTTTGCCTTCAGTAACATCTTGATGGAATTGTCGCCATTTTGAAAGGCGATCGCGCAAAAGGTCTTCTGTGATTTCTAATTTGCGATCGGGGTCTTCGGCAGTTAAGCTAGTTGAAGTTCTCTGTTCGGTGTACCAAAGGACTGTACCCACTCGTTCAAACACTTGAAATCCTTCGGTTCGGCGCAATTGTTTGGCGTATTCCCGTCCTTGAAATTGAAATAATTCAGCTTCGCTTTCTGCAAGTACTCGCCCGTTTTGCCATGTGTATGGTCATTTGTTCATGGTACCCGCATCCGCCTGGGACTTCAAGTCCCAGGCTCATAGCATAAGTCCTCTAAGAGAGGACTGAATGAGTTGGAAAACTACTGTGATTTTTGTTACCGAACGTTTTTCACCCCGCCTAAGCACCCCTCTCCCAATTTGGGAGAGGGGTTGGGGGTGAGGGCTGATCTCACTCCTCGTGTATGGGATTCAACTCAGAACCGCTATAAAATGTCCAAATTTAACCGAAAAAATTCCCCGCATAAATCTCAAACCAGAGACTTGGAAAAAGATGCGCGAAATTCTTCCCCCACAAGTCCCTTGAGAATTTCATTCACGGGTATTGCAATTAAACCGATTTGATATCAGTCCTAATTTTCTGGATCATCTTCAGGAAAAACAACATCTTCATACAGCAAAGAAATAGGGCAACGGAAATCAATACTGGTTAAGTGAATCTCTAGTTCTGTGCGGTCTTTTGTTGTTTCTTCAAGTGAATAAGAAGTGAGTTCCCATTTTCCATTCTCATTGAATCGATAACATTCCACATTCATTTTTTCGGTATCAATGAGAACATATTCTTTTAAGGTATCGATCCGACGGTAATGCCTAAATTTCTTACCACGATCAAACGCCTCTGTACTTGGAGATAGAACTTCTACAATTAAACAGGGATGATAGATAACTTTACGCGCTCTTTGGTCGAGGGGATCGCAACTCACCATCACATCTGGATAGTGAAAAGGTCCATTTTGCGAAACTCCGACCTTGGCATCTGCTATCTGAACTTTACATCCCTTACCTCGGAGATGGTTTTTGAGGGCAGATGCAAGGTTGAGGGCAATATCGTTGTGAGGGATAGTCCCCCCTGTCATCGCAAAAACTTCCCCGTTAATATATTCGTACTTAACGGGTTGTTGTTCTTCCCACTCCAGATACTCCTGGGGAGTCATTAGTTGATGTTGAGGTTGAGCAATCATATCAAGCCAAAAGATGATATCGACGGATATCAGGTTCAGTAGCGACCAAACCCCCTAGTTTAGCTCCTACTGCCTTCATATGATCTGAGACTGAATGAGTATCGAGGGCATCATCAGAAGCCCATTCTTCCACAACGGTGAAGTCTGTTTGGTCAGACTGGTTTTGTAGGAGTTCATACTTGATGCAACCAGCTTCCTGTCGGGTAGGCTCAATCAATTCCAGCAGGACAGCTTTAAGCGCTTCTACTTTTTCAGGTAAAGCAACAACACGAGCAACAACGCGAATAGTTTGGTTTGTCATTTGATAGTTGATAGTTGATAATTGATACTTGCCACTCCCCACTCCCTACTCCCTACTCCCCACATTCCTTGCTGCAACCATGTAGCGAAAGATATATTCTACTAATTCGATGTAGTTACGGGCGGCTTCTGGAGAGGGTGCCCAAACTGTAACTCCGTGGTCGCGGATGAGTAGGGCGGGTAGTGGTGGGGAAGTTGTGCGGAAACGTTGTTGAATCTCAGATGCAATACGAGATACTTGTGAATGGTTGGCAAATATGGGTATTGTCGAGTGGGGCTTTTCTTCAAGCACTCCCAGTCCTTTCAGCATCTCTAAGGGTGGTAGGGGTAGGCTATCACCCTCCACAAAGCGAGAAACCAGATTGGCTTCTACTGAGTGGATATGGTAGCAGCTCATCGCTTCCGGAAAAAGGTCATATAGGGTTTGGTGAATAGCTGTTTCAGCCGAAGGCTTCAAATCAGGAGAAAATTTCTCCACCCTCCCGTCTGCATAAATGTGAATAAAGTCACTGGGTGATAATTCTCCCTTAGACCGACCACTGGCTGTAATCCAAAAGCTACCATCGGGTAAGCGAATGGAGAGATTTCCCGCCGTTCCTACCATCCAACCTTGCTGGTAAAAGTGGCGGGCTGTAGAGATAAGCTCAAGATGGGCGTTCATCGAATTTTTCCCCATCTGTTTCAACCAACAGCCTGACGAGAACGAATCTCTTTTTTAGTATACTGAGGTACCCAGCCTTCAGTACCACTAAAATAACGCACCGCTTTAATTCGCCGCGCTGAAGTCAGATAAAACCAGTGTTCGGTTCCAGCAGGGACGTTTATGCACTCTTGTTTTTGCACTGTGAGTTCTACCTGACTACCATCAGGTCGTACAAAGCCAAAAATGCTTTCCCCGTCGATGACATAGCGTACTTCGTCCTCTGCATGGGTGTGGATCTGGTCAAACTTTGCCATTAGCCCATCTAGGTTAGAGACTCCTGGATGTAAGACAATGAGATCCCGAGACTGATAACCTGCTGTTTGTTGCAATTGCTCAAAATAGCCGTCTAGAACTTTGAGTACCTGTTCTTTTTCATCCTCGTTGAGGCTATCTTGTGCGAGCAAATTATGTAACTGAGGATTATTTCCCACAGACCAGTGGTTGAGTTGAATGTTTAAAGGTGCCAATTCTTGGGCAATCTCTTTTAGGTCAGTGTGGAGCGTCCCATCTTCTAGTTTTAGAATTGCCATAGCTCATTTCCTCCACAAGGCTTAGATAATATTATCATAAGCAATCGTATTTGAGAGGGGACAAGGGGGACAAGGGAGGGACAAGGGGGACAAGGGAGGGACCCTAACTCCCCACTCCCCACTCCCCACTCCCCACTCCCCATTCCCCACTCCCCACTCCCCACTCCTAACCAAAACGTCCACTGATATACTCTTCAGCTTCCTTAGTAGCAGGAGAGCCGAACAATTGCTCAGTAGGACTATACTCGACTAATTTTCCCCTGCGTTTGCCATGTTCGTCGGTTTCAGTGTTGAAAAAAGCAGTCAAATCAGCTGTCCGCGAAGCTTGCTGCATGTTATGAGTCACCATGATGATGGTGTATTGCTGTTTGAGTTCGATGCAAAGTTCCTCAACTTGACGAGTGGAAATGGGGTCTAAAGCAGAACAGGGTTCATCCATTAATAGGACATCTGGCTTCATGGCGATCGCCCGTGCAATACAAAGCCGTTGTTGTTGTCCGCCTGATAAGGCTGTCCCCTTGGATTTTAATTTGTCCTTGACTTCATCCCAAATCGCAGCGCGTCTGAGAGATTGCTCCACCAATTCATCTAGGTTGCCTTTATAACCATTAGTACGCGGTGCAAAGGCAATGTTCTCATAAATTGACTTAGGAAAAGGATTTGGTCTTTGGAAAACCATTCCCACTTGACGGCGTAACTTAACTGAGTTAACTTGGGAGTCGTAAATATTTCTGTTTCGATAATTCAGCCTTCCCTCAACCGCAGCTCCTGGAATTAAATCATTCATGCGGTTAAAGCAACGTAAGAGGGTACTTTTGCCACAACCTGAAGGTCCAATAAAGGCTATTATCTGCCTTTGAGGAATTTTCATATAAACTTCCTGAAGTGCCATAAATCCACTGTATAAAACCTTAACGCCTTCAACATCAAAAACTACGTTATTTTGTTCTATTTGGATTGTATTCTCAAGTCTTGTTCTAGCGTTGTTGTAGGTCATTTTTCTTGTTTCCCTGTCAAATATGATTGTTGAGGATGCCAAACTAATTAAGTACCGAGTAGCGTTGCCGAATATAGATGGCTATGCCATTGAGAACCAAAATCACCAGCAGCAAAGCAATGATTGTTGCTGCTGCTGCGTTGGCAAAACCAGCTTCGGGACGAGTGATGTAGCTATAAATTTGGATGGGTAATGCCATAAATCGCTGGAACAAACCAGGATTGAAGGTCAAAAAACTGACAGCGCCAACCACAATGAGAGACGCTGCATCACCAATGGCACGGGAGACTGAAATAATCACCCCTGTTAAGATACCAGGAATAGCATATGGTAAAACATGATTCCTGACTGTGTGCCACTTGGTTATGCCTAAGCCATAGGAAGCATCTCTCAGAGAATTTGGTACTGCTCGGATAGCCTCTCTGGAGGTAACAATAATGACTGGTAAAGACAGCAAGGACAAAGTGAGTGCCCCAGAAATCAAAGTCGGACCAAAACCCAAAAGATAATTGAAAACGCCTAAACCCAGCAATCCATAGACAATTGAAGGGACTCCCGCCAAATTGCTAATGTTAATCTCGATCAGGTCACTCCACCAAGTTTTTGGTGCATATTCTTCGAGATACAAAGCTGCCCCTATACCAATCGGTACAGCAACTAAAATGACTATGGCTCCCAAAGAAACGCTGCCAACAATAGCAGGAAGGATGCCGCCTTTATCAGGGAAGCGGGAAGGCGTTTCAGTCAGAAAACCAGGGGTCAAAAATCTGACTAATCCATCTTTGCCAATATCAAAAAGGAGGAGAGCTAGGATAAATAAACCAATGAGCAAACCCAGCAAAAAAATATATTCAAACACTTTGCCTAGTGTTTCCCTTCTGTCTATATTCGGAGTAAATTCTTGAGAATCCTCTGAAATTGAAGTTGCCATACCTATTACTCGTATTTTTCTTTAAAGCGATTAGAAAACCAATGACTGAAAATGTTTAAAGCCAAAGTTATCAAGAACAAAACAGCTCCTACTGCGTATAAAGTATCGTAGTTGATACTGTTGCGAGGGCTATCTCCACCTGAGATTTGAGCCATGTAAGCTGTCATTGTTTCTATTGACTCCATGGGATTAAGAGTCAGCTTTGGCTGTTGTCCTGCTGCAATTAGGACAGTCATTGTTTCACCTACAGCTCGAGAAACGCCGAGAATGATTGAGGCAATGATTCCAGAAAGGGCAGCAGGAAGAACAATTCTGAATATAGCTTCCAGTTTAGTGAGTCCTAATGCGTAAGCTCCTTCGCGCAAAGAGCGAGGAACAGCCCTAATAGCGTCTAAGCTGATAGAGCCGACGGTGGGAATAATCATGACTCCCATCATGATCCCAGCGCTCAAGGCGTTGAATATTTCTAGTGGTAGAAAACTCCGCAGTAGGGGTGTCAAAAACAACAGGGCGAAGTAGCCGTTGACAACGGTAGGTATTCCCGCCAATAGTTCCACGGCTGGGCGCAAAATTCCTGCTACCTTAGGTTGAGCATACTCGGTTAAATAGATGGCGGAACATAAACCCAGAGGAATGGCAACTAACATGGCGATCGCCGTCGTCAGTAAAGTCCCATTAATCAAAGGCCAAATGCCAAAATGTTGCTCTGCAAACAGAGGTGTCCACTGGGTATCGAAAAAGAACTTACTTAAGGGAACTTTTTGGAAAAACTCCCACGTCACTTGAAAAATGATTGCAACAATTCCAAAAGTAGTCAGAATGGAAACCAATCCACAAGAAAATAAAAGTACCTCGACAATTTTTTCTTGAATATCGTCAGATGCACTTTTATTGAGCGATCGCTCTTGTTCCTGATTTAACTCGTCTCGATAATTTTCTTTCTGCATACCTTAAATATTTTACATTGCTAATTGTGATTAGGGATTGGGTATTGGTGATTAGGGATTAGGGATTAGGAATGGAAAACTATTCCCCATTCCCCATTCCCCATTCCCCATTCCCCATTCCCCATTCCCCATTCCCCTTTTTCCCTAAAGATACTTTGTGATTGGCTGACCAGGCTTTGCGTCTTTGAACTGGGAACCCATTTTGTTAGAAGTAAATATTTGTTTTACCTTGGAATAAGCCTCATCGGTTAGTTCAACATAGCCCGATTGTTCGACCCATTTCTTAGAATTGTCTAGATAGAAATTAACAAACTCCCTCACCACAGGCTTACTGTCTAAGGATGGCTTGCTGACATATATAAAGAGAGGACGAGACAAAGGTACATAGGTATTTGTAGCAATTTTGGACGGAGGATCTGGTGTTTCACAATTTCCTTTCGGAGTTTCCACGGCAATCAGATGTAGCTTATCTTTCTGCGCCAAATAGTAAGAAATACCCACATACCCTAGGGCACTTTTATCACCTGCAATCCCTTGAACAAGAACGTTTTGATTTTGAGTGGAAGTGTAATCTGTACGACTAGCTTTGGATTTTTTATTGACAGCTTGGGTGAAATAGTCAAACGTTCCTGTATCAGAAGATGGCGCATAAAGCGTCAGTTGCTGATCAGGAAATTTCCCATTGACTTGATTCCAGTTTTTGACTTTGTTATTTGATTTCGGACTCCAAATTTTGTTAAGCTCTGCAATAGACAAGCATGTCACAAAATCATTTTTTTTGTTGGTAATGACAGCTATACCGTCGAGAGCAACTGGCAACTCTACAAAATCAATTCCCTTCTTTTTACAAGTCTCAATTTCCTCTTTTTTGATAGCGCGAGAAGCACCAGCAATATCAATTTGACCTGAGCAAAACTTACTCATGCCGCCTCCAGTTCCACTGAAAGCAACACTAATCTGGGCATCAGGTTGCACCTTTTTATATTCTTCAGCAACTGCTTGGTGCAGAGGATAACCTACAGTTCCACCATCAATACTGATCTGCTTCTTCTTCTGGTCGGCACCGCCACAGGCACTCATACTGAAGGTCAGAAGCATCAGTAAAGCTGGTAAAAATCGACCATTTAATCGGCTATGAGACAGCATTGTCATTTAAGTTTAATTAATGTTTTGTTGAATAATCTAAAATCGTATAAAAGATTGTACAATACCTGTCACCAGAATTGCCCGGATTGTCAAATTGATTTAAATTAATTTAAAATGGCTCAAGCCCAGATTGTTGACTACTCTCGATGGCAATCATCAGCAGAGGATTTCTGGGATGTACTTCTCCGACATTAGACATTTCTGCTATAAAAATGGCTCATAAGCTTGCTAGCCATGAGGAGAAACTTGTGCATTAGTCACCTCAAAACAGTTCACATATACAATTACAATCTCCCAACTCAGTACTCTTTATTACTTAAAATATCCTCATAATTTTCTTGTTCAAATTACAAAATACACTATTTTGTGTTATTTGCTGTACATTTCATATATAGTATCACACGGGTACAAGCAAAAAATCAACTCTTTTGTAATCTTTTGCTCATATAAGCCAACCTTGGCAACGTGAAGCACTCCACCTTGGGTTATAGACCAATGGGAGTATCCCCAATACGGTTCCCAGAAGCAGAGGTACCGTATTATCCCCACTCCCGATTTTCAAGTCAGTCCAGCTTGACTTGGAAAGTTATACCAAACCCACAGGGCAAAGTGCAAAAAATCGTTACAATAGAGCCGAAAGCTCTACTGGAAGGACGATGCATCTCACCTGGCTAGACAGCAACTCTTGGTTGATTGAAATGGGGGATCAGCGGATTCTGCTTGATCCCTGGTTGGTTGGATCACTGGTGTTCGGCAACCTTCCTTGGTTCTTTAAGGGCGATCGCCCAACTCCTCATCCAATTCCAGAAAATATCGACCTGATACTGCTGTCTCAGGGTTTAGAAGACCATGCTCACCGACCAACTCTAGAACAACTTGACCGCAGTATTCCTGTTGTGGCATCACCTAATGCTGCTAAGGTCGTCCAAGGGTTGGGTTATCACAATGTAACAGCATTAGCCCATGGAGAAACTTTCATCCATGCCTCAAAGTTGAAAATCCAGGCGACACCGGGTTCACCAACTGGTCTGATGTTAGTAGAAAATGGCTATTTGTTGACAGAATTGACTAGTGGCATCACGCTCTACTATGAGCCTCATGGATACCACTCCCCCTCATTGAAAGAGGTTGCTCCTATAAATGTGGTTATTACGAGTATCATCGATATAGAAATTCCCCTACTAGGACCAATTATTAAAGGTAGAAAGAGCGCCCTCCTGGTTGTTGAATGGCTACAACCCGAAGTGATTATATCTACTGCGGCTGGGGGGAATGTCGTATTTGAGGGTTTACTGACTTCTCTTCTGGGCACTCAGGGTACTATTGACGAGTTTCGTGCCTTGTTAGCAAAAAATCATCAGACAACTCAAGTCGTTGAGCCTGCACCTGGAGAACGTTTTGAATTGGACCTAAGCTCGCGCTAAGCTAGATCCGCACTCTTGAAGTACTTGGCTTCTCCATGGCCGTAGCAATAGAAGCCAGGTTTGCCGCCATTCAAAGAAAGAAATTTCTGCTGAAGTTCCTTCCAGCTAATGCCAAAATCAGCATCCCCAGAGGAAGCAAGTGATTTCATGTCATGTATTTCAATCCTCGTGCTCGCGATCAGGTAGTGCCCGAAAGAAACAATACCCAAAGGGTATTGCTCTCTACGCTGCAACAACTGCTAATCAGCTTAACATGCATTGCAAAATAAATGCAATGCTTTTTCCGCAGAAAAATTAACCCGCCTTGTCGTTGGACGGAGGCGGGTCTTCCTTAAGCATTCTGAGAATGCGATCGCGTTGTTGCCTGAGAGATTGATTTTCCTCTCTCAGGCTTTTTATTTTTTTAATGCTTCCTCTTGCACTTGAGAGAATCTCTGCTCGAGTTCCGCCACCGCTTGCCTGATTTCGAGTCTCATCTCTTGGCGAATTTCTTCAATCTTATCGCCTTGCTCTTTGTCCTTGGGATCTAGCCCGAGAACCTTAAAAAGCAATTCGTTGATCACTTGAGATGATGTCTTCCCAGAGTTATCCGCGATTTTCTTGACTTCTCCAAGAATTTCCTTGCTCGTGCGAAAAGTCATTTGCTCAGTTAATTTCATATACATTTTGCATTGCATTACCTTATCTTATCTTGATTATAGTGCTGTATCTAGCTTTGCAGCAAAAAGCAATGCAATATGGAGAGAATGGCAAAGCGAATGCATTACAATTGGTTCATGAGGTAGTTTAATCATTTATTAATTTTCAACATAGATTGCTTAGACGCTTTATCTAATTCGCTTAAAGAACACTGATATATTTATATTTCACAAAGTTTCAACACGCTTATTATGGGTCAGCTAGTCAATTTAGACGGAGTCATCGCCCCAACGGCTTCGGTGTCTGTTTTAGACCGTAGCTTTCTGTACGGTGATAGTATTTATGAAGTCGTACGAACCTTTGGTGGTAAACCTTTTGGCTTGCAGGAACACCTTGATCGCCTGCGGCAATCTGCTGCCTACCTCTACCTAGATATTCCCTGGGACGATGCACATATTCAGACTGAGATTGAGAGAACTTTGCAGCAAGCTGGCAATTCCGAGTCTTATATCCGCATCGTTGTGACGCGGGGAGCGCAAGAGGAAATCGGCTTAATGCCTAGTCCAGACCTTCAGCCTCATCTAGTGATCATCGTTAGACCTATCAGCCCAGAAAGAATCTTGCCACAGCAGGGGATTCGCTTGAGAGTGGTGCCGCGCCAGAGAGTCGCGCAGCTAGCCTTGAACCCAGCAGCTAAAACTGGTAACTATCTCAACAATATATTAGCACTGTTAGAGGCTCGCCAAAATGGAGCCGATGATGCCCTCATGCTCAACTCTCAGGGTGAACTCACAGAGGCTACCACAAGTAATCTTTGGCTAATCAGTCAAGGGGTAGTGCGTACTCCTGCGGTTGAAGCTGGTATTCTCCATGGTATTACTCGCTACTTTCTGCTAAAGCTGCTGCGTCAATTGGGGATTCCCCATGAAGAAATCAGCCTGAGAGCAGAAGCTATTTGGTCGGCTGAAGAAGCCTTCCTCAGTTCGTCTGTCCGTCTATTAATGCCAGTGGCTCAGATTGATGACTATTCTCTGCCCAAGTGCCCAGGTCCAATGACCCGCACTTTATGGCAAGGGCTATTAGACTTGATGCAGGAACAGACGCAATACGCTTGATGTTAAGGGTGCTCGGCGAGCGTAGAGACGCGATTAATCGCGTCTCTACAAGGTAAATTATCTTAACACCAAGGGTATTGGGAACAGACGAACATCAAGACATTATTGGATTTTTGGCCGAAAAAATAGTCTAGAAGCCAAAAAAACAGCGTTAAAAAATTTATGATAATTTTCTCAGGAAATTCTCATCCCAAATTAAACTAGTGGCTGTTACGGAGTATTATACTCTCTTTAGTATTATTCCGAGGGAAAAAAGCCGTCGGCATAATGCTAGAGAGTCTGTCGTGAGGTGCTAAATTTCAAAGTAAAGTTCCGATTTTACTTTTGGGTTTGGCACTTGTTCTCCTTTTTTCCAAAGTCCAAAAGAGTATTTACCCTGAAAAAATACTATCCGCCGCTATTTTGGGTGACTGGTTGGTTGAGCAAGATTTGGGGACGCACAAATCCAAAACACTGAACCGTATTGGTGGTGGGGTTAGTATCCAGCACAATTGGGTCAACTTCCCCAAACTAATTCTGATGGCACTTGTTGGCTTTTACGACTGCTTATGTTTACAATGGTGAGAGTTTTTGCTACTTTGGTCTTCATTATGACTACAGTAGCCTAATTGTTAAACACCATGAGCCAGAATCGTCAAGAGGTTTTGTGGGGTATGCGCTTCTCGTCAAGCAAACAAACAGGAGAAACATTCTTGTGAAAGAAAGTATCATCAAAATCTCAAAACCAATTCCAAAAGTTCAACCACAGCCAAGTGAATCTGAGATACAATCTAATTTGACTCAAACTCAAGAACTTAGCTCGAAAGAAGAATTAACAGAACCAGAGCCAGAACCAATAGATATGGCAGAACCAGGTTTGATGAGGTTTGCCAGCACTGATTCTCACGGTTGGAAAGTATCAGATATTTTGCGAGAAATTAGACTGGATAATTTTGAAATGGGTGGTGGAGATTAACTCTTCATGTGGGAGCGATGCCGTCTGGCCTGGTTTCGCGCTCATAAAACTGTTGGGATGTCGCCGTGACTGTTAAAATAGAAATAAAAAACATGGGAAAGACATCTAAGAACAAGAAAGAGCCACAGTTGGAGGCACCCAAACAAACCTTGCTTTCCATCAAACCATTGAAGCAGGTAGAGTCGCCATCGCCGCCCGCACCCCAAGAGCCTGAGCCAGTAACAGAAAAAGATATTACTAAGAACCCAACGGACGCACCTTCACTCGAGTCGGCTAAGCAGAAAATTACTCTACCAAAGCCTGTGAAGCGAGTGCCCGTTACACCACCCCCTGTCGCACCTGTTGAACCGCAGACTGAGCCTGAACAATTGCCAGCTGCATCACAGATTGAAGATGCTCCACTAACTAAGGTGGCTTCTGGGACAAATGAGGGAGAAGAGCAAGCCCAGCCGCAAGAGGATGCTATCTTTCAAGCAGTTGGCATTATTACCGGAGACGTTAACTTCAACGATGAAGGTAAGACGACTGTAGCGCTCGGTGGTAAGCAATATCCACTGTATTATATCTCCAGCCATCGTCGTGCTTTCGATGCTCTCAAAAAAGAGATAGAAGCGAAGGGGAATTCTAATCAGCGCTTGATTGTCTATCCCAGAGTGATGCATTTCCCGAAAAGAGATCAGCCACACTACCTAAGTTTCCAGTTAATAGGCTTTGACTCTGGAAAGAATATAAGTGGTATTACCAAAGATTTACAAGATTTCGAGTTTCGACTTTGCGGCTTGTGGCAGTTCATTCCAGTCTGTCAAACACCATGTATCTCGGTTTTTAGAAATTTTACTCCAGAGCGGCTTAACTATATCAAAGCGGCTGAAGCGAGTACGAAAGTCAAATTTATGAAAGCTTCTCATATCCCCCTGATTTGGAAAGATGCACCAGTTCGACCATTTCGGTTTAATCCCAAAGCAGAAAAAGAGGATCAAGGGCGTCCAGTATTTGTGAAGGTGCTAACAAAGTTTCTACCGCACCGGGATCTGTTTGGTTTTGTTGAACTATTATCAGATCCGACTCCGAAAGCACCAAAGTTCCTCAAAGTCTCCAAAGCTGACAAAGCGGAAGCACTAAAAACCAAGCTGAGCAAAACTATGGTCGGGATTCAGAACCCCCAAAAACCCAAAAAGCGCGACTGGGGATAGGGTTGGGGGAGAGGACCCATCTCACTCCTCGTGTATGGGATTCAACTGAGAACCGCTATAATTCCAGCCTGAAGTCTTCATCGATAGTTTTTGTAAACGACCAAGCTAGAGTCAATATCATTCAGACTCGCACAACCACTCAATGCCATCGCCACATCTAGCTCATCTCGTAACATTTCAATGACATGAGCCACACCTGCTTCTCCTCCTGCTGCTAATCCCCATAACACAGGACGTCCCAAAAGTACAGCTTTGGCTCCTAGGGCCAAAGCTTTAAGAATATCAACGCCTCGACGAATACCTCCATCTACAATCACCTCTGCCCGACCATCTACAGCTTCTACCACTTCAGCTAAAGCGTCAAGAGTTGCGATCGCCCCATCTAGTTGGCGACCACCGTGATTAGAAACAACAATTGCCAAGGCTCCACACTCTACTGCACTTGTGGCATCATCACCTCGTAAAATCCCTTTGACTACTAAAGGTAACGGACACAAAGATTGCAACCATTCCAAATCCCGCCAAGTAACCCCAGGGTCAAGCTGCTGGGCAAAATACGTAAACAGCCCTGAGTCCCCCTCTTGCTCAGGAATATTTAATCCTGAGATATTTACAATATTAGCCGCTTTTAAACCAGGTGGTAAAGTAAACTCATTACGCTTGTCTCGTTCCCTCCGACCGAGAACTGGTGCATCCACAGTCAAACATAGCGCTTTGTAGCCTGCTGCCCAAGCCCTTTCTACCAAGGCACGGGTTAGCCCCCGGTCTTTGTGTACATAAAGCTGAAACCATTGAGGAGTCGCAGAATTTGTGTTACGGTTCGCTATCGCCACTTCTTCAATGCTTTTAGTTGCCAATGTACTCAACACCATACCCACACCAGCCTTAGATGCTGCTATTGCCGTAGCAACTTCTCCCTCTGGATGGGCAAGACATTGAAATGCCATGGGAGCAATCAGTAAAGGTAGTTGGAACTTTTGTCCTAAAACCTTGGTGGTGAGGTTTCGTTCCCTCACGTCCACTAGCACCCGAGGTCGAAGTTTGACTCGCTCAAAAGCAGCGCGATTGTCTCGCAACGTCATCTCATCCCAAGCGCCACTGTTATAGTAATCAAGTGCCATTTGAGATAGATGCTCGGTAGCTAGCTTTTCGTACTCGAATAAGTTAATAGGTTTCAGGCGATTATGGTTGTACACAACTTAATACTTACCAGAAAGGGGCGCTTGGGTCAGGGTGAAGGTCGCCATCCCACGTTGTTTTTGATAGTATTATATTACGTATAGTTAATAATTAGGCGCGAAAGAGGTGTAGGGAGGCAGGGGAGGTAGAGGGGCAGGGGGATTCTTTCTCCCTTGCAAAGAACACTCTGCATCCTTGCTTTCTTTTCTCCCCTTGCTTGCCTATGCGAGCAAATTTCTTAGTAGACATGCAGGGGGATTACGCTGCCAATGATAGAATTAAATACTTTTTTTTGTCAAAATGATAAATAAGACTGATGATGAATTAGACACCAAGTTTTAAGGATAGCTCAAATGGCAGGTATGACCCTTGAGCAGCTACGAATTTTTTTAGCTGTGGCGGAACATCTACACTTTACCCGTGCGGCGGAAATGCTCTATATTACTCAGCCTGCTGTGAGTGCAGCAATTCAAAGCTTAGAGCAGGAATATGGAGTGAAACTGTTCCATCGCATTGGTCGCCATATCGAGATCACTGAAGCTGGAAAGTTGCTACAAATGGAAGCACAGAAGATTCTGGACCACGTCAGTTTATCTGAGCGGGGATTGCGGGAATTGAACAATCTGCAAAGGGGCGAATTGAAATTAGGTTCGAGCCTGACAATTGGTAACTATTGGCTCCCTAGTAAAATTAGTGATTTTCAGCGTCAGTATCCTGGGATCAAAATTAATTGTACTCTCGCCAATACAGAAGAGATTTGTGTAGGGACAGCTACGGGACAATTTGATTTGGGTTTGATAGAAGGAGATGTTAAACCAGCACTTGCGAGTTCTCTGGAGCAAGAAATTGTCGGGAGCGATCGCTTACAAATTGTTGTAGGCAAATCTCACCCTTGGTATGAGCGTGCAGAGATTACCATCCAGGAACTGACTCAAACAGCTTGGGTAATGCGAGAGCCTGGATCTGGAACACAGCAAAGGTTTGAGTCAGCCTTGCAAAATTGGGGAATCAATCTTAGTGAACTGAATGCAATTTTAGTATTCACTAGTGGCGAGATGACAAAAGCCGCTGTTGAGAGTGGTGTAGGTGCAACTGGCATTTCCGAATTGATGGTAAAAAAAGAACTACAGCTTGACACTCTACGTACAATTGAAGTTATAGATAACAGAAACGGCTCTAGTTTAACTACTGAAATAGTGCGACACTTTTTGAAACTCAAGCATCGACACCGTTTTCAAACTACTCTTTCAAAAGTCTTTGAAAAGATGTTACTCTTATCTATGTTTGATGATTCTAGTTCCGCTCCCTCAGAATTTAAAATTTAAAATTTAAAAAGCTTTTTCCACCCAAACCCTGAATAATAACTAATCAAATAGGCTTGATATCAATCATCACCAAAAGTTGCCAAGAACCTTATTGCGGTTTGGGCTGTTTGAGAGAATCAATTTGCCTGCTAATCAAAATCGACTGAGCCAATTGTGCTGCCACTGCTATCTTTTGAGATTCTGTAAGGGCGAAAGCTGCATCATATTTATTTTCAGCCTCCCCTCGGAGCGTTCCAAGTACGTGAAAAACTTCTGCATAAATTAGCACCGCTTCGACTGCATCAACATTATTTTTATCTGACATTTTCTACTTCCTTGTGTGGTGGTATCGCCTTCAAAATCTACTACGGATATCTCAATTTCATCCTATCCGGCTACGATCCTTTTGGTGCTAGTATTTTTCTGTTTGTATAATGTAGCACTCGCATTCTGGCATGTGATGTACCCAAACAATCTCGGAACCATCAAACAAGGGAATCTCGACTTGCCACCATGACCCGCCTCGTAAACGACGATACCATTGAAAAGTTGAAAAAGTCAAATCTAAAATTTGCATAAAAACCAGAACTTTGTGAGTAATCTTATCTGCGATCTCAAAAATAATATTGATAAATATAACAAATTGGATTCATTTATACAAGACTATCTAGAAATATAAGAAATCTTTTAGATAGGTATTTTCAATAAATTTTAAACTTTTAAAAAAGTTTAAATTGATATATAAAATTTTTATAAAATTCATCAATCTTGCTTGTTGACTTGAAAAAGAAAAAATTTCCGATATCTCTCAAGAAACACGGGGAGGAGGAGGGGGGGAGGGGGGGAGTGTCCGAGGGGGGGAACAAGAGTTTCTTTCATTCGTAGGGGGTGGTGTGCCGCCCGTCGGTCGCTCTTAAGAAACACGGGAAGGAGGAGGGGAGGAGGGGAGGAGGGGGGGAGGGGGGGAGGAAGTGTTTCTTCCATTCATAGAGGGTGGTGTGCCGCCCGTGGGGTGCTCTTAAGAAACTGTCAACCTAGAAATGACGGGTAGGGGCGACGCGGAGAAAGGGAGACGCCGATCACTGTGAGATCTATCCCACATTCCGCACCCAATACTGCGTAGGTTTTGAAAAATTGTAGGTTGGGCTTACCGTCGGGAAACCCAACAAATGCCGATAAATGTTGGGTTTCGTTCCTCAACCCAACCTACTCTACATTTGAGTTTTTAGCAAAACCTACGCAGTATTGATTCGGCACCCCCACTGTTACAATCGGTTTTTACTTATTTTTAATGTGAAATAATGCTATATATAATACTCTTGTTACTGGTGATAAGTATTGCAAACTACATTTATCTCAGTAATAAAGTATAGTTAATCACAATAAAAATGTTTTTTATAAGCAATTATACTATGTAACAGTCTTGGGTGCGGAATGTGGGATCTATCTTACAGACATCCCCGTGTCTCCGTATGCTGGTGTCAATTCCAACCCGTCAATTCAAACTTGACCGACGCCCTAGCCCCAATACTTGTCGGTTAACGATAGTTGAGATGCAAGAAACCGGGTTTCGCAGGAGTTACCCGGTTTCTTGTTTTCGCAAAACCTACGCAGTATTGGTACTAGTACAGGTCGGCGTAAATAAACCACCCATTCCAAATCAACGAAAAGCTTACACTATAAGCATTTTGGATGACTTTTGAATGAGTGACTTTTGACTTCCGCTTTGCGGTACTAGCCCTCAAGCTGGCTGAACAACTCTGCTTGCGGCTTGCGTGTCTGCTGTCTCATGGGGTTCCCACTCAGCCACCCCCTACCCCCTACACCCCAATTTCTATCAAGCTGCAATCTCAGTTTGGCTTTCAGGTGTGGGTGTGTTTTGAGCCTGCAGATGAGAATAGAGTAGAGTCAGTCGGTATGCCACACTTTGCCAACTAAAGGCGATTTCTACCCGTTGCCGACCAGCCTCACCTAACTGGTTTCGCCAATCTGGGTTGGTGAGAATCCGATCAATGGCGGCGGCAAAAGCTACTTCGTTTTTGGGGGGAGCAAGTAACCCAGTCACTTCTGGTACTACTGTAAACTGCAACCCACCAACATCACTAGCCACGACTGGAGTTCTACTTGCCATTGCTTCTATGGCAACTAAACCAAAAGGTTCATAGTGACTAGGAACTACACAAACATCAGCAGCGGCGTAGTATTTGGGGAGAACAACCTCATCTAGGCGACCTGGAAATGTTGTGCAATCTTCTAACCCCAGTTCCGCCACGATGCTTTCGATGCGCGATCGCTCAATGCCATCGCTATAACCAGGTCGGCTACCACCACCAATCACAAGTTGCACTTTTGCCTGACCTCTCAAACTAGACTTGGCAATGGCTTGCACTAGTGTGTCAATTCCCTTGCGTCGATCAAAGCGACCGACGTAGAAAACCATCTTGGCATCTGGTGCAATTCCCAACACCTGGCGTGCTACAGAACGCTCAATTGACCCAAACTTCTCAATATCAGTACCACAGGGAATCACTTCAATTTGCCCTTGAGTGGAAACGAGAGTCCGCATGTGTTCATGCTCTTGTGGACTAGTTGCAATCACTCGTTCAACACTCTCTAGACACGCTTTTTCAACGGCTAATCGCAAACTGGCGATCGCTGGAATATCAGCAATGCTTCTGTACTTGACTGCTCCTAGAGAATGATAAGTATGTACCTGAATCAGCGGTTGGTGTTTTTTCAACTCCATACCAACCCAAGAAGACAACCAGTAGTTGGTATGAACTATGGGATATTGAAATCCTTCGACCTGCTGGAAGTTCTGAAATTGGGCGACAAATTCAGGTAGATGTTCAAACAAGTTGTCTCGCCCAATGAACTCAGCAGGTCCAGTCTTTAACCGAATAGTGCGACAGTTTGGTTGATGTTGAATGATAGCAGCTTGTTCAGGACTGCTGTAACGAGTGAACATATCCACTTGCCAGCCTTGCTGCGCCAGCGCATAACCTACTTGACGCACATAGACATTTTGACCCCCAGCCTCTTCTTGACCAATTTCAGCAGCAGGGTCTCCGTCAACAGAAATGAGCGCGATGCGATTTTTTTGATTTATCAACATAGTTACACTTCACCTCTAGGCAACTTTTTCTGCCTCAGACGTCATAGAGTTGGGGCAATATTGTCATCTTCTCAAGGTCAAAGGCAGGTATAACGAAGCGAAAAAATCCAAGCCTTGGACACTGACGAGTCGAGAACATTCTCAACTAATTTAAGAATGCTACTCGTTCAGTCTCCTCTCAATGCCGACGAAGTTAGCTGACGGGCTAGGACTGAGAGATATCCTTCTGATACGAGTTAGGAGTTAAGAGTTAGGAGTTATTATCCTTGATTCCTGACTTTTTACTTTGCACTCTTTTCAGATACGCCCCGAGTTTGGTTCCTCCGTTCCTAGGTTGCCTTTATGCAGTAATGCGTTAAGGGCAAGTTGTGGATTAGGCAGACTGCATTTAGATTTTTTTAATTTTACTTGTAAAAATGATTGCTGTCAACAATTAAATAATTTTTCTTGTATCCAAACCAGTAGATTATTAAACATCAGTTAATCTACTTATAACAATTTTTACTAACACTCAACAAAGCGAAATACGAATTATAAATACTTTATCTATAGCAATCCGTGGAGGATTTACAAACACCTCTCCAAAGTCTCCCTTGTCCCCCAAGTCCTCCTTGTCCCTTTTATTCGGATCTCAAATAGGATTGCTATATGATTGACATCTTAATTTTTCTATCTTGATGTTATCAATCTGTGAGTTTTGTTAAATTACCGTAATATTTTCTGTTGAAAAAATAAATAGAAACTAATTTTGATACATGTTTAGCTAGAGATAGAGTTACGCAAATTCAAATTCAGTTACAAGCAAAGCGAAAGACTGTACGGGTGTCATTTATCTAACACAAGAGATGAATCGTATGTTTATCAAGGGCGTCGATATTGCAGAGTTTAGTGAGCAAGTCAATTGGCAGAAAATGAAAGCCGAAGGCTTCCAGTTTGCCTATGCACGAGTGCTTTATGGCACAGTCCGTATGGATTTAAACTTTCACACTTACTGGACTGCGCTCAAGCAGAATAACATAATTCGAGGAGCTTACCTGTTTTTCCGTCCTTCAGATGATCTGAATACTCAAGTGAGACTTTTTGCTCAGGCAGTAGATATGGAGCCGGGAGATTTGCCGCCATCTGTAGATTTAGAATTTGAGAAAAACCGCAATGATATTGATATTCACTGGTCTAGTCTAAGTACTGCGGCTAGTATTGACCTAGTTGAGACATTACTCAAATCGGTAGAGCGGACAACAGGCTATAAACCAATCATATACGCCAATTCTGACTTTTGGATTCATCAAATGGGTAATACCTCGCGCTTCAGTAACGCTGGCTACGATCTCTGGATTGCTAACTACAATAACAACCCCAACCAGCCAAATCAACTATTTGGCGGCTGGAAGGTTCATACTTTTCATCAGTATCTTGGGGATCAAAAGTCTTCATTTACTCAAGATGTGGACTATAACACATTCAATGGTAATCTAGACAGGCTAAAAGCTGAAACAGTTCCAGACATTCCTCTTCAAGAAGGTCGGATTGGGGTGAAAGTCAATGACCTGCAAAAACGTCTGACTAAACTTGCAAATGATCTTCACAATCCTCAACCAGATTTAAATCCTCATGGAAGGGATGGGATTTTTGGTCCTGATACTAAAAAAGCTGTCATTGCCTTTCAAAAAATAAATAACTTAGTTGCTAATGGGGTTATTAAGCTAGAGGAAATTCCAGTCTGACCTTTACAGGCAGAGGGCTTCAAAGATTACAAAAAGGGGAAGGGGAGCAATTTTGCTCCCTGCTTCCCCTACTTATCGGTGAATTGAGTGTTAGCTTTTTGGATCTCTGGAAACGAGCAACTCCTCTTCATTGCTCCGTTAATAAATCAGTTTCTCCCCACAACAAGCGCAGGTTGCTGGATGGTGGTCAACATCATTAAGATAGCGATCGCGTCCGTTATTAGTAAGTCTTGGATAAGTGTTCTGGAGAACGGTTGCACTGAATTCCTAAATAGTAGGACTTACGCACGCTCTCAAATTGACGATCATATGAATCAAGGGATAATGATCGTTTCAGGCTTGTAGGGGCAGGGTCTAAACGTGTAAAAATCTGCCAGCCGCAGGAATTATCGCCCCCAATTTCGTAGTTTTGCACCCAAAATCTTGGGTTAGGGGCAACAAGCGCGCCAGATCCGAGGCTTAGAACCCGGTACGGGCGTATTGCAATACGCCCCTACATGAGGCTGGCAGATTTTTCCGGTTTTAATGAAACGGCGCAAGGCATTGCGCCCCATAGGTAGGTGATGATGGCTCTGATTCGTTAAAAAATCAAACGTTGAGGCGCTAAAAATCCCTAATACACATCTGATGATTTCTGTCAATGCGTAAGTACTAAGAATTACCAAGACATGCATAGATATATTTATACAGCTACTCACCCCCGACTTATAGTTGGAGGCTTCAGGCGAGGAGTTTCCGCTCCCAACCAAGGGGAGTGGGACATCAATGAATGTTTCCAGCAGTTTCCCTAAATAATCTTTCAAAATACTTGACATAACCCTAGGAGTCACTGCTATACTAACTACAGTATGAAACGTTGGGGCGTAGCCAAGTGGTAAGGCAGCGGGTTTTGGTCCCGCCATCCCTAGGTTCGAATCCTAGCGCCCCAGTCATAAAAAAATCAGGGTAAGCAAAAAAGCCTACCCTTATTTTTTTTAGGGTTAATTGATATGATTGAGCGATGGCCCGTAGAAGACAACCGGTTTGTCCTGAGTGGAGATCCAATCCCGCCAGACTCATACCTCTGGAGATTTGAGAGCTTGATCTAACACAAGTCTTGCATGCTCTGCTTTTGCTCGGGCTTCCTGATAACGCAGATTAGCTTGAGCAAAATTTTTGAGAACTTTAAAACCTTCCTTGAGGCGAGCAATTTCCTCCTCAGCCACAGAGTTATCTGAAAAGAGGATGTCAACTGCTTGACGAATTTCCAATGCTTCAGCGCGTGACTCCTGAACCTTCAATTTGAGTGAAGCAAGGTTGCTCAGAATCTGAACGGCTTGTGTAATGGCGTCCTCACCGTTAGTCGTATCAATTGATGTTTCTTTCACTTCTATAAGTTGCTGGGCACCAAATCCCTCTTCGAGTTCCGTAGGTAACTCACCCTCTTCCATCAATTTCATCAGTTGATCCATTGCTTTCTCACGGGCTTTGGCTGAATCTTTGCCAGGAACGGTGAGGATGATTTCTGGGCTTTGAGCAAGAGTGTACTGAACCATATTTATGTATATAATTATACAAGCATAAAATTTGCTACTAAACTAAGCAGAAGTATTTCATTGTAACGTAAAATCAAGATATAATTCCACCGGAAGATGAGCAACACAAAATTAACTTTTCGCTCTCGTTTGCATTGACCGAAAAACCTAGGGCGCAAGCCCCTGCATTCATGCATGGGGTAAGACCGAGCGGGAATTTATTCCCCGTCAAGTTTCTTTTTGGTTTTGAATGTACAGTTTGACGATATCCAGTGCCTCCAACCGTGGACACAAAGTAAGAGTTAGTCCACAACGTAGTTCGCCTTGATTTAAGTTGCGCTCATTCAAGTCTCAGATATCTAGATGTTGCACCAATAAAACGCTTAACCGCTTTATGAATACCAAACTGAGGGTCTACTTCAATCAGTAGATGAACGTGCAAATAGCATTATTTCTATCTCAATGATGTCTACCCGTATTTACGAGCGCTATTTGCGCTCTTAGTTGCTCTTTAAGCCTTAAGTCAACACCATCTTTAAGAACACTGCGTCTGTACTTGGGAGTCCAGACAACGTGATACTTACATGATGTGACGACATTGTTATTGGATTTAAATTTTTTCAAAATACTACTTGCACTATACAACTTACAAGTATATAGTAACTATATTGGATTTATTTAATCAATGGGAGCGCATTCGTGCAGGTACGATGGAATTTC
>JADQBA010000388.1 GCA_016903675.1 Stigonema ocellatum SAG 48.90 = DSM 106950 | reverse complement strand
ATTGACACTCTCCGGGCTAAAGCCACGGAGATTCTTAAGACTTCTCAGCCTTAATATCCCTACTACTAGGGTTCCCCGGCTCACCACGTTTGCCCAAAGGGCGTGGTGATTTTGTCCTAGGGCGTTTAGAACCCCGTGGTTCAGGTTCCGTCGAGTCCCGGCGTACCATACTAGCTATGTTAGACAGAGCCAGTTCTTCTATATTTTTTGCAGCATTTATGTCAGCGTGTGCCATATGACCGCACGACAAACAAATGAACTTCTCTTTGTCACGATTGCCAGCTTCAATGTAACCACAATCGTTACATTTTTGAGAAGTACATCTTGGGTTGACCTTAACAAAAACCTTTCCTGACTTCCCAGCCATGTACTCGATTTTCTGTATTAATTCATTCCAGCTAGCATCTGAAATACTACGGTTCAAACCCTTTTTTCTGCTCTGCCCATTAGGTAAGAACCTACCAGTTGCCTCATCGATTTTTACCCGGCAACGCTTTAGCATACCAGAAACATTAAGGTCTTCTACACCAATTGCATCAACATTTCTAGAAGAAATAGTGTTTGCTATGAACCACTGGTGAGCTTGACGTTTATCAGTGATTTTCTTGTGAAGTCTACCAACAATTGAAGCCGATTTTTTCCGATTCTTGCTACCTTTAACTTTACGACTGACTCTGCGCTGTCTAATCTTCAGTGTGCGCTTAACTTTTTTATTAGTCGAAAACTTAGGATTTTCAATCTGATGTCCGTCAGACAGATGTACAAGCTTTGTGATTCCCATGTCGCAACCAATCGCTGATTTAACATCAGTTAATGCCACAGCAACGTAGTCAGGTACGGTCTTATCTTCAATCCTGATTGAAACATACCAACCATCTTGACGTTTACGAATAGTTGCAGCCTTGATAGTAAAACCCGTTGGGATAGGTCTAGAGTTATGAAACCTCATCCAACCTATTTTAGGTAAATAGATTTTTACAAGCTGAACTTTTACCCCCATTGTGTAAGTAAAAGATGAAAAGGTCGAACGATTTTTGAATTTCGGGAATCCCCTACCATCAAAGAAGTTCTCGTAAGCCTTGTCTAATCTTTTAACGTTTTGCTGCAATACCGTGGAGTCGATTCCCGCGTACCAAGGTCTAGCTTTTTTGAGTTCTGGTAACGCTGTTATTTGAATGTCTCCAGCACTACGACGCGGGTTTTTAGGTTTACCGTCTTTATCAACCTTGACATCCTTCCAAGGTTCACCAGTTGCACCATTCTTGCTAACAAAGCATGTAATTGGGCAAGCTTCTGCCTTGGTTCTGATATCGCAGTAATCCCCTTGTATGAACTGCTGATTGTATTGAGATATCCTGTCACCCAATGACCAATTATATTGACTCCTTAACATGTCAATCCAGCTATCCATAGTACTGGATTGATTAACGTTTGGTCGTAGCTTGTAGACATAGTTTGTAAGCAACTGGTAATCACCTCCTTGTTTTTCTCGCTCTACAGAAGATAACATAAATGTGTCGTCATTATGTCTCGATATGGCAAAAAAAGAATTACATATTCGGATTACAGAGCGTAGAATGTATAAGTTACAGTTATATGCAGCACAAGCTGACAAAACGATGACTCAGGTTGTAGAGGAATTGTTAGATACGTTACCGACACCTAGAAAAGAAAACACCACGGTGTCCTAAAGGACACGCTCAGCCTTCATCCCCGCATCTGTTGCACGAAACTCGGACGCGCAAGCGTCCTGTTTCTCAGGGGTTTTCGGCATCTTCCTTATAA
>JADQBA010000416.1 GCA_016903675.1 Stigonema ocellatum SAG 48.90 = DSM 106950 | reverse complement strand
ATTGACGCACCCACCTCTAGAAGAGGTGGGATTCGTGCGAGTAGCCACACTCAACACTAACCCCATAACTCCAAACTAAGTTGAAGCGGCAGGTTCCCAGGCTGATGGCGTTTTCTCCTCTTACGAGTTGAACCATCATTTTGTCCATAAAACCCTGTTAATTCAGGGCTGGGCGTTTCAAACAGTAACAACTGTCTAGGTTCCGAGCAGTCCACCCGTACCTTTTTTACTTTTACCTGACATTTAAGCGCTATTCCAAACTTTTCCACGCCTCGATTCTTAATATTAACTGCGCCGGTTTGATCGGCATCAGCGCTATAACCACATTCACCACACAAAAACTTTTCACCGTCTCTGTTTGATGCATCAATGTGGTGGCATTGCGGACATTCTTGGGACGTTTGATATGGTGGTACTACACCGAAAATTTTTCCCGACTTGGCAGCCGCGTACTCAATTTTGGAACGGAGTTCGTACCATCCAGCGTCTGAAATAGCTCTATTCAAACCTACTTTTTTAGACTGACCATTATTAATATATCTCCCCGTCTGCTCATCTTTCTTAGGCTTACAACGTTTTTTCATGTTGCTCACCTTTAAATCTTCTAGGAAGATAGCATCATATTTTTTAGATATCTCTATCGCTATCTTCCATTGAATAGCAGTCCGTTTATTTACAATTCTCTGATGTAGTCTAGCAACTCTATTGCTCGCTTTCTTCCGATTTTTGCTACCTTTTTTCTTACGATTAATTTCACGTTGGCGTATTCGCATCAACCGACGAGTTTTCTTGTTGGTAGAAAGCTTGGGGTTTTTAATCACAGAGCCATCGGAGAAAGTGATGAGCTTTTTTATTCCCATGTCGCCGCCAACAGCCGTGTTAGCTTCTTCTACTTTGATTACCGGGAAAGCTGGCACGGTAGGATCTTCTATTCTGACACTTACAAACCAACCATTAGCTTTTTTACGAAGTGTGCAAGATTTGATTTTGAAGCCCAAAGGGACTGGACGAGAGTTAAAAAAGCTTACCCACCCAATTTTGGGCAAGTATATTTGGTTTTCCTCTATCTTCACCCCAAGAGTATACGTGAAACTCCGGAAAGTACTACGATTCTTAAAATTAGGAAAGCCAGCACCAGTGAAAAACTTTTGATATGCCTTGTCCAGCCGTTTGATATTTTCCTGAAGTACTGTAGAATCAATTTCCCCATACCAGGGTCTAACAGTTTTCAGAACTGGTAACTGCGCCATTTGGATTTCCCCAGCGTTCCTTAGCTTGGGCTTAATTTGATCCTGTTTCACTAGTTTTTGGGACTCTAGTTCGCAGTAATCACCAAATATTCCATTGTCTTCTAGCTTCTTGACCTTGGCAGCGCCAGATATTTTCCAAGGATAACCGCTGGCACTACC
>JADQBA010000473.1 GCA_016903675.1 Stigonema ocellatum SAG 48.90 = DSM 106950 | reverse complement strand
TTGACGGTAGGCAATACCGAGATTATTTTGCGTCATTGCCCAATCTTGGGGAAAGGCTTGCTGGGTTCTGACACTCAAAGCAGCAGTATAAGCTGCGATCGCCAATTCTATATTTTCTGCTTTCTCTCCTGTGATTCTTTTAACGTAGGCAACACCGAGATTATATTGCGTTCCTGCCCAATTTTGGGGAAAGGCTTGCTGGGTTAAGACACTCAAAGCAGCAGTATAAGCTGCGATCGCCAATTCTATATTTTCTGCTTTCTCTCCTGTGATTCTTTCAACATAGGCATTACCGAGATTCTTTTGGGTTCTTGCCCAATTTTGGGGAAAGGCTTGCTGGGTGTAGACACTCAAAGCAGCAGTATAAGCTGCGATCGCCAATTCTATATTTTCTGCTTTCTCTCCTGTGATTCTTTCACGGTAGGCATTACCGAGATTATATTGCGTTCTTGCCCAATTTTGGGGAAAGGCTTGCTGGGTGTAGACACTCAAAGCAGCAGTATAAGCTGCGATCGCCAATTCTATATTTTCTGCTTTCTCTCCTGTGATTCTTTCAACGTAGGCAATACCGAGACAATTTTGTATTGTTGCCCATTCTTGGGAAAAGGCTTCGCTGGTGTAGA
>JADQBA010000105.1 GCA_016903675.1 Stigonema ocellatum SAG 48.90 = DSM 106950 | reverse complement strand
ATTGAGCGTTATGCAAACCGGCCGTGCATTGTCCGGAGCTATCGGGCGTGCTATCAATAGAAGCAACCGCTTCGCCAGTGCCATTATGCGAATCGAGCGGGGGCGGACATTTGCGAAAATTGATTAATTAAGTGTTCAAATTTTTGACTTATTACCTTAGCTTTTGACGAACCCGAAGGGGCTGACATACCCCCCTACCCCCTTACACCCCCACAGCCTTACACCCCTACACCCCCACTCCCCCACTCCCCTACACCTCTAATTTCGGTTAAACTATTATTTTTTCTAAAGCTAATAAATCAGGAATACAAATAACCTCCTGCTCGCGTTTAATCAACTCTTTTTTTTCTAACCGTGTCAATACTCGTGTAACTGTTTCCCGCGCTAATCCACTCAAACTGCTCAATTCCCGATGAGGTAAATTGGGAATTTCAGTTCCAGCCTGTATTTTCTTTCCCTGTCCTTCTGCTAAAAACAATAAAGTATCTGCCACCCGTGACTGACTATCAGATTCCCGCAACCGCAGTCGCCGATTTACTTGCCGTAAGCGTCGCGCCATCAGTTGTGCTAATCGGACTCCCGCCAAGGGTTCAGTTTGAAGTAACTTAACAAAATCTTGGGCAGGCATACTACCAATCACTGTGGGAGTCAGGGTAATCACATCAGTAGAGCGAGGTACCTCATCAAGGGCTGCCATTTCACCAAATAATTCTCCCTTACCAAGAATATTCAGCGTCACCTCTTTGCCTTCTAGATTATAGGTACGAATTTTTACCCATCCATCCATAATAAAATACACAGAACCACCCCAGTCATTTTCCAGCAGGATCACTTGATTAGCTGGGTGAGTGCGGGAGACAATATGGGTTAGAGCGTTTTCCACAGCAGCTTCTGGCAACCCTTGAAAAAAGGGAACTGAGATTATCCAGGGATTGACGGGTGCATGCAAGCTATATCGGTCTTCCATTAGAAATCTTGTTTATAAAAGCTGCAATATACACAACAGCGCCATTGTAAGCCTAAGCTATTAAAGCACAACCCCTTTAGAATATAAAACTAAATTATGTTACACAAAAAAACGGTCTAAGTGTTTGTAATGAACTGTCTTTACCTTTAAGTTTAAACCTTGTATAACAATCCTAAGTGATTCGTGACCGTAGAGAAACCCAGTTTCGTAGGGGCTACTTGCAAGTAGCCCCTACTTGAGGTGTTCGGATCTCAAATAGGATTGCTATAGAAGTTTTGCGCAAAGCACTGTATAACCGACCCTCGCCTTTTTTGAAGTTAGCTTCACGCGCATTCAATAGCCATCTGATGCTTTGTGTGCGAAGACAAAATTTCTGGGAAATTCCTTGAATCAACCCATCAATGATGAATAGTTTAGACATAAATGTCCCTCCTTGCGGGTGATGTTAGCCTAGACGGTGTTACGGGTCGGTGAGGAAGTGCGGTGAGTCCATCGCTCTTTGGCGGGTTTCCCGCGCCGTAGGCGACAGGCGTTCCCGAACGCGAGTGCGTCTCCCCGAGTGAGTAGGGTCTTGGGGGTTTCCCCCATGAGCAACTGCGTCACCCCGGAGGGGTACTTTCTATCACGGCACTGGCTTAACCCTTTAAGCCCGGTTAACCGCTTCGTTTTAGAGCAAGAGACTGGCTGCCCATCCCTTGGTAACTTCTTTAACCTTGCTCGTTATGGCTGCTTGGTACTTGTACCAAGGCGTCGGGTCAACTTAAGCTATTTTGTCGCCCCGTCAGGTTGTTGACACTACAAGACGTACAATTCTAGATAAGGTAAATTCAAGTGACTTCCCCCACAGATGAAATTCAAACACTGATCGCAGAGATTAACAACTTACTTGCCCATAAAGGCAATAGGTTGACCAACATTCTCTCTAATCAAGGGCAAGAGGCAAGACAGGTTTTAGAACGAACTCGCGACTTCCTCATGAGGTTGGCCCAAAGTGCGGCTCAAGCAGGTAGCGCTGAAAACCAGCGTGAGCAACTCTCAGAATTATCGCCTTTGTTGACGAGATTTGTCGATCAAACTAATCCACTGTCTTTCCCACAGCAGAACCAACCCAACCAGGAACACGGTACTTTTGTTGATCCGACCCAGTCAAACAGTGCATTTTCGGCATTGCTAATGCCGTTGCAAGTAGAATTACTTGCGCTGTTGCAAGAGCGGACAACTCTTGTACAGGAAATTAGGGAGCTAGAGCAAAGGCGATTGCAAAACTACTCATTAGCACAGCAGTTGGCAACCCAAGAGAAGATGATTTCGGACTTTTTGCAGGTGCTCATGAGTCGCCTGACATCGACTTTAACGCCTCTTGGAGGGGAGATTAGTCTAAATTCTCCGCAGGAGCCGGTTTCGGCTATGGATGCTTCTAGTTCCTCTTTGGCAGCTAAAAAGGATAATACAGAGCTAGCCATCTCCTCCTCTCAACCTTCACTCTTGTCACCAGATCCAGTGGAACGGTTAACACGGCTTGCCAAAGAGTTGGATCAACAGATCCTGGGACTAGATGGAACTGTCAATGTTGTCTTTGAGGCACTACAGCGCAACATTCACACTTATGACGAGTCTTTATCCCAAGCACTAGCAAGAATTCACAGCAAAGGAGTGCAAGGGGAACAGTTAATAGCAAGCTGGATCAATAATTTGATGGAGCAGTTGGAGCAACAAACCGCCAACCATAACCCATCTACTCTGAACAGAGAACATGAAACATCATCGCCAACCGCATTTTCGGCAACAACGGCAGATCCCCTTGATTCTAGGGCACAATTTCCTGTTGGAACTCATCAGTCAGCGTCACATTCTTTAGAAGTGACACAAGTAAAGACCTCCTCAACATTAGCAAACAATGAAGCTCTAGAGCACCCTTCCACCAGACCGGATCAGGATGCAGTGGTTTTGCCCCTAAACGACGACACACAAAAACCCACTGCAAAGGTTGTTGAGTTACAACAGGGTAATTCAGAGTTAATTAGCGATCAAAGCGATCAAGTAGATCAGCTATATGCCAGTTTGTTTGGTACTGAAAATTTAACTGACTCAAGCCTTGAGCCGACCTCAAGGCTTGAGGTAACAGATGTCACACATGGATCATCTTTTACTACCACAGGCTCTGAGTCTACCACAGATCAGGCACCAGCACCAGAGGTGGTAGCCCCATCAGCAAATCAGGTAACAGATGCCACACATGGGTCATCTTTTGCTACCATAGCCTCTGAGGCTAACACAGATCAGGCACCAGCACCAGAGGTGGTGGCCCCATCAGCAAATCAGGTGACACCTGTGACCAATCAGGTTCCACAAGTGGACGCTGTTGTGATCCCAGATCCCTGGTTTGATGAACCAGACGCAGGGCTTTTGGATTTCCGTAACCCTAACACACAAGACAATTCAGTAAAAACCACAGGAGAAATATCAGATTTATATAACACTTTAATATCTAGGGTAAATACTGAAGAAGTCTCTCCTGTTGGTGTTGCCACCTCCAACTTCATTGAAGAGCCAGTAAATAGTGATACAATTACAGTGCTGAGCGACCTATTTGTTAGTAGTGAGCAGTTGTCTGAAGTCCCATCCTCTGATATTGCAGCAAGCCTCCCAATACCAGCCAATTCAGAAGTAACAGGGACTCCTGAGGGGGCGATCGCTAACGTTCAAGACTCGGAACTATCTTCTGAACACTACATTCTGGCTTCACCACAAGAAAATTTGCTGGCTCACGAGGAAGGACCGACCACAGCCGTAGCTGATATTTCCCTAGAAGAAGAGCAGTTGCGGCAATTGGAACAGGATTTGGCTGAGTTTGATGCAGCGCTAAATTTCTATTTGCAGCCTGCAACTAACCTAGAAAATCCAGAAACAGCACAGAAGCAGTCAGATGGTGAATTACACTTGAATACTACACAAGCAGTCTTTGCTGAAGCTGAAAAAAAAAAGGAAGTAACAATAGAATCAGACGACAGTGTTATCTCAATCTCCAACTCAACAGAATCGCTTCATATTCTGGACTCGGTTTGGTATTTAGGAATTGATTTGGGTACAACTGGGATTTCAGCAGCACTATTGAATCGCTCCACAACAGAGATTTATCCTCTCTATTGGTCAGCACAAAACCAGCCCCAAGCAGCTATAAAGCGCTCGTTTCGTTTACCAGCAGAGGTTTATGTGCCTACAGCTTCTGTGACTTATAGTGAGACAGAAAGCAAAGAAGTTATTGAGCAGACCATACCTGCTGCTGTTGGCGAAGAATTGGTACCTGACAACCTAGCTACCAGTGCTGGGACACAAAATCTCTTCTCAGCGCAGTTGAAGCCATATTTGCAGGTAGCAATCCCCTACAAGAGTGAAAGGCAAAAATGGGAACCAGTGTTGCAATTAAATGAATTTTCTACGGTTCCTTTGGTTTGGATTGTGCGATCGCTCTCGAAATTGCTGTTGACCTTGAAATCCGATGCCCATAGCACAACCATAGATTTAACTGCTGGTGCTGTGGGTCAAAGCCAACAAACCCTTCGTAGTATTATCAATAACCTTGCTGGTGTCATCTGCACTTGCCCATCTAACTGGTCGGAACAATATCGCTTCAATGTGCGAGAAGCTTTACTTATTAGCAAATTAGTGCAGCATCCCCAACAAGTGTTTTTTGTCGAGGAAGCGATCGCTAGTCTACTCTCCGAACTCGATGGTGCTAACGGTGAATCAGTAAAATTGATCACACCTGCGGGTTCCAGTCCTGCAAAAACCAGCGACCATCCCCTCGTTGGCAGTACCCTAGTCATTAATATTGGTGCAGCTTTCACCGAAATGGCGCTGGTCGATGTGCCGTCAAACCTAGAAGACTTAACCCACAGTGATTTCATGCTCCACGGCTTTGCCTATGCTGGCAAGGGAATAGAGCAGGATATCATCTGTCAGCTGCTGTTTTCACCAAAATGGCGTCAATCACCCATAGAAAGTAGTACTAGCAAAGCTGGACCTTGGCAACCAGCCATTCCCGGTTTGGATCAGATGCACTTGTCTAGCTTAAAATGGGAAGAATTAAACCTACCCAGAGCCGGGGAACCTGATATCATTGATCGCATTCGCCTCCAGCAACGGCTAGAAAGTTCTGTTTTAGGAAAGGCGATTCTAGATGCAGCGAAAACCCTGAAGCTAATTTTACAGCATCAAGAGTCTTTTACCTTAGAATTAGCAGATTATTCGTGGATGTTGCAACGGCGAGACTTGGAAAGCCAAGTTTTTGTTCCCTTTGTGCGGCGTCTGAATCGAGAACTCAACAGATTGTTGGTAGCTAAAGGCATACCTACAGAGGCAATTAATCAAGCTATCCTAACTGGTGGGGTGGCATCAATAGGGGCGGTGAGCCGTTGGTTACGACAAAAATTACCCAATGCTAAGATTATTCAAGATTTGTATCTTGGTGAAAATGGCGCTCCCGCTTGCAGTAGAGTCACATATGGTCTGGCTGTGCTACCTCTACATCCCCAGGTTTTAGAAGTACCTAGACAACAGTATACTGACTATTTTCTGTTTACTGAATTGCTCAGGGTGTTGCCAGAACGAGCCTTATCCTTCGACGAGGTGATCCAGTTATTCGAGAATCGTGGGATTAATACCCGTAACTGTCAGCAACGCCTGCTAGCTTTCTTGGAAGGTGAGTTACCTCCGGGTTTTATGCCGTCTAACCTAGATTCCTGTTGGCTTCCTCAAAGTGCAAATCAAAATGCTGAATATCAAGCGATCGCCCAAGCCCCACTTTTTGAGAAACAAGGGAGTCTCACCTACCGTCCCAATTCCCAACAACTCCAGTCTCTGTGTCGCTATGTGGATACTATCAAAGCTAGTACTCAGCAATTATTGGAGGAACCATATACGGTTAATTTCGCCGTAGGAGTTGTTCATTAAAGTTGTTGCAAAACGACATAAGTCCTAGCCCTACATAATACGCTTGGTGTAAAATATTACCTACCGTCAACCTATGTAGAGACGCGATTAATCCCGTCTCTACACAGCCCCGGAGGTTCTTAGCGGATTACGAATGTAGCCTACCTTGCCATCAATTGCTACCCGTGCAACTCCATCAATAAAAGAAGTAGACGAGTCAAATTGAGGTAGTAAGATGATTTTACCGCTTTGATCGATATAGCCCCATTTGATCCCTATCCTTACCCGTGCAAGTCCCTCAAAGAAGGAATCAGCATCATCAAATTGCGGTGGTATGACACGCGTACCAGTTTTGTCAATATAACCCCACTTAGAACCAATCTTCACCTTTGCCCTTCCCTGAGCAAAAGAATTAGCATCATCAAATTGGGGACGAATGACGAAAGCACCACTTTTGTCAATATAACCAATTTTGGAGCCGACCTTTATTGCTGCTAGTCCTTCAGCAAACTTATTTGTCTCAGCCCATTGAAACTTAGGCGGGGTGGTGAAAGTACCGTTTTTATTGATATAGCCCCATTTAGATCCAATATTTACGACCGCCTGACCTTCGACAAATGGCTCAGCCTCATCAAATTGTGGTGCAATGATCATTTTGCCATTTTTATCTATATAACCCAATTTGTCATTGACTCCTACCAGTGCAAACTCTTTGTTAAAGGGTTCAACCCAATCAAATTGGGGAGGAATGACGCGGTTGCCATTTTTATCGATATAGCCCCATTTAGAACGAATCTTGATTCTTGCCAGTCCAGAGGTAAAGTAATAAGCATCATCAAATTGGGGTGGAATAACTACTTTGCCACTGGTATCTATATAACCCCATTTAGAGTCAACTTCTACCAGTGCCAGACCTTCCGCAAAAGAACCAACTGTCTTAAATTGAGGTGAAATAACGAGTTTACTACTTTTGTCAATAAACCCGTATTTCGAGCAAAGTCTTATCCGTGCTAACCCTTCGCTAAAGGAATCAGCCTCATCAAATTTTGGTGCAATTGCTATAGTTCCGCTTGTATTTATATAGCCGTATCTCGATCCAATTTTAACTACTGACAATCCTTCTTGAAAACCCCATAATTCATCAAATTCAGGTGGAACAACAAAAATGTCTTTATTGAATTCCGGTACTTTCGATAGATAGTCTGAGCGCAAATTTATATGTTGTCTATTTGCTAATTTCGGATTAATTAAAAATATAATAACAATTACTATAAATGATAATAATAAAGTGTATAGCCAGATTTTTTTTCTAAGCTCATGCATATTAATTTGGTAAATATTTAAGTTGGAAACTGAGAAACTAACGTCGTCGAAAATAGAAATACACGGTTGAATAAGGTGGAAATCCCTGTGGTATCATTTCCCAAAAGCATCCAATACGGAAACGAGTAAAGATGGTATTGACAATTTCACGGTTATCGACTCCTGTCTTCTATACAAAATATAAGCCATGAATAAACTCAAAGTCCAGCAAAAATGGGATTGGATAAGCGTGTTTTGGGTAGGAATAGAAATTTTAGCAGTACTAGCTTTGTTAAGCGTCCGGCTGTTGCTGAAAGCAAATATGGCTTGGAATGAAATGGATGTACTACCTTTAGCAAGACAATACGTCGATCCAAACTGGATTCCACAAGACTGGTATCTTAACCAACCACCCAGTTACAGGGTATTGTTTCAAAGTTTGGTTGGTCCACTCATAGTGACTTGGGGATTTGTGAGGGCTTCTATCGTAGGGCGACTAGTTTGTTATAGCTTGGTTGCTTCAGGACTAGTGCTTATCGCCCGAAAGCTAGGATTAAATCTGCTTTTGCTGCTGCTAGCGGTTAGCTTGTTTCTTTCGCCAAATGAGTACCGTAGTGTTATTGCACAAGTAGGGTTATTGCCAGGAAATAGTATTAAGTGGGTTGCTGACGCTTTAGCTGTTTTAGCGATTGGACTCATATTTGCAAGCAAAAAACTGCGTCTAGGACTGCCATTATCTTTGGTAGTCTTAGCTGTGAGCCTATTTTTGAGAGCAGACAACGGCCAGTGGTTATCCACTGGCCTTGTTGCAGGTGAATGGCTGATAGGAGGACTTGAATCTAAGGCAGTTGCATACGGTTTGGTTTTGTTGGCAATTGGGTTAATGCTGAGGCGGCGCTATCGTTGGATGAGTTTTTTGTTAGGGTTAGCCACTTCATTCCATGTTTTAGTAGGTGGTTATGCGTTTTTTAGTGTGCTGGGATGGTTCGTTTTGAAACCAAAGACACGTCTTCCCAACAGACGGGTATTGGCATTGCTTGTACTGCTTTATTTAACTGGTAGTGTATTTGCTATTAAGCCACTGTTACAACAGTTGTTTGCACACACCTCGTTCGGTTCTTTGCTACCTTCCTATATATATGTCTTCTTGGCTTTGCCCTTTCATCTCAATCCCTTGTCTTGGGGTTCAGGTTGGTGGATGAATTTAGTAGCATATCTTTCCATACTTCTTCTTAGCGCAAGCGTGATTAGGCTTATGCAATCTTTAAGGGAGGTATCACAAGAGTATACAGCACGCATGGAACTATTTCAGTTCACGCTCATCACTCTGATTCCATTCGTCTTAGGATTGGCGATCGCTCCATTCGATTCGCAAGGGAGTTTCCTACAATATTACCCCTTCCGATTTGCTGACGTCATCTTGCCTTTAAATAGTTGTCTCCTGTTTAGCTGTGCTTTACAAGATACTTTCTGTGGAATGAGAGTTAGATGGGTGCTATTACTCATTTGTATTTTGTTGCTCAATTGGATAGAAAGACCCCAAATAGCCATAATACAGAGTGAGATTCAGGCGCTACGTTCTTTTCCTAACGAAAATTCATGGGTATATCCTCAATGGAAAGAGATGGCTAGCTGGATACAGAAAAATACTCCAAAAGATGCCATTATTGCCTCTCCTCCTATGGAACTTCAGGATATCACTTGGTTGACACAACGCCGAATTATTGCCACATGGAAGCAGTTAGCCCAAACCAAAACTGGGATAGTGGAATGGTATGAGCGTTTGCGTGACTTGAGCGGTGATTTTAGAGGAGTCAATCACTTGCGAGATTTTGGAAAGCAACTTTCTGATGGCTACAAACGTTTGACAACTACTCAAGCTAGAGAACTGATGGTCAAATATCAGGCAAACTATTTCTTAACTCGTGTTGAACATCGGTTAGATTTGCCAGTTGCTTACCGCAACCAAGAATTCGTTCTTTACAAAAAATCACCTTAAATTTCGCCGTAGGAGTCGTTCATTAGACATCTGGTAAAAATTAATTATACGTTCTTTCAAATCCTTGGTAGGGGCGCAAGGCCGCTGCGCCCCTACAATTAGGTGTGCTCACTCGGTTGAAATCCAATACCCGTGAATGAAAGAGATCGACCCTCACCCCCAACCCCTCTCCCAATTTGGGAGAGGGGTGAGGGCGGATGAAGAAGGTAGAAAAATTAAGACCTCGGATATTCCTATCACAATTGAACAAAGCAACTTGACCGTCAGAGTTTTATGATAAGGCAAGCAGTGATAAATACTTGTCTTGGTAAAATAATGCGATAGCGAAGCGCTGCCCGCAAAGCGGGATCGCATCAAAATTCCGACGCAGCAAATTTTCAACCTGTAAAGTCGAACAGTTGCCAAGCCGAATCCAAATAACCTTCGGTGGATTCCCAAATACTAAGCTGAGGTCGTGCATATCCAATTTTCGTCATTTTACCTTCGTGTTCTTCGCGTCTTCGTGGTTCAAAAAGATTTTTAAACCGCGAAGGCACGAAGAACACGAAGGAAATCCGAGTCTTACGACTTGCACCTTGAAAGGGCTGGTCTAGTAAGTCAAGCAATAGAAGAATACATCAAAAAAGCGTATGATAGGAACTAATCGTAGGTTTTTTGAATAATTGGCAATTCTTCCATTATTTTGACTGACAAAACTTTGACATAGGATTTACATGCTCAAATTTATATGTTATACTTGTTGAAAAGCAAAGCTTCCGCAGCCAAATAAATCTTAACCCTCCCAAATCCGTAAAAAAAATTGATCGTTCCGCTTCGCTACACTCGAAAAGGGCAAAGAGAAGAAGTGTAGAGGGCTAAAGGGCTAAAGTGTCAAGGGCTAAGAGTCCTCGGCGAAAGACCGCACACAACCCGAAAACCGATATTGTCGTAGTCGGCGTTGTCCCTGCCGCGACACGCAGAACGGCAAGTCCCAGGAATGAAGTACCACGCACCACCGCGCAGCACTCTTCTTTGATTATCATTATCATTTTCAATAAGCCAAGCACTGCCATCTGTCGGCGCTCCGTCATAATTATTATGCCAATAGTCAGCACACCACTCCCAAACGTTGCCGTGCATATCATATAACCCAAAGGCATTTGCTACACCAAAGCTGCCTACAACTGTAGTTTCTCCTCGATAAGTTCCTTTAGAACCAGCACCATAACTGAGTTTACCATTATAGTTAGCCAGTTCTGATGTAATCGTCTCGCCAAAGTGGAACGGTGTAGTCGTACCAGCACGACAGGCATATTCCCATTCAGCTTCACTCGGTAGACGGTAGGGCTTACCTGTTGAACGAGAGAGGCGATCGCAGAACTCACTAGCATCATACCATGAAACTCTTTCGACAGGACGATTGTCTCCTTTAAAGTACGATGGTTCTGGTTTTAAATCACGGTTAACTTTGGGTAAGGCTGCTACTGTTCTCCATTGGGCTTGAGTAACTGGATATTTACCCATGAAAAATGATTGAACCATGACTTCATGCTGAGGTTTTTCCGAATTATATCCTTCCCCTGGTGGTGAACCCATCAGGAATTTTCCACTGGGGATGGCTACCATCTCAAGGGTTAGGGCATCATCCCAAACCTCTGTCTCAGTGGGAGAGAGGCTTTCTAGAGTTTCGGTGAAGTGTTGGGCTTGTTTGATTTCTTGTTCGATGATTTCGCCGCGAGGGTTGACGGTGACGATTTCAAACTCAAATTGTTGTCCCAAAGATTGCACATCTTTAAATTCTTCTTTAGAAGCAAAAGCAGCGATCGCCTTTCTAACTAAATCTTCTCCCTCTCGATCCTGATTTCTTTCGGCGGCGGCTAAAGCCAAATCCAATCTAGCCAAAGGGTCTTGATTCGCTTCAATCCAACGCCAATAAGGACTTAATGAAGCTGTTATCCTAGCACTGCAAGAGATTTTATTTGAACTTCTTTCATGTTCATAGCCCCATTGAAGAAACAAAATTAAATTTGAGTTTTCTTGCAGAAGCAACTGCTGCCTCTTCTTTTCATCTCTATTACCAAAAAGCTTGAGAACTATGTCACAGAAATTACTATAATAAAAATCCAAAACTTGAGGAGCAAGATAGTCAATTCCTCTTCCTGTCTGCAATTTACTTTCTGCGTAAGTACGGGCTGGTTCAGGTAAAGTAACTCTCCAATCAGATGCTGTAGAAGACTTTTCTGCCATTGAAAACTTAAGCAATTCCATTAAAGCCTTATTTCCATTTCTACCCCAAATAGCCCTTGCTAAATCCCGACTCAACCCACTTGGAAAGAAAGCCAACAAAGGAAATATATCTTGAGCTTCTACTGATAAAATCTCAAAAGAACGCTCTAAAGTTATACGCAGACTTTTTTCTTTTCTTTCTTGAGGAGAATAAGAATCAAGAACAGACAGTGGTTCAATGTCCAAGTCTTCACACAGCATCTTGAGAGTACATTGAGTTTCTGCCATATAAGATGCTGCTAGTTTAATGGGTAAGGGATAGCCATCAAGAAACTTTACTAAAAGATTAAAATCTTCCGTCAAATCATCATGATATCCCCATTTCTCTTGTGATGGAGCATACTTTTTAAATATCTGTCTCGTTTCTGATGCTCCCATGCTGTAAACTTCTTCTTGATGACAATAAAGAATATCCCTTACTAGAGAATCACGGGAAGTTAACAACAGTCTTAAATGAGAACACTGTTCTAAAAGCGAGTTCAAAAGTTCAATGAGTTCATTGGATTCTTTCTCAATCAATCTATCCAAATCATCGAGAATCAAAAACACTCGACTATTCCTTAACTCTCTTTCTAAGGCAAAACTCTTTAATTCAAGACTCTGTTTAACTTTGGTAATCAGCGTTCCTACAGAATGAGTATCGCGCAAACTAATAAACCAAACTCCATCCTTATAGCGATCGCGTTCATGTAACCACTGACCAATGGCATAAGCTAAAGCAGTTTTACCTATTCCTCCCATACCATGAAGAGCAATACAACGTTTGTCCGACTCTACCAACACTTTAATTACCTGGTGTATTTCTTGTTTGCGTCCGACAAAGTTTGGATCGTCACGGGGAATATTAGTATTTGACCACTGGGGATAGATAACCTGGCGTGAATCGGCTGGTTCTATAATCAGTGATTTATGCCCGTACGCGCAGCATCAAATGGGATCAACAAGTATTTTACTGCTCTAAATACCTGCTCACGAAATCCTCAGGTTTTAGGCACTCAAACTCACCAGTCTCAGCGACAATCGCACGAATCAGCTCATGATTCGACGAGACAAAACAATCAGCTTCACCAAATTTAGCTGTCAGATAAACGCCAATATCTTCCCGTGGCAACCACTGTAATGAACCAGGTTGTTTGAAACCTGGTTCATTGACGAGAACATAACGCAACGTCAAATTCTGCCAAATACGAGCAACCACGCTACCCGCCCAATCTTTATTTTTTAACCGCTTTGCCACCCGTAAAATTTGCTCGATCACTTCAGCAGAAATCACAACCTCTGCCGCCTCGGAACGACGGGATTCAAAACCTAGCCACTGTAAAATTTTCCATTCCGCACTCGTAGAATTGGCGACACCCACAATGTAGACATTGGTATCTAGAAAGACCCGCGATGGTCTCGTCATCTCAGTGGGATTCCCGTTCAGCGGCAACAACCACAGATGTATCAAATAGAACTTTCACTGAAAAGATCCCTATCTTTTAGGGGGTCAGTGTTCAGGAGGCAATATTGCCTTTGCAATGGCTCAAGAACTGAAAAAGCGGGGTCAGCAAGTTTTACTGGTTGTGATGTCAGATAGTCCCAATCCATTTATTGAACAAGAGCAAAGAGTGGAATGGTTGAATCACTGGAGATCGTTTGGTAAACAACGCGACAGAGAAAAATTAATTAGTAGTGGTTTCAGCCTTACTCAAGTTGACAATACTCTCAAAGTAATAGAAGCGAATTACCAAATTTTAGTTAACCACCAACCACAACGATATTCTGCTATCGTCGTCTCGACGCTAGCATTGGTAAGGGTTGAAGCGCAGGCAACTCGGAAGGAGTCCGCTACTTGTGTTTAATATCCCTTTAACCGGGAGCTACTCTGTACCGTCATTCTACAAGCGATCGCGAAGACAAGCCTGTAGAATGTTTAGTTAATCAGGTAAGCATCTTTCACCTAATCTCTATTGTGTAAGAGGTCAAGATGGTACAGACTCCCACCAACCCAGAAACCGAAACCCTATTGATTGAGTTGCCGTCTACAATCGGGTTGTATGTCACCCAGGAACAGTTCGCAGCCTTAGCAGCAGCCAACCCAGACTTGAGACTTGAAAGAACAGCACGAGGAGAGTTAATTGTGAACCCACCAACGGGCTGGGAAACTGGAGAACGCAACCGCAGCCTCACCGGACAACTTGATCGCTGGTACGAAGAAAATGAAGATTTGGGTAAAGCCTTTGACTCTTCGACTGGCTTCATTTTACCCAATGGTGCGACTCGTTCTCCCGATGCCTCTTGGGTGAGCGAAGAACGTTGGGAAGCACTTACTCCAGAACAAAAAGGAACCTTTGCTAATATCTGTCCTGATTTTGTTGTAGAGTTACGGTCTAGCTCGGATAGCCTCAAGTCCCTGCAAGCTAAGATGAGGGAGTATATCGACAATGGCGCAAGACTGGGTTGGTTAATCGATCCGCCGCAGCGACGGGTGGAAGTTTATCGACCAGAATTAGCAGTGGAAGTTTTGGAGAATCCGACTGAGTTGTCTGGTGAAACGGTGTTACCGGGTTTTGTGCTGAATTTGCGTCGGGTGTGGGATTGAAAATGGGTTCAGTACGCGATCGCAGTGAGTAGCGAGAAAGCCCGTTCTGAGGGCATCATCAATAGTGGGTTATTACTGCTTGCAATTTGCAATAACATGAATTTGACAATCTCCTGGCAAATTACATAATCCAAAATGAGAGTGATGATTATTCACTCCGCAAACCTGGGTGTAGCAGCAGCGAGGAATAAAATGGCAGGCATAGCAAGTGGTGAATACATCGCTTTCCTCGATGCCGATGATAAAGTTTCTCCAACTTTTTATACACAAGCAGTAAAGATTTTAAAGCAGTACCAAAATGTGGGTTTTGTTGCTTCTTGGATTAAAGAGTTTGGTGATTCAGAAAAAGTTTGGGTTGCACCACACAAAATTAACAGTTACACCACTCAACCCAATGGGGAACGTATCAACTCAATAATCTGGGGTAAGTGGGGGTTGTTTCTCTACTCTCCAAGAACCGGGACCAATTCTTGCAGTAGCGCATCAAAAATCTGTTGCATCTAGGGAAAATCCAGCATCTGTTTCTGTCTCGTTATTCAATATAAAAATCTCTGTATGGGTTTATTTAGTGTCTTTTTTGACTATATACTTAGCTTTTCTACCCAAAAAGTGCAAATGAAAATGCTGAATATCAAGCCATCTCCGCCGCCCCACTTTTTGAGAAACAAGGGAGTCTTACCTACCGTCCCAATTCCCAACAACTCCAGTCGCTGTGTCGCTATGTGGATACTATCAAAGCTAGTACTCAGCAATTATTGGAGGAACCATATACGGTTAATTTCGCCGTAGGAGTTGTTCATTATTTTTCGTGATACTCGACACCAGATAGTTGCTTTTTCTCTCAAATTCTGCCATTCGGGGGGGTCTGTATTATATCAGACGCCCCCTTTTTTTCTTTCATATCTCGTATTTAGTCTAAACTCCGGTAAATAACGGATCAGCGTGTCGGTTCAATTCTGTCTTGGTGTAGTGGTTCTCCATCAGCAGCCAACAATTCTTCATCAATTGGTTTAAAGGCAAAATAACTGTACAAGCTGACTGATATAATGAACATTATTAGCCCTTCTATAATCATCAAAAAACCAATTTCACGCCCTTGACCAGTTTCAATCAATTTGCCAATAGTATTGGCAAGTATACCGTCAGAAGAAAGTATAGGTGCTAAAATTTTGTCAGTAAGTGGACTAGCACTAAGATTACCAAAAGTTGCACCTAAGCCTGTCACTGTGTAGAACAATGCAAGAACACGTCCTTGAATATTTGGGTTAAAGCTAGTTTGCCAAATTTTATTATTAGTACCTAGAATAATCGGCAATGTAAAAAACGAAAGAGCAATGCCAAAGGTGATTATAGGGATAGAGGGTTTTACGCCAGCAATCACTAAACCTATACCATTTAAAGAGCCAAACATAAACAGAGCAGAGATAGATTTTTCTCCTCCTCCCCAGATACTCATAACAATACTACCGCCAACCATTCCACAGCCAGCAATTGACATTACACTCCCAAATGTTGTAGCATTGGACAAGGATAATATTAGTGGATTTATCAATACAGAGGTCATTCCATCAACAAAAGAATTAATTGTCATGAATGCCAGTAAGATTATGAAAAAAAAGCGAGAAGAGATGTTTTCCCAGCTGTAAACAATGTCATTGATGATGGCAGTGATTCCTCGACTTAATACAATACTAGGTTCTGGCTGAGGAATCTTAATAATTAATAGTGTGAATAATCCAATTAAATAAGTAGAGAAATCAATCAGCAACAAGCTGTGGAATTGTAAATTTGCAATGATTACACCTGCTAAAATTGGTGTGGCGAGTTGTCCTACTGCTGAACTGAACTGTATCATACCGTTGGCTCTCCCAATCTGATTACTCGGAACCATCATCGCTAAAGCAGCAGCTTTTCCTGTCATTTGAAAAGAACCACAGAGTGAGGTGAAAAATGCAGAGACATAGGTATACCGCAGTTGTAGATTATCTGTTAGTAACAATAAAGCGAGTGTAAGTGTAATTAAAGCAGCAGCTATTTCACTAAAAATAATTGTCCATTTTCGATTCCATTTATCTACAAATGCACCGACAAAAGGAGTGATTAATACACCTGGTAAACTTGTAAAAAATAAAACTAGACTTAATTGTGCAACGGCGTGAGTGTTTTGATAAACCCAGATACTTAAGCCAAATCCTGTCAGGCGGGTTCCGATTTCCGACAACGACTGTCCAAACCAGAAGAGAGTAAAATTTCGATGCTCATAAATTGTTTCAAGGAATTGACGGACATATTTCATAAAAACCTCGTTCGTGGTTAGTGAAGAAGGCAGCTATGCTGCTATGAGTCATGGGCAGCGGGAGTTGCAATGAGCGTGTAAGGCACTTACTCTTTCTGGATCTCCCTAAGCTCTCTGACCCACACGCTCATTGCAAGCCACCAAATCTACGATTTTGGTGGGGGGCTTAAACTCCAGGCAAACTGCGGTGCAAAAGAGGATTCGGGCATTCTGTGTAAGGGATTTATCCCTTCAGCATAGCTGCTCTGTACCCTCTGCCTTTCTTGCTAAAGTAACCGCCCCCAAATCTTTAAAGCTTACAACCATATACTTATCCTTTTTTCGGTGTCAATTACTAATACTTTGGACATAAACTCCCTGCAATAATTTGGGGGATGTTATCGTAGATGGTGTTACGAGTTGCTACTATCGGGACTTAGACCAAGATCACAACATCAAGGTATCTAAAAGATGCGGTTAGCCTTCATCCCCTATCTGTTCGCGCAGCGTCTCCCCGAGTGAGAAGTACGAAACAAAGGACGCTTGCGGCGCGTCCTGTTTGTCAGGGGTTTTCGGCATTTTTATAAGCACCAAAGTTTTAAATGTATACATAAATCACAATGCGTACTTTCACATTAATTTGGTTGGGACAACTGGTGTCTCTCATCGGCTCTGCAATCACCGAATTCTCTCTAAATATTTGGGTTCTCCAGCAAACTGGCTCTGTTGCCCAGTTCACTTTTTTGACTGTTATATCTACGGTACCGATCATCGTCATATCACCATTAGCAGGCACATTGGTAGATCGTTGGTCTCGCCGATGGATAATGATTATTAGTCAGTTATGTATAGGTTTGTGTACCCTGATTTTTGTGGCGCTACTAACTATCGGTCAATTAGCGCTTTGGCATATCTACCTGATAAATATCCTGATTTCAATCTTCGTCGGTTTTTCTTTGCCTGCTTATAAAGCTTCTATTGTGTCTTTAGTTCCTCAAGAGGATTTAGCGCGCGTCAGCGGTATGGTTCAACTTGCGAGCGGTATTCAACAAATGGTCTCACCTTTGCTTGCAGGTGTTCTGCTGAATATTGTTCATTTGAGAGGCATTTTCCTCATCAATCTGGCAAGTGTACTGCTTGCGATTGTTCCCCTTCTCTTTGTGCAGTTTGCTGAGGTTAGTCAGCCTACTGCTGATAGCACTCAATCTTTCTCATTTCTACAAGAAACAGCCAAAGGCTGGACATACCTAAAAGAAAGTCCTGGAATGGTAGGCTTTGTGCTTCTCTTTAGTATTTACCAATTCTGTACTGGTTTCGTTTTTATACTAGCCTATCCCCTCGTTCTTAGTTTGAGTACACCAGATAATGTCGGAAAGCTGATCTTTGTTGGTGGTATTGGTACAGTTCTGGGGGCTATAGTGATGAGCAATTTGGGGAATAATTTGAAGAACTTGATCGGTCTAGTCATTAGCGCTATGTCGCTGAGTGGATTGTGTATTGCCGTTGCTGGTTTGCGCCCCTCCATCCTACAAATTGCCATTGCTAGTTTACTTTTCTTCCTGAGTATTCCTTTCATCAACGGCTCAATGCAGGTTATGTTCCAGAAAAAAGTTCCTGATCGGTTACAGGGAAGAGTCTTTGCTTTAATTGGAGCGATTTCACAGGCTACCACACCAATAGCTGCGATTATTGCTGGCGCTCTGGCTGACCATGTTTTCGAGCCACTGATGGCTTTTGATGGACCTTGGTCTAAAAACCTTGTCGGTCACATTATGGGTTCTGGACCTGGTCGCGGCGTTGGACTACTGTATGTCATCATGGGGTTTTCCATCCTGATGGTAGCACTGATTGCGTACCAATACCCTCCCATCCGAAAATTGGAAGAGAATTTGCCTGAGTATGAATTTTCCTGATAGCGATTTTTAACTGGTGAAATACAGTAGAGACGTTACATGTAACGTCTCTACTGACTGTTATATATCTAATTCAAACGAGAACTGCTATAGTCTGCCTGTACCTGTTCAATGCAAATTCTTAACTGTTGGGCTAGTGCCAGGACGTTCGGTTGACTCATCATCGTCATATGGTCACCTGGAACGGAGTAGATATCTACTGGTTTGGCACAAAGCTTGTCCCAGCCCAAGGTTGGTTCCTGTAAGATAGCGCAATAGGCTTCATTAGCAGCCTCTACAGCACTAAGCTCGCTAGCGCGGAAAAGGCTGATTTGAGTTTTGTAAATATCTTGTGGCAAATAATCACCAAAGCTTTGACTTTGGACTTTGAAAACTTGCACAAAACTTTTAAATTGCTGTATTTCCATACTAGGAGGTAGGATATTAGCAATTTTCAACCGCTCCAAAAGGAATTTCAATTGCTCTGTCGGAGCAAGGGGCTGTAAATCTTCGTAAGATATTTCTAAGTTGTTTCCGACAAAACGTTCGATGATATTGACAAGTACGATCAACCACATAGTATCGTCTGTAACCGCAGACTGTGTAGCATTATTCACATCAGTATTCGCTGTTTGTTGACGAGGAATCGGCGCAATAGTATCAAAAATGGCAAGTAGAGCTACCTCGTGCCCTTGTTTTTGTAACTGAGTTGCCATCTCAAAAGCTACTAAACCTCCAAAAGAATGACCACCGAGCATATACGGACCTTGAGGTTGAACAGTCTGTATTGCTTCAATGTATTTGGCAGCTATGTCTTGGACTTGAGTGATTGGCTCAGATTTTCCATCTAGACCATATGCTTGCAAACCGTAAAATGGTTGATCTGTGCCCAAATAACGCGCCAAATCATAGAAGTAAATAACATTACCACCAGCCCCTGGTATACTGAAGAAAGGTGGCTTAGAACCCTCTGGCTGAATTGCTACCAAGCAAGACCAGGGTAAAGAATCTGTTGATTGGCGCAGAACGCTTCCCAATTCTTCAATCGTTGGTCTTTGGAAGAGTGTGGCTAAAGGCAGATTTTTTCCAAACTGCTGCTGAATGTGAGCCATCAAGCGGACAGCCATAAGAGAATGACCACCGAGATCAAAGAAGTTGTCCCGTACTCCCACCCAGCCAACCTCCAGAATCTCTGACCAGATTTGCGCCAACTGCAGTTCGAGTGTGTCACGGGGTGGAACAAAGCTAGGCAAGCCACTGCTCCTTTCTGCTTCCGGGAGGGCGCGGCGATCTATTTTGCCACTGGGAGTCAGGGGTAGAGTATCCAGCATCACAAAGGAAAAAGGCACCATATAGTCGGGTACTTTCTGTTTGAGAAAGCTGCGTAATTCCCTAGCGGTAGGTGGTGAGTCTTGGCTTGGGACAACATAGGCTATGAGCCGCTTATTGCCAAGTTGGTCTTCTTGGGCGATGACTACAGTTTCTTGCACTTGGGGACTTTGAGCTAGCACTGCTTCAATTTCAGCAAGTTCGATCCGGAAGCCACGAACCTTTACTTGATGGTCAATCCGTCCTAGAAACTCAATATTGCCATCTTTTTGGTAACGGGCTAGATCTCCAGTTTTGTAGAGGAGTCCGACCCCAAAGGGATTGGGAATAAATTTCTGAGCGTTTAAATCTGAACGGTTGAGATAGCCACGGGCTAAACTGACACCGCCAATGTGTAGTTCACCTTTGACACCAATAGGTACAGGTTGTAAATGACTGTCGAGAATGTAAATTTTTGTGTTGGTGATTGGGCGACCAATGGGCGGAAGTTTCGACCAATTGCTTACAGCACCCGTGCAGCTAAAAGCTGTGACCACATGACTCTCTGATGGTCCATATTGATTTTGCACTTTACAATTGGGGAGCTTGTTGAAGAAGCTAGCGATCGCTAGCGTAATTTGTAACTGTTCGCCTGCCACAATAACTTCACGTAGATTTGATGGTAGCAATTCCCAACTAGAAGCAACCTCAGCTAGCTGTTGTAAGGCGACAAAGGGCAAAAACACTCTTTCTATAGCTTCTGCTTCCAGCAACCGTAACACGGATAAACCATCTCGCCGTGTCTCTTCCGAAAGTAAGATTAAAGTTCCACCATCACACCAAGTAGAAAAGATTTCTTGACAAGAAACATCAAAACTGATAGGAGCAAATTGCAGAGTTTTTGCACCATTGTTAGCATGGGCATTCTTTAATTGCCAGAGTATAAGGTTAGAAAGAGCGCGGTGGCTCATGGCAACTCCCTTGGGCTTACCCGTAGACCCAGAGGTATAAATCACATAAACCAAGCTCTCCAGATTGAAGCCACTGATGGGATTCTTCTGACTCTTCTCAGAGACTGTCTGTTCGTCTGTATCCAAACATACCACCTGCTCATGGGGAGGCAATCGATCTAGTAACTGTGACTGAGTCAGTAGTACCGACGCACCAGAATCATTCAACATATAGCTGAGGCGCTCTTGGGGATAAGCTGGGTCTAGAGGCACATAAGCACCACCCGCTTTCAAAATTGCTAATAATCCCAACACCATTTCTAAGGAGCGCTCAACACACAGCCCGACGAGTACGTCTGTTTTCACACCGAGGGTTTGCAAATGGTGTGCTATTTTATTGGCACGGGAATTTAACTCATGGTAGGTCAACTGCTGGTTGTCAAACACCACCGCTACCGCATCTGGTTTTCTTTGCACCTGCTCCTCAAACAACTGATGGATGCATTTGTCAGCAAGATACTCTGTTTGGGTATCATTCCAAGCCACTAACAACTGATGCTGCTCCTGCTCACTCAGCAGAGCCAATTGCCTAATTGGCTGCTGGGGATGAGTCACAATTGCTGCCAGCATTGTTTGAAAATGCTTTGCCATCCGAGCAATAGTATCAGCCTCAAACAGATCGCTGTTGTATTCCCATAAACCCATCAGCCCTTGGGGTGTTTCCTCCATAGATAGCAGCAAATCAAATTTTGCTGTCACATTCTCTACTTGTACGGGAGTCAACGTCAGACCCGGCAATTCTAGTTTCCCTGTCATCGGTGTATTTTGCAAGACGAACATCACCTGGAACAAGGGACTATGGCTAAGATTACGCTCAGGTTGCAAGATTTCGACCACTTGCTCAAAAGGCACATCCTGGTGAGCATAAGCTTCCATTGCCACTTGCTGCACCTTTTTGAGTAACTCAGAGAAACCGAGATTTTCCTCAAGCTGAGTACGCAGCACTAAGGTATTGACAAAGAAGCCAATGAGTGGTTCTATTTCCCGGCGGTTACGGTTGGCTACTGGTGTGCCAATAACAATATCATCCTGACCGCAGTAACGGGAGAGTAAAGTGACAAAAGCCGCCACTAGGGTCATGAACAGGGTTACTCCCAACTTCTGGCTCAATGCGTTCAGTTTTTGACTCAGATCTGGGTTGATTTGAAATTTCCAACTGCCACCTTTAAAGGTTTGAACTGGAGGACGCGGTTTGTCTATGGGTAATTCTAACAAAGGTGGGGCATCTGCTAACTGTTGCTGCCAGTAGTTCAGTTGAGTTTCCAGTACTTCTGGACTCAAGTACTGCCGTTGCCAAATAGCGAAGTCTGCATATTGTATTGATAACTTCGGTAAGGGGGAAGGCAGTCCTGATGAGAAGGCTTGATACAGGGTTGACAACTCTTGAATTAAGATACCCATAGACCAACCATCAGAGATAATGTGATGCATGGTCAATAGCAGCACGTGAGAGTTTACACTTAGTCGCAACAGAGTTGCCCGCAGTAAAGGAGCGTTCTTCAGGTCAAAGGGTTCGTGCGCCTCTAAGGTGGCCAACTGTTGTACTTTAGTAGACTGTTCATCTGTTGGTAATCCCTGCAAGTCCACTACTGGCAGATTTACGGTTGCGCCAGGATTGATGATCTGTATCGGGATGCCATTCCCTTGACCAAAACTGGTGCGCAGAAGTTCATGGCGTTGTACGATTTCCTTGAGGGTTTGCTCAAGAGCATTCACATTTAAAACACCAATAACCTCCATTGCCGCAGGCATATTGTAGCTGGCACTTGCACCCGACCATTGGGAAAGGAACCAGAGTCGTTGCTGAGCCCATGACAGAGGTAGTTCAAGGGTGTCTCGTGGCACTGGCTCAATAGGTGGTGTCCTCAGTGGCGACCCGGTTTGGCTATGGGTCGATATCAACTCCTCTAACTCTACGACTGTAGGAAGTTCAAACATGTAGCGCAAGGGTAACTCTACCTTGAAGGTCTCCTGCAAGCGAGAAATGACTTGAGTCGCTAGCAGGGAATGTCCTCCTAGTTCAAAGAAATTATCGTGGATACCTACCTGTTCAAGTCCGAGAACTTCGGCGAAAATATTTGCGATCGCCTCTTGACTGTCCGTGGAGGGTGAGATGAAGTTGACTGAGCGACTAAGTTCCAAATCCGGTACTGGCAGGGTACTACGGTCTACCTTACCATTGGGCGTCAAAGGCAGGGCATCCAGCAGCATAAAGGCATTTGGGATCATGTAATCAGGTAGCTTTTCCTTGAGAAAGCTACGCAATTGCGGTATCAGCTTGCTGGCCAATTTTCCTTGCAAGGGATTGTTAGCGTATGTACTCCAAGGTCTAAGCTCACATGTTTCTCCCCAGAGAGGAAGTATCCCATTAGATGCTAACGGCGATGGGCACGACTGGAACATAACTTCGTAGCAGTCATTGGCATCAGCCCAACTGATGTTTATTGTGTAGGGTAACTCATGACTCAAGTCCCGCAGGTCTTCAGGATCTACCTCATTTCCCTGTGTGATTTCCCCCAAAGCTTTCCACAGTTCACCTACCGTGGCAGGTCCATCCTCATTGACTAGCAACTCAACTAGCTTGACTTGTGTTGCAACACGTGCATTTGGTATGTTTTTAATGCCTAAAATCTCTGGTTTTGTCTCCACAAGGAGTTGTCGAACATCTGGCAAAGTCAGTTGATCCTTTTGCCAGTCCAACCATTGAGGTAGGACGGTGGAAGAAACTTCAGTTCCTACATGGAGAATCACATCATAGCGGAAGCGTGTTAGCTCATTTAGATAGCGACCACCCTTGAGCTGAATTTGCACATGACTGATTTGAGGTATGTGTTGCCTCAAAGCAGTGAAGAAGGCGGGATCAATGACTAGTTCTGGATCTTGGTTAATATTTTTTTGCACACGCTGCCGTAACTCTCCTTTAGATAACGAGTCAGGCGCTTGATGCAGCTGAACGTAGGTGTGAAAAGCTTCTAATAAGGGCAAGCTACGTACATCCCCGACAAAGATAAACCCACCGGGTGCCACAGTCTTAACCGCATTTTCCAAGACACTCACTAAGTAATTGATGCTAGGAAAGTACTGAACAACGGAGTTCAGGATCACTGCGTCAAAGGCTTCTGGCTCGAAACTATTAAAGTCATTCGCTGGTTTTTGCTCAAGCGTCACCTGTGACCAAGCTTCCCCAAGGTTCCTCATTTGTTGCTGGATATAATCCAAAGCCTTATGGGAAATGTCGGTACCAAAGTAATGAGAGCAGTGCTTAGCGATCCGGAACAGCAGCATGCCAGTGCCGCAACCGATTTCTAGAATCCGATCTGGGTGTCTAGAGAGAATCCGCTCAACCGTATGCTCCACCCATTCACGCATCTCTTCTTTCGGGATGAGCTGACCTGTACAACTGTCATTCCAGCCAATAATATTAAAGGTGGGGTCTGTGTCAGCAACAGACTGGCTGTAACTATCGTTAAAAACCTGCTGCCATTGCGAGAGCTGCTCAGTATAAAATTCATTGTCTGAGGTTTGAGCACCGACATCCAAATCCTGTGATTCGGGTACCACATAGGCTACCAGACGCTTGTCTCCTGGTTGGTCTTCCCGAGCCGTGACAGTAGCCTCTCGCACTTGGGGGTGTTGGGTAAGTACGGCTTCGATTTCGCCGAGTTCAATGCGAAAACCACGAATTTTTACCAAATCGTCGGTTCGACCGAGAAACTCAATGTTCCCGTCAGGTAAATAACGAGCTAGATCACCAGTTTTGTAGAGGCGTCCTACTCCAAAAGGATTGGGGATGAATTTCTCCTCCGTCAAGTCGGGTCGGTTCAGGTAGCCACGGGCTACACCATCACCACCAATGTATAGTTCACCCCTAACCCCAATGGGGACAGGTTGCAGAAATCTATTCAAGATATATAGCTGCGTATTGGCTATCGGGCGACCAATAGGAATCATCTTTAAAAGCGGGGTGTTTTGCGTCACCTCATAGACACAGCATCCCACCACGGTTTCTGTCGGACCGTATTCATTGATCACTCTGGTATCAGGGGCGTAAGTCCGCCAAAAGCTCAGGCTATTCCCCAAGAGGGCTTCACCACCAATCACCAAAGCTTTTGTCTGTTTTTGAGCTTCTTGAGGAGGTAACATTTGGTTGATCAGATCCAGATGGGCTGGGGTAATTTTGACAAGACTCAAATTGCTTTGTTCACGTAAAATAGCACCCAGAGCTTCTATCTCTTGCTTTTCTGGAAGCAGTATCACCCTCTGACCCACTAATAAAGGCGAGAATAAACTGGTGATGGTAGCGTCAAAGGCGATGGAAGACTGGACAGGAGCACCAGAACCAGAGGCGACAGCGTATTCTCTAGTACACCAGCTCAGATAATTCACCACGCCTTGGTGCGGGATCATTGTCCCCTTTGGCTTTCCAGTAGAACCAGAAGTGTAAATTATATAGGCTAAGTTCTCAGACTTAACGCCACTGATGGGATCTTCTTCACTCATGTGAGAAAATTCTCCCCAGTCTTGACCCAAACAAACTACACGTGCCTGATGTTGGGGAAATCTATCCACCAACTGTGACTGTGTTAGCAGCACTGACACCTGAGAATCACTTAACATGTAGTCTAAGCGCTCTTGGGGATAATTTGGGTCGAGGGGCACATAAGCACCACCCGCTTTCAAAATTCCCAACAACCCCACAACCATTTCCACAGAACGCTCAACACAAATTCCCACTAATACCTCTGGTTCCACACCCAGTTCCCGTAAAGAGTGTGCCAGTTGGTTAGCACGGCGATTCAACTCGTCGTAGGTTAATTGTTTGTTTTTATATACAACTGCCACTGCATCCGGAGTCTGTTGCGCCTGTTGTTCAAACAACTGATGGATGCACTTGTGAGCAGGATACTCAGTCTGGGTATCATTCCACGTCACTAACAACTGATGCTGTTCCTTTTGACTGAGCAAAGGCAATTCGCTAATTGGCTGCTGGGGATGAGCAACAATTGCTGTCAGCAATGTTTGGAAATACCCAGCCATTCGGGTAATAGTATCTGGATCAAATAGGTCACTATTATATTCCCACACCCCCTCCAATCCTTGTGGACTATCCTCCATCGATAGAGTCAAGTCCCGCTTTGCCGTCACATTCTTTGTTTCCACAGGAGTGAGTTTCAGACCAGGCAATTCCAATTTGCCCATCGGCGCATTCTGTAAGACAAACATCACTTGGAACAGGGGACTATGGCTGAGATTGCGTTCTGGCTGCAAGGCTTCTACCACTTGCTCAAAGGGTAAATCTTGGTGTTCATAGGCTTCTAGCGCCACTTGCCGCACCTGCGCCAGCAACTCAGAAAAACTCGGATTTCCTTGAATTTGGGTACGCAGTACTAAGGTATTGACAAAGAAGCCAATAAGTGCTTCTATTTCTTGACGGTTACGGTTGGCGATTGGCGTGCCGATGACAATGTCATCCTGACCTGATAAGCGGTGCAGTAACGTCACAAAAGCCGCTTGTAGGGTCATAAACAGGGTTGCCCCTGATTTTTGCGAGAGAGTTTTGATTTTCTGTGTCAGTTCTATGTCAAATTGAAAAACCCAGGTGCCTCCTTTGAAGGTTTCAACTGGGGGACGCGGTCTGTCTGTAGGTAAATCTAACAATGGTGGCGCGTCCGCTAGCTTTTGCTTCCAGTAGTTGAGTTTGGTTGCTAACACTTCTCCACTTAACCACTGCCTTTGCCAAACAGTAAAGTCGGCATACTGTATAGGTAACTCTGTTAAGGGGGAAGGCTGTCCCGTTAAAAAGGCTGGATATAGGGAGGACAATTCTTGCATGAATATTCCCATTGACCAACCGTCAGAGACTATGTGGTGCATGATCAACATCAGCACATGAGACTCTTCAGCTAATCGTAAAAGAGTCACCCGCAGTAATAGATCGGTTGAAAGGTCAAAAAATTCCTTTGACTTCAAAGCCGCCAATTTCTGCACTTGGGCTAACTGTTCAACTTCTGGCAATCCCTGTAAGTCTACCAGTGACAGAGTCAAGTTTGGGTTGGAGTCAATAACCTGTACTGGGATACCATTCACCTTATGGAAGCGGGTACGCAGAACCTCATGACGTTGCAAAATTGCTTTAAGAGTTTGCTCAAGGGCATTTATCCCAAGGTTACCAGTAATTTGGACTGCGGCAGACATATTGTAGGTGGCAGATGAACCCACCAGTTGATCTAAAAACCAGAGTCGTTGTTGAGCAAAGGACAGGGGAATGTTCTGATCTCTGGGTACTGGTACGATTCGTGGCGCTTGGTGTTGATTGTCTGTTGTAGAGTTTGACTTTTGCTCTCTAAGTTTCTTTAGAACAAGTTCGCGCTTTTCTGGGGACAGATTCTCAAGACGTTTTAACAGATTACTCATGATCTTTCTTTGCAAATTAATAATATTCAAAACAACTACTGATCTTCCCCAAGCAGTTGCAGCTTGACGTCGATATCTGATAAATCATCAACTTCAGCTAAAATCTGGTTGAGTGCCTCACTATCTGCTTCCTCAATTTGTTTAGCAACCACAACTTCAGCTAGTTCGGCAATAGTTGCACTTTCAAAAATTGCCGACAGGGGCAACTCTACTAAAAATGCCTGTCGCAACCGAGAAATGACTTGAGTGGCGAGTAGAGAGTGTCCCCCCAGTTCAAAGAAGTTGTCATAAATCCCCACTTGTTCAAGTGCGAGGACTTCGGCTATGATACTGGCTATGACTTCTTCAGTAGCAGTGCGGGGTAGGACAAAACTTTCCTCTTCTATGCTTCTCGATGGTGCTGGAAGGGCGCTGCGGTCTATCTTGCCGTTGGGTGACAGAGGTAGAGTATCCAGTATGACAAAAGAAGAAGGTAGCATGTAATTGGGCAGCTTCTTTTTGATCAAGCTACGCAGTTCGCTGCTATCGAGAGAATTAGAATTAGGCACAATATAGGCTACTAAGTGTTTGTTCCCTGGTTGGTCTTCGCGGGCAATGACGACTGCTTGTCGCACTTGGGGATGTTGGGCAATTTCTGCTTCGATTTCACCTAGTTCAATGCGGAAGCCCCGCACTTTAACCTGATGATCGATCCGACCAAGAAATTCGATGTTGCCGTCTTTTTGGTAACGCGCCAAGTCCCCTGTTTTATAAAGGCGGGATTTGGGTTGATTGCTAAAAGGATTGGGGATAAACTTCTCTGTAGTCAAATCTGGGCGGTTGAGATAGCCACGAGCCAACCCGACACCACCAATATGTAATTCACCAGGAATACCCACAGGAAGGGGTTGGAGATGATGGTCGAGAATGTAAATTTGTGTGTTGGCAATGGGGCGACCAATGGGGACTAGCTGATCAATGGGCAGTTTAACTTCAGCGCTTTCAAAATAACAACTATCAATGGCAGCTTCAGTTACCCCATAGGAATTAATTAAGCGAGTTTGTTGACCAAAGAAACGTTGAAATTCTTCATACTGCTTTACATGCCAGCTATCGGAACCGACCACTAGCAAGCGCATGAAGTTGAGACACTCATCGGTTTTCTTCAGATAAGAAATCAAGTTGCTTAAGACCGCAGGCACAAACTCGGCAGAATCAATCTCTTGGTCTCGTATCAGCCCATACAGCTTTTCAGGATCTACAAGCCACTCTCTTGGGCAGAGAATTAACTTACCCCCAGAACACAAAGCACGCACTAGATCCCCTGAAAATACATCAAACGAGACACTAGCCATTTGTAGATGACTGGTGGTTCTGGCTCTGAGATCATAAGACTCTTCCCATGCTAGATAAGTGTTGGTGAGACTGCTATGAGCGATCGCCACCCCTTTGGGTATTCCTGTAGAGCCTGATGTGTAAATCACATAGGCTAAATTTTCTGATATTACCCCACTGGATAGATTCTCCTGACTCTCGGCAGAAATGACCTCCCAGTCTTGATCTAGAAAGATTAGATGAACACTATGCCCTGGCATCTGTGCCGCCAACTTCTCTTGAGTTAAAAGTATCGACACCTGGGAATTACTTAACATGAAATCCAATCGCTCTTGGGGATAGGCTGGGTCAAGGGGCACGTAAGCACCACCTGCTTTCAAAATCCCCAACAATCCCACAATCATCTCTACAGAGCGCTCCATACAAATACCCACCAGAGTCTCTGGTGCGACACCCATCTTTTGTAAGTGGTGTGCCAGTTTGTTAGCACGGGAATTTAACTCATCGTAGGTGAGTTGCTCTTCAAAAAACACCACAGCCACAGCATCGGGTGTTCGTTGCACTTGCTCTTCAAACAACTGGTGGATACACTTGTCAGGATAGTCTTTTTGGGTGTCATTCCACTCCACTAATAGCTGATGCCGCTCCGGCTCACTAAGCAGTTGTAACTCAGAGATCGACTGTTCAGGATGAGCTACAATTGCTGCAAGTAATGTCTGGAAATGAACTGCCATTCGAGCGATCGTCTCTTCATCAAACAGGTCAGTGTTGTATTCCCACGCTCCCACCAATCCCTGTGCAACAGATTCCTCCATCGACAGGGTCAAATCAAACTTCGCGATCGCATCCTCTATTGACAAAGGAGTCAAAGCAAGACCAGGTAGCGACCGTCGCTCCACTGGTGCATTTTGCCAGTCAAACATCACTTGGAATAAAGGACTGTGGCTGAGATTGCGTTCTGGCTGCAAGGCTTCCACCACTTGCTCGAAGGGCACATCTTGGTGAGCATAAGCCTGTAGTGCGACTTGCCGCACCCGTGCCAGTAACTCCACAAAACTCGGATTACCGCTCAAGTCATTGCGCAGCACCAATGTATTGACAAAAAAGCCAATTAGGGGTTCTATCTCTGGGTGGTTGCGGTTGGCGATCGGTGTGCCAATCACAATATCCTCTTGACCACTGTAACGGTAAAGTAACGTCACAAATGCCGCCTCTAGGGTCATAAACAGGGTTGTCCCTGATTTGTGGCTAAGAGTTTTCAGTTTCTGGTGAAGCTCCGATTGGATCTGAAATTTCCTTCTGCTGCCATGATAGGTCTGATGTGGCGGTCGCGGTCGGTCTGTGGGCAGTTCGATGATGGGTGGTGCACCTGCTAGGTGTTGCTGCCAGTACTCTAGATGTGCTGCATATGCTTGTCCACTCAACCACTGCCTTTGCCACACCGCAAAGTCTGCATACTGTATTGTTAACTCTGCTAACCCACTGTACTTTCCTGTCAGGTACCCTGTATACAGCGCTGACAATTCTTGAATCAAGATTCCCAGTGACCATGCATCAGAGATAATGTGATGCATCACCAATAGCAGCACATGGGACTGTTCACCTAGTCGCAACAGACTCACCCGCAGTAATAGACCCTCTGCAAGGTTAAAGGGTTTTTGTACCTCCTGTGCGGCTAGCTGTTGCACTTGAACAGACTGTTGAGCTTCTGGTAATCCCTGCAAGTCTAATATTAGTAGATTTACGGTTGCCACTGGGGCAATCACCTGTATTGGCACCCCGTTCATCGGTTGGAAGTTTGTGCGCAACACTTCGTGTCGCTGTACAATTTCTTCTAAGGCTTGCTCTAGGGCGACCACTTTGAGGTCTCCTGTGATCTGAACCACCGCAGGCATATTATAGCTAGCACTTTGCTCCTCTAGTTGATCGAGAAACCACAGTCGTTGTTGTGCCCAACTCAGGGGAAGGTCTGTGTCCCTTGCTACTGGTTCAATTGCTGGCGCAATTAGTTCTAAACCACTCTGACTGTGAGCCTTGATCGCCTCTTCAAGTTCGGCAACTGTGGGAAATTCAAATATGTAGCGCAAAGGCAAATCGGCAGAGAATATCTGCCGCAACCGCGAAATCACTTGGGTGGCAAGTAGGGAGTGTCCTCCCATAGCAAAGAAGTTGTCATGTATACCTACCTTTGGCTGTTCTAGGAGTTCTGCAATGATGCTGGCTATCACCTCTTGTGTGGGGGTGCAGGGTGCTACAAAGGGAGTCTTGCCACTAAAGTCGATATCTGGTGCGCTAAGAGCACGGCGGTCTACTTTGCCATTGGGGGTCAAAGGCAGGTGATCCAGAATGACAAAAGCAGAAGGCATCATGTACTCCGGTAACTTCTGCTTGAGGAAGCGATGTAGTTCGCTGCTGCTGGGTGGTTCCAAGTGAGGAACTATATAGGCTACTAAGCGTTTGTTCCCTGGTTTGTCTTCGCGAGCAAGGACTACAGCTTCTCTCACTCCAGAATGTCCATTTAGCAAGGCAGCTTCGATTTCCCCAAGTTCAATACGGAAACCGCGAATCTTCACTTGATGATCGATCCGACCGAGAAACTCAATATTGCCATCTTTTTGGTAACGTGCTAAGTCCCCTGTTTTGTAGAGACGAGAGAAGGGTTCATTACTGAAGGGATTAGGGATGAATTTTTCCTCTGTCAAGTCCGGGCGATTGAGATAACCGCAGGCTAAGCCAGCACCGCCAATATATAATTCTCCTTTAACACCAATCGGAACTGGTTGCAAATAAGAGTCTAAGATATAAATTTGTGTATTGGCAATGGGGTGACCGATCAACTCTGGGCTATCTTTAGTCTGAGCTTCTATCTGCTCAATATCCCCTACTTTGTGAACAGCCGACCAGATGGTAGCTTCTGTCGGGCCATACAAATTCCAAACCTCGCTACCAGTTGCAAGCAGTTGTTTAGCTAGTGTGCTGGGTAAAGCTTCACCGCCACAGAACACTTTTACTGGATGGCTGTTTGACCAGCCAGATGTCAAAAGCATTTGCCACGTGGCAGGGGTGGCTTGCATGGCGGTAGTGTCATTAACTACTAACTGAGTCAACAGTTTAGTGCCGTCAGAGGCTATTTCGCGGCTCACCACAACCACTTTTGCTCCTACAATCAGTGGTAGATATAATTCCAGTGCCGCAATGTCAAAACCGATGGTAGTGACTGCTAAGAAAGTGTTAGTGTCACTTAAGCCAGGAGAAATGCGCATGGTATCTAAAAAGTTGACTACAGACTGGTGGGATATTTGAACACCCTTAGGGAGACCAGTAGAGCCAGAAGTATAAATGACATAAGCCAAGTCAGAGGAAGTGACAGCAGACAGGGGAACAGACTCGCTCTGTGAAGTTATTGGCAGCCAGTCAGTATCCAAACAAAGGAGACGTTTGTGGTAATTGAATCGCGCCTGCAAAGAGTGT
>JADQBA010000306.1 GCA_016903675.1 Stigonema ocellatum SAG 48.90 = DSM 106950 | reverse complement strand
TACTTTCATAACGCTACGCTTATTAAGAATCGAGACTTATAACTGGCTACTAATGTAGATTGTTAAACTACAATACTCGGCTATGGCTCATACTAACTAACGATTGTACTTTAATGAGGTCAGTTGTATAACTAGTTTTATGTTATGTGAGCTACCGAAGAATGTGGTTTTATATATGCTGTTACTCGATCTCTTAATTGTGCAAAATTACTACTGCCTAAGCAGATCAGTAAATCTTGCTGATTTGTAAATAGTATAGATACGGGACATGGAAACTTTTTTTAATAGTACCTTCAAATCCCGTCGTATCCTTAATTGGCGCGTAGCTGCCATCAAATTTTATTACTTTCCCCGCCACTTTATAGTCATCAGGCAGAGCACAAAAGATATTGATTTCTTGATTCGTTGAATCTATTGTCGATGTCGGTGAGTTCAAATAGATGCTTTTCGTATAATAAATATCCATCGCTTTGGAGTAGAATATAGTAGCGCTTAAAGCCTGCGAACTTCGGGTTACGGGAATACCACAGGCGTAGTTTGAAACAGGGGCAAAAGGAGTAGGATGCTGACAACTAAGAAGTCCTGTTAACAAGCAGAATATGATAATTTTATGCATGTTGTTAGAAGGTTTATTTTACAGCGCTTTTCTGTTTTATAAGTTTTGTTATGTAAAGTAGAGCCTCCTGAAAGCCTACCCCAAAAAGGCCGAAAGCCTGCCGGAAGCCTCCTTAAAGCCACCCAAAAGCCTATAGTACCCTATTGGAAAGGGGATAAAAATAGTGCAAATCAATAGAGAGCCTTTAGTTAGCAAAATGACTTGTAAACTAGTTTACAAATCCCTAACCGAAAACAGGCTCCATTTTCCAAAAGCAAGATGTGTTTTTGTGTACACAAAAACTCCCCCCTAGCCTTCAGCTAACGAGCTTAATTGGCCTTCGAAGTCGGCCAATTTCAACACAAAGCCAAAAACCGAATCTTGCTTTTATCCCCTTTCCAATTTTTTCATGACTGGCCAGTTAGCCCGTACCGGGCTGGATTTTCTCTCATAGCCCCCACTCAAAGAGTCGAGAGGAGGACAGCGCGTACCAAACACCGACTCTTTGAGTGGGGGCTATGAGAGAAAATCCCGTGGCCGTAGGACACGAAAAACCCCCGGATGGCTTTAAGCTATCAATCCGGGGGTGAACGACTCTCGTCGTGGGTCGGCCTATCCTCACGGTTGTGTCCCCACAGAGCCGCTGACGTTCAGCACGGTCTTCTGGCATATCTCTTTTAGCCAATGTCTTTATAGTTCTGTTCACTAAGTTCTAGAGCTTCCTGTTGAAACAGATCTAGCTGATTAGTGTCAGACTTCTCTTTATCTTTTTTCTTCTTCACATACATCTTAGTAAAAGCAACCCTGTCACCGTTGAATACTACTAGAGGGTTAATAAAGTACTCCCAATCGTAGTTTGATCGAGCTATGATGTTGCACTCTATTAGGTTGCCTAAACCGCTTAAAACGTCTTTTTTGTGTTTGTACTTAGTATGACCTAGACAGTCGTCCATCTTGAAAATAAACGAATCTTGTTTTGGCTTGAGTACTGATAAGATATAACTGAACACACGTATAGCGGCTCTCGATAGCTCCCAAAATGAGGCAAATTGAGATAAGTAAACCTTGGCAAATCTCTCTTCATCAACTTCTATAAATCGAGTAAAAGCAGTATAGCCAGTTATTTCACCATCAGTCGAAGTAATCATTTGAATCTCGTCCCTATTCTTAGGTCTGATCACCTGAGTCTTCTTAACAATCCTGATATCTTGTATTGCCTTCTCTACGAAAGGATTCTCCTTAAATTGCTCATGAACGGTTACCTTACTGTACTTCATAAAGGTAAATAGTATTTACCTCCAAAGTAAAAGCTTTTTACCTTTTAAGTCAATATATAGGGAAAAAAAATTTACCTTAATGATACACCAAAAGGTAACTCAAAATTACCTAGTAGGTAACGCTACGTTACCAAGTAGGTAACCGAGCTATACTGATAATCAGATAGTTATAGACACTTGCTTCTTAAGTTCTTTTTATACCCTGTTTTAGGGCCTTTTTTTAGCTCTAACTGTAAGTTTACCCACCTAAAAAGGGCAGATAGATATTTTAATCAGTTTTTTGGCTCTGAAAATCAACGAGTTAGTACAACTTACTGATAAAAAACTGAGTTTTTTAATATTTATAATTTCTTTACCCTTTGACAATCAGAGCGTTAGAACAGTTCGAGCGTAGCGAGTACTGTTCCCGCTCGCTCTTTGCAAGACCGCTCTGCGCCTAGGCCAGTAAGCACAAAAAAAGGCCATTTTAGGCCCCAATAATTGCAAAAATACGTGTTTTTAGTACTAGTAATCAGACAGTTACAGAAATATCCGTTTTTTATCCGTTATTTTTGAAAGTTAACTACCTGATTATTAGTTAGTTAATTTTCGTGAATGCTGCGTAGCGGCATTCCGGCTTGCTCTTTTGCAAGACTGCTCCGCGCGGGGCCATTACGAGCGTTTACCAAAGAGCCATTCCCGCAAGCTGGCCGGCCTTCTTTCAATCGCTTCTCGAATGGATTGGAGTTCGGCAGCTTGACTTTCTCGTAGTTCGGTCTTGATCTTCTCAAACAGATCAGTTGATAAGTCTTCGGTACGAGCTGGGGGCTGATGTCCTTTTTTGAGTACGTTTGCTGCGGCTTCTCGAAGTTCAGTATTGAAAAACTGGCCTAACGTTTTACCACTTCGTTCGGCGGCTTTCTCGATGGTTAACCTGGTATCGGTTTCAATCCCTCGAATAGTCCAGCGGGCAGGCTCCAGGGTGTCACGGGTTGGTCTACCTGTTTTTAGAGGTGTCAGACTTTCCGGAGTTTCTGTCTGCCCTGCTTTTTTGGGGTTTTGGTCGGGATCTGGCTCGTTTATGGTCATGTCTGCCTTTTTGTCTGACACATAATTACGCAAACGAGGGGCCTTTTACAACCTGTCGGACATTTACGAGTTTTTGTCTGACTTTACATAACATCACTTATACAACAGTATTAATTCAATTTAATAGTGTATTAATACAACTAATTGCGGCTTCATATACATTTGAATCCTACACTAAGGCTAAGTAAGTTATGTATTCTACAATAGGTAAGTCTGTTCTAATAGCTCTATTGGTCATTCTCCAAGCCAGAGGTCAGGCAGGGCATGGAAAAGTTACTACAGATGCCAAAGGACGAATTATTACCCTTTACGAATTTAGACGTAACAATGGCAATCCAATTCGGACTTATTTAGGAAGCCCTTTCTTAGGAAATACCGAATGGCATCCTGGCGCGCTCATTTACCGCAATCAACAAACGTTACCCGTTGAAATGTCGTATAATCTGATTTTTAATCAGATTCAATGTCGTCTTCCAGATTCTTCAAAAGTTTTTACGGCTCTTCCCGATGAATTCATATTTGAGGGAGAACATTTTATTAATGACCCGTTTAAAACCTTAGGTTCAAATCAAGTTAGCTATTACCAAACTGTCTATGATGGTAAAACTAAACTGCTTAGAAAGTGGAGGAGAAAATTTGACCTGATTAATCGTAGCCTGTATGGGATGAAAGTAAGCTTTGACGATATGTTTGATGGAAAATACACTTCTTGGGAGGAATTATACCTTCAGAAAAAAGGTCAATCACCTACATTCATTACCCTTGATATACCCGCAATCAAGAAGGTTTTACCTGACCTGCCATTAGACGATTATAAAACAGAGAAGCTAACCGAGTCAACACTCATCACGGCGTTATCTCGCTATGATGCTTTTTCAAAAGAACCCTAATTAGGGGAGTCAATTATTAATATTCTGTGCAGAGAGTAAGTGCAGAAATAGATTCTTTATTATAATAATCCCTTAACATATTCTGAGTTATACGACGAGTCTCGAAAAAGTGCAATATATTAGCACATCCACATAAATATCAGTCTTGTAGTTTTTCTAGATTTGACACATTATTACAGGCTAATTGTAGATGCGATTGGACAAACTGATCCTATCCTCAATGGTTCTGAGTAGGTAGTAAAAGAGCCTCTATTCAGGTGACTATTTCAGATTTGTCGGAGCAAAACAGGTTAGTTCGGCATCGCTTATATCGAGCCAAAGCGACTCGGGGTAGCTACCACTATAGAGTCGAACTGAAAACCGATACGTCAAGGCGTACCCATTGGCGAGCGATTTCACTTGGGTTAAGCGTAAATACGAACTCGTTGGCTGATGGATGTTAGTGGAGGTGTACGTAATGCGCCCTTGTTGCTCACCGGCTGCGGTTTTGATCGTAACCGGCAGTTGAAATTCAATACCATAGTAGGGGAAGCCTGAGTTAGGGGTGGGCGCTGCATAAGCAATAGGCAGGTTCGTATTTAACAGACCGGGTTGACGTAAATAGTTGGTGAGCGTTACTGAAGTATCAATCGACGTAGTATGGATAGCTAGTAGGCCAGCCGGTGCAGGCTTAAACTGGTCAATGTAGCTGGCAAAATATTTTAGATTGGCACCGTTACCGACTTTTACCGTACCGCTCACAAACCGGCTACTGTCCGCTTTCAAGCTATCACCCGCCAGGCAAACGGGTTGACCATTGAATGTTCCTTTGAGGGTAAATGCAGAGGTTAAGGGCTGACAACCGAAGGGTATAGCCTGCAAAGCGGTTTGTTCAGCGATGTAGGCTGGATCAGCCGTGGGCGTTGTCTGATCGGATTTGCAACCCGTCAGGAAAAGTACGCTAACCAGTATAAATGACAAGGCTACTTTCATAACGCTACGCTTATTAAGAATCGAGACTTATAACTGGCTACTAATGTAGATTGTTAAACTACAATACTCGGCTATGGCTCATACTAACTAACGATTGTACTTTAATGAGGTCAGTTGTATAACTAGTTTTAT
>JADQBA010000030.1 GCA_016903675.1 Stigonema ocellatum SAG 48.90 = DSM 106950 | reverse complement strand
AGAATCTTCCTTTGCTTTAGTTGCGCCAACCTCGCCCCGTTCCCAGGTTTCCGTAACTCTGGATACCCCACCCTCCCCATCCTCCCCACTCCCCACTCCCCATTCCCCACTCCCCACTCCCCACTCCCCATTCCCCGTCTTGGGTGAAACCCTGTTAGCTATCACGAGTGAGAAGACGGGATACCCAGTAGAAATGCTAGAACTGGACATGGATATGGAGGCAGATTTAGGAATTGACTCCATCAAGCGGGTAGAAATCTTGGGGGCGATGCAGGAGATGTATCCTGATTTACCCAAACTCAATGTAGAAGATTTGGGAGAACTACGCACCATCGGTCAAATTGTACAGTATCTGCAATCTAATGCCTCTCAACCCGTGTCTGATACAACACACAAAGATGACGAATCCCCGCAACAACACGTAGACACCGAGAATTCTCCCCCCTCCCCCCTCCCCACTCCCCATTCCCCCCTCCCCACTCCCCACTCCCCATTCCCCACTCCCCATTCCCCCCTCCCCCTCTTGGGTGAAAGCTTGTTAGCCATTACCAGTGAGAAGACAGGCTACCCAGTAGAAATGCTAGAACTGGACATGGATATGGAGGCTGACTTAGGTATTGATTCCATCAAACGTGTGGAAATCTTGGGGGCGATGCAGGAGATGTATCCCGATTTGCCCAAGCCTAATGTGGAAGATTTGGGAGAACTACGTACTATCGGTCAAATCGTAGAGTATCTCCAAGAGTTAAGTGGAGGTGAAAAAAAAAAGTATCAGCACCAGTCTTGTAACGAGCCAGCTACACTAAACAACAATAGTCTACGCCGTCAAGTTAAACTTAAAACCCTACCTCAACCAGATTTCTTGGATTTCACTTTACCAGAGGGGCACATCGGCTTACTCACCGATGATGGCACCCTCACCACTTCCAAGTTAGCGAAATCCCTGGTAGAACAAGGTTGGAAAGTAGTGGTTTTAAGTTTCCCTCCTTCACTCATCCCACAACAAGTACCTTTACCTACAGAAGTTCATCGTGTTATCCTCTCAGACCTCAGCGAGGAACATCTACAACAACAATTGGCAGCGATCGCCACTCATTACGGTTCTATTGGTGCTTTCATCCATCTCAACCCTGTATTTGAGGTCAGTCATAACGGTAAAATTCCCTACCTTGAAGAGGAAAAAGCGATCGTTAAGCATGTTTTCTTCATGGCGAAACATCTCAAACAATCCCTTAATCAAGCAGCGCGTCGTGGACGCAGTTGTTTCTGCACTGTCGTTCGTCTCGATGGAACCTTTGGTCTTGGACAATGTGTCAACTTTGGTCCCATCAGCGCTGGTTTATTCGGATTGACAAAAACTCTTAACTGGGAATGGCAACAAGTATTTTGTCGGGCGATTGATCTCAGTCCCACTATTGATAGTCAAGAGTCAGCACATAGCATCATAGCTGAACTACACGACCCCAATCGTTATATCACTGAAGTCGCTTACGGCCCACAGGGACGAGTGACACTCATCAGCGCCTTTGAGTAGGAGACAGGAGAAAAAATTAAAAATTATGCATTTTTAATTTTTTCTCCTCCTTCAAGCCTTGATTTCACAACTTAATGTCCAGTGAACATATGCAAAAAAATCAAGGAATTCATTTTCTTGGTCGCGTTCTTGATCAAGACAAACAAGCCCCTATCAGTGGAGCTAAAATATTACTTAATTTTCCTGGCGCTCCACCTTTTGTCTACACCGATTTTGAAGGGATTTATAGATTTACAGTCAAATTCGATGGTAGCGATAGTTTTGATGGACAACTAACGATTGAATCCAAAAAATATATAACCTATAAAGCCATCATTAAACTATTACCTGATAACAGAGACCTTGGTGATATTCGACTCATCACTCCTGGTTCACAAGCTAGGATGCTAACCTCAACAGAAATAGAACCACAACCTAAACCAAAAATAGAGCCAGAGATTAAACCAGAAATAGAAATAGAAACACAACCAAAACCAAAAATAGAGCCAGAGACTAAACCAGAAATAGAAATAGAAACACAACCAAAACCGGAAAAAAAACCACAACCTAAAACACAAATAGAACCACAAAGTAAAACACAAATAGAGCCACAAACTCAAACAGAAATAGAAAGTAGTATGCTTTTGCCAATAATAGTGGCTGTCATGGCAGGATTAGTCATAATGATAGCAGCAGTGACAAAACCTCTTCCTCCAGAAAAGCCTGATGAAATACCTATCAAAATACGAACTTATCACCTCAAACCTCACAAATCATTTAAAAGTTCTATGTTTGTAGTTGCGCTTTAGCGCATAGAAACCGCGATTCAAAAAGCGCTAAAGTCCAACTACGCTCATTTTGAAAATCTAGGTTTGTAGTTGCGCTTTAGCGCATAGAACCCGCGATTCAAAAAGCGCTAAAGTCCAACTACGAACGAACTACTCCCTTCCCGGTCTAAGATTACCTATTTTAACGAACCACGAAGACGCGAAGTACACGAAGAAAGAAGAGAAGAAGAAAGGTTTTCTTGTGGCGGGAAGGGAGTAATGGATTCCTATAGAACCTGCGATGTAAAAAGCGCTGAAGCGCAACTACGAACGAACGAACGAACGAACTAAACCCATTGAACGTGGAAAAATTATGACACTAGCAACCCAGATTCATTCCTCATCAGTTTTTCTCGTCAGCGGAGGTGCAAAAGGCATCACAGCTAAATGCGCTATCAAATTAGCCCAGCACCACCCCTGCAAATTCATCCTCCTAGGTCGTTCAGAAGCCCAAGACAGTGAACCGAGTTGGGCTAAGGATTGTGCTGACGAACCTACATTAAAAAAACGCATCATGGAACATCTTATCTCACTCGGAGAAAAGCCCACACCCATGATTCTTCAAAAGTTTTATAACAAGATTATATCCAGCCGCGAAATTAAACAAACTTTGGAGGCAATTCAACAAGCTGGAGGTGAGGCAGAATATTTGAGTGTTGATGTCACCGATGTTCATATTTTACAGCAGAAACTTGCTACTGTGATTGAGCGCACAGGAGCAATTACCGGAATCATACATGGTGCTGGCAACTTAGCAGATAAGTTGATTGAAAAGAAAACAGAACAGGATTTTGAGAAGGTTTATACTGCTAAAGTCAAGGGATTAGAAAATCTCCTGACTTGCGTCAAACCCAGTCAACTTGAATATTTAGTTTTGTTTTCTTCTGTAACAGGTTTCTACGGTAATGTTGGACAGTCTGATTATGCTATTGCCAACGAAATTCTCAACAAATCAGCCCATCTAGTCAAGCAACGCTATCCCAAATGTCATGTAGTGGCTATCAATTGGGGAGGATGGGACAGCGGTATGGTGACAGCGGAATTGAAAAAAGAGTTTGCACGACGGGGTATAGATATTATTCCAGTGGAAACTGGGACACAAATGCTGGTCAACGAACTCCATCCCGCCAATCATGGAACGACACAAGTTGTCATTGGTAGTCCACTCGTTCCGCCTCCTGCACCATTAGACCCAGAACTACGAAACTACCATATTCGCCGTCGGCTGTCACTAGAAGCCAATCCCTTTTTGCAGGATCATATGATTGCTGGTAAGCCAGTTTTGCCAGCTACTTGTGCTGTGTCATGGATTATTAATGCCTGCGAACAACTTTATCCTGGTTATAGGTTTTTCAGTTACACAGATTTCAAAGTCTTGAAGGGAATTACTTTCAATGGAACTCAGGCGACAGAATATATTCTAGACCTGCAAGAAATTGCTAAAACTGATTCTCAGGAAATCCTCTTTCAGGCAAAAATCTGGAGTCAAACCCCAGAAGGTAAAATCAATTATCATTTCAGCATCACTCAGGTTCAGCTTGTGCGAGAACTACCTAATGGTCCTACTTATGAACGTTTAAATCTTGAAGAAGATAAAATCATCACTACCACTGGTAAAGATTTTTATGAAACTGGAAAATCAACATTATTTCCATTATTTCATGGTGCTTCTTTCCAAGAACTCAAAAAGGTGATCAATATTAGTCAAGCAAAAATCACAACTGAATGCATTTGGCACGAAATCACAGATAAACAACAAGGACAGTTTCCAGTGGCGTGGGTCAATCCTTATTCAATTGACCTAAGTACTCATCCTTTATGGATTTGGATGCAGCATTTTCATCAGGAAATTTGCTTACCGGCTGGAATTCAAAAGTATGAACAGTTCATACAGACTCCCTGCAATACTCCTTTTTACGTTTCTTGCGAAGTTAAGGCGAAGACAGCAACTAGCGTCACTGCTGATTTCATCGTACACGATCGCCAAGGGCAAGTATACTCACGTCTGGGGGGAGGTAGGGGGACTATTATACCTACCCAATCACTGAAAACTTGAGGGAGGGGAGTGGGGAGTGGGGAGTGGGGAGGAGGGGAGGAGGGGAAGAGGGGAGTGGGGAGTGGGGAATGGGGAGTGGGGAGGAGGGGGGGAATGAATTCTGTGGGCTGGTGCCTCCCATAGTTTACCAGAAGCAGTGGTCATGAACTACGTACACCACTAAACATAAAAATTTCTGGCGTTGCATAACATGGGGATGAAGATTGAACCGCCAAGACGCCAAGAACGCCAAGAATTAAGTTGTTCAATTGACAGAGAAATTAAAATCATCCCGCAAATATGCAACGCCAAATTTCTCTACCCCACTCCCCATTATTCCCCACTCCCCATTCCCCACTCCCCCCTCCCCATTATTCCCCACTCCCCATTCCCCATTCCCCACTCCCCACTCCTCATCTAGAGTAGTACAACAATATAAGGACATAATCAGTGGAAAAGATCGCAATTATTGGATTTTCATGCCTTTTTCCGGATGCTAAAAATCCTGAAGAATTTTGGCAGAATTTGATTCAACAGAAAGACTCGACAGTATCGGCGAGTGTTGAGGAAATGGGAGTTGACCCAACAATTTTTTATGATGCAGCTAAAGGGAAAGCGGACAAGGTTTATTCGTTGAAGGGAGCATTCATTCGTAACTTTAAGTTTGATGCAACTGGATATAATCTGCCTGCGGAATTTCTGGAAGGCTTGGATAATACCTTTAAATGGTCACTTGATGTTGCTAAAAAAGCTTTGCTGCATAGTGGTTATTTGGGGAAAGAAGCTGTTCTCTCAAAATGTGGAGTGATATTAGGTACTCTCGCTTTACCTACCAAATTCTCTAATCAATTATTTGCTCCCATTTATCAAGAAGTGCTGACATCTTGTGTCAGAGAACTTTTGCAGTATGAAGAATTCCAGTTGGCTTCTTTGCCTGGTTCTGCAAACGCCTCCACTTCTAATGCTATGATATCAGGCTTGCCAGCAGCTATTATCGCCCAAGCCCTTTCTTTATCGAATATTCATTTTTGCATGGATGCTGCCTGTTCATCACCACAATATGCTATTAAGCTAGCATCTCATTATTTGTGGACGCATAAAGCTGATTTGATGTTAGCGGGAGGAATCAGTTGTGCAGACCCTCTGTTTATACGGATGTTATTTTCTGGTATTCAAGGGTATCCAGAAGATAATGACATCAGCCGTCCTTTAGATAAGTCATCTAGAGGGCTGATTACCGCTGATGGAGTTGGGATGCTGGTGCTGAAACGATACAGTGATGCTGTTCGAGATGGCGATCGCATTTATGCTACTATCTGCGGTAACGGACTTTCTAATGATGGCAAGGGAAAACACTTGCTGAGTCCTAATCCTAAAGGGCAGATGCTGGCTTTTGAACGCGCCTACCAAGAGGCACAAATCAGCCCTAAAACTATCGATTACCTCGAGTGTCATGCTACTGGTACATTGTTGGGAGACACAACCGAATACAACTCCGTTGAAACCTTCTTTGGTCAACATCAAGCAACCCCACTCGTAGGTTCTGTTAAAAGCAATGTTGGTCACTTGCTTACCGCTGCTGGTGCAGTAAGCGTGATTAAAGTACTTTTGAGTATGTCTAAAGGTGTCATTCCAGCAACTATTAATATCACTGACCCTATAGGTGAGCAAAACAATGTTATTTCACCTAAAACAATTGTTAGAAGTACCACCAATTGGCCCAATAAAGTACCAGTAAAACGGGCAGCTATCAGTGCTTTTGGTCTTGGTGGTACCAACGCCCATATGATTTTGGAACAGGGAACCACAGAACAATTCATTGACTCAAACGAACCGTTGCAACCCGTCAAAATGGCAATTGTGGGTATGGATGCCTTTTTCGGTGCTTGCAATGGATTAGATGCTTTTGAACGCAGTATTTATGAGGGTACACAGCATTTTATACCCCTTCCACCTAATAGATGGTACGGCATAGAAGAACAGGAGAACTTACTTCAAGAGTACGGGTTGACAGACGGAAAACCACCAGTTGGAGCATACATTAAAGATTTTGAAATCGATACTATATCTAGCAAAATCCCCCCGAATGAACTTGACAAACTCAACCCACAACAACTGTTACTTCTCAAAGTGGCAGAACGCGCTTTAAAAGATGCGGGAATTAAAGAGGGTGCAAATGTAGCAGTCATTATCGCCGCAGAAACAGAGTTTTCGGTTCACCAACTACAGCAAAGATGGAATTTGTCGTGGCAGATTCAACAAGCTTTGAGTGATGGGGAAATCTCATTGCCAGCAGAAACAATTGCTCAACTTGAAACCATTGTCAAAGACGGTATTCATAATCCAGTAGAAAGCAGCGAATATGTCAGTTACATCGCCAACATCATGGCGAGTCGTATTTCTGCCCTGTGGGATTTTACTGCTCCTTCATTCACCATCACTGCTGGAGAAAATTCCACTTTCAAGGTCTTGGAAGTAGCACAACATCTCTTAACAACTGGCGAAGCAGATGCTGTGCTTGTTGGTGCCATTGATTTAGCAGGCGGGGTGGAAAATGTCTTGTTGCGAAATCAACTGGCAAAAATGAATACAGGTGTCGCCACCCTGAGTTATGATCAGAAGGCGAATGGTTGGATAGTCGGGGAAGGTGCAGGAGCAGTCGTTCTTAAACGCCATGAAACTGCTCAACAAGAGAGCGATCGCATTTACGCAGTCATTGATGCAATAAGTTTGGCACAGACAACGCCTGATGCAGAAACCATCAACTCTGTCTGTCAACAAGCTTTCCAAATGGCAGGTATTAAACCCACAGACATTGAATATCTGGAAGTTTGTGGTAGTGGTATTCCCCAAGAAGATGAAGCAGAAATCCAAGGTTTACTCCAGGCTTATCCAGCAGATAAGAATGGTCTAAGCTGTGCCATGGGCAGTGTGAAAGCTAATATCGGTCATACTTATGTAGCTTCGGGAATTGCCAGCCTCATTAAAACAGCTTTGTGTCTTTATTATAGGTATATTCCAGCCACACCCAAATGGTCTGGTGTGAAAAACACAGAGGTTTGGCAAGGTAGTCCTTTTTATGTGGCTACGGAATCAAGACCTTGGTTTTTAGGCAAGGAAGTGAATAAGAGGGTAGCTGCAATTAATGGTATGGGAATGGATGGGAGTTACGCCCATTTAATCTTGTCGGAAGAACCCCACCAGCAACAGCGTAACAGCAAGTATTTGGAGCAAATGCCTTTTTATCTGTTTCCAATTGCTGCTAGCGATCGCTCAGATTTACTCCAGCAGATTAACACTCTCCAGACAACCATTGAAAATTCTACCACTCTTGGCACAGTTGCCAGCCAGACTTTTGCTACTTTTCAAGCGCGTAGTAACGCAAACTACGCCCTAGCAATTTTGGGACGCAACAAAAACGAGTTAGCCAGAGAAATAGAATCTGCTCGCAAAGGGGTAAATAATGCCTTTGAACACTCTGAAGATTGGCAAACGCCACTTGGTAGTTATTTCACAGCTAAACCTCTGGGTAAAAAGGGAGCGATCGCTTACGTCTATCCTGCTGCTATCAATTCTTATCTTGGCATTTCTCGCAATCTCTTCCGCTTATTCCCCAAAATTCATGATGATGCAGCAATCAAAAGTCTTCAGACCATTGTCGCTGAAAATTCCAAGCTTGTATTTCCCAGAAGCTTAAATAAATTGTCAACTAGGCAACTGGAAACTCTCGAAAAGCAATTGCTCGATGATTCCCTGGCAACATTTGATACTGACATGGTATTCACCAGATTCATGACTGCAATTATCCGCGATGATTTCCAAGTCAAGCCAAAATTTCTGTTTGGGTATAGCTTGGGCGAAACTAGTATGATGTCCGCAGCCGGGGTATGGAGTCATTTTAGCCAAGGGATTAATGCCTTGCACGCATCCCCTCTGTTTGCAGATAGAATATCTGGTGCGAAGAATGCTGTACGTGAGTATTGGGGATTACCATCAGTCAAACAGTTTCCAGACAATAATTTTTGGAGTAACTATGTTCTCTTAGCGACTCCATCCCAGGTTAGAGAATGCCTCAAACATGAGAACCGCGTTTATCTCACTCAGATAAATACACCAGAAGAAGTTGTCATCGCTGGCGATCCAGCAGCTTGTGATAGAGTCATCAAAACTCTAGGCTGCAATGCTTTCCGCGCTCCCTTTGACCATGTTATCCATTGCGAGACGATGCGATCGGAGTATGGGGAAATCGCGAGAGTTAACACATTACCAATTCAAGACAAAATACCCGACATAGTTCTTTACTCAGCATCTGAGTATGGCCCAATTCCATTAGAAAGTCGAGCGATCGCTCACAGTATTGCACAAGGACTATGTCAACAACTTGATTTTCCACGATTAGTTAACCGAGTTTACGACGATGGAGCGAGAATATTTATCGAAGCTGGTGCTGGCGGTGTTTGTTCTCGATGGATTGACAAAATCCTCGAAAGTAAAGAACACGTCACCGTCACTCTCAATAGAAGAGGTATGGATGACCATGCTTCTCTCATCAAAGCACTAGCAAAACTCCTCAGCCATCGCGTTTCTCTCGACTTATCACCACTGTATAGTCAAGGAAAAGAAACCTCCAGCCACAGTAAATTAACAACTAAAACCGTCACCTTGGGTGGAAATCGAATTGCTGCGACAATCTTGAGTGAAGAAAACAAGAAACTTTTTCAAAACGTCTCAGCAAACCTACAGCTTTACCGTACTGTCAAACAGCCTCAAAACATCCCTCCATCTGTAGAGTCTGAACCCATCAATCCTCCTCAAGGTATGAGAAATAATTTCCATAACACCCCTCCCTTAACGACTCAGCAAGAGGAAGCCGAAATGAAAAATGTCTTTGAACACAGTTTTGAATCTCAAGAACAATTACAATCAAATGAGTCACCAGCTAATGGTTACGAAGCCAAGATTTCTGAAGCCATGTACCCTCATTATCAAAAACTGAGTGTGAACAATTCCAGCGTTACTAAAACCCACGCTGCTTTCTTAAAATCCAGACATGAATTTAGCAAGCAAATGAGCGAAATCATTCAATTACAAATAGCTTGCGCTGAAAATTTGCTGAATCAATAGTTAATCGTTAATAGCTAATTGCTATAGCAATCCTACTCCCTTCCCCGTGTAAGATTACCGATCTTCTTTCTCTTCTTTCTTCGTGTCCTTTGCGTCTTCGCGGTTTATTAAATAGATAATCTTCGGGCGGAAAGGGAGTAAATGATTTATAAACACCTCTGGCTTGTCCCCCTTGTCCCCTCTGTTGAGATATCAAATAGGATTGCTATAGGTAATATTCGGGAAGGGTGTAATGGGAGAATTAACAATTAGCTATTAGCCAACCAAAGTAAAATTAAAGGAATAAATACCGTGAAAACTGAAGATGCGGTACTAGGTAAATACGATAATGGTCTAGGCTTTCGTGCCAACTTCAACAACCACCAGGTATGGAAAGGGCTTCTAGATTGTGTAGCTTTTACACAAGCAGATATAAAAGAGAAATTGCTCAATTTAGATAAACCTTGCTACATCGTTAAACTAGCAGGAAAAATTGGTGTCACCAACGAAGGTTATTTGAGTCCAGCAGAAAATAGTAAAACAGGACAAGTAGAAATCCTGACAGCTGTTCCACCAATCTCAACTCACAATTTGGGAGATCCAAACTTTCTCAGCTTTCATGGCGTAAAATATGCCTATGCTACTGGTGCAATGGCTGGCGGTATTGCTTCTGAGGAAATGGTCATTGCACTAGGAAAAGCAAAAATTTTGAGTTCCTTTGGTGCTGGTGGTTTAAGTCCAAAGCGTCTAGAAGCTGCTATTAACTCCATTCAAGCAGAATTGGGATTTGGACCTTACGCATTTAATTTAATTCACAGTCCCAATGATTCAGCAATTGAACGTCGCGCAGTGGATTTATACCTCAAATATGGGGTAAGAACTGTAGAAGCTTCTGCATTTTTAGACTTGACTCCCAACATTGTTTATTACCGTGCATCTGGACTTGGGTTGAATGCAGCCAATCAAATTGAAATCAGAAACAAAGTCATTGCCAAAATTTCTCGCAGAGAAGTAGCGACCAAATTTCTGCAACCAGCACCACCAAAAATTCTCAAGGAACTGGTTGAACAAGGACTCATCACTGAGTTACAAGCGACTCTTGCAGCCAAGCTACCGATGGCAGATGATATTACTGTAGAAGCTGATTCCGGGGGTCATACAGACAATAGACCACTGGTTTGTCTCTTACCGTCTATTCTAGCATTAAGGGATGAAATTCAGGAAAAATATCGTTACTCAACACCCGTGAGAGTTGGAGTAGCAGGAGGAATCGCCACACCACAATCAGCTTTAGCTGGTTTTATGATGGGTGCTGCTTATGTCATGACTGGTTCCATTAATCAGTCCTGTGTTGAAGCCGGAAGTTGTCAGCATACCAAGCAATTGCTAGCGCAAGTAGACATGGCGGATGTGATGATGGCCCCAGCAGCGGATATGTTTGAAATGGGAGTCAAACTTCAAGTCCTGAAAAAAGGAACGATGTTTCCTCTACGGGCGCAAAAACTCTATGAAATATACAGAAGTTATGACTCAATTGAAGACATTCCTGTTCTAGAAAGAGAGAAATTAGAAAAACAAATTTTTCGCAAAACTCTTGCCCAAGTATGGGAAGAAACTGTCGCGTATTTAGGCGAGAAAAATCCCGAAAAATTGGCAAGAACACTGAACAATCCAAAAATGAAAATGGCGGCGATTTTCCGCTGGTATTTAGGATTGTCCTCCCGCTGGTCTAGTTCTGGAGAAAAGGGTCGCGAAGTAGATTATCAAATTTGGTGCGGTCCAGCAATGGGGAGTTTTAATGACTGGGTGCGGGGTTCCTATTTATCTGAGCCAAATAATCGTCAGGTCGTAGATGTTGCTCACCACATTATGACGGGGGCTGCATTTTTATACCGCATTCAAAGTTTGAAAATCCAAGGACTACAAATCCAGGATGAATACAGTCAGTATTGCCCAGTTCGTTCTATGTTAGAGGTGTGCAAATGATGGCTTCAAAACAGTCTTATACGGCAGCAGAAATTCAAGCATGGCTTTTGTCGAATCTTGCAGAAGCACTTAAAATAAAGCCAGACGAAATAGATGTCCAAGCATCATTAGATAGCTACGGTTTGGATTCAGCAAAGGCGATGTCTCTGATTACTAAAACAGAGAAAATGCTAGGTTTTGAAGTATCTCCTACCCTACTTTGGCATTACCCAAATGTTGAAGCACTTTCACAGCGCTTAGCCGAAGAATCAGAAGATTTGGGGTCAGACAGCGGCACAACTGTTTCCCTTATCAAAACTCCAACCCTAAATTTGAGCGCCGAAGTTGTTCTAGATCCGGCTATCCGTCCTGCATCTAAATCTTTCAAGTTGACAAATAACCTAGATAATGTCTTTGTAACTGGAGGAACAGGCTTTTTAGGAGCCTTTCTAATTCAAGAACTGCTACACAAAACAGACGCAGATATTTACTGCTTAGTACGTGCAGCCAATCAAGAAGAAGGCAAACAGAAACTGAAAAAGAACTTACAACAATACTTTCTTTGGGAAGAAGAATACAGTCCCAGAATTATCCCTGTTGTAGGAGATTTAAGTAAACCACTCTTAGGGATTAGCACTCAAGGGTTTGAAATGTTGGCAGCAAATCTTGATGCCATCTATCACAGTGCTGCTATGCTAAATTATGTTTATCCCTACTCAGCACTGAAAACTGCCAATGTTCTGGGAACACAGGAAGTTTTGCGATTGGCAAGTGAATATAAAGTCAAGCCAATACATTACGTTTCCAGCGTCGCTATTTTTGAATCACCTGCTTACGCTGGCAAAGTTGTCAAAGAACAGGATAGCTTCGACCATTGGGAAGGTATTTTTCTCGGTTACTCTCAGACTAAATGGGTGGCGGAAAAATTAGTTAAAGTTGCACGCGATCGCGGAGTTCCCGTTACTATCTATAGACCACCACTGATATCAGGGCATAGTCAAACAGGTGTATGCAACACAGATGACTTTATCAATCTAATGGTTAAAGGCTGTCTCCAAATGGGATGTTTTCCCGATGTAGACTACATGCTAGATATGTCACCTGTAGACTATGTTACCAAAGCAATTGTTTATCTATCGCGTCAGCAAGAATCCATAGGCAAAGCTTTCCACCTGCAACATCCTCAACCTGTCCCCTTCAAAAACTTAATTGACTGGATGCGTTCTTTCGGGTTTCCCATGGAGTTGATACCCTATGATAAATGGCAAGCACACTTAGTCAACAATCTGTCTTCTGTAGACAATCCTCTCTACACCCTACGACCTTTCTTACTTGAACGCTGGTCTGAAGAACAACTTACTATCCCAGACTTGTATTTGCAAGCCAGAAGACCCATCATCAGTTGTCAGGAAACCCTTGACGCACTTGCAGGTAGTTCCATCGTCTGTTCCCCACTAGACTCTCAATTGTTTATGACATACTCCTCCTACTTGATTCAGAGTGGGTTTTTGAAGAGTGAGGAGTTGGGAGTTAGGAGTTAAAGCGAAACCCAGCAAAATGGTTGGGTAATGATAGCCTCACGCAAAGGCGCAAAGACGCAAAGGTTTTCTTAGCGTCTTTGCGTCTTTGCGTGAGATATTAATATTCCCAGCACTTGAGATGTAAGCCAAAACCTTCAACAACTACTGCTGCTACGGAGGTTTTTGCGGGTATTAATTCAAACACGCTCCATTGTTGATCGGTTTTCAGTCTGGCGGGTTCTGTTGGAGTTAGCAAAACCTCTATTTGTTCTAACTGTCCTATTCCTACTCCTGTGGCTTTTAAGTAAGCTTCTTTGCAAGTCCAGTAGCGGAAAAAGACTTCTTGCATTTGGTGAGGAGGAAGCGATCGCATGACTGCGTATTCGTTGGGTGAAAAGTATCGGTTGGCGAGGTTGAGAATGTCGGAGATTGGGCGGATGTATTCTAGGTCTACACCAACTAGGCGATCGCGACTCACTGCACATAAAGCTAAGTCTTGGGAGTGAGTTAAGTTGAACCACAGCTTTGTTTGATTTAAGGTATCTGGTAATACTGGTTTACCGTTAGGTTCATAACCAAACTGCAACTGTTGTGGGTCTATACCTAAGTAGCGGGCTAGTATAGTTCGGAGAATACCACGACCTGCGATGAAACGGTGTCGATGCTGTTCTTTGTAGAACCGCTTCGCCCGAGAAATTTCGTCGCTGGAGAGGATTTCTGTCAAATGTTGCAGTTGTGCTTCTGGTTGATCGAGGTGGATGCGCCAGACATGGACATCATCCTGCAATAAAGTTAAATCTGCCGATGCTGGCAGCCACTGATGATTAACAGCAGTCATTGAGTTGCACAGTTACAATAGGTTAATGCATGGATTTTGGAGAAGACTGGTGAGGTATGCCTCACACGCTGCCGAGTCTTTACCCTACGAATTACCTTCCTCCACCAAGTATCAGGCATTTTGCTGCACCCGCGACAAGATGCTTAGGGTAAGTGAGTTAATCTCACTTTTGTTTTGTCAGGGTGTTGAGTGTGAAAACCCCAATGTAAAATCTCTAATGGTTAGTCAAATAGCGTTGTTGGTTTAAAAGGGAAAAGTGTATGTCAAAATCAGTTTTGCTTTTTGACTTCCCGTTATTATACAATTTTTTTTGAGATATTTCTAGATGGTTTGTTTGGAAAGGATTGTAAAGTTTTCTCAGTGCAGCTGCTTTTGGCTAATATAGTAATGCTATTTGAGTTGTGAAAATTATTTTTTTTTAACGAACCGCCAAGACGCCTTCGCGCAGCGTCTCCCCTTGGGAGAAGACGCCAAGAAAAGAAAGAGAGGTTTTGACGTGAAAATTTGGTAGTGAGGACTTTAGGCTATTTCTCAGACTGGTTGTCGGTACCAATTTGCATCTCATTACCGTAATCTATAGCAATCCTAAATGATTTATAAACATATCTCCTAGGACCAGCCCTTTCAAGGTGCAAGTCGTAAGACTTAGATTTCCTTCGTGTTCTTCGCGTCTTGCCTTCGGCACGCCTAACGGCGAACGCGGTTTAAAAATCTTTTTGAACCACGAAGACGCGAAGAACGCGAAGAAAAACTTCACTTTTACGCTTTACCTAAAGCTGGATTGTCTCGATAGCGATCACTCATAAAGCAACGCAGTGGCGAAAACGAGGGCTGAATGTTTCTAATCAGTGCTGGGCACGATGACGATTCACGGCGTCTTTATTGGCTTGACTACCTTCAATGGTTTTTGGAAAGCAGTAAGAGCATATTCCACGCGCAACACTTAACTTGCCTTTAATCAGGCGCTCGCAAATCTTGCAGGTGGGAAGTTGTTCACCTGAAGATTGGCGAGCGCGATATTCTTTGATGCGTTGATATCCTGATTTAGCCATGATGCTTCTCCATTGGATCGACCCGACCGATGCCCAATTCAAGTAACTTAAGTTTTACACTTTCCGGCTCCTGACCGCAGTAGTAGTAATTTTTCTGACTACGTAAATCCGCTAAATAGTAGCCAGATCTCCCACCATTGATCCGAAATAGTTCAATGGCAACTTGTTGCGGCGAGATGTCGTACAAAGACTGAAGATCGTTGTCCGAAGTTTTTGACGATGTATGCCTATAGAAAAAATGACTTGGTTTCATCAGCCATCCACCAGCAATACGCTCAAACACGCGATAGTAGTCAGGGAGGTAAACGGATGTTGTTGTGTTCATTTGCTATACTTTAGTCAGAGTTTGCCCCCAAGGGGGTCTTGGGGGTTTAGTTAGCTAGTTTTAACTAGCGTTGTCGGGTGGGTTGTCTTTTAACTCTGGAGGGAGTTCGGAATCGGGAATTACCTCTCCCTCCTCGCCTTTGACATCAGTTCTATACCACCCAATTTTTTCCTCTTCATCGCCTGGGGCGAATGCTGGCTCAAAGACTTCTAAATCTTTGGGATTGGGCTGTTGGGAACCGTTGCCGCCATTTGCTTGAGTTATTTTTATCACCTCCTGATAAGGGTGTAGTTTGTTCTTCCCTTATATTCCTTATGATAACATCTAGATTACATAGTGCCAATAGATACGCTTATTGTGGTTGAGATTTGAAAATAATATGGCTAATAATAAGTCAAAAATTGAGGAGTTAAGAGAAAGTTTTGCTAGAGTCTATGAGGATGTTTTCAAAGTCCTTAGTGATGTATCAAATACTTTTAGATAGAACTAAATCCCCCTTAAAAAGGGGGACTTTGATTCCAGTTCCCCCCTTAAAAAGGGGGACTTTGATTCCAGTTCCCCCCTTTTTAAGGGGGGTTAGTTCCGATCAATAAGTGCTTCGATACCGCCAACAACTTTTCAAACAACCTCTATGATGGGACTTACTCACTCAACAGGTTAAGGCATACAAGCAGTTTGTGTACAACCCCAGCCACATTTATCAACCCTATCAAATTCGCTAAGTTCCATGTTTTTGTATGTGGTAGCTTATGATGTTCCCTGTGACAAACGCCGAAAGAAGATATCCGATTTATTGGAAGGCTATGGTCAACGAGTTCAATACTCGGTTTTTGAGTGTTTGCTAACCCAAAACAAATAGACATCTCCATAAAAGATGTAGAGACGCGCCTCTCGTTGCGGCACGAAGTGCCAGATCGCGTCTCTACAAAGATTTTGGGCAACTCACAATTAATTTCTGGAGATGTCTAATAAACTACAGTTTCATCTGCGTTCATCTGCGTTCATCTGCGGTTAATAACATAATCCTTCCAACTTGTCAATAAATAAGAAAATATTCACCCAAACCTTAACTCTTGGTAAAAAGCATTACCAGGAACCAACTTGAAAACCCCCCAATTCATTCCTATGAATATCTACTGATATTGGACAAAACCATATATCAATTCATACAATAATGACCAGATGCTACAAAAGGAAAATCACCTGTGTCAGAAGCATACTGGCAAGCAAAAATCTGGGGATTACTCCATGACCCTGTGCTAAAACCGTTACACAACAACACTGGGCGGGGTGGTAATAGCTTCTGGCAAGAACTGGAAGTGATGAAAAACTGGGTGGATAACGACTGGAATCCAGAAACATCCGGTGGTAAAGTTCTCAAACACATCCTCTTAGCTGACTACATCTCCTCAGCAAGCGATCGCGCCGCCATTGGCAGTGTTACCCAAAGTGTCAACTATGGTAGTCATAACCAGGAAAAAGGCTTACAAATCTCTCATTTGCTGTCTGGGGCAAAACTCAACTTTAAAATTAAGCAGCACTCAGAACTGCTAGCACAACGGAAAAAATACCTAGATAATAAAGAAGAAAATCTGCGACAAAAGATACCAGCAGTAACAAAAAATCACATTAAACCCCTATTTTGGTGGCTGTGGCGTTGTTTACCAGAAACAACTTGCAAAGAATTCGAGGATGCATCCCTACTGTTAATGCCAGCAGAAACTCGCCTACCAGATAGTTCCATTTGGAGTCACGCCAGTATAACTGCTGCCTTTGCTGGGTGCTTTAGCAGGGTATGACCTGACCACAACAGAAATAGAACGTTGGTCATCAAATAATACCCTCTCTCATCCCTATTTAGCCAGCTTCACCTTCAGCCCAGTACAAGAATTGATTAAAGCCAGTCGCAAAATGCGCGACTTCTGGGCGGGTTCTTGGATATTCCACTATCTTTCAGCCAAAGTTTGCTGGAAACTCGCTTTACAATACGGTCCCGATAGCTTACTTTACCCCAGCCTCTTCCAACAACCACTCATTGACCATTGGTTACTACAAGAATTTCCTGAATTTAGCGACTGGGTTGAAAAACCAAGCGATCGCGCCCTCCTCACAGCAGGATTTCCTAACGTACTGGTGTTGGTACTGCCAAAGGATAAAGTCCAAGCTGCCATGCAAACCGCCAAACAGACACTGTTACAAGAATGGCAATTGATCAGCCACCTCGTTTTCGACAAATTACACCATCAGCGCCACTGGATGCCAGACCTACAACCTAATAGTAGCAGTTGGAGCGGTTGGCTACAATCCCAATGGCAATTTTATTGGGCATCTGTACCCATTGGTAAAGAAGAAGAATCCCTGAAAAATGCTGCTATTCCTCAAGAACGGGAAGCAGAATTTCAACTTTGGTTGGATGCACAAAATCAAGCTTACAACACCATTGATAAACAAAAACTCTTTCAACCTGCTGAAATTGCCTTTTTGAGGGAAGCATACAAACAACGCTTAGAAAGGCAAGGGAGAAAGTTTAGTGTTAATGTTGGTTCTTGGTGGCCGCATATTTTTGACCAAACTCGATCTACCCTGAGTGCGGTAAAAAATGCTCGTAATTGGCAAATTCCCACAGCTTTTGGTCCGCGTTCCACCATTTCTGGTATTGGACCAGTGGTACATCCCGGTCAAGATTGGATAACTGAAGGTGAAACCAAAAAGCACTGGGAACAGCAAGCTGGTTTATTTGATGGTAGAGAACAGCTAAACGCAACTGAGACAGTCAAGCGGGGGTTAGAGAAAGTTTTACCCAACTTACTGAATCTCAAAAACACCCAAGCCATGGCCGCATCTTATCCTGACCTGACATCTGGTGTAGCAGGCTATTTAAAAGTCAGCGATCGCACCCACCTACAACACTACCATCAAGCTTGTCGAGCAGTACACCAGTCACTGCTGAAAACCGAGAAAATCATCCCCGAAATTAACGAAAAATGGGGAATTCCCTGGATTGATGACCATGAAGACTCAGAGTTGAGACATTATCATCCACGCTTATTGAATGCTGGCTGGTTAATAGAAGATTTAGAAACGCGAGAAGTTTTAGACATCCAACAACAGATTAAAGCCGTAACAGAAGTTGATAATCAGCAAACCCTAAAACGCCTGCAAGAAGACTTAACCGACATCAGGAATAATTACCGTTCAACCATTCAACAAGTTTTAGACCAATACTATCCTCAAAACAACCCTGCTGACTGGTATGTTTTAGCAGCAGGTGACGGTGACGGGATGAGTGAATGGCTAAAAGGTAAGAAGCTGAAAAATTATCGAGATTACATCTCCTCAGAATTATCACTATCCCAGGAGATTTTCCAGAATTTTCTAGAACAGCCAAAACGCATGGGACCATCAACCCACAACGCCCTCAGCCGTGCTTTATTAGACTTTTCCAATCAACTCGTTCCCTATCTGACAGAAAAACGCTATGCTGGACGCTTAATTTACGGAGGTGGCGATGATGTACTAGCATACACCAATTTGTGGGAATGGGATAGATGGCTGTGGGATATTCGCCAATGTTTTCGAGGAGATAAAGACCCCGTCGGGGAATTTGACAATGAAGGTAATTATTGGAGATGGTGTCAAGAAGGAACAAACGCACCCCTTGCCAAGCGTCCTTTGTTCACTATGGGGAGTCACGCAACAATTAGTTTTGGTGTAGTCATTACCCATCATTCAGTACCCCTTGCTATTGCCCTCGAAAATCTCTGGGAAGCAGAAAAAAAGGCAAAAGAACACAAATGTGCTAAGGATGAACTAAAAGACGCTGTACAAGTTCGCGTTTTATATGGTAATGGCAATATTTTAAAAGCCACTGCTAAGTTTTCAGTGTTCCATCAGTGGCAAGAATTGCTGAACGTGAATTCTAACATAGACGCTGGGATTTTTGAACAGGCGGCGACCCTCTGGAGTCAGCATCCAGCACCCATACAAGATGCAATTCTACCTTGGACACAGGCTTTTTGCGATCGCCGCGATCAACTCCAACAAGATGAAGAAATGTTTCAGGGATATCTTGTTAAGTTTCTCAAAGCTTTATTTGAAGAACCCCAGAGGCGCAGAGAAGATGAGGTGCAAAATTGGTTGAAACTTGCTGCATTTATAATCCGCAAGAGGAATTATGAATTATGAAGGATGAATTATGAAGGATGAATTATGAAGGATGAATTATGAAGGATGAATTATGAATGAGGGGGGAGGGGTTATGGATGATGAATTAAAGGAGGGTAGGGGGAGGGGGAGGGATATTAGAGAGAGAACTTTAGAATATGCGTTGAGGGCAATTAAGCTGTTTCAATTTTTGCAGGAAGGAAAAGACAAGGCTGGGGAGATAATTGGAAAACAATATTTGAGATCAGCTACTTCTATTGGAGCTATTATCTTCACTACATATTTAACCTTACACAACAACAACAACAAAAGATAAAACCTGATTCACACATCGTCATATAATTTAAAACTTGAATTCTTCTATTTCGTCTATAATGTCTAATATAAAAGTACAGAAGGGGCATTTAGATGATGGTAAGGTTATCTGGTTAGTACTGGATAATGACTACTTACCTATTGAGCCAATCTCAAAATATTTGAGATACCTAAATGCTTTAGAGCGTTCGCCTAACACTATTGAAGGATATGCCAGAAACCTAAAACTTTATTGGGAGTTTCTTAATGACAACTTTCTCAATTGGCAATCTGTTAATCTAGAGCAACTATCAGAATTCATTCATTGGTTGAGAAATTCACAACCAAAAACGATCCCTTTACATCCACAGGAATCTAAAAGGTCAGAGAAGACTATTAATCATGCTTTGACCACTGTCGTCTCTTTTTATGAGTTTCACGAGCGTTTAGGGACAACCAAGGAGATTAATGCTTATCGATATCAGATACAACCAGGAAGAAAGTACAAGCCATTTCTGCATCATATCAGTAAGGGCAAATTAGCTAAAACTCGTTTACTAAAAATCAAAGAGCCTAAAACATTTGCTGGTTGCTTAAGTGCGGATAAAGTTAAAATTTTGATTGACAACTGTAACCGTATTAGAGACAAGTTTTTAATCTGTCTGCTTTATGAAACCGGAATACGTATAGGAGAAGCTTTAGGTCTAAGACATGAAGATATGGTAACTAGTGGTCAGAATGAAATACATATAGTTCCTAGACGGGATAACTTTAATGGCGCTAGAGCCAAAGGAAACCAACAAAGAGTTATTCATGTAGACAAAGATTTAATGGCGCTTTATTCCAATTATTTAATTGATGAATATCCTGAAGATATTGATTCAGATTATGTATTCGTTACTATCTGGAGTTATGAAGTAGAACTGGGAACACCAATGACATATTCAGCCGTAGATAACTTATTTCGTCGGCTGCACAAGAAGACAGGAATTAAAGCAACACCTCACTTATTAAGGCATACTCACGCCACTGAGTTAATAAGAGCAGGGTGGGATATGTCCTATGTTCAAAAAAGATTGGGGCATAGCGACATCCAAACCACAGTCAATACTTATGTTCATTTGCTAGATGATGACTTAAAGAAAGCTTATCAAGAATACTTAAAAACGAGGGATACGAAATAATGGAAAACCAGCAAATCCAGTCAATAAATTTCCAAGCTAGATTAACTGTTATTGAATCAGGAGAAACAGATGATTTAACTACAGGTACCATAGAAACTTTTAGTATTACCTGCCCTAAATGTAGTAGCTCAAACTATGTAAATAGTGGTAGAGATGAGGGTAGGCAAAGATATCAATGTAAAGATTGCAGTTGTCAATTCTTACATCCATTACTAAAGGAACTAAAAAAACGATTTAGTAAAGCTCCTGCTGACTATCTTGATGTTTACTGTTACCACTGTGGTAGTAGAGATTTTGTTTATAAAGGAAAAGATGAGTTAAATCGTCAAAGGTTTTTGTGCAATAGCTGTAGAAAACAGTTTATAGATCCAAAACAAAGATTTCCACATAATATTACTTGCCCAAAATGTGGAAAGAAGCAGTGCGCTAAACGTGGTTTTAGCAAAGCTGGTAAACAAAAGTATTTTTGCCATGATTGCGATTATCGTTTCGTAGAAAATCCAAATAGAAATTTTTATGGTTATAACCTTCCCCTGTCTAACGATGTTTGGGATGCCAGAGAACTAGGGGTTGAAATCCCTGATTACAATTCCTCACATACTAAGTTTGTTTTTACTTACATTCATCAACCTTGGTTAAAAACTCTTGTACAAAAATTTGTTAGGTATAGAATTTCTAACAGATCTTTTAGTACTATCATTGGCTATATATCCAGTTTTAATCAATTTTCCGACTTTCTGAAAGAAGATTATCCTACGGTTGATAGAGTTCAAGGAATTAACCGTGATATGATAATAGAATTTATTATCTATTTGAATAAACAAAACTCATCTCCACAAACAATAATAGGACGCTTAGGAGCGTTAAAGCTTTTTTTTGAAGATGGAAACATTAATCAATGGTTTAAAGTATCTCCTCATCTAATTCGTCTAGAAGATTACCCTAAAAGCAAAAAACCCCTTCCTAGATATATACCAGAGGAAGTACTCAGGCAGCTTAACCAGCACCTAGACAAGCTGCCAGAACAAATAATGCGTATGGTGCTAGTCCTACAAGAGTGCGGTCTAAGAATTAGTGAAGCTTTGACGCTCCCATTTGATTGTCTTAAACAAGATGTTAAGGGGGATTGGTTTATCCAATTTATTAGACATAAGATGAAGAAAGAAGCGACTTTGCCAATATCTAATGAGTTAGCTGCTGTTATTCAGGAGCAACAACAGTATATCCAAAAACATCTTAATGACAGCTTCAATTATTTATTCTGTGGGCGACAAAGGGGAGGTGGAAATAACAATTTTTTACCTGAGAAGAAACCAATGACGTCTGAATCTTTTCATATTTATCTTAATCGAATAGCGCAAGACCATAACATTACTGATATTAATGGTAAAATTTGGCATTTTCAGAGCCACCAATTTCGTCATACTGTTGGGACACGCATGATAAATAATGGCGTACCTCAACACATTGTCCAAAGATATTTAGGGCATGAATCACCAACAATGACAATGCGTTATGCTCATATTTATGACCAGACTTTGAAAAAAGAAATAGCCAAGTATCACGATAGTAGAGTAGTTAATATTGCTGGGGAAATAGTACAGTCGGAAAACCCGCAGATAGACAGTGACGAAGACTTGCAGTGGATGAAAAAGAAAATTCTTGCTCAAGCACTCCCTAATGGCTCATGTGCTCGACCACTTGTTAAAGGTTCTTGCCCACACGCCAATGCTTGCTTAACTTGTGGAGATTTTCGCACCACTATTGAATTTTTAGACCAACACAAAGAACAGTTACAAGAAACTGAAAAAATTATCGCTCTTGCGCAGATGCATGGCTGGCAAAGACAAATCGAAATGAATGAGCAAGTTAAAAGCAACCTGATTAACATCATCAACATACTGGAGGTAGAGAATGAGTAAAGAATTGCGTATTGCTACTCTTAACGCCGTAGCTGAACAAAAAAAACAGTACTGCTTAGATTGTACGGATAAAGCCATCGCTAAACTCATTAAAAATAACGAGCGTATATCTTTCGGCTCTGTCGCAAGAGTTGCTGGCGTAAGTATTAGTTATCTCTACAAGTATCCAGAGGTTAAAGAGCGAATACAAAACTTACGTGAACAACAAAAAATGGGAGTAAAGAAAACTACTATTCCTCAGTCTGCTTCAGAAAAATCCAAGCAAGTTATTATTGAGCAATTTCGTAATCGCATTAACACCTTGGAGTGGGAGCGTAAAGAGCAAGAGAAGAAAATTCAATCCATGACTGGAAAACTCTATGAAATGGGAAGAAACATGGATCTGCTTGACCAGCTTAAAGAGGAAACCTCTCGTCTAAATCAAGAAAACAAACAATTAAGGGCAGAGTTAGAGTCTACACGAAACGAGTTAAACCACTGCCAGCAACGCCTGATTACTAGTAACTCTAAGATAGATTCCTTCGACCAACTAAGAAGCCAGCAAGCGACTAATGATGATATCAGTGATGAGTTGAAAGCTAACTTATCTGAAGTTGGTATTAAACTCAATAAGACTTTAATCCAGATGATTAAATCTGCACCAGAGGCTCAAGTTATTAGCGCCTTGTCGGTAGTAAAAGAAGCTTTAATATCGGGAGATGTTCGGTCAAAGGCCGGATTATTCAGGAAAGCTTTAGAGTCAGCTTGGGAGCCTAACGAAGCTGACTCAGAAAGGGAAGCTAGCACAACTCGTTGCTATTTTTCGCAATGGTATGACCTAGCCCGTGACTATGGTATAGTAATAGGAAGCCGAGAGGACAATGGTGTACTAATGGTGCAAGAAAACACAGGACAATGGCATAAATTTGAAGACTTTTCAACAAAATGGACGCTGGATTATTTGAAGAGAAAACAGAATCGCAACAGATGAAACCAGTCATCGTAGAAACCTTACACAATGCCAAATCATTATACTGCAAGCATTGTAGACGTTGTAGACGAGATAAGGGCTAATATTGAGGAGGCTCAATCGGGTCAAAGTAAAGCAGATTTTATCCACAAATTTAGCATTGCTCAAAAGGAGTCTAGAGAATGCTTGTACTGGCTTCAATTATTGGCTAAATCGCAAATTATTCCGAGCGATCGTTTAAAATACCTTATTCAAGAAACCGAGGAAATAATAGCAATCATCACAAGCATCATCGTCAACACCAAGAAAAATCGAACTTAACACCCCATGATTCATTTACTACATTTTTCACGAGTAATTTCTTCGTTTGTAGTAACGCTTTAGCCCAACGAAATCGCGATTTTTATGCGCTTTAGCCCAACGACAAACCTTCTTCCTTCATAATTCATAATTCATAATTCATAATTCACATGTATTGGTATACGTTGACACCACTTGATATTTTACTCTTTCGTGATGCAAAACCTTTCACTCCTGGAGAACGGGCTTGGGCTGGAAGTGTATTTCCGCCTAATGGTCACACTATTGCTGGGGCTTTACGTGGCTTAGTTAATGAGAGTAAAATGTGTAAGTTTAGACTTATAGGACCGTTTTTATGCGAATGTGGAGAAACGTTGTATTTTCCTCGCCCCTTAGGGTTTGTGGGAACAACGCCCTTAGTACCAATAGACTGGGATGACAAATCCCATTTGCATCACGCTTTGACTGACCCACACCAACCTCGTCCTCTGGTGAAACCATCATGGAGTCAAGATTCAGAAAATGAGGATGGGGTTAAGAAATATCGTCAATATTTGCCGTTTGAGGTGGTTGAGGAATACCTGAAAACAGGGAAAATAGACTCCAAGCATTGGCTGGTGGAACACTCAGGAGAAGATAAACCTTGGATGATAGAAACTCGCCCTCACAATTCTATGGAGGAAGGAAAAAGGCAAGTGAAAGATGCTGATGGTTATTTTGTGGAGAATGCTATTCGCTTGTATCCTGGGTGGAGTTTGGCAATTGGTGTTGACCAAGAAATAGAGACTCCAACGACTTTGCGATTGGGAGGCGAAGGACATCGGGTGATTTTGCAGCGGTGCGATAGCTTTCCCCTAGGCGAACAGTGGAAGACTCTGCAAAAGTTGTCAGAACAAAACTTTCAGCAAGGCGGAAAATCTCTTGCTTATCTGGTAACACCTGGAGTTTTTGAACGTAAAGAAAAGCATAACGGTCTTGAGACATCTGTATGTCAATCCTTTCCTTGGGAATGGAAATTGGCACGTACAGTGAATAAAAATCAAGTATCAGGAGAATTAGTTGGTGTAGCCACTGATAGGTCAATCCCTATTAGTTGTCGCTTTCGTGACCAAGAGGAGTCCAGTAAAAGCATTCCTGCACCGCAAGTCTTTGCTGCACCTCCTGGGAGTTTGTATTACCTGAATCAACCGCAGCCGTTGTTTCAAGATAACCCAAACACCAAGGTACATAACTGGAGAAAACTTGGTTATTCTGAGTTGTTATGGATTTCTTACTTTCAGTAAAAGAAAACAAAAATGTCTGATTTTCGCATTGGCTATATGTATAGTTTTGCCCCCATTCACTGTGGTGGAGAAGGAGACTTAGGCAATATTTTAGAAATCGTCCGCGAAGTGCATACAAATTTTCCCTATATCCCCGGTTCTTCCTTGCGAGGAAGTGTGAGGAATGAAGTTTCTGTGATAGACAAAGCAGCAGCCGATGTTTTGTTTGGTAAGGAGTTAGACAAGGAAGGTCAAATGGGGGTGCATCAGGTTTGGTTTGGAGACGCACGATTGCTGTGGGTTCCCATGCGAACTATGTTAATGAATGGTAGTCGAGATGTGTTTAGTTGGGTAAGTTGTCACTCTCTAATTCGTGACCATGCAATGCTAACAAAGCACGGGTCTGTGATGTTTGATAACCAAGCTGTTGGTACTAATCCAGGGAATTGTGTGGTGGCTGATGCTCAAATTCAGGTTAATCGGCTGTCTGATGAGCAAAGAAAGGTGATTTCCTTATCTGGAACTTGGGCTGACTCTTTGATAAGTGCGGTTAAACCTATCTGGGAAAAAAATTGCATTGTCTTACCTGATGCTGATTTCCAGGTTTTAATGGAACACTCCCTGTGGACGCAGGTTCGCAACAAAATTCAAGAAGAAACAGACGGGGTCAATCAAGCGGGTTCGGCTGAGGTTTTCTGGACAGATGTTTGCATTCCTAGAGACACCATCCTCTATTACCCTTGGGGCTACACTCTACTTAAAGAAAAGCCTGTGATGCCTAACCAGCATGATTTGTTAATCAGCGTCTTGCAAGGACTATTCCAACTTGGAGGTCAAGGGAATGTGGGACGCGGTTGGGTTCAGGGTTGGATAAGTAATATCACTGAGCCTTTGGTTAGCAAGGTTGCAAATATTAGCACAGTAGTATAGAGGAGAAAGTTATGTCTAATAAATTGACAAGACCCAATGCACCACCCACCCCATCTGTTAGTGTTGTTAACTCTTGCCAAATATTACCAGAACAGATGAGTTTGAGTGCCCACCAACACATTCAAACCTACTTGAGGAATCGCCATCAACAGAGGTTGGATAAAAATGACCTCAACGCCGTCTTACGTTTGTCTCAGCATCTGAGAGTGTTTGGCTTGCTGTCAGCAGTAGGCTATGTAAATCAGTCTAACGCCCAAGGGGGTGAGGTGCGCACCCGCACTGTGCCGGTGTGGGAATCTTTGCTTGGTCAGATGATCAATGAAACTCATCCACCCTCGAGGGAGGAACTCATGGAAGAAGTGGTGCGGATGGCAAAAAATGAGCCACAACAGTACATGACAACCTGGCGTAGGTCTTTGATGTTAGGTAATCATTGGAATTTCTGGGCAAGAGCCTATGTGGAGGACTGATGTATACTGGATCTCGATTGATTGAATTGTTGGAAAAACAGCATCAACAGCGATCGCACTCTGGCTTATTCAAAAAAGGTACATTTCATATCCAGTGGCGTACTAAGGTTGGTTCTTTTCCTCACCCAGATTTAGAAACCATTGTTTCTGCTGGAGAACCTTGTGGTCCATGGCGACCTAGTCAAGGGCGTCCAGAAGATAAACGCAACATTGGGGAAAACTTGCAACAACTACCAATTTTACCACTTAATGGCTACATTCCTGGTGCTTCTATTAGGGGATTGGTGAGAGCTTGGGCAAAGCAACGCCCAGAGATTTTACCAAGAATGCATGAGCTGTTGGGATATCAAAACAACGACACCATCAGTTCTGGCAAAATAGAATTCCTGGATGCTTGGCCAGGGGAACCCACTAGACTCACCCTGGATATTGTCAATCCCCAGCAGAGCTTTCAAGTCTATCACCAAGGACAAAGCACCCCAATTTCATCTTACACCTTGGGCAACGGTGAAGATACTATTCCTGTAACATTGGCTATTCGTGGAATTTCCGGACGCGCTACAGATAGTGAGGTGAACGAAGTCTGGGGATGGGTTCAACAAGCACTGAGTTTATATGGTGTTGGGAGTCGGACTGCTTCTGGATATGGAACTCTCAAATTTTCGAGTTCATTAACTGTAGTTCCTGACCCAGATTATGCAGTGAAGCAATTTGAATTCAGCCTCTACAGTCAAGGTAGCGCCGGACCAAATATGGGAAAAATGGAATTGCGTCCTTCCCATTGGCGGGGTTGGTTACGATCTTGGATGTTGCGGTTTTTTCTAGGAGTCATGTCTTTAGAGGATGCAGAGAAAACAGTAGGTGAACTGCTAGGTACACTGGAACCACAAACCCGGAAAGGTTGTGTACGATTGCAAATGTTTCAGGGGTCAATTTGGGGCGATCGCTCTACCGATCAACCAAACTTTTACACTTGGAAAGGCAAGGTCCAAATTAGTGCCCCTAACGACATTTTAAAGACAATCCTTCTACCGATTATCCGGTTTGCAGTTATGGTCGGCGGTGTTGGGCGCGGTTGGCGCAGACCATTACATATATTCCATATGAACAATGGTAGGGCATCTGCACGAGGAACCTATTTAACCTTAACCCACAGGTTAAAAAACAACAGCACCCAGGAATGGGAAACTAAATCTTATGGCTTACCTCTTGACGCAACAGTTTGGACGAAAACTTATAGAGATTGGTTTACGGCTGTGCAAACTCGGTGGTCTGACAGAGTCACACCAGACAACCACAACATCACCGCAGAAGTTTTCTCCCCTACTACCTGTGCAATTTATGCCGTTCCTGGTCCCAACACAGAACCCGTAGACCGTCCTGAGTTGTGCTGGCTGACGAACGACGCAGAAGCTACTCGTGGCGATGGGATGTATTTAATCTATCACGAAACACCACCACGTAATTACAAGCGTAATTCTGATGTTGGTGGGAATGCAGCAAGTGGTGGAAATGCCCACTGTTCTTGGGTAACTATCAAGCGCGTCAACATTCCCAACAAACAGGAACAAACAGACTGCCAAGAAATTGTCTGCCTATTCATGGGAGGACAAACAGCAACTTCCAACCATGTGCGTTCTCGCTTTCTTCGTGACTTAGGCAAAACAAGCAGTGCTGTACATCTATTTGGAATTATGAATTATGAATTATGAATTATGAAAATTAGTGGGGTGGGGGAATAAAGTTAGTTTTGAGGGGGAATTTCTTAGTACATCGTATCGTTTTAGTTCGTAGTTGCGCTTTAGCGCTAAAGCGCAACTACGAACGATAGACCTCATTTTCTTGGCTTCCTTGGCGTCTTGGCGGTTCGTTAAAAAAAAATCACAACTCAAATAAAATTCCCATACAATAAAAAACCCTATGAAAGCAGTTTTAATTGCCACAATTGGTACTAGAGACTTAATGTTCCAAATTGCCTCTGGGCGTTGGTACAACCTCGGTGATGACCGGATGCAAAACGGAGATATTATTGGCGAACAAGCAGAGGTCATTTCAGACCTGAGTTTGGGCGCTATTAATTTTCGCAATTTAACTAAATACCTACAAGACAACATCACAACTTACCTTGAACGCATCAAACCAGTTATCATTGGTAAATTACTGACCGAGAAGGCATCCAACATTGAAAGAGTCTACCTCATTGCCACTGACCAAAAACCAGACGTGCGAGAACGAGAAAAAGACACTCTCCATGCAGCTTCTATAATTAAAGCTTGGATTGTCAACCAGTTTAACCACATCTCAAATGATGCTGTTGAAATCATCACCTTGGGACCAGATGGCACTAATCCGTCAAATTTTGAGCAGATGTTTTACTGGTGGCGGCAAATATGGAGAGAAAAAATTACTATTAAATCAAGTCAGCCTATTTGGGTTTGTCTTAAAGGGGGTGTGGGTCAAACTTCTGAAGCATCGAGAATTTCTGGGCTGAGTTTTTATGGCGATCGCATTCAGTTTTTTGAATTCAAGCAAAATACTAAAGCAAATCAAGCCGGAATTCCCTCTGATTACAGTGGTCCATTCTTTGGAACCAACTATCTTTGGGACAGAACTCAGCAGCAGGCTTTAAAATTGTTAGACCGCTATGACTACGCCGAAGTTTACGACCTGCTGCAACCTTATTTTCAGCAGCCAAATTCTGGCTTTGGTCCTATCCCAAATCTTCTCAAAGCTGGGATGGCTTGGAATCAGGGACAGTTTGACACGTTTTTTTCCCTGGCAAAAAGTTGTATGACAATCCCAGAACAACTCCAGAGTAAGTTCTGGTGGAAGGCTTACGAACAAGCCTATCAAAGTGTAGTTCGCCTCCAACAACAGAATACCACAGAAGCGATGTTGCACAGTTATCGTTCTGTGGAAGCGGTTTTATATTTGTGGGCATTGAACTCTTTCCCAAACTATGTCACCGAAGAATCAAATAAATTCCTATGTCTTAGGGACTCAATTTTGCAGAAATATCCCACTCTGAGAAATCTGTTCCAAGACAAACAGGAAAAAATTTTCCTTCAAGGTCGTGTTGCAGAAGATTTCTTTGCCGTCGTCATTCCTCAAACTGCAACCAGTATTGACTTCAAAGAATTTTGGAAATCCGCACGTCCTATGCGGAACACTCTTTCTCATCGCTTAGGAGGTTTAGGAGAAAAAGAAGTTTTCACCGCTTGGGGTTCAGATGTCACAAACTCAGAACAATGGCAAGCAAGAGTACTCAACTGCCTAAATTTGGTAACGGGACAGTCTTTTAAAACTCTATCTGAAGCCAGCATTTTCACCAATCTGCATCTCAAAGTTGTGGATGCGATCGCCAAACAACAACCCAGTCCCCTAGAAATTTATTCCTAGTATTGCAATTCTATTTAAGATCCGAACAAGGGGGACAAGGGGGACAAGGGGGACAAGGGGGACTTGATAGAATCAAATCCAACTTTCTACAGGAAATTCCCTGACTTGACGCATTCTTTGAAAATCACTATCTGATGTAACCATAATTAATGAATTTCGTAAAGCTGTAGCAGCAATCCACAGGTCATTTTCACCGATACCTATTTCTTGTAGTTGAGTTGTTTTGCGTTTACTCTTTTCTTTTGCTGCAAATTTTTTAATAATTTCCGACTTGAAATCTCCGTAAATTTCTGCCGTTTCATCATCAATTGGATAAATAGCAATTCGGTTGAGAAATGTGCGGATTTTGATGAGATTTGCCGTTTTTTGTTGGGAATTTTGTGCCATGAATCTGAGTTCACCTGCGACAATAATACTGGTGGCGAGTGTAACTTTACCTAATTCCCGAAAGTGATTGATAACTGTTGGTTCACCTTCTATCAAAAAAGTGCAATGATTTGTGTCAAGCCAATACATTCTTAAAATTCCAGTGGCATACGAGTATCATGAACAAGCTGAAGACATTCTCTGATATCATCACCTTCCCAAGTTCCTGCAAATTCTAGTAAATCTTCAGCTGTAGAACCACGTAATTTATTTTTACTTGACTGTCTTGCTGTATGACTGGTTTTGATTTCTCGGATAAAATTAAGTGCTTCTTTTAGCAATTCTGGTGGTAAAGTTTCTATTTCTTGGATTAATAATTCTTTAGTAGTCATATTTTGTCTTTCTCACTTCTTCTTCATAAGATATTAGAGACACTCTGGTTTCAGCTAGGGAGAGGGCATCGGCCCATAGATTCTGCCCGACCTGTTGAGAAAATACCCCTTTTTGTACCATTGCCGCTATTCGTTTATTTAATTCGTGACAAGCTTCCTCCCACGCCGGGTCAGCCATGTAGAGTTCCCAGGCAGGATGGGCGATTAACTCCCGCCCCCGCGCCCGAATCAGTTCAGCCACCAGGATATTGGCATCGACAACAATCGCGCACTTCACTCCTTTACCGATAGGTCCAAAGCGCGGCTGAGTTCTTCTTCAGACAATCCACTTTCAGCTAAGGCAGCTTCTACCGTCTCAGACAGCCGTTTGATGGCTTGTTGGACTTCCTCTTCATCTGATTCCTTGACGGGGATATAGAATCCCACTAGCTTGCCGTGCCGTTTTACCGCCACGATTTCGCTGCTGGCTAAGTAGTGAGTAGCTTTGTCCCTAAACTCGCGTATGCCTATACTTTTCATGTTACCGAAAAAATGTGGTCATCCTGTGGTCATACTCTAGCAGAGTTTAGGTCACAAAAGCCGCGATCGCGATCGCACTATTGTTCATCCCAAGCACTCAAAAATTCTACTTTATTTTGCATCTCTTGTGCTGATTTAGTGGCAATTATTCTTAAAATCCGACGCATTTGCTCGCCTATCGAATAATTTTGAACCCCTAAAATGATACCTGCGTGTCGTTGTCCTTGTTCCACTAAATTAGTATGAATTTTGTAAAAATCTCTAACATTAAAGCTATAAATAACACGCTGATTATCTAATGCCCATTTTAATTGTTCTTCATCGCTACGGGAAGACATTTGAGCTTCATTCGTCGATAAAACATCTACATTACGAAGGCGTAAAGCGTCTACAAGATCGCTGTCCATTGTATCTTCATCTAAATAAAGACGAATCTTGGTCATTTTGGAGATGAAGCTTGCTGGTTATGTTGTTTTGCTAATTGTTCATAAGCTGTTTTTTCTGCTGCTATATCTTCATCAATTTCATCTCGATTGGCATGATAATAGGTTAAAGCTGCATAAATTTGAGTAATCGTCAAGTGATTTAACCGTCTCGCTATTTCTTCGGCGTTGTTACCTTGATTATATAAGCCAGCTATTCGACGCACAGATGTTCCTGTTCCGGTAATGATTGGACGACCACTATGAAGGTTAGGATCAGTTGTGATCAATGTGCTAATGTCAGTAAGGGCTGCCAAAATTTTCTCCTTGGGACTTTTTCAGGTTGTTTCTTTCACCATATTAAGACAATGGTGGGTGGGTTGGGTTGACAGACCATCTGTTAGGCTAAACTTGAAACAGAGACACATAAACCTCTTCTCACATCTTGCACCAGCCAGATACCACATCAAAAAAAAATACTCAGTATTTAATGGTTTTTTGACTGCGCCCGCATCCGCCTGGGACTTGAAGTCCCAGGCTAATAGTATAAGTCCTCTAAGAGAGGACTGAATGAGTTTTGGGATAAATGTAAATTTTATGACTCTTTATTTGGTAAATTGTGGTTTGTACTTAGAGTTGCAAGATATAAGGTAAGCGAAGCTATGCCCCAAGCGCTTTACGTGTACTTCTCCCAAGGGGAGACGCTGCTTGTCACGCTTGCTTCCCCGAAGGGGTACGTGTCTTTGCGGTTCGTTAAAATAGGTAATCTGATATCTTGCACCTTCGAGTGGAAGGGCTAGGTGGGCAGTGCCCACCCTACGAAATCATAAGCTACGAATTACGAATTACGAATTACGAATTATTCTGTCAGACTTGAAGTCCCAGGCGGATGTGAAATCTCAAATAGGCAAGCGATTAATATCTTTATTGTTGCCAAGAACGACCATAACTGAACCCTTGTCAAGACGCAAGCTGGGGTCAGGATTAATTTGCAACTGTTCATCCTGATTGATAGCCAACAAATTCAAACCATAGCGGTTACGAAGCTGTAGTTCGGCGATAGTTTTGCCAGAAAATTCATCCGGCAAAATTAATTCCACAATACTGTGTTCCGGGTCTAAATCAAATCTGTCGAGGATGGCGGGTTGGGTAAGCGATCGCGCCAGCGCACAACCCGCCTCATATTCTGGATACACAACATAGTCTGCTCCCATTCGCTGCAATAACTTACTGTGAATTTCTGAGGAAGCTTTAGCCACAACGTAGGGAACACCCGCTTCCTTTAAATTCAACGTTGTGATGATGCTTTCTTGTAAATAATTCCCAATAGCAACAATCACTGTTCCAAACTCAAAAATCCCGGCTTGTTTGAGCGCCGCTGGTTCGGTAGAATCGAGTTGCAAAGCATGGGTAGCTAGCTGTTCATGCAAAATTTGGGAAACTCGTTTTTTGTCAACGTCAATTCCCAAAACTTCATATCCTAAACTATGGAGTGTTGAACATACTGCTCTTCCAAAGCGTCCCAAACCAATAACCGCAAACTGTTTATTGTCACGCGGTAAACTGCGAAAAAATTTTAAAGAGAACAAATTCACACTTTTTTTCCCTTTAATTGAATCAATGAATGCCAACCTACCCCAATACTGCGTAGGTTTTGCCTAAAAAATAAAAATGTGTAGGTTGGGTTGAGGAACGAAACCCAACATTTTGCAGAGTAGGTTGGGTTTCGCAAAGCCTCAACCCAACCTACGAATATTCTTAACCGAGCAGTATTGCAACCTATCCTAATAACAAATTCTCCTCTGGATATTCAACTACGCTAGGGGGAGAATAACCTATGATAGCAGACATAAAAAGCAAAACGCCGACCCTTCCAATATACATGGTGACCACTAATATAAGTTTAGCAGGTACAGATAAAATTGCCGTGATACCAGTGGAAAGACCAACAGTAGCAAAAGCTGATACTACCTCAAACAGGATTTGCAGAAAATTTAACTCTAAATCAGTGAATGCAATTAAAGTCGTAGCCAATATGACGACTCCCAGTGAACCCACTGCTACACCAACAGCTTTTAAAATTAAAGATACTGGTATTTGACGCTGGTACATCAAAACTTGCTCTTTCCCTTGTAAAACCGCTGTGGTACAACTGGTGAGAATTCTCAGTGTGGTAGTTTTAATGCCACCACCCATGCTATTGGGACTTGCACCAATAAACATGAGGGCGATCGCAATAAATAACGAAGCCGTATTCAACTGAGAAATATCAATAGTATTAAACCCTCCCGTTCTCGTACTAACAGAGATAAATCCAGCTACCATCAGCTTTTGAGATAAACTCAAATGACCAATTGTGTCCGGATTTTTAAATTCACTTAAGTAAAAAGCAACTGTTCCGAAAATTAAAAGTATCAGCGTTGTACTGGTGACAACCTTAAAGTTAAGAGAAAATATATTTTTTTCGGGCTTCCTCATAATAACATTGCCCACCCACACAGAAATTTCCAATATGACTTGATAACCAATCCCACCACAAATAATCAGAAAAGCAATTGCTAGATTGAGTAACACCGAAGACTGATACCTAATCAACCCATCCTTAAATAAACTAAAACTAGCATTAGTCCAGGAATTAATACTATAAAAAATTGAATACCATATTCCCCGCGTCCAGCCATAATCTCGCTGAAAAACAGGTAGAAAGAGAAAAAAACCGAGAAACTCAAAAATAAATGTAGTCGTCACAATAGAGCGAACTAATTGTAAGCTTCCCTGTATCCCTGGTTTCTCTAAAGACTGTTGCACTGCCATTTTCTCTTGCAGACCAAACTTACGACCCAACAACAGGAACAGAAAAGTTGTTGCAGTCATGTAACCCAGTCCCCCTACCTGCAAAAGAATCAGAATGAATAATTGTCCCCAAAAAGAGAAATAGGTGCCGATATCTACCACAGATAAACCTGTGACACAAACGGCAGAAGTTGAGGTGAACAGCGCCACAATGGGGTCATTCCACGTACCATTTCTGGTTGAAAAAGGTATCATTAGCAGGATGGTTCCCACAGCGATAACTGCCAGAAATCCTAAGCAAATTGTCCGTGAAAAGGTCATAATAAAGTAAAAATTATAACATTACAGAACAGTATAATCAAGGTTAATCGTCCCTAAAAGCAAAAAATCTCCTCATTCAATTAAAAACACACATGGTAGCCTACAATATGTGATTTATTTGAATTTTGCTTTGCCTTAACCCTACTTTCTCCATGAGCGCAACACTTTACGAACAAATTCAGCAGTTTTACGATGCTTCCTCCGGTCTCTGGGAACAGATATGGGGTGAACATATGCACCACGGTTACTACGGTGCAGATGGGACGCAAAGAAAAGACCGTCGTCAAGCACAAATTGACTTAATCGAGGAAATCCTCCAGTGGTCTGGGGTGAAGACAGAGTCCGGAGAAACCCACCCCAAAAATATCCTGGATGTGGGTTGTGGCATTGGAGGCACTTCTGTTTATTTGTTTCAATCCCTCTCAGGGATTAAAGATTATGATTCCAGCCCACAAGAAAGTTATAAGCCTAAATCCCAGGCATGGTCAAATGAAATTAATATTAACGTCACTGGGATCACTCTCAGCCCAGTGCAGGCGAATAGAGCCACTGAAAGAGCAGCGGCTGCTGGACTGAGTGAAAAGACTTCTTTTCTGGTTGCAGATGCTCAAGCAATGCCTTTTGCTGACGATTCTTTTGACTTGGTTTGGTCGCTGGAAAGTGGTGAGCATATGCCTAATAAGACTCAGTTTATACAGGAGTGCTACCGGGTATTGAAGCCTGGTGGCACTTTTATTATGGTGACTTGGTGTCATCGACCGATGGATACTCCTCTGACGACTGATGAGCAAAAGCATTTGCAGGAGATTTATCAGGTGTACTGTTTGCCTTATGTTATTTCTTTGCCGGAGTATGAGGCGATCGCCCGTAAAGTTGGGTTGCAAAATGTTCGTACTGCTGATTGGTCAAGGGCTGTTGCTCCATTTTGGGATGTGGTGATTGATTCGGCGTTGACTCCAAGTGCTATTTGGGGTTTGCTGCTTTCGGGTTGGAGTACTATTCAAGCTGCGCTGTCTTTGGGGTTGATGCGTCGGGGTTATGAGCGCGGATTGATTCGGTTTGGGTTGTTGTGTGGAAATAAGTAAATAAACCGCAGAGAGAGAAGAGGATGAGTGAGGTTTCGCAGCAAGGGTTTCAGAATAGTTGGTTTTATAGTTTTTGGAAGTTTTCTCGTCCCCATACCATTATTGGTACGAGTTTGAGTGTGTTGGGCTTGTATTTCATCGCCATTTCCCCACTCCCCACTCCCCACTCCCCACTCCCCCATTTAGAGCAGTTGTTGGGAAGTTGGATTGCGTGTTTGTGTGGCAATGTTTATATTGTGGGGTTGAATCAACTTGAAGATGTGGCGATAGACAAGGTTAATAAGCCTCATTTGCCTGTTGCTTCTGGGGAGTTTTCTAGGGAGCAAGCTCAGTTGATTGTGGTGATTACTGGGATGTTGGCGCTGGTTTTGGCGTTCCTCTTGGGACCGTTTTTGTTTGGGATGGTGGCTATGAGTTTGGCTATCGGTACGGCTTATTCTTTACCGCCAATTCGTTTGAAGCGGTTTCCTTTTTGGGCGGCGTTGTGTATTTTTTCGGTGCGTGGAGCAATTGTTAATTTGGGGCTGTTTTTGCATTTTAGTTGGGTTTTAGGACAAAGCTCTTCCATTCCGGCTGTGGTGTGGGTGTTGACTCTGTTTATTTTGGTATTTACTTTTGCGATCGCTATCTTGAAAGATATCCCTGATTTGGAGGGGGATCTTCAGTATAATATTACTACTTTTACTATCCAGCTTGGTAAGCAAGCGGTTTTTAATCTCGCTCTTTGGGTTTTGACTGTTTGTTATGTGGGGATGATTTTGGTTGGTGTGTTGCCCTTTGCTGAGGTGAACTCAATTTTTATCGTGAGTGTTCATCTGGTGGCGCTTTTGTTGATGTGGTGGCGCAGTCGGCAAGTGGAGTTGCAAGATAAAGGTGCGATCGCACAGTTTTATCAATTCATCTGGAAGCTCTTTTTCATGGAATATCTGATTTTTCCTATTGCCTGTCTTTTAGGTTAAGAGAATGCTAGAAAACTTTCCACTAAGTAATATTATTGCGATCGTTCTCGTCCTTTTTAGTATTTCAATTCTGATTTATTTTGCTTGGAAAACATTAATAACTTCCAACTATTTCCAAAAAGGAATCGTTCTTTATGAGGAAAAAAATTACGAAGGTGCAGAAGCCGTTTTCCGCAAGGTAATTTCCCTAAATTCTACGAATGATGTGGTTCACTTGCTGTTGGGTGATACTTTGATTCAGCAAGGTAAATTAGAGGAAGCGACGCAACAGTTCCAAGAAGTCATTCGCCGTGCACCAAAAAAAGTTGATGCCTATTTGCGCCTGTCGAATACTTTAATACAGCAAAAAAAGAAAGAGGAAGCAATAGCTACTATGCAGCAAGCTAGAGATTTATTCATAGCACAGCGTCAACCCCAACAAGCTGAACAGATTCAGCGGCTTTTGGAGAAAATCGAGTCTTAGGGGGAATGGGGAGTGGGGAGTGGGGAGTGGGGAGTAGGGAATGGGGAATGGGGAGTAGCTTATATCTTGCACTTCTAAGTACAAACCACAATTTACAAAATCAAAAGTCATAAAATTTACATTTATCCCATAACTTCCAAAAGTCCTCTCTTAGAGGACTTATGCTATAAGCCTGGGACTTCAAGTCCCAGGCGGATGCGGGCGCAGTCAAAAAACCATTAAATACTGAGTATTTTTTTTGATGTGGTATCTGGCTGGTGCAAGATGTGAGGCTCCGCACAGAAACTTTGACGCGGTGACACGGTGATTATAGAGCAATGCAAATTCCAAAATCATCCCGCAATTATGCAACGCCCAATAAAAAAGCCCGTTGCATAGAAGCAACCAGGCGATTCAGCTATTTATGTGTTGATGCCAGCAACGACAAAGCCTCTATCAATAAGTCCTACTATCTCCACTCATAGTGTGCTTTAACCCATGCCCGACGGTGATTTCTGGACTCCCAATGCCCAGGAACTAATACACGGTGCTTAGCTTGTGCAATAAATTCTGATCTAGACGCAATTGGGTGAACACCCCGATTTACAAAAACCTCTGATGCGTCAGCTTTTGTTCCAAAAGTAGTCATCATTAAAGGAATAGCAATTATTGTACCTGCAATTATCTTTTTCATACTACTTAACTTTCCTTGAGCGAGATTGTTTGACTCTGTGGTTGATACTCACTATCTTAAGAGTCTAATTTCTTGGTAAGTAGTGACAAAGCTACTAACTTATTCATGACTGTAGTGGGGATACTGCATGTGACATTAGTCATGGTAAATATAGGAACTTTGAGAACTGAATCTACCTCACAAAATTTGCCAAAAAATCTAATTGACATATAGGAATCAGGCGTTGCTGAATCACGGTATGAATTTACACGCGCGTAAAGGCGCAAAGAGAAAGAGTTTTAAAGCTCTTTCATTTTTCTACCTGACTCTGTGTTTGGCAATAAAATAGTATTTTCTACAACATTTACTGATAACTCACAAGCCATTTATGTAGCCACGGCTACCTCTGATGATGAATTTTTGAGAAAAAGCGATCGCTAAAAATTTGAACTTTCGTATTTTATCGCAGTCGCAATCTCTGTAATGAGAGGCTGATACTGAGAACTTGAAAATGGGTGAAAATCATCTGCTGCATCAACACTCATTTTACACAACAGGCGAAATTGGAGCGGAGTTGAAGGTTTATTTACACGCTCTACCTGCACATCTAAGTTAGAATTTTCCCGAAGCAACTCAAAAATTTCTGCCAGCAAATATCGCGGACAATAACCGACAATGTAGTGGTCTCTTGTGTTGAAAATTAAAGCCTGAGAATCGTAGGAATTTTGAAATTCGTGAGCAAGCCACAACTTTTCCCCAGATTCAAGCTGATTAATCCGCTCAATGGTACTGCTTGGCAGATGTTGCAGCCCATGGGAGAAAAAGTAAAGATGGTATTGTCCAAGTTCATCAACTTCTGGACAAGGAAAAACGGCGAGTGTATCTGTTTCTCGTTCTCCACCACTACGGGCTAAAATTGTAATTGGGTCGTTTTCATCATTCGGAATATTGAGCCATTCAATAAAACTTGAATAATCAGGACGAGAACGCGACATTAACCGATTAGCAAACACCGGAAATAAGTGATTTGATGTATAAATTTCATCTAAGCGCGGAAACGAAGACAAAGGTTTAAAAGCAGATCTCTCTTGAGCTTCTTTTACACCTTGGGTATAGACAAATTGATAGATACCTTGGGCAAATGTTAACCGACCAATGGGAAACCAAAAGCGATTAATAGGGTCTTGCCAAGCTAAAAATAATGTTTTCGTTGTCTTCAAGATAGTGTTTCCCTCAAGGTAAGTAACCTGTATTTATTGAGTTCAAGAATGGACTGAGCAAAATTACTAGCTTCGGGAGAGATGCGCGAGCGGCTAATGCGATTAAAAATATCTAAAATATTGGCTTTTGAAATATTTTCAAGTTGCGCCAACCAGACACAAGCTGCTTTGGGATAGCGATTAGCAACGAGTGAGAACGCATCAAAAGTTTTAAGAGTCTTTCTATCATCAACACTGCTATAAAACGCTGAGAAACATTTGTTTACATAAGCCGGAACTGAGCGTTTCTGTCTTTGAGAGTCACAGAGGTCGCGTCCTAAACTTGAGGCATGGTCGTAAGTAGGTGCTAGATGTTCCGTTTCTTCTGAGGTCGATGCTGTTTTCATTCGGACAATCCCCCAGTTTTCGTGGTGGCGATCGCCATTGCCAATCCACGCATCTAGCAGAAGATAGCCAACAAACACATCTACTGCTCTTTGGATGCCAGAGGGCGGTGTCCAATCAATAGGTAAATTTACCGATTCGCCTGCAATCACTCTCAGCACTATATCTATTGTATGTTGTGATATGCCATAAGTCCCAAACGCACGGTAGTTCGGCACAATTGAGGCAAGAAGTTCGTTACCATGAACAAGCGTCCCCCCTGGTGGTAAAAAGTTGGGTGAGACTACACCGCGATCGCCGGACCAAGTCGAAGCCAATTCGTAAACAGCATGGGGAAGTCCCAATAGTTCGCATAATTCTGATGCGACTTTTTCTGCCCAATCTTCCCCCAGGTTTGCTCGGCTTTGCTTATAAAGACAACGACCAAGTTCTTCATAGTAAAACCAAAACTTATATTTGCTACCTAAAGTTTCATTTGAGGATGCTTCATAAGCTTTTTGTGTGACAAGTAGGATTGGGAATTCCGAGGTCATAAATCGAAGATATCGCAGGCTACCACCTGGAAACAAAATAATGCTACATTCCCAATGTTTACAAGCATTTGAGGATTTATGTTTGCATTCGCTACACTTAGTCTAATACCCACGGATTTAGCACCGCACTTTTGCCCTGATAAATCGACCACGCTGATAGACCGCGTGAATCGGTAAGGGCGTAGATTGGACTGGCACGCCCTGCCAACCGCTTCTTCGAGACCAAAGTCGTGTAAGCACAAAGAGGGGTGTAGTTTCAGGGGTGTAGTTTCAGGGGTGTAGGGGGAAAATGTGTTTCGTAAGGATGTTGCGATCTGCGTTTCGCTTTACTCGCAACGCTTACGCATCCGAGGCGATCGTTCTTCGGCTCAGATCTTGCACCACTGTCTTGTTGCAAAAATCAAAGCCTAAAAACCCTATGATTACGTAGGGTGGGCACTGCCCACCAGCTCTCCCTATGGAAGGTGCAAGATGTCAGTTAAGAGGCTTGCCCCCTTGGGGCATCGCTCAGGTACTGCAAGATGCGGTTAATCCCAATACCCGTGAATGAAAGCCCTCACCCCTAGCCCCTCTCCCAAATTGGGAGAGGGGTGCCCGTTGAGGGCTATCTTGAGGGCGATAATGACAATGAAATAGCCCCCTCTTGCTGCTAAGAGATTCCATTCATCCACGGGTATTGCGGTTAATCCCGTCTGTCAACTCAAGGCGATCGCGTTCGGCTTGATGGGAGGATGCGGCGAGGGGGGAATCGTGTGATGACCAACTCTTCGGGCATCAAGCTACATCCTTCACTACAAAACCTAAGCTACACCATTGAACTAGTAACCATCGGTCAGATTCTTTATCTAATGCTGGCTTTAGTCGTCGGGCGAAAAAATCTTCCCAAGCCTCTACACCGTGTTGTGCAACGAATTGGAATTCAACTTCTTTAAAGCGCTCCCAATCGCGATAAGCGATCGCGATTGGGATTGGAATTAACTCGCTAACGGGTATCTGGGTCGTTGTTTTGGTCATCTGGGTAGCCCTCAAAAATACAAATTATCGGTAAAGGTTCTATTTTGGTGTCAATAACTTTAAGTAGGTCGGCGTGAATAATTAAAGGTTTGTAGTTGCGCTTCAGCGCCCTAGATATGAGCGCCCACGGAGCTACTACAAACCCTTACTTGCATTCATATAGTTCGGTTTTTCTGTGCCGATCTACTTAATATCTCCAAGTTAGAAACCCCTGCTTTTAAGTATGGGGTTTCCCTTTGGACCCAATCCCAGTCCCCTTTTCCCTTTCATAAAACTTTACAACGTGTCCCAATTTGCACGTAGTCCCGGCGTAACCCCTATCTCGCGAACATCCCTTGTGAAGCGTCTTGTTCTGTAGCGTAAAATTTCTGTACTCTGTTCGTAGTAACGCTACTACAAACCAGTAACGATTATTTGTGCTAAGTTATACCAATTCTATGTGAGACTGCACATTAACACCCTCAGGCTGGAAGCTGGGAGGCTACACGAACAAAGAGGGCAAACGCAGGCCAATTATAGCGGATTTCAACCGGATGAGGCACACCTAATTGTAGGGGCGCAATGCCTTGCGCCCCTACCACAGAACTACTGACTCGCAAACCGCTATATATGCAGCTTCATATAGAAACGGTATTACTGACAAGTCGAAGTTTTAGCAAAACTGCATAACCGGTGGAACCCTGAGAAGTATATTGACTTGTAAATATAAAAAGCAGTACAAAAATGAACAACCATCAGGAAACTCAACAGGTGCGGCGACAACTTTCTACATTGACTTATGGTGTGGTAGCTTTATTTGTCTTCCTAGTCTTGCTATCGAAATCAACAGCCGCTAGCATGGGGAATTATGGGTGGAAAATGGCACAGCAGCCTGGAACAACCAGCCAAAATGGGACTCGTGCAGCAGCACAAAAAGCCTTTGATGAAGGAATGGCTTTTTATAAAAAAAGAACAGCAGAATCACTGAGACAGGCAATTGTTAAATGGGTTGAAGCGCTAAAATTGTGGCAAAAAGTGGGGAATAAAGCCCAGGAAGCAAGAACCCTCAACAATATCGGTCATGTCTTCTCCTCATTAGGAGACAAACAGCAGGCGCTGAAGTTTTACAATCAATCTTTGCCCCTGAGGAAGGAAGTGGGGGATAAAGCCGGGGAAGCAACAACCCTCAGCAATATAGGCAGTGTCTACGACGATTTAGGAGACAAACAGCAGGCGCTGAAGTTTTACAATCAATCTTTGCCCCTAAGCAAGGAAGTGGGGGATAAAGCCAGGGAAGCAACAACCCTATGGAATCTTGCTGATTTAGAACGCATTGCAGGTAATCTCCAAGCAGCACTTAAACAAATCGAAAGCGCTATCCAAATTCTTGAAGATTTACGCAAAACATATACTGACATTGACCTCCAAAGCACCTATTTTGCATCTGTTCAAGGTTATTACAAATTCAAAATCGACCTGTTGATGGAACTCCACAAAAAACAACCAGACATTGGATACGATGCATTAGCCCTCAATACCAGTGAAGGTTCTCGCGCTAGGGGACTTTTAGAACTGTTAACCGAAGCACGCGCTAATATCCGCAAAGGTGCAAATCCCGAACTCTTAGCAGAGGAACGTCGCTTGCAAGCTTTAATTGATGGTAAAGAGAAAGCACGGTTTGAAATAGTTAACAGCAATAAAATTAAAGACCCCATTTTTAAAGCCAATGCTGAGAAATTCCACACAGAAATCGATGAACTCTTGCGTCAACAAAAGGAACTGGAGACAAAACTCCGTGCCAGTAACCCGAAATATGCCAGCCTGAAGTATCCCCAACCCCTGGTTTTACGGCAAATTCAGCAACAATTGGATCAAGACACTCTGCTGTTAGAGTATTCCTTGGGTAAAAAACACAGCTATCTGTGGGTGGTTTCTCCCAATTCTCTCAACACCTACTCCCTTCCCAAAAAACAAGAGATAGAGAAAACTGCTGTTAATTTATTTTGTCTCATCAGCCGGAACACTTCTAAACCACCTTCTGTAACTAATAAAGACAATCCCTGTGCGGGTATCAAAACTTGGCGAATTGATGTCGCAGCAAAGGAACTTAGTCAACTTATCCTCGCACCCGTAAAGGATAAATTGGGGAAAAAACGCTTAGTCATTGTTGCAGATGGTGCTTTGCAATACATTCCCTTTACGGCATTGGCTGATTTAAGCTCCCAAAAGACTTCTTTTCAAGGAAACGGTCACTGTCTCGACGTTACATGTAACGTCTCTCCTACCAAGGTCGGGGTTGAGAAAGAGGTCAGTTTTTCCCAAGAAAAACAAAAAGAAAAAGATACTTCCTGTGTTGGTAGTGGTATTCGTGTTTGTTCAGATCAGGATTCACCACAGAACAAGTTTGATTACCAACCGCTATTTGTGAACCACGAAATTGTCAATCTCCCTTCCGCCTCAACGATCGCCATTCAACGCCAAGAACGCCCCACACGCAAAGTTGCACCCAAAGCCTTAGCTATCCTCGCTGACCCAGTATACACTGCTACTGATGAACGTGTCAACAGCGCCCAAAACAAGCAACAAAAACAACCAGACTCCCTTGACTTGCAGCTAGAACGCTCTGCCCTCAAGCGTTCTGCTGATATTCTCAATCGTCAAGGTTGGCAGCGACTTTTAGGTACTCGCACTGAAGCACAGACAATTTTCAACCTCGTACCAGGCTCCAACAGTTTGCAAGTCTTTGATTTTGATGCTAACTACACTTGGGCAACTAGCAGCGCCCTGAATCAATTCCGCATTTTACACTTTGCTACTCACGGCTTTGTGAATGACGAAAACCCAGAGTTATCAGGTATTGTTCTTTCTCTAGTGGATAAACAAGGCAAGGACATCCGGGGATATCTGCGACTTGCCGACTTATTTAACCTTGATTATCCTGCCGATTTAATTGTGCTGAGTGCTTGCGAAACTGGTCTGGGTAAGGAAATCCAAGGTGAAGGGTTGGTGGGCTTGACAAGAGGGCTAATGTATGCAGGTGGAGAACGGTTAGTGGTATCGTTGTGGCAGGTGAGCGATAAAGGCACATCTGAGTTTATGCGAGAATTCTACCAGCAAATGTGGCAAAATCGAAAGCCCGCCTCGGAGGCTTTGCGAGCAACGCAGTTGAAAATGTGGCAGATGGAGAAGTGGCGCAATCCTTATTTTTGGTCGGCGTTTACGTTTTTGGGTGAATGGCGATGAATTAACTGGGGACGGGGGGATGAGGGGGACAAGGGATCCCCTACGACGTTCGTAGTGAGGACTTTAGTCCTCTTATTTTTGAGGACTAAAGTCCTCACTACAAACCAACTTTGCTTGGTTTGCCGAACCACTAGTAGCGATCGCCTTATCGCTAGGGACTGGGGAAGAGGGATTTAAACCCCAACCAAATCTTGAAAAATTTTCTTTCCCTGTCCCCAGTCACGTAGCGCCCATTCCTCCCGGCAAAACTGCATAACCTCAATCAGCCTAGATGTAAAAATTAATGACGAATTCAGACCACAGGAGGGAAAATATTTGAGTCATAACACAGGGGTGTAGAGGAAAAAACTCATTCAGTCCTCTTTTAGAGGACTTATGCTATTAGCCTGGGACTTCAAGTCCCAGGCGGATGCGGGCTGGTGCAAGATGTGAATTATCCAAAGTTAATGGCTAAATCAAAATACTGGAAATGCGTGAGAATTGATGCGCTTGGAAATCGCCAAATCCTGGAGATTGCACCAGCCAAAGCGTTTGTAGCCTCGGTGTTAGCTGATGTGTCTTCTGACAATATCCAGCAACAGTTACTAAGATGGGTAAGGGATACTGCCAATAGTGAAAGACACTTGATAGCAGAACGTTGTCTACTCTGCTTCATCTCCTGGGAAATTGAGCAAGTTTGCTTACAACTAGCAACCCAGTTTGGTGCTGTTCATGGGTTCACCTGTGGTGACTTACTGCCATATGTCCTCGATGACGATGGCAGCTTACAACCGTCAACGTCCTATAATTGCTTTTCTAGGGAAATTTTACAGAGTTTTGACCCAGAACAAAGCAGTCTCGCAACCTGGACAAGCAGAAGGGTAAAACATCATCCAGCACTAAGTCGGTTTTTGCTGGAGTGCGGAGTTTATCTTATGAGTGACTGGGCGATTCTCAACGATACCCAACCAAAACAGCTACCGCGAATTTTAGGCGAATTTCACTCTCTCACACCTACGGAAATTCAGCAAGCGCAACGACTTTTAGAAGGTTATCACGCTGTCTACCGTGCCGATCGCCTGCAACAACGTTCTAGTAGAAGTAGGGTACAATGTACCATACCAACAACTCAACAACTGCAACAAATCTCCCAACGTCTCGAAGGTAAGACTAACCAGAAGCTGGAGAGTGAAATTGTGATGAGACAACTGCAAAACCTCGCTAACCGTCTGCGACAGTACCGGATTCATGTGCGGGGTGGTTATGTCCCCACAGAATCTCTGGATGCTGCTGGTAATAACTATAATAGCTTACTGGAGCGTATCCCGTCCCCTGATACTAACTCTTGGGATCAACAGGAACAAGTTGAGTTTTTAGAATCTTATCGTCCGCAGTTTCAAGCAAGCTTAGATCAAGCATTGACAATGACGATTCAATCACGGGTGAGACAACTAAAACGTAAGGACGAGGAAAAGGCAAGAAAGTTCCTAACAGCACTCCACTTATCTCACTGCGAGAAAGTGCCGATGGCAGAAATTGCCCAGCGTTTGGGACTACGCGCACAGGATGCAGTGACTCGCTTGCTGAAACTCAAGGAATTTCGCGCCGATGTCCAACAGCAACTTTTAGTGATACTGCGATCGCACGTCATCGAACTAGCCAAGAACTATTCTACCCCAGAACGCCTTGCCACTTTAGAAGGTGAAATTACACTAGTCCTGAATGAACAAATTACCAGCGTAATTTCCCAGGCTGAAGCAGAGGCTCAAAGTATGAAAAAAAATTCTTCTAGAAGCTATTTTACAGAAAGACTCTGTCAACAATTAAAAATTGATAATCTGTAGAATGGGCGTCCAGTATACTTGATAAACACAATATTATGAGAATAAAACTATGACTAAATTTTCAACTCATACTCAAGAAATGTTGTTTGATTTTGAACTACTACCAACATCAGCTATTCTCTTATCAACTGACGAAATTAATCAGGCAGTAGAATTCAGTAGTCAAATCAATAATTCTGCTTATCAATGGCAAACTTATCTGAATGCTTTGGCTCTATTCGCCTTTGAACAATGGCTAGAAGCACGAGATGATTCTTTTACCATTAATCGAGAAAAATGCACAGTTTTGCAACCAGCAATTGCTAATGCAATCTGTGCTGTCAGCAATTTACAAGTGGGTGAATTTAAACTGTGCCTGATAGCTACTGGTAGCCTGACAGACGAAGAAGTGAGTTTACCTAGAGCAGTTGTAGAATTACCGGAATATGTTCCCCATTTTTACGTATTAGTTGAAGTTTTAGAAGAGCAAGAAAGCGCTGTTGTTCAAGGGTTTTTATCCTATCAGCAACTGACAGAAAGATTAGCAAATGTTAATTTATTGCCCCAAGAAGATTGGACATATCAACTACCTTTGACGTGGTTTGAAGATAATCCAGACCGTTTGTTGCTATATTTGCGTTGTTTAGAACCAGAGGCGATCGCTTTACCCACTGTACCGCCGGAACGGGCTTATAACCTTTCCAGGATACAGGATGAATTAACAGCATTGTTACCCCAGTTGGATTCCCTTGAATTATGGCAGGTTTTAAATTGGGAACAAGGAACCGCAGTCCTTACCAGTCCTGAATTACTTGATTGGGTGTATAATTTTCATGACTCACCTGTAGAGACGCGAAATACGAAGTCTCTACAAAATCACCTATCAGATTTAATCAAATTGTTAACACAACCTGCCATAAACGTAGGACGTTGGTTGTGGGATGAATTGGATAATTTAGCACAGGAATTTTCTTGGGTGCTGTTGCCTATTGCACCTGCTACAGCAATGCGAAGCCCCGGAGAAGAATTTACAGCGATTAAATCACAACTTCAACAACAAGGTTTAGAAATTCCCTTGCAGGCGCGTGCAGCTTTCAAAGATTTGCTGTTAGCAGGGTTTCAACTACGATTGTATGCTGTTACTTGGCATTTAGTATCTGAATCAGACCCCCATTTATGGACATTATTGCTAGTGTTAGGTGCGCCTTCAGGGGACAATTTACCGTATAGCTTGAAACTAAGAGTGAGTGACCAAACGGGTATTTTGGTAGAACAGGGGATAAATGAAGAAAGTGGTGGTTCTTATTTGTTTACTCGTGTTGTTGGCAGTTGGGATGAGAAGTTTCTTGTTAGTGTCAGTTTAACGGATGGGGTTGAGTTGACTTTGCCGACTTTTGCATTTTATCCAGGGTAAGGAGTTTAGGGGAGGCTGGGGTAGTGGTTCGTGTCATTACTCCTGTCCCGCAGGGAAGAATATTTATTTTAACGAACCACGAAGACGCGAAGTACACGAAGAAAGAAGAGAAGAAAGAAGAGAAGAAAGAATCGTAGGTTGGGTTGAGGCTTTGCGAAACCCAACAAACCCCAAAAAATGTTGGGTTTCGTTTTGAAGAAACCTTGGTACAAATGCAGTTGGATGTGTTTGCTGCTGACTTGGGTACACATAAACTTGAAGGAAAGTTATAGCGGTTCTCATCCGAATCACATACAATTTTATCTGCGTTCATCTGCGTACCCTACGGGAAGCAGCCCTTGGGGCGTCTACATCTGCGGTTCCTTAAATCCTTTTTTTTGTAATACAGGCACAAACATTATAACAACAAACAAAAGAGGAATTGTGGCTCTTGCAATTAGGCTTTCAGCAGTCCGGAAAGTATCAGGATCGAGAAGCATTAGAGACCAAATGGGAAATAATAGGAGACAAATAAACTAATGAATGCTTCTGCTTTATATCTGAAAGTACAGCAAATCGAAAAAGCTTGTTTATTTGAATTATCTTGGGGCAAAGGTCAACAAATTAATGCAACACTCACCTATCCAGAAAATATCACTAAGCTTTATCAAGAGTGGCAGCGAATTTATCTAAATTTTTATAAAACTTCCTGGCGGGGAAGAGTCGTAGATGCTGGTATTTTAGCTGCACCACCCATTGATTGGCACGCGAAATTAGTGCAAGCAGAAGCACAACTATTATATGAGTTTCATAATTGGTTACGCAGTGCTGAATTATATGAAATTCGGGCAGTCATTGCGAAGAAAAATAGAGAATTGGCAACAACCACACACCCGGTAGAAGTCTTTCTCAGTTGCAGTCCTTTGGATTTAGCGCGTTTACCTTGGGAAGCTTGGGAAATTAATACGGAATTTGCGGCTGATAAAATTCATATTGTCCGCGCACCTCTGAATATCCGGGGAAAGGTGACATCAAATCATCGCTGTAATCGTCAAGCGAGAGTTTTGGCAATTTTAGGTGATGATACTGGGTTAAATTTTAATTCGGAAAAATCCGCAATTCGTTCTTTAGAAAAAATCGCGGTAGTTGAATTTATCGGTTGGCAACCAGGGAAAGATATTGCTGAATTAAAAACTGAAATTATTGAGGCGATCGCATCGAAAACTGGATGGGATATTTTATTTTTTGCTGGACATAGTAATGAAACTAGTTTAACAGGAGGAGAGTTATTTATAGCCCCAAATGTGGCTTTATCACTTAGCGAAATAGTACCATCTTTGACTGTTGCGAAAGAACGCGGGTTGCAGTTTGCCATATTCAATTCTTGCAGTGGTTTGAGTATGGCAAATAAACTGATTGACTTGGGTTTAAGTCAAGTTGCAGTCATGCGTGAACCAATTCATAACCGCGTCGCTGAGGAATTTTTCGTTTTGTTTTTGCAAGCTTTGACAGAATATAAGGATGTTCACGAATCTTTGTTAGCTGCTTGCGAGTATCTGAAGTTAGAAAAAAATCTGACTTATCCGAGTTCTTACTTAATTCCTTCTTTATTTCGGCATCCAGAAGCGCCATTATTTCGTCTCGAACCTTTTGGACTCAAACAACAACTCAAAAGTTTGATACCGACTCGTCGGGAAGCGATCGCCCTCTCATCTCTGATATTAATGAGTTTACAACTACCTGTGCAACAATTCTTATTAGAAAGGCGGGTACTAGCACAGGCGATATATCGTCAAGTGACACATCAAGTTGAGGTGCTAACACCACCGGTTTTCTTGGTGCAAATTGATGAAAAGTCAATTCGAGATGCAGGTATATCTAACCCGAAACCAATGGAACGCAAATATTTAGCGCGTCTGGTGGATAAACTTACAGATGCAAAAGCCAGGGTAGTGGGTATAGATTATTTTCTGGATCGGCATCAAGGAGAAAGCGATCGCATTCTCGCACAATCTCTACAAGCAGCGGTAAAAAGCCCAAACCAGACAACATTTGTATTCACTACAACCCGCGTTAAAAATGGGGAATGGTTGAATGTTTTACCTGATATTGCTAGTCCAAACTGGAGTTTGCAAGGCGAAATCGATGTTCTACCAGGATATATGCAACTGTTCCCAATTGTCAAGTCTAAGGAAGAGCCTTTGTTTTTCGCTGGCTTGTTGGCTATTTCCCATGAGTTACAGCAAGGAACTGATGCGCCACAGCCTCAATTAAACAGTCAGAGAGATTTTTGGCAACACATAAGCGCGGCTGACAATAAAACGATTTTGACATTAGAGCGATCGCATGTGCAACCACTGACAGCCTTGAGTTATTGGATTGGTCAAATGTGGTTGCACCCAATTATAGACTTTTCCATTCCCCCTAATCGGGTATATGATTCTATTCCTGCTTGGAAATTATTGGAAGGGGGGGTTGGGAAAAAATCTGCTTTCCCTAACGTGCAAAAACAAGTTGTGATTGTTGCACCTGGGGGATATGGGGAAGCTGGTGTTTCAAAAGATGATGAGGACAATTTTGAGTTACCAGCAGCAGTTGCTTACTGGCGAAGTCAAGAAAATCCTGTTAATGAAAGTCAAGTCTTTACAGGTGGTGAATATCATGCATATATGGTACATCATTTACTGAATCAAAGATTAGTTGTGCCGATTCCCGATTTGTGGATGATTGGGTTAGCGATCTTGTTGGGAAAAACGATGTATTTGTTGCGACAAAGAAAATCTCATGGTTTTTCAAGTTTAATACTAGTAACTATAATCACAACTGTTTACGGATTAATCAGCTTACAGATTTACATTTCATCAACTGCGGTACTTTTGCCTTGGTTTTTACCGTCTGCAACTTTGTGGATTTATGTTCTACCTAATGTTTTCAGGAGAAAAGTTGATGAATAAATTTTTGCTGTATATACTTTTATCAGCCACAGCTATCAGCACTTTACCTATTTTACCAAATCTAGCTCAAAGTGCCAAAAAAACCCCAATACAGCAAAACTTTTCTTGGACAAAAATTTTCCTGGTTCTATTTGGCAAGAAACCTCCAGTGCAACCGCGCAAAGGTGGTTCTCGTCCCATAGTTGATATCTGTATGGTTTCCCCAGACGCACCACCTGAGGGTAGAATTGTTTGGAGCGATCGCCCTGTATTTATCTGGAAAGGTTCAGTGCAAAAAATAGCAGTGCGTCCAGTAGGGAGTGAAGAAGATATGTGGAGTCAATCTGTAGGGGGGATTCAGAGGACAAATTATACAGGTAAAGCGCTGCAACCAGGTCAAAGATACGACTGGCTGGTGTTTGATGGTGAGTCTCCCAATAAGTTCGTTTCGTTTCAGGTGATGGATGCACAACAACGCGATCGCATCACCACTCAACTGAGAACTCTGGAAAAGAGACTCAAAGCAAAGGGAGTGAATACTGAAGCGATCGCCACAGCCAAAGCCAACTTTTTTGCTGATCGCCAGTTGTGGTCAGATGTGTTGCAGCAAGCTTACTCTGTGGAAAAACCCTCCCCAGAGTTGGATCGGATTCGCAAAGATATTCCCGATCAGCTGTGTAATACACAACAAACAGTAGGGAGTAATTCTCCAAGTCGTTAAGGGATTGTGAGTGAGGTACATTCAAGAGTTAAGAAACCGCAGATGTAGACGCCCCTTGGGCGGCTTCCCGGAGGGTACGCAGATGAACGCAGATAAATCTGTACTTCATCGGGATGAAAACTGCTATAGGTGTGCCTCACCCGGTTAAAATCCACTATATAAAAGAAACACTTCCTCCCCCCCTCTCCCCCTCCCCCCCTCCTCCCCTCCTCCTTATACCCAGGCTGTCGAATTTTTGCATAACCTCCTAGTAGTGAGAAATATATGGAAAATAGTTATGGCAATAAGTATGCGAATCAATAAATTTTCACTGATAATATTTAGCACTTTGTTCCTCACCGGGTTGCAGTCTGTTTGGCTAAATCCGGCAACATTTGGGGAGTCTGCGGTAGTAGCCCAAACACCAGACGCACGCAAAGCGGAAGCAGATAGACTGTTCCAGCAAGGTATTGAGCAGTTTCAAACAAGTCAATTTGAAGCTGCATTAAAATCTTGGGAACAAGCATTAATTATCTATCGTGAAATTAAAGACCATAAAGGGGAGAGTCATTCTCTAGGAAATTTGGGAAATGCTTACTTATTTTTGGGAAACTATGTTAAAGCCATTGATTACCAGCAACAGAGTTTAGCTATTAAACGTGAAATTAAAGACCGTTTAGGGGAGAGTCATTCTCTAGGAAATTTGCGAAATGCTTACAATTCTTTGGGAAACTATGTTAAAGCCATTGATTACCATCAACAGAGTTTAGCCATCGCACGTGAAATTAAAGACCGTCAAGGGGAGGGTGCATCTCTAGGAAATTTGGGAAATGCTTACTTTTCTTTGGGAAACTATGTTAAAGCTATTGATTACCAGCAACAGTATTTAGCCATCGCACGTGAAATTAAAGACCGTTTAGGGGAGGGTCATTCTCTAGGAAGTTTGGGAATTGCTTACAACTCTTTGGGAAACTATGTTAAAGCTATTGATTACCAGCAACAGAGTTTAGCCATCGCACGTGAAATTAAAGACCGTTTCGGGGAGAGTCATTCTCTAGGAAGTTTGGGAATTGCTTACTCTTCTTTGGGAAACTATGTTAAAGCTATTGATTACCAGCAACAGAGATTAGCCATCGCACGTGAAATTAAAGACCGTTTAGGGGAGAGTCAATCTCTAGGAAATTTGGGACTTGCTTACTATTCTTTGGGAAACTATGTTAAAGCTATTGATTACCAGCAACAGAGGCTTACTGACTGCTGAAGAAATCCTCGATATGAAGCTGCAAGCGGAGTTAGTCGTCCTCAGCGCTTGTGACACTGGTAGGGGAAAAATTACCGGGGATGGCGTCATTGGCTTATCTCGTTCCCTCATCTCAGCGGGTGTCCCCAGCGTCATGGTGTCCCTATGGTCAATTCCCGACTCTCCCACCGCAGAGTTAATGTCTCAATTCTACACAAATTTGCAACAACGGCATATGGACAAAGCACAAGCCTTGCGTCAAGCGATGTTGACGACGATGAAAACCCATCCCAGTCCCAGAAATTGGGCGGCTTTCACCCTGATTGGTGAATCTGAGTAGGAAAAATGGTTGACCGAGAGGTCGGTAGTAGGGGCAGCCCTTTCAAGGTGGGTAAAAAATTGGGAAAATTACGTCCAATTTTCGACATTTCTTCTTCGTGTTCTTCGTGCCTTCGTGGTTCAAAAAGATTTTTAAACCGCGAAGACGCGTTCGCGCAGCGTCTCCCCTTGGGAGAAGAACGCGAAGGAAATCCAAGTCTTTCGACTTCCACCTTGAAAGGGCTGGTCCTATATATGTATTCTTTATTCTCGCTTGAGTGCGATCGCTACGCTACCAACATCGCTGATTCGTATCATGTCTATATCATGGGACGGTTGTAGATTTATCTGTCAGTTCCCGATAAACTGCTTCTGGAATTGCACGGTTTTGCCCTCACCCCCAACCCCTCTCCCAAGTCTGGGAGAGGGGAGTAAGTCCTCGTATCCTAGGTAATCTTGAGCCGCGCTTCGTGGGGAGATCCTAATGCTCTTTTATTACTCTCGCGCTAATTAAATTTGAAACCCCTATTTTTAGATTAGTCCCACTCAACGAAGACTTTGTTCGTTTAGCCGCAATACCCGTCAACCCCTTCGGGGAAGTCAAAAGTCAAAAGTCAAAAGTCAAAAGTAAGAACCCCATAAATAAATTTAGGGGCTTGTAGCAAGGACGTAGTATTTCTTGCGCTATGCGGATCGAAATACATTTTTTTTATCTTCCATAAATAAATTTAGGGGCTTGTACCTTTTTCTTTTTGGTCATTGCACAGGAATCAGAGGGCAGTAGTCCTGCTATTTCATTCTCATTACCCCCCTCACCTGACCAGAGTGCACCTTCTCAATAAGGGTTGGTGGGCAGTGCCCACCCTACGCAATAATACGGGTTTTAGGCTGCTTTTTTTGCAATAAGATGATGGTGCAAGATATGAGTCAGCCCCTTCGGGGAAGTCAAAAGTCAAAAGTAAGAACCCCATAAATAAATTTAGGGGCTTGAAGTATGGACGTAGTATTTCTTGCGCTATGCGGATCGAAATACATATTTTTCATTTTTCATAAATAAATTTAGGGGCTTGTATCCCTTTTTTCACTTTTGACTTTTGACTTTTGAATTTTCGCAAAGCGAGCGGTCACCCCACCCAATTCGGGCACCCCTCTCCCAATTTGGGAGAGGGGCTAGGGGTGAGGGCTTTCATTCACGGGTATTGCGTTTAGCCGCATCTGTGTCGGGGTTTCATGAGATTATTCTCTGTCCAGAGTCATAGAAGAGCGCTAATAGACATCTGGAATTTTAAACACATTGTTAGACTTGATAAGATGAAAGCATACAATCAAATCAACTTGCTAAATGGTTACGGAATTTTAACAATTATTTCACCCAAGGAGGTTTCTTTCGATGAATAAAACAAAATTTGAGAAAGATTTTGACGGCTTTTAGTTTAAAGAGCAAGTCCAGGAAAAAATAGCAGCGGACATTCAAAACCTCACCCCAAGAGAAGAAATTGAGTACTACCGCATAGTAGCTGATTCTAGCCCCCTCGGCGAGTGGTGGAAATCTGTTAAGAGCAAGGGAAGTAGTATGGAATTCGGTCGTTTCACAAAGTAGAATTGACCACATGGTAAGGGTGGGGTACCCCCGCCCTTACGGTCAAATTGTGGTCTACCCACATGAAAGAAAGCGGTCATTTCCTGACCCATCCCACCTGTGAAGCGTCTTGTTCTGTAGCTGTTATAAAACTTTTAAGAACCAGCAACTGTTGTATGAACTTTGATATCAACATTCAGTGCTTTACGAAGGACATTGAATATAACAGTTAAATTATCCATCGTAGGATTACCTTTTGCAGATAACATTCGGTGAAGACTCTTACTTGGTTTAGAAGTTTCAATGGCTAGTTCTTCAAAGCCAACAGTTGCATTAACAAGCTCTCTGAGTATAATTCTTGCAGTTTCTGGCTCACCATTAAGGAAGAGGGAAATAGCTTCATCAAGTAGAGCTTTTGCAAACTCAGGCTCTCGTTGGACTCGCTCGTTAACTGTTTCTTTAAAGTCTCTAGTAAGTGCCATGAAACTACCTCTTTTTTCTTTGATGATTCTCATATTTTTTCTCTTCGTTAACTTTAACGAAGTAGCATTTCCTGCTGCTTATCCAGGAATATAGCAATCCTAAATCATTCGCAAACGTTGATGAGAAATCCCGTTTCTTGAACAATACCTTCGCCAAATCATGCTGTAATAGCAGTTACAGTTCATCAATTGTCACCAACCCACCTTCCGTGAACTGAATCACAAGTTCTTGCTCATTCAGCAAAGCAGTTCCAATCAGAGGTCGTCGCCCTGTAGCAAATATACGAACTTCTCGTTCTTCCTCGTCCCAAAGGATGATGGCTGCGTGAACTGCTACTAGGACTTCGCTGTTATCTGCCAAGTTTACAGGGAGATCGTACAGGAATGGTAACCCCAGCAAGGTAACTGCCTCAGGTGGCAAACATAGATAGTCAGTGAAGCCTGTGTCTATAACGAACTCAATCGGGAAAGTTGAGCCACTTGGGAGAAGAAATGTTAACGCAATGATCGCATGTCTATCAGTCACAATACCGGAAATCACTTACTGACACGCTCCATTACACCACCCAACGAAGCAGCTACATTATAACCAATACAAATACCAAAAAGTCGGGCATAGGGATGCTTCGCACTCAGATTTCGTGACGCTTTCAGCCCAGTTTCATCAACTTCATAGTCACCTGTCTCAATGTCGATAATGACCATCTTGCCGATGTTTTCTTCTACCTCTACTTGTTTGCGGATTCCACTTTCATACAGTTGCTTTGCACGTCGTGCAACCTCTTCGCGGCTTAAAAGGATCGCTTGCATCTGCTGACTCCCAATGACTTCTTCTCACTCCCTTATAATATCTTATATCTATTAGACATAGTCGTGGAAATGATGTTGGGGCGTATTGCAATACGCCCCAAAAGCGGGTTTCAGGTAACGATACCCGTGAATGAAAGCCCTCACAGAAAGCCCCTCTCCCAAATTGGGAGAGGGGTGCCCGTCTACGGCTATCTTGAGGGCGGTAATGAGAATGAAATACCAGGACTACTGCCCTCTGATTCCATTCATTCATGGGTATTGAACTTAAGCCAATATCTACTTCGTTGCACGGTTTTGCCCTCACCCCCAACCCCTCTCCCAAGTCACAGAGAGGGGAGTAAGTCCTCTTATCCCCCGAATCCCAAATTGGGAGAAGGGGTTAGGGGATGAGGGCAATCTACTCCCGAACCGCTACAAGATTACCTATCTTATACGGGCGCGTCCTTGGCTCAGGAGCGGTTCGTTATATAGGTAATCTTCCGGCAGGACAGGAGTAATACAGATTTTGCGTAGCTGAGGCATGAGAAACCCGACTTCTGTGAGAAGTCGGGTTTCTGGTTGATTACAAAATATTACGCGCAAATAACCGAATAATAAACCGCAGAAGACCCCGAACAATAAGAGTTTCAGAGATTTTTAGCTAAGTCCTAACAAAAAATTTATTCAGGCTGCCGAATTTTTGCATAACCTCCCACCCCCTCAGAAATATATATACGTAAGCAAGTCAATTTGAGGAGACGCCTTAATGAAAGGTCTAAAATTAGCAGTAGCAATCTTAGCATTGGGAACAATCGCCATTAGCCCCAAAGCTGATGCAAAAAGTTTGGTTAATACTCGGCAAATACTCACATCGCAAGTAACAGCACAAGTTCCCAACTCAGAGAATGAAAAGACTAATGATGCTAAAACCTACTTAGAACGAGGGTTAGCGCGGATTGAGAAGAAAAACTATCGCGGGGCGATTGAAGATTTTAACCAAGTTCTGAACAGAGAACCTAACAATGCCTATGCTTACGTCGGCAGAGGGTTAGCCAGTTTTTCTTTAGAACAATATCAAGCAGCCAAGACAGATTTTGACAAAGCACTAGAAATTACTCCCAATATTGCCTATGCCCATTTTTTCCGGGGTTTTACCAACTATATCTTAAAAGACAAACCGGGAGCGATCGCTGATTTACAGAAAGCATCCACACTGTTTAAAAAAGAAGGAAACCAGGAATTTGCCCAAAAAGCTGACAGCGCAATTCAGAAGATACAAGAAAGCTAAATAATGCCAACTGTAGGGTGCGTTAGGCTTCCGTAACGCACCAATAATCGTTAGGCTTTTTTGACATGATTAAACAACGATCTTTTGCGCCTTTGCGCCTTTGCGTGAGGCTAATTCATACTTTAAATCAGCAACGCCAAATTATTACTGCAAAAATGAAAAATCCAAAAATTACCTTTTTACACTTAATCCCTAAACTAATCCCGAATTTTATCATGTTCCTGGCTACTATCTCAATGCCTTTAAATTTCTTTAGGGCAAATAAAGTATTAGCGCAAACTGTAAATACCCAAGCATCACCCTATCACCAACTGCAAAAAACCCTAATCACTCAAAATCCAACCTCAGCAGCGCTAGAAGTTTCTGAACGCGGTCGTACCCGTGCATTAGTGGATTTATTGGCAAAGCGTTTATCGACAACAGATGATTCATCCGTTCCTCCTGGAGTTGCAAAAATTAAACAAGTTGCCAAACAACAAAACGCCACACTTGTTGAATATTCAATTCAAACTGATGATTTAACTGTTGAAGGTAAACGCAAAACCCAAGAATCAGAATTGTATATTTGGGTGATTAAACCTACAGGTGAAATAACATTTCGTAGCGTTGACATGAAACCACTTTGGCTGAAAGAAAAAACATCTTTGACCGATCTAATTTTCCAGAGTCGTCAGTCGATTGGTGTCAGCGGTGGAAATGTTAAAGGCATGATTAAGGTAGAACCAACAGCAAAGACTGACTCAAAAGAAAAATTACAGAAACTACATCGACTGTTAATTCAACCCATTGCAGACCTTTTACCAACTCAACCCAACGAACACATTGTCTTTATCCCCCAAGGTTCACTGTTTCTTGTTCCCTTCGCGGCGTTACCAGATGCAAACGGTAAATACCTAATTGAAAAACATACCATTTCCACCGCTCCTTCCATCCAAGTGCTGGATTTACTTTATCAACGACAGCAGCAAATTAAAGGAGTAGCTAAGGATGTGCTAATAGTCGGTAATCCCACTATGCCCAGCGTATCGCCTAAACCTGGAGAAAAGCCGCTGCAACTAAGTCAGTTACCAGGTGCAGAACAAGAAGCAAACGAAATTGCGCATCTTTTTAATACCCAAGCACTCATAGGTAATGTAGCAACCGAAACTACAGTAAAACAGCGAATGTCCCAAGCTAGAATTATTCACTTCGCAACACAGAGTAATCATGAGTTTGAGGGAATGAGTATCCCTGGTGAACTTGCTTTTGCACCGTCGAGTCAAGATGACGGCTGGCTGAAATCTGAAGAAATTATGAATTTAAATTTGAATGCAGAACTAGTTGTTTTAAGTAGTTGTGATACAGCTTTAGGCAAAATTACTGGAGATGGTGTGATTGGTTTATCTCGGTCTTTTTTTGCCGCCGGAGTGCCAAGCGTCATTGGTTCTTTATGGAGTCCGTCGGATATAAAAACTGTGTTGCTAATGACCAAGTTTTATGAGAACCTAAATAAAAATTCTGATAAAGCTTATGCCTTGCGTCAAGCGATGTTAGCAACGATGAAAAAGTATCCAGAACCCAGAGATTGGGCAGCTTTTACGCTGATTGGTGCGTTGTAGTGGTACGTAGTAAGTGCAAAGAGCGCTTGTTAAGCACATTTTGTGTTTACTACAAACCTCAATTTACACCTATATTTATTCTTTCTCCTGTCTCCTGACTCCTGACTCCTGTCTCCTGACTCCTGTCTCCCTGTACTATTCGTGAGAAATATATGGAAAATAGCTTAGGCAATGAATATGCGAATCAATAAATTTTCATTGATAGTATTTAGCACTTTGCTACTCACCAGTTTGCAGTCTTTAAGGCTAAATCTGGTGACATTTGGGGAATCTGCGGTAGTAGCGCAAACACCAGACGCACGGAAAGCGGAAGCAGACCGATTATTAGAACAAGGTTTACAGCTAGGAAAAACCAGTCAATTTGAGGCTGCATTACAATCTTTACAAAAAGCACTAATCATTTACCGAGAAATAAAAGACCGCGCAGGGGAAGGTTTTACGCTAACAGATATAGGTCTTGCTTACATAAATTTAGGAGAGTATATAAAAGCGAGGAATTCCTATCAGGAGGCTTTAACAATTGCAAGACAAATAAAAAATCGTCAAGGCGAAAGTGTAGCTATAGGAGGTTTTGGTCTTGCTTACCTAAATCTGGGAGAAAATACAAAAGCGATTGAGTACTTTCAGCAATCGTTGGCTATTGCACAAGAAATAAAATACCATCAAGGTGAAGGATGGGCGTTAGGAAATCTTGGTGCTGCTTATCTAAATGTGGGAGATTTTTCCAAAGCGTTTAAGTACTCTCAGCAATGGTTGAATACTGCACAGGAGATAAAAGACCATCAAAGCGAAGGAATAGCGTTGGGAAATCTTGGTCTTATTTACCTAAATCTGGGTGACTATGCTAAAGCAATCGAGTACCTTCAAAAACAATTGCCAATTGCAAGGGATATAAAAGACCGTCAAAGCGAAATGAGGGCGCTTGGAAACCTCGGTCTTGTTTACTATTATTTGGTAGACTACGCAAAGGCTATTAGTTATTACGAGCAGGAATTGGCAATTGCAAGGGAAATAAAAGATCCTGTAGGCTTCAGTTGGGCGCTGGCGGGTCTTAGTTCCGTTTACGAATCTGGACAAGATTATACTAAAGTAATTGAGTACAGCAAGCAGCAATTGACAATTACACAAAAGATTAAATTCCGTCGAGGAGAAAGTTGGGCTTTGCTTAGTCTGGGTCTTGCTTACGTAGATATAGGCGACTACCCCAAGGCAATTGAGTACCTTAAGCAGTCGTTGGTAATTGCAAGGGAAATAAAAGACCGTCAAGGTGAGGGGGGAATACTGGGTAGTCTGGGTATTGCTCATCTAAATAAAGGTGACTACGCCACAGGAATTGAATATAGCCAGCAGTGGTTGGCGATTTCGCGAGAGATTAAAGACCGTCAAAGCGAGGGAAGGGCTTTGAATAATCTAGGAATTGCTCTTTACAAATCTGGTAATTTCCGTGCAGCAGAAAAAACGCTTTTCGAGGGCGTTGAAATTTGGGAATCTTTACGACAAGGTAAATTAGAAAATTCCAACAAAGTGTCTATTTTTGAAATACAAAAAAACACTTATAGCTTCTTACAAAAAGTCCTCATCGCTCAAAATAAAACCAATTATGCCTTGGAAATTGCTGAACGCGGACGAGCTAGAGCATTAGTGCAATTACTTCAATCTCGATTATCACCAAATTCAAAAATTGAAGATAATACTCCAATGCTTACAGTTGAGGAAATTAAAAAAGTTGCTAAACAGCAAAATGCAACCCTCGTTCAATATTCAATTATTCCTGATGAATTCAGGATTCAAGGTAAACAAGAAATTCAGGAATCAGAAATTTATCTTTGGGTAATTAAGCCGACGGGTGAAGTTACCTTTCGATCTTCTGACCTCAAACCCCTGTGGCAGAAAGAAAATACAACTTTAAATGACCTCGTTACTACCAGCCGTGATTCTATTGGTGTTAGAGGTCGTGGCGGTGGTGTTATAGTCAGCGAAAATCCTCATGCACCCAAACGACAAAATCAATTAAAGCATCTGCATGAATTATTAATCAAGCCCATTGCCGACCTTTTACCCAGCAACGAGAATAACCGTGTTATCTTCATTCCCCAAGGTGCATTATTCCTCGTCCCCGTAGCCGCTTTGCAAGACGCAAACGGCAAATACCTAATTCAAAAACACACCATCCTCACAGCACCATCGATTCAGGTGTTAGATTTAACCCACAAGCAAAGATTGGGGAGTAGGGAATCGGGAGTAGGGAGTGGTGGGAAAGCTTTAGTGGTAGGTAATCCCACGATGCCGAGTGTGCCACCTGCGCCAGGAAAACCGCCGCAGCAGTTACCATCATTACCAGGGTCTGAAAAAGAAGCCCAAGCGATCGCACCCCTACTCAACACCAAAGCCATTATAGGTTCTCAGGGTACAAAAACAGCGATTGTCCAAAAAATGCCCCAAGCCCGAATCATTCACCTAGCAACTCACGGTATACTCGATGATATTCGAGGATTGGGAAGTGCGATCGCCCTAGCACCCGATTCATCACCCCCAAAACCAGGAGAAATCAACGGCTTACTTACTGCTGAAGAAATCCTGGATATGAAGCTGCAAGCCGAGTTAGTCGTCCTCAGCGCTTGTGACACTGGTAGGGGAAAAATTACCGGGGATGGCGTCATTGGCTTATCTCGCTCCCTCATTTCTGCGGGGGTTCCCAGCGTCATGGTGTCTCTATGGTCAGTTCCCGACTCTCCCACCGCAGAGTTAATGTCTCAATTCTACACAAATCTGCAACAACGGCATATGGACAAAGCACAAGCCTTGCGTCAAGCGATGCTGACGACGATGAAAACCCATCCGGGTCCCAGAGACTGGGCGGCTTTTACCCTGATTGGTGAATCTGAGTAGGAAAAATGGTTGACCGAGAGGTCGGTAGTAGGGGCTACTTGCAATACGCCCCTACGGGGGGATAGGGTACAAGCCACCAACTTCGAGTTCGTGTTGGGTTTCGTTTTTAGGCGAGTGCGTGCTATGAGCCTGAGAATTTATTCTAAGAGCGATCGCTGATTTACAGAAAGCATCCACACGATAAATTATTACTGGTTCGTAGTTGCGCTTCAGCGGAGAAAAGAGCGCTAAAGCGCAACTACAAGCCTATTTACATTTTGTTACTGAGTTTTTTTTCTCGTCTATCTACGTACAGTAAAATTAGCGGAACAAATATCATGAAACGTATCTTTTCTATTTTATTAGCTGGTAGTATTTGGTCATTGAGCGGCATCCCGCTACCAACAGACACTCCAGCTATCGCTCAAACCCAAGAGAATAGTGATTTATTTTACCTGTATAAAGGACAACGCATTCCCCTAAATCAGCGACCGGATGCCATCGCAGTTGCCTTTAAAAAAGTCGGTGCGACACGCGATCGCACACCTCAACCCCTTTACCTCCAACTCCAACAAGCCTTACAGGGCGGCGTTCGTGGAAGTACTCCGCCAAAGGTCAGTCCTTTGGGCGAAAATTATGCTGTGGTGACTCTGCCAACGGGAACTCGGGATGTGGGGAGTGCTTTTCAAGAGCGAATTCAACAGCAACCCTACGTCCAAACTACCCTACCAGTGCTGAGTCGCAGCCAACGCCAAGAAATAATCGTTCTACCCAACGAAATTATCATCAGCTTCGATCCACAACTTGACGATCGCCAGAGACAGGCAATTTTACAGCAAAACAATCTGGCGATCGTGCGTCCGTTGCGCTTTAATCGCGATCGCTATTTAGTGAAATCCACATCTGCTGCTGGTACAAAAGTTCTCAATATTGCCAACCAGCTAAACGAAGTCAAAGGTGTAACCTCTGCTGCACCCAACTTCATCCAATCCCTTACCGACCAAAATCTACAAACATCTGCCAAACAAGTTGCTAACCTGAAAACCTCCCAACAATTTTACAGCCTAACTAATGGCAATATCGCCCCCCAATCCAGCAGAAGCATTTCCCCAAAAACAAACTTACTGGGGCTGGCGTGGCAGTTGAATAGCTTACCGCTAAAACAATGTTTGCAACAGTCCGTATCTAGTTTAGAATCATTGCAAAGCTGCCTGCAACAACCCATAGCCAAAAAATCTGCTGTATCCCGCACAGATATACATGTCACAGATGCCTGGAAACGCAGCAACGGCGGGCGCGGTGTAGTTGTAGCAGTCATAGACAGTTTAATTCAGTGGGATCATCCCGATTTGGCAAATAGTCTGTATACTGTGAAAGCTGCTGACAAATGTCTTGGGGAAGTCCACGGTTGGGATTTTTCCGTTGGCGGTGATAGCGCTAACCCTTGCGAAAACGGTGATGCCGATACCCGCATTTCTCCATCGGAACTCGCCATTCTGGGGTCAAAATTTCAGGATACCTTCCAACTATCTGACGCCAAATTAGTTGAGAAATACCCTCAAGAGGCGCTCTCAGTGCAGCGAAGAAACCCAGATTACTCACTCTCAGAAATTGCTAATGTTGTACGTTACAATATTCGTACCTACAAAGTAGGTATGGAATTTCACGGCACTTATGTGAGTGGAGCAATTGCTGCTAAACCTCAAAATGGTGAAGGAATAGTGGGTGTGGCTCCCAATGCTCAAATTTTACCCGTGCGAATATTCGGGTTAAATGGTAGTTATACGCCTTCTGCATATATGGAAGCTATTGGTTACGCTGCCGATTGGGGTGCTGATGTCATCAATCTCAGCTTGGGTGCAAGTTTACCAACTCCGGGAGAGGAAGAAGAGATTGCATCCGTTCTCAAAGCACACCCTAAACTGGTGATTGTGGCTGCTGCTGGCAACGAAAACTTTAACGAAGTATCATTTCCTGCTGCTTATCCAGGAGTAGTTGCTGTTGGTGCCACCAATATTCTAGGTAATCGTGCGCCGTACAGTAACTATGGTAAAGGATTAGATATAGTTGCGCCTGGAGGCGATTTAGATACACCAGGATTATTGGGTGGAATCCCCACCACAGGCGGCACTTGGCTGGATGCCTTTTGGCAAGGTATCCCCAATCCTACCTCGCGTTGGTCTTCTGTCGTTGACCCCAGAGGCAGATATTGGTGGGTGCAGGGGACTTCGTTTTCTTCGCCAGTGGTAGCAGGGGTAGTTGCTTTGATGAAAGGGGAAAATTCTAAGTTAAATCGAGAAGGTTTGGTTAGTATCCTCAAATCTACGGCTAGTTACGAAGGGTTGGCAATTTCTGATGAAGATGCCAAATTATACCGTTCAAAGGGTGTGAAGTCTGATTTAGCCAAGGATAAGCAGTACTTTTTCGGTAATGGGTTGGTAAATGCTGATGCAGCGGTTCGGGCAGTGAAGCAGGGGCGATGAAATCGGCGCTGATTGTTTTCTCTTGATAAAAATTCAGCAGAGCAAAGGCGTATACTGTAGGATATAGACTTTCATCACCATTCTAGCTTCGATAGAAATTGCACGGTTTTGCCCTCACCCCCAACCCCTCTCCCAAGTCTGGGAGAGGGGAGTAAGTCCTCTTATCCCCCGAATCCCAAATTGGGATTCGGGGTTAGGGGATGAGGGCAATCATACACTTAAATCCTGCATGGTGCGGTGGCTCTGAGGAATGACCATCGCCACAAACAGGCAACTTTGCAGCACAACAATCTGGCGGTGTCCCAAGTTGGCTCTGCATTTTGGTGTTCGCATCTGTTCTTAAAGCACACCCGAAACTGCTGATTGTGGCTGCTGCTGGCAACGAAAACTTTAACGAAGTAGCATTTCCTGCTGCTTATCCAGGAATATAGCAATCCTAAATCATTCGCAAACGTTGATGAGAAACCTGGTTTCTTGAACAATACCTTCGCCAAATCATGCTAGAATAGCAGTCACAGTTCATCAATTGTCACCAACCCACCTTCCGTGAACTGAATCACAAGTTCTTGCTCATTCAGCAAAGCAGTTCCAATCAGAGGTCGTCGCCCTGTAGCAAATATACGAACTTCTCGTTCTTCCCCGTCCCAAAGGATGATGGCTGCGTGAACTGCTACTAGGACTTCGCTGTTATCTGCCAAGTTTACAGGGAGATCGTAGAGGAACGGTAACCCCAGCAAGGTAACTGCCTCAGGAGGCAAACATAGATAGTCAGTGAAGCCTGTGTCTATAACGAACTCAATCGGGAAAGTTGAGCCACTTGGGAGAAGAAATGTTAACGCAATGATCGCATGTCTATCAGTCACAATACCGGAAATCACTGACTGACACGCTCCATTACACCACCCAACGAAGCAGCCACATTATAACCAATACAAATACCAAAAAGTCGGGCATACGGATGCTTCGCACTCAGATTTCGTGACGCTTTCAGCCCAGTTTCATCAACTTCGTAGTCACCTGTCTCAATGTCGATAATGACCATCTTGCCGATGTTTTCTTCTACCTCTACTTGTTTGCAAATTCCACTTTCATAGAGTTGCTTTGCACGTCGTGCAACCTCTTCGCGGCTTAAAAGGATCGCTTGCATCTGCTGACTCCCAATCGTTACGCTACTTCTTCTCACTCCTTTATAATATCTTATATCTATTAGACATAGTCGTGGAAATGATGTTGGGGCGTATTGCAATACGCCCCAAAAGCGAGTTTCAGGTAACGCATAATTAATTTTCACGACTATCTCCAATGTGTTGTTGCCCGCAGTTGCAGCTTCCTTTGGCATCAGCGTAATTGGTAAGGAAGGAAACCAGGAATTTGCCCAAAAAGCCGACAGCGCAATTCAGAAGATACAAGAAAGCTAAATAATGCCAACTGTAGGGTGCGTTAGGCTTCCGTAACGCACCAATAATGCTACTTGCTATACCAGGGCTATTTCATTCTTCACTCGCAACCCACACGCCTAGGAATAAATTACGCACGGCTAATAGCTGAAGTCGGCATACCGCCGACTAGAACTAGAAGCGCAGGAGCGTCCGTTTCAACGTCATATCTTGCACCATCGTCTTGTTGCGAAAATCAGAGCTACAATTGCCTTATGATTTCGTAAGGTGGGCACTGCCCACCCTACCCTCCCACAAGGGAGGTGCAAGATGTCAGGTAAGGTAGAATGTCTATAGGAAAGTAAGGATTCCTTACATTTTCTGGCAAAAGCTAGGAGCCTTTTCATGCTCGCTAAGTTAACTTCTTTGAATCAGCTAACGTTGCCCAAAAGTATTACCCGTGAAATCGGGGAGGCTGAGTATTTTGAGGTAAAGGTGGAGGGTGGGCAAATTATTCTGACTCCTGTAAAAATTCACAGGGCTGATGCAGTACGGGCAAAGCTGGCAGATTTAGGGTTGAGTGAGCAGGATGTGACTGAGGCGGTAGCTTGGGGGCGTCAACCCCTTCGGGGAAGTCAAAAGTCAAAAGTCAAAAGTCAAAAGTAAGAACCCCATAAATAAATTTAGGGGCTTGTAATAAGGACGCAGTATTTCTTGCGCTGCGCGTCTCGAAATACATATTTTTTATTTTTCATAAATAAATTTAGTTGCTCTGCATCCCTTTTTTCACTTTTGACTTTTGACTTTTGACTTTTGACTTTTCGCGAAGCGAGTGGTCACTCGTGATGGTTTTCCCACGGGTTGTAATTGATACAAATATTATTGTCGCACTATGTCTCAGATAATCTAAGGATGGGGTTTGAGGAATGCGATCGCTACGCTACCAACATCCCTGATTCATATCATCTCTATATCAAGCGTTGACCTCAACTACTCCTCCACAATTTGTAAAATACGAGCATAAAGAGCAATATTTGACTTATGTTAATCCAGAAGATTGTCCAAGAACTGCAAGACATCCCCGAAGACAAACTAGCAGAACTTTATGACCTAATTCACTACTTTCGACTAGGTTTAAATCAAGAACGTACACAACCCCGTACCCCTGGTTTATTGAAAGGTCAACTCGGCGATGCTTTCTTTGAACCACTACCAGAAGAGGAGCGTAAGCTATGGGAATGAGCTACCTCATCGACACCCATATCTTTCTGTGGTGGCTCTTTGACGATCCAAAGCTCCACACTGAGTCCCGAGACATCATTCGCAACCTAGATCATCGCATCCTTGTCAGCAGTGCTTCCGCTTGGGAAATCGCCACCAAATACCGCATCGGTAAACTACCCGAAGCCAAACAACTCGTTGAGCAATATTCACAGATATTGCATCAGGCTAAATTTATCGAACTTGCTATCACCACAGCTCATGCGCTCAGAGCAGGAAGCCTACCGATTGCCCACCGAGATCCCTTTGATCGCATGATCATGGCTCAGGCTGAACTCGAAAGCTTGCCTGTTATCACCTACGACGCAGCCTTCCAGACTGGACTGATTCAGGTAATTGCCGACCTCCAGTAAAGACCCTGATTGGTGAATCTGAGTGGGAAAAATGGTTTGTAGTAAGCGCTGTCTTCGCTGAAGCCGCCCAATTCAGGCACCCCTCTCCCAATTTGGGAGAGGGGCTAGGGGTGAGGGCTTTCATTCACGGGTATTGCGTTTAAGTAGACACCTAGAATCTGATAATAATGAAAAAGCTATGATACAGCAGATAAAATCAATTTTTTTCCCTTCAATAAAAGTAATTTCGACCATTGTTATAATTAGTGCGCTCATCTGGGAAATAGGAAATATTTACGCTACTTTCACAGACTTGAAAATACCAAGTAGCCTGAATCCTATTTTTGGGATAGAACGTTTTGCTTTGTCGGCTCATTTAATCGAAGCAATTATTGCAGCTTTCTATGCTTCTTCAAAAGGTAAGTCTTCAATTCGATATGCTACTTATACTTTTTTTGTAGGTACAGTAAGTTTGTGGGAGTTATTTGATTCAGAACTCAAAACTTTCGTCAAAAAAAGCTAAAAAAGTCAGTTACAAAAGTTCTGAGTATTGCCACCAGCTAAACGAAGGTAACGCTCTGCCCCAATACTGCTCGGATCAGCAAAAATTAGAAACCCGGTTTCTTTAAGAAACCGGGTTTCTGGCACCTCAACTATTCAAAACCTACGCAGTATTGGAGGAGTAAGTTCTCTTATCCCCCTTCTCCCAAATTGGGAGAAGGGGTTAGGGGATGAGGGCAATCATACACAGTTGAAAATGCTATAATCACAGCAGTACACAAATGCTATAATATAAAATAAAGTGGAAAAAATAGAACTGCAACTTGACGAGAAAACCTTAGAGAAAGCACGTTGGTTGGCAAAATCGCACCATCGTGACCTATCGGAATTGATTGCATATGCGATTGATAAACTGGCAGTGACAGAAGCAGCAAATTACTCACTACTAGGACTTTTTGCAGATGATCCTGAGTCAGTAGATCAGATGCTAGAAGAAGTTATGAAAGATAGAGCAGCACACCCATTAAATCAACGGTTTGGAAAAGGTACTATTCTTTGCGACTTTGCGCCTTTGCGTGAGGCTCAAAAACACAATTCATACTCGAATTCAGCAACACCAATGGTTAATGGTTAATTGCAATTAACCATTAATCGAGTAAATTTTGTTTTGCCCACAATACAGCTTGGAAACGCCGTAGCGCCCCAGATGTGAGCGCTGAAGCGCAACTACAAGCCAATACATAAATTCATATAGTTCGGTTTTTCTGTGCCGATATACTTACATGATTTTTTACCCAATGAATGGATCTAAGGATTCGGTTCCAATTTCTAGGTGAAAAAAACTGAGGTTTTGAGTTCCCATTTTTGCATAACCTCACAAAGCCCAGAAATATAATACTTTAGAGCAACTTCAGCCAAAGTATAGATAAAATCCTATGTCTCACATCAAACGCCGTCAATTTCTTCAATTTTCAGCCTCAACTCTCGCAACACTGGGTTTAAGTCAATTAGATATTATCCAACAAGGTCAACGCTATGCCAAGGTCCTCGCCCAAAATACACCCCGCAAACTGGCGCTACTGGTGGGAATCAATGAATATCCTGATGGGTTGCCCCGTTTGTACGGTTGTGTAAATGATGTCAGGTTACAAAAAGAGTTATTAATCCACCGCTTTGGCTTTAACCCCAAGGATATCCTCACCCTGACCAATCAACAAGCCACCCGCAAAGGTATCCTCACAGCTTTTGAAGAACACCTAATCAAACAAGCAAAACCTGGAGATGTAGTAGTGTTCCACTTCAGTGGACATGGTTCCCAGGTAGTAGATCCAGATCGCGATTCACCAGATGGACTGAACAGTACATTTATACCCATAGATAGCCAATTACCACCAGGATTCCCTGCCTCTGGTGGCGCAGTGCAAGATATTATGGGACATACACTGTTTTTACTCATGTATGGGCTGAAGACAGATAACGTTACTGTGGTGCTAGATAGCTGTCATTCTGGGGGTGGTACGCGGGGAAATTTTCGGGTGCGATCGCGTGAGGGTGGAGAAAAGCTTCAACCCAGTCAAGAGGAACTTGAGTATCAAAAACAATGGCTGGGACGACTAGGGCTTTCATCTCAAGACTTAATCACCAAACGTAGAAAAGCAGTTGCTAAGGGAGTTGTCATCGCCGCTGCTAAACGCGATCAATTTGCAGCAGATGCATCTTTTAGTGACTTCTATGCAGGTGCATTTACTTATGAGTTGACGCACTATCTTTGGCAGCAAACTGGAGATGAACCTGTAACTAGATCGATAGTTAATGTCGGTCAAAGTACGAAAAACTTAGCTAGGACGAAGGGAAACACTCAAGATCCTGAATTGGACGTTAATCTGAGCAAAGAAAATACCAACGCACCTATCTACTTTACAAAGCAAAAAGCTCTCTCTGCTGAGGCTGTAGTAACTAAAGCCACGGGCAACTCTGTAGAATTATGGTTAGGTGGGCTAGATTCACAAAGCCTGGAAGCGTTCAATAAAGATGCCATTTTCACAGTTGTGGATGCTAAAGGTGGCGATCGCGGACTAGTAAAACTAGAATCCCGTCAAGGATTAATTGGCAAAGGTACACTGCTAAATACTGCTATTCAACGAGTACAAATACAGCCAGGAACGCTACTACAAGAACGCATCCGCAGCATTCCCGGTGGTTTAACTTTAAAAATTGGTATTGACAAATCCCTTGATAATAACACTGCCCAGCAGGCAACACAAGCCCTACAGGCGCTCCAACGCATCGAATCCAAACCTCTGGGGACTGTTGAGGTGCAATATATCTTTGGTCGCATGACTGAGGAAAGGTATCAAAAATTACAGACTCATCACATATCCAAGCTGCCAGTGGTGGGTAGTTTTGGCTTATTTTTACCTAGCCTAGACCAAATTGTTCCCGCCTCCTTTGGCAGTAGTAGCGAAACGGTAAGTGCAGCGGTGAAGCGTTTGCAACCGAAGCTCAAGTCTCTGCTAGCAGCCCGAATTGTCAAGCAGGTACTGGGTAATACTAATTCATCACAAATAAATCTTCGTGCCTCTATAAATATTGCTGGCAGCAAAGAGATAATTAGCGAAACTTTTCCCATTCGTGGTACAAACAAAGATACTGTAGGCTCTAATCAACCATCAGTTTCGCCTGTAAAGTTTTCTGACTCTGGTGTGCGTCAATTACCTTTGAAAACTGAGATTACTTTCCAAGTTGAAAATAACGAATCTCGCCCTCTGTACGTCAGCATTTTGGTGATTGATGCCGAAGGAGAAATGACAGTTATCTTTCCCAATGATTGGTCAACATCAGAAGATGCAGCAAAGGTGGAGGCAAAGCAAAAGCGGGTGATTCCTCAGCCTGATGATGGATTCAAGCTTACCATTGGCACACCCTTAGGATTCTCAGAGGTACTCATTATTGCCAGTACAGCACCTCTACAAAATTCTCTCAAGGTATTGAAAAAAATTGCCAAGTCAAGGGGACTCGCAGATCGCAGTGTCCCCATCGCTGTCCCCGATGAAGTGTTAGATGTTACAAACAGTTTGCTTGATGATTTAGATGCAGGCACTCGTGACGGTAATAATGTCGAAGGTATAACACTCCCAGCCGGAGTTCGTGGTATTGATGTCAAGAAACTCGCAGCAATGGCGATCGCATTTGAAGTGGTATCTTAAAGCAATAGGACTTACTCATTGACAGAAATCCTCAAATATGTTATGTTGTTGGTCAATTCGTAATGGGTCTGACCCCTGATTGACTCGTTCCTAGCCTCAGGCTAGGAATGCAGGCGTTGAGGCTCTGCCTCGACCAAAAGACAAGAGGCAGCAGCCCACAGGTAGCGCATTCCCATGCTCAGCATGGGAACGAGGGGTTAGAGGGGTGTGACCCTCCATTGATTCGCCAACAACATCATATGTATTAGGGATTTTTATTAAGGACTTTTCAAACATCCTCTGAGGTCAAAGTTTTGCACTAAAAATCTGGTTAGCAGTCAGGTTTAAGTCAGGAAAAGTAGGGGATACAATACGGTCCTCACCTCGAAACTGAGCAACTTGATATTCGTTATCAACCAATCGGTGAATCGATAGAGTAGGTTGCTTAGGATTGCCGATAAACTTTTTTGCACCCAACCCAAGATAATCTACAATCCAATACTCTGGAATTTTCATAGCTTCGTAATTCCCTAGCTTGGTGTAATAATCATCTTCCCAGTTTGTACTTACAACCTCCATAACTAAAGGAATAGAATCACTCTCACTAACAGTGGATGCCTTCTTCCATAAAGTCTCATTTTGCAGATTTGAAGTATTGAGCAATACGACATCAGGTGAGTATCCTGACGGCTTCTTAGACGGTTTTACTAACGCAGTTTTTGGGATGAAATAGGGTAGTTTGAGTCGTCGATATTCTAGAGTTATTTCACCTGCTAAAAATCCTACAACCTGTTCATGTTCGCCTGTAGGTTGCGACATTTCAATAATTACCCCATCGTGTAGTTCATAGCGTTTTCCTGTATTTTCTGGTAGCCATTCAATAAATTCTTCAAATGTAACTAGTGTTTGTGTAGGTAGTGTTTGGGTCATAAAATTAATCACAATCCCATTGTTTCTGTTTGATTCAGCATTATATTGAAGTATTGAACGAAGTGAACGGGAAAAACGCTACTACGAACCATAGGAGTTATTTTCCCGTTCATTACGAACTTGTGCAATCTTGTACTTAATCCCCAATCAATTCCACTGCATCTCGCCCATCTACCTCTTGTAAGTAAACCTTGACAACTTCTTCTTTAGTAGTGGGCAGTTGCTTGCCAATAAAATCTGGGTGAATGGGTAACTCTCGATGACCCCTGTCTACCAGTACAGCTAAACGAACCGCCTCCGGTCTACCGTATTCGTTCACAGCATTCAAGGCAGCACGAATCGTCCGCCCTTTGAAAATCACATCATCTACAATAATAACCGTTTTCCCTGTAAGGTCAAAAGGGATATGAGTTTTCACAGGGGTTCGCAACCCAATTTGGTCGAGATCATCTCGATAGAATGTAATATCTATTGCTCCCACCGCCACTGGTACACCTTCGAGGATTTCAATCTGACGCGCTAATAACTGGGCTAACGGTACACCTCTGGTATAAATTCCAATGAGAGACAGTTCGGATAAATCACGCGTCTTTTCCGCGATTTGAGACGCAAGACGAGTCAATGTACGACGGAGTTCTTCAGGCGAGAGAATCTGAACCACTTTGGTAGATAGTTTCATAAAACGATACCCCTGAGTAATCGATTATACCACAGTTTACAGCTAATCGCTAATCAGGACTAGTGAGTGGAGAGCGAGGATTTTAGATTGAATCCAAAATCTATGACTCCAAAATTCCAAATCCCTAATCCCCTTTCTTCTTCAGTACGAAAAAGGTAACGGGGATTGGGGAGTTGGGTGTTGGGAATGGGGATTGGGGAGTGGGTAATAGGGAATGGGGAGTTAGAGGTAGGAGTTAGGAGATATTATTGACCTACGCTCCCCTGCGCCCCTGCACAAGGTGTTCCTCTCCTCCCCACTCCCTACTCCCTGCTCCCCCACTCCCTTCTCCCCTCTCCCCTGCTCCCCCACTCCCTACTCCCTGCTCCCCCACTCCCTTCTCCCCTCTCCCCTGCTCCCCCACTCCCTACTCCCCACTCCCCACTCCCCTCT
>JADQBA010000224.1 GCA_016903675.1 Stigonema ocellatum SAG 48.90 = DSM 106950 | reverse complement strand
AATTTGTACAATCAATTCCTTTGGGTTCATGACCCCACCACCAATCCAAGCGTCCGTCGTGCTTTGACATTGGTAGATTTGGGCAGTTCCACCCGTTAAGTATCCTGCTCTCCAAACTGCTGCTAACGGGGTGTTTGCATCTACCAAGATGTAGTGGAGTCCTGGAGTGGTGGTTGAGGGTGGATTGAGTAAGTCCTGAACCGCGAAATAGCGTGCTAGGTGTACGAAAAGCTCTAAATCAGCGACCCAGAGGGTTGGGAGAGATAGAGTTATGGTCATGGCTCAACTACCTTTTTGGGTGAAGCATGATGTCTGCGGTGATGTGGGCATGAAGAATCTGCCCCTATACAAGGTGTGGGGGAATGTGGTATGATTGGGTTCATAATGTTGAGTGTAGTTGCGCTAATATCACCCCTACTGTTTGCTGTCAAACTAGCAGTAGGGGTTATGCGTTACTCTTGCTGGCTTTCTTTGGCTTAGCTGCTTGTTTTTTTTCCTGTTGTATTCTCCACAAATTATTAAGAGTGATGTCACAACCATATGGTTGTCAATCACCAACAGGTGCTTCCAGATCAACATTGATCCCTTCAGGAACTTGCTCATCATCAGGAATCCAAACCAGAAACTCACCTGGCTGAACCCTATAGGTAGCACACAGCTTGTCCAATACGTTTCCTGTGGGAATGTAGGTGGGGTCGTTACATAGACGATAAGCTGTGTCTCTGCCAAGTTTTGTCTCTTGCCAGAGCTTATAGCGGCTAATGCCGCGCTCGTCGATAAATTTTCTGATTTGGTTTTGCACTGTCATACCGACCTATTCTCAAATGCACATACTGGTCATGTAAGCAAAAGAATTGATAATTGTGCATCTTGAGTGCTTATGCTAGTTCCTCCCCATCTTTAGACACAACCTCAAACAGTTCCCCCATATCACATCCAAAAAAGTCGCACAATACAGCTAAAGTATCCGCATCGTATCTCTTGGCTGTGTTTTCGCACAATCCTCTAATTGCCGCGCTAGTCAGACCAGTTTCTTGAGCCAAGGCTGATCTAGTCAACTCTTGAGCTTCTAACAAGTCTTGTAGTCGGCACCGTATTTTAACTTTTGTGTTTTGCACAGCCCGTCTTTCTTCTCTTTTGATGAATTTGGGAGGAACGGGAGCTTTCATAATTACTGCTGTCATATGGTCTTTCCGTTCCTATTGTCATCTACTTAATTAAACATATTATCTTTTAATCTGTCAATCATCTTGACGGACAATCGATTAATCGATATATTGGGAGAGTAACAAAAACGACCGCCTAAAGCCTGGTAAGCAGTGCGATCGCTTTTGTCAAAAATCATGATTGAATTTAAACCTATGCTACAACATTCTCACTTCGTCAGCATTGACTCTCAGGCCATAGCCCAAGCAGAGCTAAATGAATACATCGAAGCCCAATCCCAAGAGATAGCCCCTGAGATCGAAATTGATTCTATCCCAGACCGTGACTTTGGAGAACTTTACCGAGTCTGGCACGGTTCCCAAATACTTGGCACCTTCTACCAAGCCCTAGATGGCTTATGGATGATTCAATCAAATCACACCGACTCACAAATCCGATGCAACACAGCAGGTGAGGCGCAACTGCTGATTGTCGCAATTGCCGGATTGCTGGTTGCTGGTACATCTGAAGAGGCTGACATTGACGAGCTGTTGGATAAACCGTTTGACGAACTAACGCCTTCTTTTGGGGGAACGATTGAAGCAACACGCACAAGCTGAGGAGTTATCAGCAGCGTAGAGTTTAAATGCCAGGAGTGCGATCGCTCGTGTCCGAGTGAGCGATCGCCCAATCGCCTCCTTGAGTGAAAGATTTTGAGCATAGTGGTGATGAAAAGATGATTACAACAGGAATTAGGGAAGAGTTGAAGCGCATTCAGTCTGAGTTAAAAAAGGTGTTTCCTGCTTCCCGACACGAGGTAAGAGACTTACCAGGGGGACAACGCAAGTGGGTTTATTTGAAGTGGCAAACCATTAGAGAAAGATTAGACGAGGTCTGTCCAGATTGGATTATTGACTACTCGGAGATTCAGTACTTGGGCAATGATGCCATCTGTCGGTGCGGAATTACGATTTTGGGGGTGCGGAAAGAGGCCATTGCCTCTGTACCCATCTCAATCCTAAGTAGTAAAGGCAACGAAATGACTCGTGAATCAGCTGCTGATAGACTGGCTGCTGAAGCCATTAAAAATAGTGGGGAAGCTTGGGGTGTAGGGAGGTACCTTGATGACCAACAATTTACAATTCGTTACCTCTGGGAAAATATGGGCGAACTGGATGAGAAAATGCAAGGTGAGGTGAGGCGTCTTTCGGAACAGTACAAAATTCAAGTTGGTGTTCGCCAATCTGTTACCCCCAAAGCATACAAGGAAACTGGATTTATCCATGCTGTGGCTGGCATTAGTTCTGAATCTCTAATTACTGAGGGGCAGAGGAAGAGGCTGTGGGCCATTGCCAAAAATGAACTCAAACTTTCTGACGACCAGATAAAGAGTGCTTTAAAACACTTCGGTTTTGAGAAAACTGAGCTAATAACTCGCGATAAATACGATGCTGTAATTGAGCATTTAAAATCCTTGGTCAGACCTTCCACACAACCAGATTTGTACCCTGCTAACAACGATGTTGTTAAACAGGTGAGGGCGCTTACCAAGCATGAGCCTCATTGGATTTTAGCCCAATGTAGACACTATGGGTATGACCGCCCTGGTATGATACCACCGACTGAGTTGGAGAAACTTATTGCGGACATGTGTGCTGATTGGGCGGTGGGTGTTGGGGTGATAGGCGATCGCGAGAATGCTCACACTTCCATCCAGGGGGCTTTGGCTTTTGCAATTGCAGCGGGACAACCTATTTTAGGTGCGGCAATTGAGTGGTTGAATCGGCATCAACTAGAAGTGTCTACTTGAGAAGCGTGGGGGTTGTGCTGCTTAGGGAATACCCTAAGTGGCTTTTTAAGTTGAAGGCGAAGTCTCGGAGAAATTCATATTAATTAATCCTGATTAATTAGGTAATTAATAACATTATTTCACTTATAATTAGAGATAGTAATTAACTAATCAAATCAGTGAATTAGAGTTTTTTTATCAGGTAGCATCATCAATATTTCTCATGAAGTTAATTTTACCGAAGAAAGGCAGAGGGCAGAGGGCAGAAGGCAGAAGGGAAGAAAGATTTTTGATCTGCCCTCTGCCACAGGGTTTAAAGCCCCTAAATTTATTTATGAAAAAAGAAAGAAATATGTATTTCGAGACGCATAGCGCAAGAAATACTGCGTCCTTGCGCTCATCCCCTGAATTTATTTATGGGGATTCCTTCTGCCCTCTGCCTTCTGCCTTCTGCCTTCTTAATCTCTGCTAAAATCCACTATCAACGATATGACAAGAACACCCCATGACAATTTTGCCTTCATATTATTTTGAAGAACTTCTTTCTCCTCTAGGTAAAGTACAAATCAGTCGTGTAGTCACAGACGAAGCACGTCAAATTGATATTCTATGAATCTCCTTCTTCTCCCCCCATTGTTCCCCCTGAATCTTTAGGTTTACTTGGTAGATTAGTAACTCAGAACTCCAGTATAGAGATATTCCGTAATCAACCTAATCTGTTTCAAGTACTTATGTGTGCAAATAAGTTATACTCCTATTTTGCTGAACTAAATCGGCAAGCAAGGAGAGAAGATACGCCCTTAGACGTAGAAGGTTTAGGAAAATTATTGATTATCTCTACCACAGCTTCTCAAGATTTACTTGACGGTTTTGGTGCTAAACTTGTCTTGGAGAATAACTGTGAGGGAGTCTACTCATTTCCTAAAAGTTGGTTTGGGTCAATCTTTGCAGTTAATAAGCTACCAGTTACTTCAGGAACACTCTGGTTGAGAATTTTAGGTAAGGGAAAGGTTCAACGTAATGCTGTTGATGAATTACTGGCACTTCCAGACACTAATGTGTATAAAGAAAATACGTTGAGACTTATCGCCAATTGGCGCATTCTCACCATGAAACAATCAAACTTAACCGATGAAGACCAGGAGATAATAATGAACTTATCCACAGCTTACGTAGAATGGGAACAAAAAACTCTTGAGTCAGGTAGACTTGAAGGTGAACAGAAGATAATTATGCGGTTACTTAATCAACGTTTTGGTGAGATTGAACAGCCGCTCATTGAGCAAATTCGTCAATTATCTACTGAGCAATTGGAAGAATTGACTGATGTGTTATTCACTCTCTCTGCTACCACTGACCTAGAACAATGGTTACATTTGAGGCTAAACTCAGTAGACTCATAGTAATGGGCATTGCGATCATATCCCCATCTACCCCACTAATTACCCAACGCCACCACCGCCGAACTTCTTGACCTACCAGAGGATGATATTTGGTTTAGCTCGATTGCCTTCGGCACTGGCGGAGCCAATCGCATAAAGGCACAGTAGGAGCCAATCGCTCCCTTGTAGTGCGACATGGGAATACTAATAATGTAACGCGCAGACTATGTGGGGGTCGTGGGCACAGAATTGGTAGCGATCGCATTGGGGGACTTTTCACATACTACCCTGTTATCGGCTTGACTGGATGCTTACGCTACTTCAAATTTTTTCATTCAGGCGATACGCGATCTGCGCAGAGCGCACTACTCGAAGCTATCGCGTCAAGCTTGAGTGCTTATCGCTCCCTTGTGACGAGTAAGAGCGCAAAAAGCTCTGTTGGGATAAAAAAATCCGGAATGGTGCAACCTGAGTTGGTAGTTCATATAGTACCTGTCATCTATAAATAAAGAGAGTCATCAAAGTATGAGTAGTGACAATAATCAGCCAACTTATCGTATTCTTTCTTTAGATGGGGGAGGAATACGTGGATTAATTACAGCTGTTTGGTTACACCGCTTAGAGCAAGAGCTAGGGGCACCTCTAAGAGATCATTTTAATCTGATAGCAGGAACTTCAACTGGCAGTATCTTAGCTTGTGGCGTTTCATTGGGTAAACCAGCTTCTGAGTTAATTAAGATTTATAAAGAACGGGGTAAAGAAATTTTTCCCAATTCACCTTTTTCACGCGCTCTTAAATTTATAAAACATTTACCTACACAGGGTATAGATCAACAATTCTACTGTGACCAAGGGTTAAAAAACGTTCTTCAAGACGAGTTTAAATGGAAAAAATTCCAAAAAGATAATTCTCTTAAAGACAAGTTTGAATGTGAAGAAGTCCCAGATTTATTATTTGGAAATTTATGGGATTTAAATAAAAAGAAGCTTACTACTTTAGTTATGAGTTATGATACTTTAAATCGAAGAGCTATTCCCTTCAACAGTAGCCAATCTCGATACGCTAAAATCCCTGTCTGGGAAATTTGTAAAGCCTCATCATCTGCACCAATTTTCTTCCCAGCACATATCATGGAAATGAAGAACGGTGACGTATCTTACAAAGTTCCTATGATTGATGGTGGTGTAGTTGCTAGTAATCCTACAGCTTGTGCATTAGCAGAAGGTATAAAAGCTAGACCAGATTTGAAAAGAGATAGATTTGTAGTAGTCTCTTTAGGTACAGGTGACGCTAACCGTCCCATTCCTATAAAACAGGCACAAAAGTGGGGAATTTTTAATTGGACTACTAATATTACCAATATACTTTTTGACGGAGTATCCCAGGCAGTAGATCATATTGCCACTGGTATGCTTGAAAAGGATAGATATTTTCGTTTTCAAGCAAAATTAGAAAGAGACAGCTTAGACGATGTATCAGAGGAAAATCTCAATGCTTTACAAGCTTTTGCCAATTCCTATTTTGAAACAACTATATGCAAAGATACAATTAACGACTTAAGGCAAGTATTGAATACTAGCAATAAGGTAGAAGATAACGTACCAGATAACAGCCTAATAGTAGCAAATAATCATCCTTGTGACACTTCTCCTAAAAATGGTCATAATAACAAGTTTAATAGCGCATTGCAATTGTAATAATTGGCATCCTACAACCGGAGTAAAGGGACTCCTAATTGGGTAAGCTGGGAACTGAACAAATCGTATTTAGGTCACGTAGATAGACAGAACAATTTTCGACCCGACAATACCTTACCTGCTGGATGGGGACGGGTTACACCCAGTGTCTACACGCTTGTCTGGATATGATAAAGGGCATGTCGCACCGTCGGGCGATCGCACCCTCAACGCCTCTGACAATTCTGAAACTTTTCTCATGACTAACATGATGCCCCAGACTCCAGACAATAATCGCCACACCTGGGAAAGTTTGGAGGCTTATTGTCGGAAATTGGCGAAACAGGGTAAGGAACTTTTTATTATTGCTGGACCATTGGGTAGTCAGGGTACTCTTAAGGGTCAAGTGACGATTCCGTCATCAACGTGGAAGGTAGTGGTGGTACTAGACAGCCCCGGCAGTAGTGTGACTGCCAATACTCGTGTTATTGCTATTAATGTGCCTAACCAGCAAGGGCTAAACCATAGTTGGAGGGCGTACAGAGTCAATGTTAAAGAACTCGAAAAGCTGACGGGTTATCACTTTCTTGATAAGGTTGTGGCTAGTACTCGCTCTGGTGGTTGAGAGTAGGATGGATACTCAGTAGGGGTTGAGCGATCCGTTGCAAGGCGGCAGCGCTTCGCTATCGCACATCAACGTTTCCAAAGTGCGATCGCTCTCATCTCAGTGTTTCCGAATGGCGATCGCAACAGCTACATGCACAATCCAACTACTGTTTGATGCACACTTAACAAAATTTAAGAACATGGTGCGATCGCAGTCAGCACAAACTGACTGGGATTAAAAAGCATGGTCAGAGAAACGTTTCTCTGACCATGCCTGTTAAGCAAAACTTGTAAAGGCATTTCTTAATTACAATTTGAAAGGCAGGCAGAGAAAGACTTTTAAGAGCCAATGTTGGGTATCGCTGTTGCGCTGTCGCTGTTTTTCATAACGAGAGAGCCACCGATTACACGTAATGGGGGTAAGCCGGGATACGGGCAAATTGGGACACGTTGTAAAGTTTTGTAACGCCAAAGAGTCACAACCATTGATTTAGTGTTGTTTCAACCTGTGGCTTTGATGTCGGTTGAAGATGAAAACATCACCAAAAATGATTGAATATGAGCAAGTTTAAGGAACTTTAGAGGGTGGAGAGGTGATTTTCTCGTAGTAAATTTCAATTGCTCCTTTACCATTTATGGGCAAGTTAAGAAACTAAGAAAACAATCATTGTAATAATTCTTTGCAGCGTGTCTCAATTTGCACGTATCCCGGCTTACCCCCTTTTGGCACGGTGACGCCGATTTGCCCCTAACTGCATAAGTTAATTTGGTTTAAACCTATTTATATTATTTAGGCAATTTTAACTGATTAATTTTAGTATCTATCGAAAGATAGATTTTTTTATGTTTACTCTACTTATTTAAAAAAAATTAGTAAATTATGCAATGATGGTTCTTGTAAATACATAAAGTTAATTGCTAACTGACAAGATGTTCTGCCCTTAGTCTAGCTACGTTCTCTATGACACAAGTGGGGAGTAAAAGGTGATGTAGCTCTTTATATAGGGGCATTCTATCTCGTACTCTAACGGGTGTATATTTTTACATCTTATTTAGGAGTGTTTAAACTGAGAAATTTTTAGTTAATTAGCTTTTCAGAAAACGGAGAAATATGGATTACAAGATAGTAAAAGAAAAAGATAATTTAAATCCTCTTGAAAAACAGGATTTTAATGTTAATATAGAAGTCCCCCAATGGACTTTGAATGAACTAGCTTTATCATCTGAAATTCTAGACCAAATTGATGAAATTGTTGCCTATATAAAAAATCGGGATACTTTATTAGATGAATGGGAATTCAAAAAGTTTCTAAAAAGTGGTAAGGGAATATCTATTAATTTTTTTGGTCCGCCAGGTACGGGAAAAACTGTGACGGCCGAGGCTATCGCTGATAAATTAGGAGTGAATATTATTAAAGTTAATTATGGAGAATTAGAGTCAGAATTGGTGGGAAGAACGTCAAAAAATTTATCAGAACTGTTTGCAATAGCTGAAAACAGCAAAAGTCTGTTATTCTTTGATGAAGCTGACACGTTATTGAGTAAAAGAATTTCTAATTTATCACAAGCAGCAGATTATGGTGTCAACTCAGTCAGAGCTACATTATTAACATTACTAGAAAAGTTTAATGGTGTAATAATTTTTGCTACTAATTTATTTGAAAATTACGATGAAGCTTTTCTAAGAAGAATTTTATTTAATATAGAGTTTACTTTACCAGATACCGCTATGAGAATCCAATTATGGAAATTCCATCTCTCTCCCAAAATTCCTAAAGAAATCAGTTATGAGAAAGCTGCTGAAATCAGTAAAGGTTTAGCTGGCGGTGATATTAAAAATATTACTTTTAAATTGGCTTTAAAGTTGTTAACAAAAAAGATAGAATTTATTTCTGAAGATACAATGAATGAAGAGATACAAAAATATTTGCGAACTAAAGAACAACACAAAAAAGGGCGGTCATTAGAATCTTCTCTGGTAACTGTTCAGAGCGATATCAAAATAGATCCAAATGTTTTATCAACAGATATTTCAAATTGAAAAGCTGTATGTAAACGAGTATTTTCAATAATACTTTATAAAAAGCTTACTGATAACAATATCTGGTAACAATCTGTGAAAAAGCGCTAAAGTTCCATCAATACCCTATGAACAGTTACCTTTTCCTACAGATGTTAAGTAAAGAAACAGTATTTTTAGATAATTAGAGGTAAAAAATTATGCCTTTAGATCCAATAAGTTGGTTCATAATTGGTGCAATTGTTGGTGCTGGTACAGTAGTATTTTGGGAGAGAATTCAAGAATGGGCTACACATGTAATGGGTTTTTTACTTGATCAAATGAACAAGTTAGTTGAATTTCTTGTAGGTGGTGCTGTTTTCTTGATTAAAGAAGGAAAGAAATATTACAAAAAATTATACTTATACACCCGAGATAAAGAGAGTCAAAAACCTTATCGTAGGGAATCTGATAAAGTAGAGATAAAAGAAGCTGATATACCTCGGGATCTGCGTGAGATTGTGCCTCAAAAAACGAATAACGAGGAAACAGGACTCCAGGTTGCAACACTAACGTACTAAAGCAAGTTGCTAGTTAGTGCGTGTAAACGGTATCATAATGATACAAAAAGTGCATTTTAAAGTACTTTTAAGTACAAAAAAATTCAGTTTTGTACTTAAAGTGAGGCACTTTTTGATAACTAGCAACTTGGGTAACTACAAAACTAAAAACTTGATGATCTTCAACTAAAAAACTCAATTAATTCTTTAAGAGGTTGTTATGTCGGAAGAAAGTTTGACTGATAAGTTCAAAAGATTATTTAATACTACACAGTCTGGTATTGATAAAATTAAAACTGCATGGGAAGAAAAAAACATAACATTTTATGAATGGGAATGTATCAATGAAGGTGTTTTAGATTTTGATTTGATTGAAAAAGACATAATAAAAATCTCCAAGGAAATTAAACAAAATAATGTTGTTATCCTTGGTACCCAATTCACTATTAATAAACTTAATAAGTTTATTGAAATAAATACTTATATAAAAGAAGGAGACAAGTTTTTTAAAGATCAAAAAATAGGAGAATTTAAGAGCCTAAGCAACCTACCTAGTGATGTTAAAACTGAGCTAGAAAAAGAGGGAAGTGTTACAATACAACCTAATTTAGAAAAAGAGGGAAGTGTTACAATACAACCTAATTTAGAAAAAGAGGGAAGTGTTACAATACAACCTAATTTAGAAAAAGAGGGAAGTGTTACAATACAACCTAATTTAGAAAAAGAGGGAAGTGTTACAATACAACCT
>JADQBA010000209.1 GCA_016903675.1 Stigonema ocellatum SAG 48.90 = DSM 106950 | reverse complement strand
CCCACTCCCCCACTCCCCCACTCCCCCACTCCCCCACTCCCCCACTCCCCCACTCCCCCACTCCCCATTCCCCATTCCCCATTCCCCATTATTAAGCTATGTTTGTGGAATAACTTTTGCGTAGTGGTGAACTTTCGCTTTGAAGTTATTTATAAATATGTATATTGTAGATAGGAAACTTAAGTTATGAAGGTTAGCTTACAGCCGAGTCTAAATGATGACAATTTGGACGCCAATCAACCTAACAGTCAACGTCAGTTGGCAATTTCTATTTCTGCGATCGCAGAGCATATGGATCGCAACATACCGCTGAATTTATGCCTAATTCTTGATCATAGTGGTTCCATGAGTGGGCGACCACTAGAAACTGTCAAAAAAGCGGCAAACTTGATTGTGGACAGACTAAATCCTGGCGATCGCCTCAGTGTTGTAGTTTTCGATCACCGGGCTAAAGTCTTAGTACCTAATCAAACTATTGAAAACCCAGAGCGGATAAAACAGCAAATTAACCGCCTTGCTGCTGATGGTGGTACTTCTATTGATGAAGGGTTACGTGTAGGTATTGAAGAACTAGCGAAGGCAAAAAAAGAAACAGTTTCTCAAGCATTTTTATTAACAGATGGTGAAAATGAACACGGAGATAACAATCGCTGTTTGAAATTTGCCCAATTGGCTGCTGGCTATAATTTGACTTTGAATACTCTAGGATTTGGTGACAATTGGAACCAGGATATCCTAGAAAAAATCGCCGATGGTGGTGGTGGTACACTGTCTTATATTCAACAACCAGATCAAGCGGTGGATGAGTTTAGCCGCCTTTTCACCCGTATTCAAACGGTAGGATTGACCAATGCTTATTTACTGTTCTCCTTGGTGCCAAATGTACGGCTAGCAGAATTAAAACCAATTGCTCAAGTCTCCCCAGACACAATTGAATTGCCAGTGCAACAAGAAACTGATGGACGATTGGCAGTGCGTTTGGGAGATTTGATGAAGGATATAGAACGGGTGATTTTGGCAAACCTTTATATAGGTCATTTAGCTCAAGGTAGACAGACCATCGCCAATTTGCAAGTCCGCTACGATGATCCCGCCCAAAACCAGACAGGGTTACTTTCAGAAAAAATCCCAGTTGAGGCGAATGTGTCTGGGGTTTATCAACCTTCTGTTGATCCCCAGGTGCAGCACCATATTTTAGCATTAGCGAAGTATCGGCAAACCCAGTTGGCAGAGGCAAAATTGCAACAGGGCGATCGCGCTGGTGCAGCAACTATGCTGCAAACAGCAGCTAACACCGCCCTCCAAATGGGAGACACAGGTGCAGCAACGGTGTTGCAAACGAATGCCACTCGCTTGCAAGCTGGTGAAGAACTATCGGAGAGCGATCGTAAGAAAACCAGAATTGTTTCTAAGACTACTTTGCAGGATTCTTAGTACAGCGTTTCATAAATTCATGGCATTTTGGTTCGTAGTAGCGCTTTAGCGCTCTTAGTACAGAATTGCACAAGTTCATGGCGAAATGATTTTGGTGTGCCCTCATCCCCAACCCTTCTCCCAAAGAGGGAGAAGGGAGTTAAATTTTGTTCCCTCTCCCTATTGTCCGAGGGTTAGGGTGAGGGTCAATGGAAGCCAAAACGCCACGAATTTATGAAACGCTATACTTAGCGCTACTACGAACTAAGTAGGTCGGCGTGAATAATTAAAGGTTTGTAGTTGCGCTTCAGCGCCCTAGATATGAGCGCTGAAGGGCAACTACAAACCCTTACTTGCATTCATATAGTTTGGTTTTTCTTAACGATCTACTTATAGACGTTATTTTCATTTCATCACGAACTTGTGCAATCTTGTACCTAGCCTGTGAGGCGGGCGGATAAGCCCGCCCTTAAGATAAATGAACCGCCAAGACGAGGCAGTCTTTCCGCCGGCCTCCGGCGATCAGAACTGCAAATGCCTTGGACGCAGAGAAAGAGAGGAGAAAGTTAAGATGAAAACTACTGGGATTCATCATGTGGCGATTATTTGTTGTGATTATGAACGCTCAAAAAAGTTTTATGTAGAAGTTTTAGGTTTTTCGGTTATTCAAGAGACTTTTCGGGCTAAGAGAAATTCTTATAAGTTAGATTTACGGGTGGGTGAAAACTACCAAATCGAGCTATTTTCATTCCCCGATCCTCCTGAAAGAGTTAGTCATCCGGAGGCTTGTGGTTTAAGGCATCTGGCTTTTGAAGTTGATGATATAGAGGAAGCTGTTTTGGATTTAAAATCGCAAGGGGTAGAGGTTGAAGCTATTAGAGTTGATGAGATGACAGGCAAGAGATTTACTTTTTTTCAAGACCCAGATGGTTTGCCCTTGGAGATTTATGAGAGTTAGGAGTTAGGAGTTAGGAGTTAGGAGTTAGGAGTTAGGAGTTAGGAGTTAGGAGTTAGGAGTTAGGAGTTAGGAGTTAGGAGTTAGGAGTTAGGAGTTAGGAGTTAGGAGTTAGGAGTTAGGAGTTATGAATTATGAGTTACAAGTTAATTTATAATTCATAATTCATAATTCATAATTCATAATTCATCCTCATGCTACTGCGGAGGCTTGGGGTTTGGCAAAAATCATCCGTCCGGCGGTAGTTTGCAAAGCACTGGTGACTACTACCCGGATTTCGCCTCCCACGTAATTACTCCCTTCTTCAACCACAACCATTGTGCCATCGTCTAGGTAGCCGATTCCCTGACTGGGTTCTTTGCCTTCCTTAAGAATCTTCAGGTCGATGTTGTCGCCTGGTAAATAGGTAGGACGAACTGCGTTTACCAAATCGTTCACGTTCAAAACTGGCACTTTCTGGACGCTAGCCACTTTAGATAAGTTATAGTCATTAGTTAAAAGTGTGGCGCTAATTTCTTGAGCGAACCGCACTAACTTAGCATCTACTGTAGCAATGTCGTCGTAATCAACTGGATTGATCAGGATACGTTCGGAATAGGCTGCTTTGATGCGGTTGAGAATCTCTAGTCCTCGTCTTCCTCGTATCCGCTTTTGGTCTTTGCTAGCATCGGCTACTTGTTGCAATTCTTGCAAGACAAACTGTGGTACGATGATTTGCCCTTCGAGGAACCCTGTTTCTAGAAGTGTTTCGATGCGACCATCGATAATGCAACTGGTGTCTAAAACCTTCGTGTTTGCCGGTTTGAGGGTACCTTCTACTACCATGGTTTCCACTGTGTTCGGATTCAGCAGCCGTAATAATCCGCGTCCGTGGGCATCTGCTAAGTTCATGCCAGTGTATGATAGTATAATACTACCCACAACTGCGACTAAAGGCTTAATAAAACCAAAATCTGCCGGAATTGGTAGCAAGAATAAGGGAGCAAGCATTAAGTTTGCTATCAATAGCCCAATTATCAAGCCAATGGCACGAGTCAAGATAACTTCGAGTGGCAATTCCCGGACTTGAGACTGAAGGCGACGATATCCTGTCTGGAAACTCAGTCCAACTGCACCTCCAATGATGGCAGCAAAGACAGCAACGACAAAGCGCAAAGCGTGTATGTTTGTTACCCGATCCAGCGCCCCATATGGTAGCAATTCGGTGCTGTAGAACCCTATGCCTGCCGCTGCCAAGACGAATGAAAAAATGATAATGGCATCTACCATGGTTTTTTGTCCTACTACTGTGTTACCCGATACAGTAAAGTGTTTTTCATCTGCTCGGTAAGATAAATTTAGAAATAATTACGGTCATACTAGGCGACTGGTATGACAATATCTGCACTCATTATAACCAAAGAGTTTTATGCTTTAAACATTTCATATTTTAGAAGGAAAAGTATAAAAAAATTAAATAAAATACTAATCTTTAACATTGAACCATAATTGAATTCTTTGTCAAAATGGCTAACAAATTAACTATCCTTGGGATTCCGACATCTGCTTATGTACATATTCCTTTTTGCAGACGACGGTGCTTTTATTGTGATTTCCCTGTGTCTGTTGTGGGCGATCGCCTACGAGGTGAAACATCTAACACCATCTCCCAATACGTTCAAGTCCTATGCCAGGAAATTGCCAATACGCCAGCGCTTGGTGAACCTTTAGTGACAATCTTCTTTGGTGGTGGCACTCCCTCCCTCCTCTCTCCAGAACAGTTAAAACGTATCTTAGCAGCACTAGAGAGCCGTTTTGGCATATCTCCTAAAGCCGAAATTTCTCTAGAAATAGACCCAGGCACGTTTAACCTAGCACATCTCCAAGGCTACCGCGATGCTGGGGTGAATCGGATGAGTTTGGGTGTACAGGCATTTCAAGAAGATTTATTGCAAATTTGTGGGCGATCGCACTCAGTCTCAGATATCTTCACATCTCTAAACCTAATCCATCAAGTGCAAGTTCCCGAACTCAGTTTAGACCTAATTTCAGGATTACCAAATCAAACCTTAGAAAAATGGCAAGAATCTTTACAAAAAGCCATTGCCATAGCACCAACTCACATATCCATATACGATCTCACCATCGAGCCTGGGACTGCCTTTGGTCGTTACTACAAACCAGGGGATAAACCTTTACCCACAGATGAAACCACAGTTAAAATGTACCACATGGCGCAGCAAATGTTAACTGGTGCTTTTTACGACCATTATGAAATATCTAACTACGCCAAACCAGGGCATCAGTGTCAGCATAATCGGGTTTATTGGGAAAATCGCCCTTATTATGGCTTTGGCATGGGTGCAGCGAGTTATATTGAAGGGAAACGCTTCACCCGTCCGCGTAAGACCAAGGAATATTATCAGTGGGTGCAAGATGGGGGTGTGATTGATTGTGAAGTAACACCACCAAATGAAGTTTTGTTAGACACCTTGATGTTGGGGTTACGTTTGGCAGAGGGTGTGAGTTTGGCGGCGTTGGTGGAGGATTTTGGGGAAGAAAAGGTGGAGGAGATTCATCAGTTTTGTGGTGTGTATTCTGAGAAAGGCTGGGTTGAAGTTGTGGAAGGAAGGTTAAGGTTGAGTGATCCCGAAGGGTTTTTGTTTTCTAATGTGGTGTTGGCGGAGTTGTTTGGGGGTTTGGGGTAATATAGCAATCCTAATTGAGATATGAACAAGGGGGACAAGGGGGACGAGCCGCTACGCGGAAATTCAAAATTCAAAATTCAAAATTCAAAATTCAAAACACTTTTGACTTGTTACCTTAGCTTTTGACTTCCCCGAAGGGGTGGGTGTTTGTAAATCAAATATAGGAGTCCTAAATCATTTGTGAAAAATTTTAAGTAGGGTGGGCACTGCCCACCATGTCTGGGTTTTAGTGGGCAGTGCTACGTATATTTCAAAAATAAAATATGATTCCTATATGTTAGCTGTCGCTAACGCACTGCTTTATCGAACTGGGGATTGGGATATAGCAATCTTACTAAAAGTGATTTTTGTAATACTTATGCGCTACCAAATGAAGTGCGAAATATGGGATAAAAAACCCGGTTTCTGTCACCCTTAAAGATTGATTTATCTTGTTCGTGCTGACGAGAAGAAACCGGGTTATTAGTATTACTTTACGGATGCTCTGGCAATTCAATTAAATATTGATCAACGTTCTGATGTTGCCAATTTCATAACCTAAATCAGCAAATTCTTTCTTATAACGTGCCAATTTGGTTCTAAATTCTTGAGGAACATCACCATCTTCATTCTTGAGAATATAGCCATATTTAATGGCAGTGAGAACATTGACCATATAGATAAGATTGGTCGATTCTATAATATTCGGTGCGATCGCTGGGTCATCTTCACGAACGAAACTACCACCGCCTAATCTCAAAGTTTACAGCCACGCTTGAGATAGTTCTGGAAGAAAACACTTGTGTTACCAGAAGGATCTTGTGGATTAGGCTGCATATCTGCTAATGAAGCCCCGAAAGTCGAGCATTCAGCGGTGAAACTCTCATCATTGAATAGAGACTTTGGATATTCCCCTGGATAATCTTGAGTTTCTCGCGGTGTAATCGAGTGCCGGAAGGAGACGCGAAGATCAGCCCTGTCTGAAACAGCAAAATGAGACTTAGACTCAAAATAACCAATGCGTTGAGCTTCTGCTTTCGGATTGTCGGTGAACTTGTCAGCGACATAGACATCAAATATCCGCACACCTTTACCTTTCTTTATCTGTCCCTTGTCATCCGTCGGAATGCCTTGATTCAGTGCCAGGAAGTCTTGTCGGAAATCGTGCTGTTCCTTGGAAAAAGCTCGCCCTTCTGGGGAAACTAGAAAGATGAAGCGTGGGGATTTGGGGTTATCAACCTTTTTCCCATTAACATTAATGCTGGCAAGGTGTTCGATGGACAATTCACGGGGATCAACCATCTTCAAATTGGTCTCGTTTTTGTGATAGTCTTGAATTGTGTTGAAGAAACGGGAGAAAGCAGCAAAACCTGCTGGTTCATTCTCAGGAAATTTCAGTTTGTTGGAGAGGGGATATTCGTAGTAGTTGATATTATTACCTTGACCGGGAATCGAATGCTGAACGATCAGATTTTCGCTACTCTGCTTACCATCAATAAAGAATTTACCAGCAAAGCCAGGGGTGAAACGATTCCAGCTAGTTGCAGGACTAACTGCTGAGGACAATCGGACTAGCACACAATCAGAGCCTTTTTTGAGTATTCCAGTATAACGCTTCTGAAATTCTGGTTCAATGACTAAACGTGCTTGGGCAAATACACCATGTCGATGAGTCAAACGAACATAATTCTCCGGCTTGATCTCAGGACTGTCAAGGAAGCTCTTCCAGAAATTTTTGGTCGTTCCTGCTAGAAAAGCTGTTATCTGATCTTTTTGGAAGGTAACGAGATTATCGGCTGACTCCTTACTTGCATAGATGGCTGACCAAAGGGTATCCAACTTTTCACAAGCTTTGCCTTCCTGGAAAAGGGAGGATTGAGCAACCTCATCAATTTGCTTATTAAAATCAACCGCAGTAATAGCAAAAGCTGGTTGAGATATGGTTGTGAAAATGACAGTAATTGTCACAATTGCAAACACTACAGTTCTCTGGAAGAGCTTTGATAGGAAATTGCTCAGATTCATAGATTCTCCGTTTTTTTTCTGTTTTAACAAGAATGCAGAAGTGCATGAGTTATAGGACTTACGCAACATCTTTATCAATAGCATCTGAACGTAAGTCCTGGAACGCAATTTCTAGCTACCGATAAGGAGCAAGAGTTTAAGTCCCCATATGAAAATATTCTCGAACTACTGAACTATGTTTAAATATTGACCAACGTTCTGATGTTGCCAATTTCATAACCTAAATCAGCAAATTCTTTCTTATAACGTGCCAATGTGGTTCTCAATTCTTGAGGAACGTCACCATCTTCATTCTTGAGAATATAGCCGTATTTAATGATAGTGAGAACATTGACCATATAGATGAGATTGGTCGATTCTATAATATTAGGTGCGATCGCTGGGTCATCTTCACTTCCGAAACTACCACCGCGTAACGCCAATGAATTATAGAAGATTTCTCCACCTTCATCAGCTTGAGAATCATTCACCCAGGAATGCCACAAAGTCAAGTGGAAAATGACATAACGACATAACTCTTTTAAGTTGTCGATATCTGTCTGAGTAGGCTGATCAACAACAGTGATGGCGCGAGTAGCCTTAACTGTACCATTCACCGTTGGTCTGGGAATGTCCGGTTTATCAAGCTCATTGTCATCGTACCAATCGTAATCACCACTGATTTTTGGCAATGGTTGATACGCGACGCTATGCTCGACAATATCATCCGAAAATCTATGAATTTCTGCCCATTCTTTGACAATTTCCTCCTGATAGTCTTGGAAAAAGATGTCAATATATTCCGTTAAAACCTGCCAGTAAAGATTAGCTATCTTAGCAAAAGTATGAGCTTCACAGAGTGGTTGACGTGGTTTCCAGCCTTTCCAATCATAACTAGCCATTCTCTCCTTGCACACTTGCACCACTGAACCAGGAGTTAAAGGTCCATTGGTGGTAACTAAGCCCACAGTTGGCGATACCAATACCTCATCAGCACGTTGATTAATATTAACCAAACTTTTCACATGCGGAAATAACATCAACCGCACAGGATTTTTACGTAAGTTACGGAAAGCAGCAATTGTATATTGCTCCATCTGTAAATGAGCTTTAATATAATGCTCAATCATTTCTGCCGCAAAAAAGCTGTTAGTGCGGAAAATGCGTTTAGCCTGTAACCATTTTTCCCCATTGCTAGGTGTATAAGTAACAGGATCTTTCAGAGGAGAATGGGGAGCAACAGAGTCAGGATAACGACTTTGAACTGTAATGGCGGTCACAACCAAATTGTTATCTTTCAATTCAAAAAAGGCTTCTACATTATTGAGATCATGGTGATTATCTTTTTCATAGGCATCCCAATTAAATCTTACTTTTAACTGATTGGGGTTGTTCTTATGACGCAGGAAAAAACAGGGATTCATGCCATTGAGAACCCGCAAAACAAAGTATTCATCACTTCTGGTATAACCAGGATTTTTGTGATCTAATTTAATGGTCAAATTCGGTGGATAAGCCGCTTGAATTTCTGGGAGAGTAGGCTGTTCTGGATGGAGGGTGTTAGTGATGACGTGCTTGGCTTTAATGGGAACTAAACTACTAGCAGCATCATAACCTTGGAGTGTACGACCAACTGAATAATCATCTGGTGTTCCTTCCAACTCACTAAAGAACAAACGCGCAAAGTGGCTATCAGGTTTATAAAGCCAGTAAGGAACGCTACAAGTACCAAAGTCAAATTCTTTTTGATTCACATTATCCTCACCTTTGATGGTGTAGACGATGCGGTAGGTAGAAACTGGCTGATTATCGCTATCAAAACTAATCCGATTTTCTAACAATCTTAATTCTAAATCTGGTGTGTCTAGAAAACCTGCTTTTGCCGGATCATAGTAGATTGTAAATTGACCATTGTAATCGGTGATGCCTGTCCCTAAATAATCTCCAGGAGTACCGATATCTCTATCCCACAATTCTAATTGAATATTGTGCAATGGCAAGTTACTATCACTAAAAACTAACTTGCCTGTAGCTTTATGCAATTGTCCAAGAGGTTTGTCAAATTTCTGCTCATGAATTTGAACAATGCTTTTTTTAGCTTTCTTTTCAGCTTTAGTTTTTCCTAAATTGCTGTCGGCTAATTTAATTCCGAAAACTTGTTTTATTTCATTCAGAATTGTTTTAAGGTTGGACATGATTATGACTCCTACTAGGAATAAATTTGATGATTGAAATTCTCAAAAAAGCTGTTCAAGCTACTGGTCATAACTCCTGTTATGGTGGCTAAAATATTTAAACAAGATTAAGATATCCCTATGCCTTGAGTTTAGGAATTACTTTCTCTAGATTTTTTGGTCGATAATCTGGGCGCTCTTTCAAACGCTCAATAACGCTTTCATGCAGATCTTCAATATTATCCCCCACTTCACGAAGTGTAATTCCTGCTAATCTGAAGAAGCCAGGAGCGTTCTTAAAGTCGCATTTAGGATTGGGTTCAATGCCTGGGGCAATCTGTTTTACATCGAATTCCAACCCTAATCCCAACTGACTGATGGAATCGATCATCCACTTCAAGGCACCATCTGATAAGCCTCTTTGTTCTTCTGTTCCACCACCAACGCAACCATGCTCACCAGGGAACCACTTTTGAATCACCCGCTGATTTTCAGCATCAGGGTTCTTTTTCATGGGAGTCACCTCAAATGATTCGCGGATTTCATCGATTGCTATAGCGTGCAATGCGTTCTGGATACATTTGTTTAAAGTTGTGTCATGGAATCTATATCGCTGATTAAGTGTATCCTGAAACTTCTTGAAAAAAGCTAGTCTAGGAATACCAAGAGCACCAACGGTGTCAAAACAACCGATGAAGGTGATAGGAACGCGCTCGCCATAAGTTTTACGGTATTCAACTGCCTCCCGATCTTTGGGCTTAATATTTCGGTTACGGTAAAGCTCATAAGCTTCTGGTGCTCTGGTAATCTGAGAACGGTCTAGAAGACCAGAACAATAGATCATCCCTGCTGTACTTCTAACTGTATAGGCCCCACGACTGAAGCCGAATAAATAGATTTCGTCACCGGGAACATAATTAAAACTAAGAAAACGATAAGCATCTTGGATATTTATATCTATTCCCGCTCCAGTAGCCCCACCTAATAGCTTCTGAGTTTCTGTGCCAATTCCTTGGTCATAAAATACAATTTGTGGAATTTTATCATCGGCAATTCGTTTCACTGATTGGGCTAGCTTCACGACGTTACTTGGACAAGAACTAGCCAAATCTTGCCAGGTTCCATCACAGCAAACAACAAGACGTTTCATATTCTCCCTCTAATTGAGTTTATGTTTGATTGATTTTCCGATACCCGTTCCAAAACAAGAGGAATTGCTTTTGGGGTTTACGCTACGTGTGCTTGAAATGCTCTATGTAAAGTCAGTATATCACAAGTTTTTTTTATAACCATTGCCTTCACGATCATTTTTAACAAACACTCGCTTACCGTTTCATTAAAACCGGAAAAATCAGCGTCCTGGAATTACAAGTTACGGGTTATAAGCCTCGTAACTGGGGGAAAAATCGCCCATAACCCAAAATTTTGGGTGCAAAACTCCGCAATTGGGGGCGATAATTCCTGCGGCTGGCAGATTTTTACACGTTTAGACCCAACCGTAAAATTACTTTAAGAAATGTTTCATAGAATACTGTAAATTAGAAAGCGGTGCTCAAGCTACCACTACGTGAATACCCGGTTCGTCAGTAGTAACACTGCTCTTTGCGTCCTTCTCACTCGGGGAGACGCTGCGCGTTCGTCAAGAGACGTGGCGTCAGCCAAGGCGTCTTGGCGGTTCATTTCCATAAAACCCTATGGCAAAATTTATAAAAGTCTTTCCAAACTTATTCTTCCCCACATGACCGAAACAATAACCAACCTCCCCAGTCTTTACGATCCCTTCTCAACTGAAGCCAAATGGCAACAATTTTGGGAAGAAAACCAAATCAACAAAGCCAACCCCAACAGCGACGGCGAATCCTACTGCATTGTCATTCCGCCGCCCAATGTTACTGGTAGTTTGTGTTAAGGTGACCACTCGCTTCGCGAAAATTCAAAAGCTAAGGTAACAAGTCAAAAGTGAAAAAAGGGATGCAAGCCCCTAAATTTATTTATGGAAAACAAAAAAAAATGTATTTCGAGACGCATAGCGCAAGAAATACTACGTCCTTGTTACAAGCCCCTAAATTTATTTATGGGGTTCTTACTTTTGAATGAGTGACTTTTGACTTTTGACGAACCCGAAGGGGCTGACTCCTGCCGACGACTATAATGATTTTGAAATGGGTAAGCGTCACAATTTGCCGTTTATCAATATTATGAATAAGAATGGCACTCTCAATGAGAATGCTGGTTCTTTTCAAGGACAAGACCGTTTTGTTGCTCGCAAGAATGTGGTTTCTC
>JADQBA010000268.1 GCA_016903675.1 Stigonema ocellatum SAG 48.90 = DSM 106950 | reverse complement strand
GAGAAACCACATTCTTGCGAGCAACAAAACGGTCTTGTCCTTGAAAAGAACCAGCATTCTCATTGAGAGTGCCATTCTTATTCATAATATTGATAAACGGCAAATTGTGACGCTTACCCATTTCAAAATCATTATAGTCGTGGGCAGGAGTCACCTTAACACAACCCGTGCCAAAAGTTGGGTCAACCAACTCATCACCAATAATAGGAATCTCCCGATTCATAATTGGCAGAGTCACAGTCTTACCAATAAGGTGCTTGTAACGGTCATCATTGGGATTCACCGCCACTCCAGTATCACCCAGCATAGTTTCTGGGCGAGTCGTCGCCACCTCTATATAACCAGAACCATCCGTAAGCGGGTAGCGCAAGTGCCAAAGATGACCATTAACTCCCTGATTTTCCACCTCCACATCAGACACAGCAGACTGAGTAGCTGGACACCAATTCACCAAATACTCACCCCGATAAATCAACCCTTCCTCATAGAGACGAACAAAAGCTTCTAAAACCGCCTTAGATAAACCTTCATCTAAAGTAAACCGTTCACGTGACCAGTCCACCGAGACACCCAAGCGTCGTAGCTGATTAACAATGGTTCCCCCAGATTCTGTTTTCCATTGCCAAGCCCGTTCCAGAAACTTCTCACGCCCTAATTCAGAGCGAGTTTTGCCCTCTGCTTTCAGTTGCTTTTCCAGCATTGTATGGACAGCAATGCTAGCGTGATCAGTTCCAGGTAGCCACAGGGTATTGCGTCCTTTCATCCGGTGGTAGCGCACAAGGACATCAATCAAGGCACTTTCAAAGGCGTGTCCCATATGCAAACTACCAGTAACATTGGGCGGCGGAATGACAATGCAGTAGGATTCGCCGTCGCTGTTGGGGTCGGCTTTGTAGATTTGGTTTTCTTCCCAAAATTTTTGCCATTTGGCTTCAGTTGAGAAGGGATCGTAAAGACTGGGGAGGTTAGTTATTGTTTCGGTCATTCTGGGAAAACTAAGGGTGAAGAACTTTAATAAATTTTGCCATAGGGTTTTATGGAAATGAACCACGAAGACGCGAAGTACGCGAAGGAAGAAGAAAGAAGGATGAAGCACCTAAGTGATGAGGTGGAACGGTTGGCGTATGCTGTGATTGGGGCGGCAATCGAGGTGCATCGGGTGCTGGGACCTGGGTTTCTAGAGTCAGTTTATCATCAGGCTTTAAAGCTGGAATTTCAGATGCGGGAAATACCTCATAAATCTAAGCACCCAGTAGCAATAAAATACAAAGGTCATCAAGTCGGTGAGGGCGAATTAGATTTTCTCGTTGGTGATATTCTCATTGTTGAATTAAAATCTGTCGAAAAACTTGCTCCCATCCACGAAGCCCAAGTAATCTCCTACCTGAAAATGACCAACCACCCCCTCAGTCTTCTCATCAACTTCAACGTCCCAGTCCTCAAAGAAGGTATCAAACGCATCATCCTCTCTTCTTAATCTTCTCTTAAATTTCTTCTTCGTGCCCTTTGCGTCTTCGTGGTTCAATAATATTTCACAAACCGCAAAGACACGAAAAACGCGAAGGTCAGGTCTATTTTTTTGTAGACTCTGGTAAGTTGAGCACAAATCCGAATTCCTGCTATTGCTTGCTCGGCTGTTGGGTATGGTGGTTTATTCATTATGATCTTAAAGGGGCAGTTGCCGTGGTTAATGTATGGACAACTCGTGGTTGTTAAGCACTGTTCCAGAAGTAAGACAGTGCAATCCGGAACCGAAGAAGCGCAGGTTTCCCAGGAAGAGCGATCGCCTGAGTGTTTTTGGCTTGGTAAATGACTAATTACGGGGAAGTACAAGACTCACAAGAGGCTATAAAAGGTATTCAGCAGGGGTTAGATGATTTTGAGGCAGGTCGATTTCGTTCTTTTGATGAATTTGCTGAGGAACAGCGTCGCAAATATAACATACCAGCAGATTCATGAAATATCGCATTGAGATTTCTAGTGTGGCGGAGGCTGAGGCAGACAGTACTTTTTTGCGGTTGTCACAAGTCACATCTGCGATGAAAAAACAGGTGATTCGTTTTTCCTCCGCGATCGCGCATACTCGTTCATGTGACAAACAAAGCTTTGTTGAATCTGTTTTAGCTTGAAAGCACCCCACCCCTCCCCTCCCTCACGGTTCGTCAAAAGTCAAAAGTCAAAAGTATTAATTTTGACTTATTACCTTAACTTTTGACTTTCGCGCAGCGTCTCCCCACTCCCTAAGTATTACTTACTGTCCAACCAAACCTCTAAATCTCTTACTGAAGTAAAATCGAGTAATGCCTCACCTAAATCCTCTAACTCAGTCGTGGACAAATTAAGTAGGCGCTGTTGTAACTGAGAACTTAGCATTCCAACACGACGGCTGAGTTGGCGTGAAATGAGTTCCACTGCTTCCTGTTTCTTTCCTTGTTCGATTCCTTGTTCGATTCCTTGTTCGATTCCTTGCTCGATTCCTTGCTCGATTCCTTGTTTGATTCCTTGCTCAATTCCTTGTTCCATCCAACTGGTAACAATCTGCATCACTCCCTCCTGTTGTTTTGGTTCAATGTTAGCAAGTTCCTCAATAAACTGTTCTGTTTCTTGAGGGTTTAGTTTCAGATATGTGTCAATAAACCCGGAAATCAAGTCTACTTGTGCAGGGTTTAATCCCAAGCTAGCAAGTAATTGTAGTGATATTAGTTTAACTCTATAACGTTCAACTTGGTTCATCCGCATCTTTGATATCAAGGCACTAGCTACCGGATTTCTCAAGAAGAGCGTATTCCTGCCAATGTAATTGATTTAGCTGGATGACTGAGTAATTGAACTCTAAGACAGTTTTGCCAAACAACTCTATACGATAAGAATTTGGTTCCGGCTTGATTGGTGTATCGAAGGAATAAATGACTATGGGATAAATGGGGAGACCATATTTTTCGTGCAGGCGAGCAAAGTAGGTGAACATCCGCTCATTGAAATCAGTTTGAGAGTAAGATTGATGTTCGGTATGGATAATGAATAAAGCATCCTGATTTTTGAATGATGCTTGTACGATTAAATCCAGAATTTTCTTTTTTCCTTGAGTGATATCACTAAAAACTTCCTGTGGCAAGAAGCGGATAGAGTCTGGTTGCCAATCGGCACTAATTTGTGGAAAGAACAATTCGATAAACTCAGGAAAGAAGTTGGTCAGGAGTTCTTTAAATAGGCGATCGTGATCAATCATTGAGGGATGTTACTACATTTTTGGTGGGTGAATATTTGGCAGAAGATGATTATTAATAATAATTGCCATGAAAAGAGCGGTAATCGAGTATTGAAAGGCACCCAAAGTAACTTTGCACTATCAAACACTAGTATACACTCAAAGCTCAAGTCGTAGCTCGTGGCTACGATTTAATACACAATACACATGTTATTTTGAATACATTTAATCAGGCTCGGTGACAAAAATAGTTGATACCCCTTAAAACATTCGTCCTTCAAAACAGTTATGGAGCAATAAAGTACTACGTGCCTTGATTGTATGGACACAGTTGAGAATTGTCCCAATAAAAGTGCATAATAGAATTACCCCACCTGAGTATCTCCTTTGGTAGTAGTCACAAAAATAGTTGACGCTTCCGACAACAGTTGGTTCGATTTTACGAACTGGTGGTTCATTTAAGGTACACAACCTCGGGGAGATTTGAGATGAAACTGTGGACACCAAACCAATCCCTCAAAAATGGGAGATTCATTATTCAAAAAGTCCTTGGTGGTGGTGGCTTTGGTGTCACCTACAGCGCCCTAGAACAGCGCACGGGTCAATTATTTGCCATCAAAACCCTCAACCCGATGCACCAAAGTCAAGATGACTTCCTAGAATTACAAGAAAAGTTTGTTAACGAAGCGTTGCGGTTACGAGGTTGTAATCATCCCCATATTGTCAAAGTCCATGAATTGATTCAGGAAGATGGAATGTGGGGGATGGTGATGGAATTTATTGACGGGGAAGATTTAGGGGTTTACGTTGATAAACATGGACAATTGTCAGAGTCTGAAGCACTACGCTACATCGACCAAGTGGGACAAGCTTTAGAATATGTTCACCTACAAGGTTTTTTACATCGAGACATTAAGCCGAATAATATTATTTTGCGTGGTGGTAAACTTGAAGCAGTATTAATTGACTTTGGTCTTGCCCGTGAGTTTACTATTGGTAAAACCTTAAGCATGAGCAATTCTAAAACAGAAGGTTATGCACCAGTAGAACAGTATGAAAGGCTTGGACGGTTTGGAACTTATACTGATGTTTATGCTTTAGCGGCAACGTTGTATAGTTTACTGACTACTAAAACTCCAATACCAGCGAATTATCGAAAAGATGCTGATATTCCCTTAAAAGCCCCAAAGCAATTTAATCCTGAGATTAGCGATCGCGTAAATGAGGCGATCCTCAAGGGAATGGAGTTGGAGGCGCAACATAGACCGCAGACGGTGTTAGAGTTTAGGAAATTGCTAGGTTTGGGCAGTGCGGAATCTTCATCAATCAAATTAATCACCGCCAAAATGGACTACACCCAACTGCGGGATTTACTTTCTGGGGGTAAGTGGCGAGAGGCTAATGAGGAAACAGGGCGAGTGATGCTAGCAGTAGCGGGGAGACAAAAGGAAGGTTGGCTGAATGTAGAAGATATTGACAAATTTCCCTGTGAAGACCTGAGCATCATTGACCAACTTTGGGTAAAATACAGTGATGGGCGCTTTGGTTTCTCTGTGCAAAAGCAAATTTATCAAAGTCTGGGTGGAAGCAGAAGTTACGACGAAAAAATTTGGCAAGCATTTGGCGATCGCGTTGGCTGGCGTCGTCGTGAGGAGTGGGTCTACTACTTAGACTTAGTTTTCGACCTATCAGCACCTTTAGCCCACCTCCCGGTTTTGGTTGCAGGGTTGGTCGGGGTTAGTGGGGGTCTCTTCTCTCGCATCGAGACTTGTAAAATGTAACATATAACGCTTACTGATTTTAATGATTTTGATGTTAGATTTATAACTGCTCCATTTTCCACGAAGTCTTGCGGGTTCTGGGTTTTCGACCATGGCACTGGGTTTTTTCTGCTTCATTTGACCGGATTTATGTGATATTTGTAGTACGTTGCTGGCAAATTGTGGGTGATGACAGTTTGCCAAGATGAACATGAAAGCAACTTTTTCGATTTCTTCATTTTTCACGAACCATTCATCCCAAGGAAACTTCATTTATCCGGGAAAAGATTTTTTGCCTTTTGCTTAAGGATCTTCTTCGTGTTCTTTGCGTCTACTCACTCGGGGAGACGCTACGCGAACGTGGTATAAAAAATATTTTTGAACCGCGTACGACGAGGTCGTTGCCGAAGGCAAGGCACGTCCCTTGCGCGTCTCCCCGAGTGAGTAGATCGCGTTCGCGAAGCCAAAAATTACTAGAATAAGAAATTAACACCATAAAAATACATATAAATATAAATCTAAAATGCCTGCCAAAGTCACCCTCACGATTACCCAAGGTAAATCACCAGGACGACAATATACTTTTGACTCCCGCACTACCTGTATCATCGGCAGGTCAAAAGACTGTAACCCTCAATTACCAGATGATGAAGATCATCGTACCATTTCTCGCTATCACTGCTTATTAGACATCAACCCACCAGCGATTCGAGTGCGTGATTTTGGTAGTAAAAATGGTACATACGTTAACGGTGAAAAAATTGGACAACGCCAAGAACATCAAACGCCAGAAGAAGGAGCAAAACTTCAATTTCCTGAGTATGATTTGCAAAATGGGGATGAAATTAAACTTAGCAATACAGTATTTGTAGTTAATATTACTCCAGAATTAAACTCACTTCATATTCCTAATTTCCCTCTCAAACCAGTAAATTTGAATCAAGACCAAAATGGGCAATTACCTAATTTACTCGAATACATCAAACGCTTTTTAGGTTTAGCAGAACGTGGCGAGCAAAATTTCATCGCAATTCGTGGTTATCATATCATCCAACTATTGGGAAAAGGTGCGTTTGGCGAAGTTTATTTAGCGCAGCATAATCAAACAGGAAATTTTGCTGCTCTCAAGGTGATGTTACCTGCGGTTGCAGCCAATGATTGGGCGGTAAAGATGTTTATTAGGGAGACGGAAAATACTAAAGCATTGCGACATGAAAATGTCGTAGAATTGATTAATTATGGTTATTCGGAAAATATTTTCTTCTTTACAATGGAGTATTGTAACGGAGGTACTATTGATGATTTGATAGAGCAACAAGGAGGAAGATTATCAATAGATATTGCTGTACGAATTATTCTCCAAGTTTTAACCGGGTTAGACTATGCCCATAATGCAGAGATTCCTAACGTCAAACTCGGTAGTGGTGGATTTGGTAAAGGTAGGGGTTTAGTTCACCGTGACTTAAAACCAAGTAATATTTTCTTATCCAATGTGAATGATAAACTAACCGTTAAAATCGGAGATTACGGTTTAGCAAAAGCGTTTGATTTAGCAGGTTTAAGCGGTCAAACGTTAACTGGTACCAAAGGTGGTAGTCCTGGTTTCATGTGTCGTCAGCAACTACTTAATTATAAATATGTTCAGCCAGAAGTTGATGTATGGGCTGCTGCTGTGTGTCTGTATTTTATGCTGACTGGAACATACCCACGTAATTTTACTAATAGTGACCCATTTTTAGCAGTTTTGCAAAATGATCCCGTACCCATTCGTCAGCGGGATGGAAGTCTACCCAAACCACTTGCAGAAGTGATTGATTTAGCCTTGGTAGAAAAGCCAGAAATTTACTTTAAGAGTGCGAATGAATTTAAACAAGCTTTGTTGAATCTGTTTTAGCTTGACAGCACCCCACCCCTCCCCTTCGGGTTCGTCAAAAGTCAAATGAGTAGAGAGGAGGGGTTCAATGGGAACTTTGCCGCGATCGCTTTAAGGCACAGTATGCTGATAATCCTCCACCTTCACCAGAAAACCATCTGCCTCCAGGCGAGAAACCACATTCTTGCGAGCAACAAAACGGTCTTGTCCTTGAAAAGAACCAGCATTCTCATTGAGAGTGCCATTCTTATTC
>JADQBA010000146.1 GCA_016903675.1 Stigonema ocellatum SAG 48.90 = DSM 106950 | reverse complement strand
TTTATGAAGAACCATACAAAGCTGAGGAAGCGTGTCATCGTTTTCCTTTGCTCTTTATTTTTTTCCACTCTACTATCCTACAGTTTTATGCAGGCTCACGTAGAACCTGCATTAGGAGCTAGCGCCACCCTACTAGGAACTGATGGAGACGATGTATTGAGTGTACCAGGCGCTTCCTCGAATCTTACTAATTACACCATCTTTGGTCTTGCCGGAAACGACACTCTCACAGGAGGGGGTGGCAATGATAAGCTCTATGGGGGTCTCGGAGATGATAAGCTCTATGGGGGTCTCGGTCAAGACCAGTTTTTTGGTGACTTAGGCGACGACCAACTCTTTGGGGGGAATGACAATGACAAACTCTACGGGCAATTAGGTAATGACTACGCTGATGGAGGCAACAATGATGACGTGTTAGATGGAAGTCTCGGGGATGATGTGTTATTTGGAAATAACGGTAATGACAACATCACCGCAGGCCAGGGTAATGACACTGTTATTGGGGGTGATAACCAAGATACTATTCTGGGGTTTGGCGGTGGTTCAGGAAGCGAAATAGATAACTTAATTGGTGGCGGTAAGATTACTGCCCTTGACGATCAAGGTAATGCTAATATAGACCCCTCCCCGGATGGTGCTAAAGATGTATTCGTGCTTGGGAATGCTCGTAGTGTTTATTACGCTCAAGCTGGCTATGACGACTATGCTATTATTTTCGACTTTGAGAATGGTGTGGATCAGATCCAGCTAAGCCCAAGTGCGACTTATATATATCAGACTGGCGCATTTTTTTCTAATCTTGATACGTTGATTTTCGCCAACCTGCCTACTGGTCCAGATCTCATTGCTATTGTGGAAGGAGTTGCTCTTACCTCCAACTAAGGATTAGACAGCATTCTAATCAACTCTAAGGCTTTTTGGTAATTATCAGTTCTTCCTTGTTGTCGAAACAAGTCAGCTGCTTTGTGCAAATCCGCAATTGCAGCTTGCTTGTCTCCCAAATCACGATGGGCAATACCTCGATTATAGTAGGCTACGGCTAAGCTGGGATCAATCAGCAGGGCTTGGTTGTAATCGCCAATTGCCTCCTGCTTGTTTCCTAACTCAGCGCGGACACCTCCTCGGTTGTTGTAGGCTACAGCTAAGTTGGGATCAATACGCAGGGCTTGGTTGTAATCGCCAATCGCCTCCTGCTTTTCTCCCAACTGGGCGCGGGCTGCTCCTCGATTGTTGTAGGCTAGGGCTAATTTGGAATCAATATGCAGGGCTTGGTTGTAATCGCCAATTGCCCCCTGCGTGTCTCCTAACTCAGCACGGGCAAGACCCCGGCTGTTGTAGACTATAGCTAGTTTGGGATCAATCCGCAGGGCTTGGTTGTAATCGCCAATTGCCTTCTGCTTGTCTCCCAACTGAGCTTGGACAGATCCTCGGTTGTAGTAGGCTAGGGCTAACTGAGGATCAATCCGCAGGGCTTGGTTGTAATCGCCAATTGCCTTCTGCGTGTCTCCCAACTGAGCAAAGGCAAGACCCCGGTTGTTGTAAGCTGTAGCATAGTTGGGATTGAGACGAATGGCATCAGTATAGTTAGCAATGGCTCCTTTAAAGTCTCCTTTGTCATATTTGCCTCTACCCTGAATCAAGAAGTCGTCAGCTTTGGGTTCCGTGACTACCAAAGCAGGAGCAGAAACTCCCATATCTACCCCAACTGTTGCTGATCCTCTCAAAAAGGTATTGATGGGAATGCCCAAATAAAAGCCTGTTTTGTCATAATTAGGAGCTTTGTCTTCTCTGCCGTTAACTCCTATCAGTTCACCCAAGTCATTCATCACTGGACCACCACTCATCCCTTTTTTGGTTTCATTGCTGTAAACCAAGGCGTAGCCTTCACGCAGGGCTTTGGAGGCATTAGCATTAGCATTAATGGTCCCAGTGGTGAAAGTGTAAATAGACTTATTAATGGCAAATGTTGGTTCAGGGTATCCAGCTACATAAGCCATTGTGCCTGCTATACTCGCGTCTGAGTTGCCGATCTTAGCAACGGTGTAATTTTCACTGCTGGTAAACTGCACCACGGCTAAGTCTAGTCCTGGCATCTGTTTCACAGTGCTGTAGTTGAGCGGATAGTGCTTTTCATCAGGAGTGATAATTTCATATTTATCTGGTATTTCTACCACATGAGCAGTTGTCAGGACGGTGTAAGTGTTACCTGATCGCTTGATAATCACCCCGCAACCGTACCTTGGCTTTTTACTTTGGATCTGCACTGTGATTTCTTGGGCAATTTTAGACACCTCAGGTGCAGATAGGGCTACAGCCACTTGCGTCTGTACAAGAGCGATTAATACCCCAATGAGTGCTGGGCTAACTCTAGTCAAGTAGATTTGGCGTTGCATACTGGTGGGATGACATAACCTTTGGTGTGAGATGGGAGATCGCCCGTTATAATACTAGTAACCCTGGCGCGGAAATAAAGCAACCAATCACTCATCATCTTCTTGACTTAATTTTCTAAGCTAAAGTTGCCTTTAGAGCGGCGGCGATTTGTACAAAAACCTCACCAGCTCTTGAGGTGGTGAGGTTATGACGATGGGATGTCCAGTATCGCCACCGCTACAAATGCGAGGGTCAAGGGGAATTTGTCCCAACAGGGGCGCAAGTAATTCTGCTGCGAGTTTTTCACCACCACCACTACTAAAAATCGGTGTGCGTGAGCCACAATCACCGCAGATTATATAACTCATATTTTCGACAATGCCGAGGACAGGAACACCCACCTGCCGAAACATATGTATGTTGCGGCGCACATCTGAAATAGCTACTTGTTGGGGAGTCGTCACCAGAATAACCCCACAAATTGGGCTTTCTTGTACAATTGTAATTTGGGCATCTCCTGTTCCTGGCGGCAAATCAATCAATAAATAATCCAATTCTCCCCATTCTACATCTTGCAGAAATTGAGTTATAATCTTATGCAGTACTGGTCCTCGCCACGCTAAAGGACGATTTGGTTCTGCGAGTAAACCTACTGATATCAGTTTGATTCCCTGGGCTTCTAGCGGTAAAAATTTCTCACCTGTGGGTGTATTAATAACTTCTATATCTGATTGTCCTAAACCCAACATTTGCGGAATATTAGGACCGTATACATCAGCATCTAGCAAACCAACTTTTGCACCTTGTAGTTTTAAAGCTGCGGCTATATTCACGGCTATTGTAGATTTTCCTACGCCACCTTTGCCACTCGAAATAGCAAGAGTTGTTTTTACGTTGGGAATTGTACAAATTTGAATATAAGTCTTTTTGCACCAGCTTAAATTTGATAGAACACCTTGAACTTCTTTTGCTACATCCTGCTGATGTGCTCCAATGTAAAGGCGCAGATAAATATAGTCATCCACTAAGCGTAAATTTCGCACCATTCCCAAGCTGACAACGTTATTTTTGAGGATTGGTTCAATGACAGTTTTTAGATAACGAATCACTTCCTGTTGACGAGATGCTGTCAAGGAATTTGACTGATGATTAGTCATGAGTGGATGATTTTATCGATGCTTGAATTTTTTTAATTGCCCTGAGTGACTGGATAGCAACTTCTTTATCAGGGTCATCTAACGATTGGTGGAGTGCATTGATAGCTTCAGTTTTACCTAAATTACCAAGAGCGATCGCAGCCTCTTTCCGAACATCTGAATACTCATCTGCCAACGCCTCAATCAAGGTAGGTAATAATTTAGCGTCAGGTATTTTTTGCAACACTTGCACGGCAGATTTCCGCACTTGCCAATGTTCATCCCAGAGTGCTTTTCCAATAGCAGGAATTGCTTGTGAGTTAGCATGAAGTGCCAAAGATTTTGCAGCATTCCGGCGCACTTGCCAGTCTGGGTCAGAAGTCAGTGCTTTACTGAGTAAAGCCACAACTGTCTCATCTGCTAAATGTCCCAAGCTAAGAGCAGCTTCACGGCGTACATTATCATTAGGGTCATTTAACAGAAGTAGAGCTGGTGGACATTGCTTGACTTGATTAAGATAGCGCAGAGTCGTTACAGCCGCTTCTCGCAGTTGGGGATATTCTGACTCAAAGAAACTCAACACCGCCGGAAAGGATTGAGCATCGTGAATCTTCCGTAAGAGAATCAGCACGTTGATCTGTAGGTTAATATCTTGTTGCTGTAAAGCGTCTAGCAACAATAGCAGATGTTCGGAGGAGACTAATTCACCCAAAGCGGATAAAGCCTCACTGCGAATTTCTTCTTCTGGTGAAGCAAGTGATGACAATAAAGGGGTAACGGCGGCTGGGTGGGCTAGTTCCCATAGGGCAGTGACTGCTATTTTTTGCACGGCTGTGCTTTCATCTTTTAGGGCTAAAATCAAAGCACTAATAGCCGATTCATCGCCTATGTGTTGCAGGGTTTTGACTGCAACTAGGCGGTCATTTAGGTCGGGCGATCGCAACATTTCTAACCAATAATTTAGGTTAGTCTGAGTGTCATCATTCATTTTTTTCAACTCAATAAAAATGGAATCTTTACAGTGATGGCATTCGTTGGACATTCTTTTTCACAAGGTAGACAGAACCAGCACTCATCGTATTTCATGTAGGCTTTGCCTGTTTCTGGATTCTTTGCTAATACATCAAGTGGACAAACTTCGATGCAAGCCGTGCATTTTTCTAAACATTTTGATTCATCAACGATAACCGGAACATCTACTCTTTGATTAATTAAAGCCATACTACACCTCTATGGTTACTATAAGACAATTTTAGTTCTCAATAGTTGCACGTAGAAAACGATAACCTAAATCAATTTCTGTCAAGGTGCGGATTTCTCCATACTTTGTATCCCATTCTCCACTACTTAAATCTGCTGCAAGAGACTTTACTCCTGATTCAATTACAGGCTTGTTAGCTAAAGCAAAAGAAGATATTCCTGCACGCACGTCAGGCTGTAAATACAACTCAGGACGCCTCCAAGCTGCACCGGCAAATAAATCAGACAAATCATATGGTAACAAAAAAGGTATAGCTTCAACACGTCGAGTGGTATTTGCCTCAATTAAGTTAGCAAGTTCGTTGAGTGGTAGCAATCGTAGTGCATCTGACCAAAGCCAAGGAAAATAATCGTTAAGCCATATTTTTTGAGCTAATCTAATATCAAATGTCAACAAAATTATTGCCCCAACTTTAACAATCCGATGCATTTCTTGAAAAGCTTTTTCTAGGTTAGAAAAGTGATGAATTGTTAGAATACTTATTAATCCATCAACAGAGTTATCTGGTAGAGGAAGTTCTTCTGCATATCCAGTTAACCATTGAACTTGTGGATGTTTTGGTGCTTGCGATCGCATGACTGAAGATGGTTCTACAGCGTAAACAGAAAATCCTTGATTAGCTAGCAATTGAGTGTAACCACCACTACCAGCACCAATATCAGCAATAATGCTTCTTTTTGGTAAATTGAGTAAATCAATTATCGCCTGAACAATGCGAGAGTCAGGAATACGGGTTGTTGAATATTGTTGACCGATTGAATCGTAAATAGGCATTGGTAGAACTCAAGATATAATTAAGAAAATACCAGGATATGCTGCCGTTAATTGGCTAGCATCCCTTTTTCTACCATCATGTTAAGGTCATATTTCCGAGCTATTTGTTCGATTTCCAGGAAAGTTCGGTAGTTCTGCGTCAATGTGAGACCAAGGCACCTTGCGATCAGTCCAGATTTGATATGTTGGTCTGACTAGCCCTGAATCGTCAAGACTTCCAGCTTTAATCCAAACAAACTGTGGCTTAGCTGGTGTTCTGGTAAACAAGGGCGAGCCGCATTCTGGACAAAACTCACGAGTGATTGCATTGCCACTACCACCAGTTTTCGTGTAGCCCTTGACTCGACCGCTGACAACACGAAGCGCGGATGCATAGGCTTTAATCCCAATATTAAACGCGCTGCCTGTGGTTCTCTTGCAATCGTTACAGTGGCAGTAGTTTGCAGGTCCGAGTTCACCATCGTACTCGTATCTAACAAACCCGCACAGACATCCACCATTCACCACACCCATACTTTCGGCTCGTCTAATTTTAACTTGATAATGAGCAGTTAATTCCGTAATCATACAAACCCAGCACCAAAAATCTGTTGAGCAGTTAAGGTAAGCTCTGGGAATGTAGGGGACACGATGCGATCGCCACTTCTAAACTGAGTTACTTGGTATTCACCCTCAACCAATGAATAAAGTGAGAAAGTAGATTGTTTGGGATTGCCAATAAACCGTTTACCGCCTAAAGCTAGGTAATCTACAATCCAGTACTCAGGAATACCCAAAGCTTCGTAATCTATAAGCTTATGAGCATAATCATCACGCCAGTTGGTACTAACCACTTCAACCGCCAACGGAATTGATGCCGCGCCGCTAAGCGTAGATTCTTTTTTCCACAATGGTTCATTGACAAGATTCTGGCGATTGACTATCACTATATCTGGTTCATACCCCGATTTATTTTCAGGGATTCTTACGAACGCGGTTTTGGGTATAAAGTAAGGCAGTTGTAACCGCGTAAATTCAAATATTAGCTGTGCAGCTAAAAAACTTATAACTTCTTCATGATCGCCCGTAGGTGGTGGCATCTCAATAATTACTCCATTATGCAATTCATATCGACGTTGTGAATTTTCTGGATACCAAGCAATAAACTCGTCAAAGGTTACTAGTTTTGGTAGGGATTGAGTCATGTTTAACCTCTAGTTAGGTTGAATTACTGCCACATCATATAGTTCTTTTGCCAAATCCACTTCCAAGATATAAGGTTCAACAGGACGCTTAAACAGCACCATTTCTCCTGAATCGTCTTTTTTCAGATTCACATGGCAAAACCATTCATCGTCATTCTTCTCTGGAAAATCTAAGCGATAATGATAAAGACCCCAACGACTTTCCTGGCGATACAAGGATGCTCGTGCTGCCATTTCTGCACAGTCACGGATGAAATGCACCTCCATGCAGCGCATGAGTTCATGAGGGTCACGCGCTCCCATTTGCGCTAGTGTATCATGATAGCGAACAAAATGCTTCAAACCAATCTCCATCTTGTTACCCGATTTTGGCGGTTGCAGGTAATCATTCACCAGTCGCCGCAGCTTATACTCTACCTGGGTATGGGGAATGCCATTAGGCTGATTCAAAGGTGCGTAAATCCGCGCTTTTTCCGCCTCTAAAAAGTCGGGTTCGGGTTCCAAATGATCTACTTCTTGGATGTACTCTATAGCATTAGTTCCGGCTAACCGACCATAAACAAACGCCCCAATCATGTAGTTATGGGGAACACTTGCCATATCTCCCGCCGCATATAACCCTGGCACAGTTGTTTGTGCCTTTTCATCGACCCAAACGCCGGAAGCACTATGTCCGCTGCACAACCCAATCTCTGAGATATTCATCTCTACACCGTGGGTGCGATAGTCTTCACCTCTACTTTCATGGAAGCGTTCCCGGCTCGGTCGTTCGTTTGACCACAAAATTGACTCAATTTCAGAAATTGTGTCTTCATCCAAGTGAGTCATCTTCAACTGAATAGGACCCTTACCAGAATTGAGTTCTTTCCAAATTTCTAGCATCATTTGCCCGCTCCAATAATCGCAATTAATGAAGCGGTGTCCTTCAGCGTTGGCGGTGTATGCGCCAAAAGGACCTGCCACGTAGGCGCAGGCGGGACCGTTATAGTCTTTAATCAAGGGGTTAATTTGGAAGCATTCGATGTTACTCAATTGTGCTCCTGTATGGTATGCCATTGAGTAACCATCCCCCGCATTGGTAGGGTTCTCGTATGTGCCGTAGAGGTAGCCTGATGCTGGGAGTCCCAAGCGTCCGCAAGCTCCCGTGCAGAGAATGACTGCTTTGGCTTGGATGACAACAAAATCGCCGCCACGCACATCAAACCCAACTGCACCAATAGCCCTTCCTTCTCTCACTAAGACACGAGTTGCCATAACGCGGTTAGTGACATTCACTTTATGGCGTTTGACTTGTCGGGTAAGAATGGGTTTGAGGTCTTTGCCTTCTGGCATAGGTAGTACGTACTTGCCTACCCGATGCACTTGCTTGACATCGTAGTTTCCTTGTGGGTCTTTTTGAAACTTAACTCCCCAACTTTCCAATTCTTGAATTGTTTCGTAGCCTAGCTTTGCCGTTTGGTAGACTGCCTTTTGGTGAAGAATGCCATCATTAGCTATGGTAACTTCGCGCACGTATTGTTCTGGTGTAGAGTGTCCGGGGATGACGGCGGTATTCACTCCATCCATTCCCATCGCGATCGCACCACTGCGACGAATATTTGCCTTCTCCAGAATCAGCACCTCTGCATCTGGATTCGCTTGTTTTGCTTTGATGCCAGCCATTGTCCCCGCTGTACCCCCTCCAATGACAAGCACATCTGTTTTCATCCACTGGGTATTGACACTCATCTGTCTTTCCAAACGATTTCCTTGACGTTAATTTGTTTTGGTAGAAGCTTTATTTTGTAGAAGGCATCTGCAACTTGCTGTTGTCCAGCAATAACCTCTTCTGTCAGGGGTAATACTCCATACTCGCGCCGCTTTTCTGCTATTTCCAACACAGCAGCATCAATACCCAACTCTGGCGAGAGAAATTTCGCGACTTCCGTCGGATTTTTTTGCGCCCAGTCACTCGTTTTTTTCACCTGTTCGAGAACTGTTTTCAATGCATTAGGTTGTTTCTCCACAAAAGATTTGGCTGCAAGATAATAACCGCGATTGGGTGCAAGTCCTGTTCCATCCGTCAGAATGCGTCCACCTGTCGCTGCTTCCGCAGCAGCTAAGTATGGGTCCCAAATAGCCCAAGCTTCAACATTATTACCCTCAAAAGCTGGACGAGCATCGGGAGGTGCCAGAAAAGCAGGCTTGATATCACTATACTTCAGTCCTGCTTTTTCTAATGCTTTCACCACTAAGAAGTTAGTATTTGAGCCTTTAGCAAAAGCAACTCGTTTACCTTTGAGTTCTGCTACATTTTTAATTGGTGAATTTTTGGGTACAATAATTGCTTCTGCTTTTGGACTCCAAGGGTCGTAAGCAACGTAAAGCAAGGGAGTACCTCCGGCTTGGGCAAATATTGGCGGTGATTCACCAGTATAGCCAAAATCAATACTCCCTGCATTCATCGCCTCTAACATCGGCGGACCGGCTGGGAATTCTGTCCATGTTACTACAGCACCAGCCAAGGCTTTCTCCAAGTCTTTTTTTGCCTTCAGGGAATTGAGAATAGTTGCTGCCTTCTGATAGCCAATGTGAACCACAACCCCAATACTGGTTTGACTTTGGTTTGCTGTTTGGGTTGAGGCAGAGTTACTTGTATTGCTAGGAGAACAAGCCGACAGAGTAAAACTCAAGCCCAATCCTAGGGTAAAGAATAGGGAAAATATGCGAATTCTGGATAAAGAGCAACTCTGGAGGAAGCCCCTGAAAATCCTTAAAAGTCGAGATGGCGGAAGCTTATTCAACATTGCTTTACACGCTACAACCCTATACTACGGCAATTTGACCGCAATACAGCTGAAAAAATCTTCACATGGATCGGTGGCAAATGCAAGATGGGGAATCGTTTAGTACTGTGTTAGAAATGGCACTCAATAGCGCGATCGCTAATCATTCTCAAAACATGAATTACTCCCTTCCCGCCACAAGATTACCGATCTTCTTCTCTTCTTTCTTCGTGTACTTCGCGTCTAGCCTGCGGCAACGACTTCGTCGTACGTGGTTCGTTAAAATAGGTAATCTTAGACCGGTTCGGGAGTAGCTGAAATATGTTTGCTTTTGAGCAACGTCTTGCTCTCTAAAAATATATATGTAATAATGACAAGCTAGAGGCGAAAGTCCGTTTACTCTACCGAATTACAGTAGAATCTGAGTCAAGTCAATAATTAAAACTTATAACTATTGACTTGTTCTCATTTTTTTTCGGTTTTAAATTTCTTGAAGGCAGGATGCTCACAAACTCCCCTTATTGGAAAAACGCTAAATCCCCAGAGAGTACCGTTGGCACAAGCAACGCCCGGTCAAGATACTTATTTCCCCGTTCACATGAGGTTTCTGGGCTAAATAAACAAGCATGACACGCTGCCCAATGTAGGGAGGTTGGTCCAATAGAGGGTGTGTGTTCCGCACACAAGGGGTCAGAAGCGCACAAACGCATTTGTTGTAGCGCTTGGTCAATGTGATAGCCCAAAGTTTTAGGTTGCCCCAAATTCACCAATCCTCCTAAGGTTCCCTCACTATCGGGGGCTGAGGTGTAAATCAGCACACCTGCCATTGGTTCTTTTTCTTCCCCCACACACCTAGAGTAAATCCGCTCCTTGAGGCTAGCAGCATTGTAACCGCACTCAATTGCCATCTGCCGCATTAAGGCATGGGCAAAGGAGTGTATAAGAATGTAGCGAATGCCTGGAAATCTCACGATGTTTGGGTCAAGGGAACGAACACTGCACCACTTTTGGTGAGCAACAATAGCTTGTTTTTCGTACTCTTGCGTAGACGCGGAGCAGCTTGTCGTTAGACATCGCTGACTTTGCTCCCAGTTTTGCAGTATTGTTTCTTGGAACTGGATAAAGATACCTTCACCTTTGACTTCACTTGCTGGCACCCATTTGGGATTATTACGACTTAAATGCACACGGTAATCTGTGAGAATTTCACCAGAGTCCAAAAAATCACCAGGCGATTGAATGCGAGTAAAGCCAACAAGGGCGCGGACTTCCCGCAATCGTTCCACCAGCACCACTTGAGAAAAGTAATTTTCATAACCTAGAGGTGGTGTGACTCTTTGCAGTTGAAACTCTGGTGTGTTGGCGCTTCCTTCAGCAGTTGAAAACACTTCCCATTCTGGTGTTTTCAAATCTCTAACACTTTCATCATCCCCATTCCCCTGTGGCTGAGTTTGTTTTTGCTCAATGATTGCCCAGATTTTATCAGCAGGGTATTTTGACAACTCTTGAAGTTGACCCAATGATTGAAACGCTTGGAGAATACCTTCTAAAACGACTAAACTCGTTGCTTTCCCTACTACAGTCCAATACTGCTCAACAACTTGCTCCAATTGATTAGTACCTGTAGGAATTGACAGTGCTGAAAGTGTAATTGGAAACCAGCTATTGGAAGCACCTAGCAATATAGTTTTCATCTGCCGATCGCAGCCATCATCAAAACTACGTAGATGAGGGTGACGAGCGCGACAATTAGGCATATTCTTTTTGCCTTCATCACCAAAAGCATCCGACAGTGGTCGTTGATGAGGACAAGTGTCGCATTTGACAAAAATATCACTGGGAGAACCCGAGACTCCGTACTCTTCAAACCTCAACGGTCCTTGACAACCAGTATTTCCTTTATGGACAAAATATAACCAGGGAAAGTCATCTAAATGCCCCCTTTCGCATGAAACAAGAAACCGCGAGGGGATGACTGACGGTTCTTTTGTGCTTTTGGAGCAATTTGTGTGAACGTAGCCTGTTTGGTCAGGTCGGTAAGGATTGTCTTTAAGTTTGAAAAAACCTGATTGCAAAGGAGCAAGTAAACGACACTTGGGACATACCATCCAGCTAGGAAAGGGAGCAACAGGAATTCCTATCCTGGCATACTCGCTGAAAGGGTTGGAAAGATTGGCATCGTCTGGGGGTATGGGAGGCGAAAGTAGTTGCTGAACCTGTGAACCTAATTCCTGACATACGGCAGCCAGTAGACGCGGTTCCCCCAGTTCAATCGCCCTTTGAGTATTCCAATCTTCCAGCCCCATAACCATAACCGAGAGGTTGGGTAGGTCTACTACAGCACCTACACCAAAAGAAAACATAATTTGACTAGGTCGCAGTTCGCCAACTTTGTATTTATAGTTTGATTGAGTCATATCGCTTTTATATTTTGGATTTGCTACTCACTCATAGGTTGTGGCAAGCGGTTGAAGTCGTCATCGGGTACTTGGTCATGAAGAATTAATCCTACGGTTGGTTCTACGTTCCGTAGGGAGTTTAAACAGGTAAAGTCTTGCCAAAGTCCTCTACCTGCTGACTCGAGTAACTCTATAGTCACACCATCGCGTTTGTCTGCATCATACTTAAGGATGCCGCCTCCCTGGAGGTTTTGTGCTTTACTGAGCCAAGTGTCTAATTTGGCTTCTAGCGCTTGCTTAACCAAATTCTCAGTTTGGGCATCCTCAACTAACCCAGCGCGTTTGGTAATGGCATCAATGGCAGCTTGTACATAAGGATGGTTGCGTTCAATCCTTCCTGCTTGGTTGTTCCCATTAAACTCCCGACCAGCTAACCGGACAAGCGCTACGAACAGTGCAGCTAAACCTCGGTCAATGGCACGGGGAGCAAAGGGTGTAAGCGATAGGGCTTCTACGTGTTGGTAGAAGGTAGCATGGTAATGCTCAAATCGTTCGTAGTGGGATAAGTCTCTAGGACGTACCCAATTGTAAACGGTGATGACTAAACCAGGGTGAGTTCGTCCTACGCGGCTGGTGGCTTGAATGTACTCAGCAGTGTTTTTCGGCTGACCTGCAACTGCCATAATTCCCAAGCGCTTGACATCCACACCTACGGAAATCATGTTAGTAGCAAGTAGCACATCTAGTGGTTCAAGCTGGTCAATTGTTTTTCCAGTTTTGCGGCTGGCTTTGATTTTGGCTTCCCGCGCTGGGTCAAAGGTCGTTTCTAGCCTGTCGAGGACAATGGGAATCTGTGTAGAATCTTTACGGGATGTCAACTCCTCCAGGTTGACCCGCCGTCTTGTTGCCAATCCCCGGCGATCCATTTTGGTTAAACGAGAACGAATATCATCCTCAACCAATCGCCGCATCCCTCCTAGTTCCCGGATGGAGTTGAAATAACCCACCAGTGTCATCCAGGGGTCTGCATGGATTCCGTAGTCATTATATAGATATTGAGAAGCAGAAAGAATAGCAACGTAAACTCGTATCAGTGCGGCTTTCAACCGTCGCCCTGTGGCACAGATACCAAGGTAGCACCGTCCTGGGTTTTCTGGACCCGGTTCCCTTTGGCGTGAGAAGAAGTTATCCTGAACATCTAACCCTTGGGGTGGAAAGACCTGCACTTGACGCAGAAACAGTTTTTTCACCTGAGATTCTGCTTGGCGAATTGTAGCGGTGGAAGCTATGACTTTCGGACGTACCTTTTTCCCATCGACTTCCCAAGAAGACAGTTCATCTACAGCAGTTTCATAAAGTCCGACCAAAGTGCCAAGAGGACCGCTAATTAGGTGCAACTCGTCTTGGATAATTAGGTCTGGGGGTCGCAGTAGGTGACAGGGTATTGTTTTGGCTGCTGGGAATTGTGCTTTTTTGGGGTGAGAATTGCTATCCTCAATATCAGAGGAACGAAAACCATGTCTTTCGCAGTAGCCATCGACTTGCCCGAATAACATTTGCACTTCGCCTTTCCAGGGCATTTGGGCAAATTTATCCACGGTAGCAATCAGTAAGGTGGGTAGGCGACGGTAGATTTCTTCATCAACGACAAGGATGGGTAAGCCTTCACCTTTGGAGTGTTTCTCGGTAAATAGACAACGTCCTAGGGAGTCGCCGCAGTAAATCAGGGTGCGACCACGACCATTTTTGACAGACTCAACGGTAATGTGCTTTCCTGGGTCTATCTTTGTCCCACACCAAGGGCAATTGGTCAGTTGGTGGGGAGAACCGCTGGCGCTTTGTTGGTACTGCCCCCGCGCTTGCTTGCAAAATTCTTCACTTTGGTCGGTATGATTGGGAGTGGTGCGCTGACCCACCCACAAGCCAATACGAAATGGTTCTTTCCCCCACTGAACTTCATTTTTTCGTCGAATGGATTCACAAGCACAAATTAAGGCGGTGGCGCGTTGAAATTGTTGGAGGGTAAGCAAACGCAGGGTGTAGCGCATGAGGACAGCTAAGCCATATTCCCCAGAACGTCCGGCAACTACACCTTGCAATCTCCGCAATCCTATAGTGTATGCTGTTAAACCCAGGTAAGCTTCGGTTTTACCACCACCAGTTGGGAACCAGAGAAGGTCTGCGATCGCCTCAGTTTCATGACTCCGATCTGGGTGGTGCAAGTCGGTCATGCTGGGTAAGTTCAGTAAAATGAAAGCAAGCTGGAAGGGATACCAAGTGGGATTGGGAATTTTATCTAAATCCGCTTCTTGACTTTGACGGACTTTTTCTGAGTAAATCGAATGAATCCGCTGCAAGTACATTGCCTGATTCATAAATCTGAAAGCTTCGGCTGCTTTTTCGTTGGTTTGCAGCAGTGTCAAACCTTGCTGAATGCGTTCTAAGGTAAGTTTACAGTTTTTGATAGCATCTTTTGCAGCGTCTTGGTAGTCTGCTAATTCTTCGTTGGGGTCAGAAATACGTTTTTCCTCATCTTCAATCCAGCTTGTATATGCTGTGACTAGGGGACTTAGTTTCGGGGAAAAATCTGCTGTTGAAGTCTGGGATAATTCTTTCATATCCAAAACCAACCCTGCCAATTCTGGGATTTCGCTTACTTTCGGGGGAGAAGTTTTGGGAACTTCATATGCTGGAATTACAGAGGTTGACAGTTTGACAGCTCGTTGTGTAACACTAGGGACTGTTTGGGCATGGACGCTTACCCCATGCCCAACAGCAAATTCTACCTTGTGGCGATAAAGCATCGCCATCATTTTTTCTTCTTTGTAGACTATCGGGTCCAATTTGTCTGCTGAACGGGGTTGATGGCGCTTGAGAAAGATATCGGGATGCTGGGAATCTGCTGATTTTACACTGAGTTCTGGTTGAAATAGCCATGCTTCATCCCGTAACTTGGCTGGTTCCTTCTGCCCGTTGACTAGAAATAGGCTGACAATCCAATCACCGTTGGTTTGTTGACGGATTCTGCCTTGTATGAGAACTTGTGGAAACTCAGAATGTACCGTCCACTTGGCGATTTCTCCTTCAACTAAGGGAATGGGAGGGGAAGTTTCTCGGATTTGTCGGCGCTTCCATACCCTTTTTGGAGTATCATCTTTTTTAGTTAAGGTTGTGCTGTCGGTACGTTCATATTGTCCCCAACCTGCTGTCACTTGCAATGCTTTGGCTGTAGCGTTGACACAAAAGGTCATGCCAAAGGATGAGGGGAACATGGTTTCTGTAGGTGGTACGCTGACTTCAGTGCTACCTTCTTCGGCAGTGCCTTTACCAGCAACCGCTAATTCATCCTGCTGTTCTAGGTTAATACGGCGTTGTTGCGGGGCAAGTAAACCGACAAGGTAGCGATCGCTGACGCTATCTTCGTCTAGTTCTTCTTGTTCTCCTCCAGCAGGACCAAGTAAATCGTTTAAGATTGCTTTTTCTAGTCTGGCACGAATTTCGTAATCGGTGGGTGGTTGTAGTTGTGGGTTTTTGCTAGTTTTTTGTTTTTCAAAGTAACGGCTAATATCGGCAGCGATATTGTCGGCGATCGCGCCATCAATCCCAAGTAATTCATCGTTAGCATCAAGTCCTTGGAGGAGAACCGCAAGTTGTGATTCTGGGGCAGAAACAACGGCACTCCAGTCTAATTGGGTGGTATGTTCGCGCAGTTGTTGGTTGATAGTAGCTAGGTCTAGGTTGCCGGGAAGGACGGGAGGAAGTTTAATGATATTCATGATTAATCATCCTTATAAACCTCGCTTCTATGTTTTACTCTGACCACAGTCACTATCAAAACATCATCCTCTATTTCGTAGACTACACGGTAATCATCAACTCGAATACGATATGAATTTTCTTCACCTTTCAACTTTTTAACCCCGTTCGGACGGGGTTCTACTGCCAAGTCGTTAATTTTAGTTTGTATGCGCTCTTGTACGTCTAGAGGTAGTTTCCTAAACTGCTTTTTTGCACTCTTAGAAAATTTAACTTCGTAACTCACGCAACATCCTTTTTTATTTCGTTTCTTATTTCGCTTTGAATTTCATTCCAAGACACGGTACCATTAATACGTATATCTTCCCTAGCATCTTTAATGGCTTTCAAGTCTTCTTCATCCTCTAGATCATCGATTGTTTTTAAGAGTGCGTAAATTTCGTCTAAAGTACTGTCATAAGCTTGGTTTAGCAGTACGTTAATATCTTTAATTAACTGTTCTCTTTCGTGTGGTGTTTTCATTTTTACACTTATTGTTTTTGTTTTACTGTATTTATTATAAATCTTGGAAAGAAATTATAAAAGGTTAATTTGTCCAGGTGATGACTTATTTTTAGTTTTCTTACTACTGTTAGCCTTACCTTTTTTGCCTTTATCGTGTAACCCAGCAGCGACTTCCTCAGCGTAGCGTTGGTGATTTAATTGCAAGAGTCTATCTAAGACTTCCCGTCGTGCAGGTTCGCTGATGGTGTAGCGTAGTCCTTGTTTGGTTTCGTGGAAGCCATGACCTAGGTCTAAGTTTTGCCAACCGTAAGCAGCAGCGACAGCGTTATCCATTTCTATATGCAATTTACGTAGTGTCTGAATATCGGCTGCGGTTTCTTCGGGGTTATGGAAGCGGTTGTAGGCTTTGGTCAGCCCTTCTTGGCGGGTTAGCATGATGTTTTGGCGATGGGTGTAGTAGCGATCGCCAATGTCGTTGAGGGTTGAGGTTGATGGTGGAAAGGGGAAAGGTTCAAAGCAGTCTGAAGGTGTGTATCTCCCTCTTGTTTCAAGACTACTTTGATAAGCAATTGTCCAAAATTGATGAATTGTAGATTGTATAATTCCAAAATCAGCAAAAGATTCGGAAGCAATAACTACAGTCGCTTCGCTAGCAACTATATTTGTAGGAGAGGCTGAGACCGTTAAAAATTTACTGACACGAGGAATAACGAGTAATTGCTTCATCGATGCGATCGCAGTATAGAGTGCTGGTCTTTTCTCTGCATAAATCCACCATTTTTGTGGTAGTGGATTCCGAAGTGCAAACTCACCGTTTTCCTTTCGTCGTGTTCGCTCAGGCTTAACCTTTTCTCTTAGAATTGCCAAACAATCAGGATAATCAGCAGCATAAGGTGAACCTTTAGGCTTCTTTGGATCATCATGTTCAGCATCCAAAGCCCAATCGTGAAAATTAATCACCCAACGACTTGGTGACTGGTCAGGACGAGAATTCAAATCCTCGCCGTTTAGGTAGGGAAATAACACATCTTTATTCCGTGGGTCTTTATCAATCAGTGCTTGTGCTTCTTCTGGTGTCAAGACAAATCCCATTCCCAGTACAATTGACCCTTGAAAAGATTTATCTCGGTTAGCTGCTAACTGGTAAGGATTACCTGTAGCTTTCCCTGGTGTTACTAGAAAAGGTGTAATGCCAGAAACAGGTTTTTCATCTAAGATAAATTCTGCCTGCCAATAATCTTTTCGCATCCAAATATGGGAGACTTCTAAACTAGCGCTTCCAGGCCACTTTCGACTAGGCACAGCACGGGGAATGACATAGCCATTAGCAACTAATTGGTCTAACCCAACTTCGCGTGTATCTCCTTGAGCAATTGTGTTTGTAGCTAATAAACCTAAACTGCCTCTAGAACTAAGTATTTGTTGCGATCGTAAAAAAAAGTAAGCACATAAATCAGCACTACCTCTTTTTCCATGAGCAATCTCTTCTACTAGAAAGTCTCGATAATCTGTACCGAGAGTACCAGTAATCTTTTGCCCTCCCTGAAAGGGTGGATTTCCTACCAAGGCAAAAAATCCTTTTGGTGGTTCTTCTAACAAGACTTCGGGAAATTCTAGCACCCAATGAAAAGTTTTTCTAGATGGTTGCTCTTTAGGCTTACCAATGTCTAACATCCTTTGAGCCTTGGCGCGTAATTCTGAAATTTTCCGCCTTCGTTCCTCGCCACTAACCTCCAATGCATTGGTGACTTGCATTGACAAAACATCTAAATTTTCTGTTTCATTCCCGGTTTTTCCCGACTGAACTAGTCCTTTACCAATGAGCAAATCACCAATGAAGCGCACTTGGTCTAAAGCTAATTCGGCTTCCCGTAACAGTTCTTCTTTACGTTGCAAGTCGTGAATGTCATTTACTGTAAAACTTTCTAATTCTCTACGCTTAACGCTTGCTTCCTGTAAAAATGGCGCACAAATTGCTGAGACTAAGGGCAATTTATAGTGATCGCCTTTTTGAGGATTGAGGTCAAAATACTCAATTTGCTTAATATCTGTCACCCCCAATAGCGAATCGCCGCAACGCAAAGCATGGTCTAGAAATGTAAAGGCGCGGTGTTTTTGCAGTGTAATTAACCACAGCGATAACTTTGCCATATCCACTGCCATTGAATTTTTATCCACTCCATAAAGACAACGGTCAGCAATAATCCGGCGTGCTAATGTTAATCGTTCATCTGTATCTTTAGGAATGGGATATTCATCAGAAGTAGGTTTTGATAATGTCCCCTCTGGTGCAACCACTACCTTGCCAGGATTTTCCCGTTCTGCTGTTTCCCATGATTCAACTAATCTTTCTGCTAAATAGCGACAAGTTTGCACTAAAAATGCCCCTGACCCCATCGCCATGTCACAAATTTTGAGTTGTAATAATTCTTGTGCTGGTTTCAGCCGCCATTCGGCTTTTGGCCTGCCTTCTGCCACACCTTCATAAACTAATGGTTCTAATGTATACTGAACAATTGGTTCCGTTAAAATACGAGGTGTGTAGTGAGTCCCACTAGTACGGCGGTCTGTCCCCCCGGTTACGTAGACACTGTCCTTGGGAATGATTAATGGATACTCCAGGGTGTCTGACCGAATTAACCCCGCAAAAGGACTTACTCTGGATAAGAGTTCAGTGTCATTGTTACAAGCGACTCGGAATCGCTGCTCTTCTTGTAAAGATAATTTTACCTTTAAATCTTTCTTCAACGCTGCCTCTGAGCGCCCTGTTTCTGCTTTAAGAAACTTAATTAACTCACTTTGGTCTTCAACTAAGAACTCTTCTAACTTTTCTAAGGCAATTTCCGGTTCTTTGTCCTTTGAGCCTTTAAGTGCTATAATAGGAGATTGAGCGATCGCAACTCTATGATCGAGCAAGCCTTCGTAGACATGACCAATTTGCTCAATGTCCAACGCCCGAAACGAAATCTTGCGGGACTCGACTCCACCACCAGGCACTTTCACCTGCAAAATCTGTAATGCTTCCAGTAAATGCAGTACAGTACGATTATTAACAGGAATTGGATGAGCTGGAGTGTCAAGCCAACTTGTATCAACCAAACGCCCCTCTAAAAACGGAAAGCGGTTGGGGTCGAACAGATGACCACCGTAAGCACGGAGTTGCAGGACATCATGTTGAATACCAGCATACACGGCTCGGAATGTTGCCAGTAGCCGACACCAAGCATCAGAGCGATATTGCAGAATCTCTTCTCCCTGCTGGTCGGCTACCTCTCGCAACTGCGCCCTAAGAGTAGAAACAGCGTAAAATTGGCTGTATATCGGGTCATCCAGCAACAATAACCCTCTCTCCTCTGCTGAGAAGAGAAACACCAACCGCATCATCCAAGTCAAGGCAGCTTCATATATTATAGTGTTGGAAATACCTCTCAGCAGAGTGCGCCCTTGGTCTTGGTCAATTCTGTCCAACGCCTGTATCAGCACCTCAACTGCCTTGCGGACTTGATAACCAAGTTGCTCAGTCACTTCCTGCTGGTCGTCGGCACTTTGAGTTAGGAGAGATTCTAGAGTTTCCGAGTCCTGAACCCCAAAAAATCTCCGCACTCCCAGCAAGCTGCGAAAGGCTCTCAGAGTGATATGTTCTTCTAACCACAAATTACTATACCAAGAAATGTAACCTGTGGTTTCACCTCTGGGGGCATTAACAAGCATCCAGCGTTCCCCATTTGTTACCAACCCCAGTCGCACATTGGTTCCGCGCAGCAACTCCATCATTCGAGTCGCAGGACTTGCTTTCCAACGAGTGTTCAAGAGTGGCTTTTCTAAATCCTGATTTATCGGCACTATCTGCACCAGCAGTTGTGGTTTTCCCGCATCTGGTGTCCCGTTTGGATTCAGTATTACCCAATCAGGTCGCAGCGTTTCCTGGTGTTCTGCCATAGTTACCTGAAGTCCCGTAGGTATGCTTTGACCACCAGACACTAAGACTTCTTTAGGAAATCCTAGCATTTCCCGCAACACCCACTCCACCCAAGCTCGATGAATTGCTACGTCTGGTTGCAATCCTTGCTGATTGTCTTCCCACTCCTCATACGCAAGTCGTAGCATCTGGAGTAATTCGGAATCATGAGCGTCCAGTCCTTGCGGAAAAGCTTGCAGCAACACAGGCATACTGAGAAAGGGACCAGAAACTTCAATCAGCGATAGCCATTCAGAGTGATGACGAGCTACAGACATAACAACCTACCTTATAGGTGAAAGGTTGTGCAGCTTGAGGTGTTGGAAAGTCGAAATATCACCAATACCAACACTTCAAAATCAATATAAATTGCCTTTTTTATAGACTTTTTAAGCTATTCTTAAGTAAGAAATTTAGGAGCAATTTATAACTTGCACATTAAGCTAAATTTAACCCTTCACTTATTATTGATAACACCCGGAAAATACCTATTTTTTTATTTTAAATCTAATATTTTTTCTGAATTCAGTAGGTCGGCACAAATAAATAAATAAAGGTTTGTAGTTGCGCTTCAGCGCCCTAGATATGAGCGCTGAAGCACAACTACCCAGGGCTATTTCATTCTATACCTGAGCCTTGAACTCAAGTTCAAGGCTCAAAGCTCAAGTCCGTTGAAACGGACGCTCATTTCTGAAAGTTCTAGTCGGCTTAAGCCGACTTAAGCTATTTGCCTAGTAATAAATTCGAAGGCCTATGGGTGTGGTAATGCATAATTAAATAGCCATAGAATACCTACAATGCGCGATCGCGCACTTCAAGCACTTTGTAAGTTAGCAATGGAGCCAGAATGGTAGGCTTTATTTGAGCGGAATTCCTAATCACCCAGTGAAATAATTTTTGCACAGGTAATTCTCGATCTTGTTCTCACCGTGAGATTTAATGAAGAAGCACTCAACATATTTCCAGGTAAAGAGGTTATGATTGACCATGATCGGCTGTTCAAAGAATTACTATCTACGTTTTTTGTAGAATTTCTTGATTTATTTCTG
>JADQBA010000336.1 GCA_016903675.1 Stigonema ocellatum SAG 48.90 = DSM 106950 | reverse complement strand
ATAAATCCTCCACGGATTGCTATAGTAATTAATAAATTAAGGGGCACAGCAACTTAATTTATTAATTAAAAAATCAATAAATGCATCATCAATATTCAAACATTGGTGCATTTATGCATGGGCAAATAATTACGAATTACGAATTATGTTGACGTATCCTCATTAGCTTGGTTATTTTGAACTTCTCGGATTAGAGATTCAAAATCACTATTGTTGTTTCCACTTCTGATATATAAACCTCGGATTCTACTTATAATTGCACTTGCTTCTTTGTATAACGATTTACCAAGGTTATTCACCAAATTTTTCAGCTTCTCAAACATCCCCAGTTCTGCGGTAGAATATTTCTTCCCATATGGATACACCACTTTTCCCTTTTCTGTTTCATAGTACTCTTGTTCAGGCATCAGCAATGATTTAACTGGTTGCTCCTGTCTTGTCATATCTGCTTCCGTTTTCTTATGGCTAAGAAATAAAACATCGAAAACTTGTCCATTCCAAACCGCCCAATAATGGTTCTGGAAAAACCACCGCTTGCCATCATCACAATTAGCTTCTCTACCTCGGTACGGGGTTCTACCAGTTCACGTTTTCAGTGACGTTTGCTTTGCTCTTAATAGTGCGGAACTTGTCGGCTTGATTTCCCGCTTTGTCCATTAGTGCCTTTGTATCCCGATTCGCAGGTTTGATTTTCCCTTCAGCAATTCGCACCCAAGAATTAATTAAACCTTCCAGTCGGAACCAGCCATTTGTCACCCGAATGCGGAACGCTTTAAACCGCATCTGTTCCAACAGCGCCTCACCTAAATTTCTCAGTCGCTTAAACTGGTTACCAATTCCGGTGCCAGCAATGCCCTTGAAAAGAACCTTACCTTTCTCAAGGATATATTTAAAACCCTTGATAGTCCCTCTAAAGGCTCTTCTGGCAACATTAGCCACACCCTTAGCCGCTGCTTTTACACCTTTGGCAGCTACTTCTCCTGCTTTGAAAGTTAACAACATAATGAGTTCAATGGCTCCGGCTGCTAATGCTTTCGCCAAACTCTTACCGCCGCCTTGAATATCGCCGTCCCAAGATTTAAAGAGATAATCACGCATATAGCCGCCAATTTTGGCTATGGTATCTGCTGCAAATACTACAGTCAAAATGTCCATAATTATTGGTAGTCTTGATTAGGTTGTGGTGCAGCGATCGCAGAGAATAAACCGCCAACACCACTAAATTTTGATTCTATACTACCAGCTACAGGATTTGGTTGCCCTTGTTCTGGGGCTTGCTCTCGCGATTCTGCGCTTGCTGGTGCTGAATTATTCGGAACATCTACATTGGTTTGAGGTGACAAGCCTGTGGGGGAAGGAATTTCTGGTATGGTTGCTTGCAGTTGTTGTCTTTGATTCTCTAATGCTTGATTTGAGGCGGTTTCAGCTTGCGTATAGGTAACAAAAGCTTGGGTTGGCGGTGTATTTTTTAACTGTTCGAGAATCTGACCTGGGTCTTCAGCACTAATAGGAACAGCCTGTTGATTAACTGGATCGTTCTCAAATTCTGCCTTGTCCCCACCACGCCTCGGGCTACCCCCCTCTGCTGGAGGCAGATTTGCTGTCCCACCCTCCTCTGCTGGAGGTGTATCTGCCACCACGACTTGATCTGCGATCGCCTGTTGCTGCTCTTCCTGGTTTTGTGTATGAGGTTTCAAGGCTGCTTGTTGTAGCTGCCCTTGGTTATCTTGCTCAGGTTGCTGTTGAGGACTCTCTCGGCGCTGAATTGGCTGCTCGCTAGAAGGGGAGGTCAGGAGAGCTTTAGCCTGTACGTTGTTTTTTTTAAGCGCCTGGTTAGCAACCCATTTAGGCTGCACAGCACCGCCATTCTGCTGAACAACGTGAGTCAATTCATGGGCTAGTAACTCCTGACCAGAATGACTTCCTGGAGAGTATTCTCCCTGACGAAAGAAAATATCTTGTCCTGTGGTGAAAGCGCGGGCTTGAACAGATTTGTTCAGATGGTCTGAGCGAGAATCAGTGTGGACTTTCACCCCACTAAAGTCAGTCCCAAACGCCTGTACCATCTGGACACGGTTAAAACCCGTGTTGTCAGCTTTCACCTTTTGAAGAACAGCCCGATTCAGACAGCTACCAAAAAATAGGGAACCCGTTAGGTTAGCTCAGCACCAGTCAAGTCCGCGTCCTCCAGGTTAGCTGAGTACTAGTACAAATTTGTCATTGGCAGAATTTTTTCGGAAAATCCGGAATATCCCATATCTAATTTGTAGACAAAATAGTCCCTTTGGAGAAAATATAGTCGCAAACATCTAAAAGTCTGTGAGAGAACGTCAAACTCATACTCATGCAACTATCTGCCTTGTTTAGGTGTTGCAAAAAGTCTCTTTAGGCTTTATGAGACGTAAGCGTTCAGGGGGGTACGAGCGAAAAGTACGGTCTTGGGGAAACCCCAAGAGTAACTTTTCAAGACAAGTTAATAGAGTTTGAGACACGATCAAGCCCATAAATTTAGGGAAACGTTGCTAAATCATTCCATTGAATCGCCTGGAACCCTCATTCTCTTGTTACCCCCCTGAACGTTTACTATTTAACAGTTTAAGAGTTTATGCAATTTTCCCAATAAATTGCATAAAGTGCAGCAAAGTTTTGATGAATTCATACAAAAATGAGGTATTTTTAGATGGGAACAGCCTTGTTAATTTTGCTGATGGCTCTGGTTATTCACTACCCGCGTAAATCAGGACCTGCGAGAATTAAAAGGGAAGGTGAATTCGACCCACCAAAAATTGATGTGACATTTAATGGCGATTATAAAGAGGAGATGGAGTTAGATACCGGAGCCTCTTTGACACAGATCACTGAAAAAATGGCAAAAACCTTGAATGTGAAGAAGGTGGGCGACACAGAATTCACATTTGCTGATGGCTCAAAAAAGAAATGGCCTATCGGTATAGTTGATTCAATAGAGGTTGGTGGAGCTAAGGAGGAGAATGTAATAGTAGCGATCAACACTGATAGTAATATTAAGCTTTTAGGACAGAGCTTTTTTGGCAAGCATGAAGTCATAATTAAAACAGATGTTGTGGAATTTCGCTCTTAGTGGAATCACTTAAAAAGTCAAACTGATTGACTATTAACTGTATTTTTCACTAAGTGCGTCTGTCACTCGAATAACTGGACAGCGCTGGACTTCCTCTGGCTTGGGTTCAAAATCGCTCTTTGTTATAACCCAACTTTAGGGTTGCGCATATTTATAAATCCTCCACGGATTGCTATAGTAATTAATAAATTAAGGGGCACAGCAACTTAATTTATTAATTAAAAAATCAATAAATGCATCATCAATATTCAAACATTGGTGCATTTATGCATGGGCAAATAATTACGAATT
>JADQBA010000375.1 GCA_016903675.1 Stigonema ocellatum SAG 48.90 = DSM 106950 | reverse complement strand
CTGGTGTACGTAATGATGGTGATGGTGAAAAGCTAAAGGGCAAAACCTCAGCTAGACTAACACCACTTCTGTTAGATGTCACAGATGAAGCGTCTATTATGGCATCTTTCAATATTGTCAGGGAAGCCTTAAACACTATTGGTCTGGCAGGTGTAGTGAATAACGCTGGTATAGTTGTTGCAAGTCCCCTGGAATTTCTTCCCCTTGCTGAGTAATCGCTCACAGGATCGACAACAGCCCCATTCTACCTATAAATTTTTATATTGTCAGTATCCAGAAAGCCAAAATTCTTACATCCCCTGAACTCTTTCAAAAAGCTCTGCTCAATGCAGTGGAATTTCATCTCTGCAATGCGATTTCTTCTTTGTAGTGCTGCGTAGACGCTGCGCGGCGCATGTCTAAGACATCGCCCATTTCATATGTTCCGATCCAATCCCTCCACGCAGGTGCAGCACTCGCACAGGCTGCCCATTCTTTCCAGGGAGACATTTGGTTCTGCCAAGGAGGCGGTAATATCTTATTCTACCTGGAAATTCCCCACTATCAACATCATCAAATCCAGGTCGAGGGCGAAAGTTGGTGCAGTATCCTTTGATTATGACGCCCATTGGTGCGACCCAGCCAAGACGTGCGAGCCCGAACGGGCAAGCCCCCTTGGGGCATCGCACTAACTCTCTCCATCACTTCCTCATAGTACAGCGGGGTGAACCGTCGTCCACTGCGTTCTATTAAAAATTTATCCTTGTCAAGTCTTATCGCCTCATGTCCTAGATTGGTTTCAATGAAAGCTTTCAGTTCGATATGCTTCCAATCCTTAGCAAAGGTTCCTATCTTAGTAAATTCGCCTTGGTCAATTATCGCTTGACCCCTCACCACTGCTGCTACTATCATGCGTTTGCGTGTAAGACTCCAGGCGCGGAGTAGTGATTCTCGTCTCTCCTCAGAATTTTGTAACACATTTAATACATAACTGAACATTACCACATCAGCAGGTTTTAACTCAGTGTTTGGAAAGTAATAGGGGTCATACCCTACTGAGTTATAGCCTCGGCTTTCCAGGGCTTGAAAGTCAAATCCTCTCCCACATCCGTAGTCTAGGAATGTCTCGTCATTAGAAAGTAAGCCACGCTTTAGTATTAGCCTAGCTGTGGATGAGAGGCGCTTTCGATGGAGGGCTGCTAAGTGTGAGTTGTTGGCTAGGTGCATAATGTTACTGCTCATGCACTTAGTTTTCCCAATTCTGATCAGAAAATTGAAGGTCTGGTATCTTCAAGCCTTATCCTAGACTGTGAAAGAAAATGCAATAAATAACATGGATTTGTCAGTACCAGGCTCTACAAACGCTCCACTATCTACTGCTGCTGTATTCGCAGACAATGTGCTTGATTTACTCGGGGAACGAACCTTACAGGTGAACCCCACAGGCATAATTGTGGTGAACAGTATTGATGATACTGTAAACTCTAGCCCTGGAGTAACCACTTTAAGGGATGCTATCAACAAGGCGAATGCTGACGAGGGAGAAGATTTGATTGTATTTGACAGGTCGCTCTTTTCCACTGCACAGACTATTACCCTGAACTCGGGTGAACTGAACATCACCCATAGTTTGGACATTATTGCTCCACGAGACACACTGACAGGCTCAGATTTGGTGACGGTGAGTGGCAATAAAGCCTCGCGGGTATTTGAGATTGGCACAGGGGCAGCTGTAAACATTGACGGATTGATTGTTGCTGATGGTCAGGTAACAGGAGACAATGGTGGTGGAATTTTGAACTCCGGTATCCTTACCCTAGACAACAGCATTGTTCGTAATGACTCTGTCACAAGTATTATGGTCGATGCTGGCAACGGCGGCGGCATCTATAACAGTGGCACCTTGACGGTGAACAACAGCACCATCAGTGGCAATAGCGTAACGTTGAACAGCGGCGGTATAGGTGGCAACGGTGGCGGCATCTATAACAGTGGCACCTTGACGGTGAACAACAGCACCATCAGTGGCAACAGAGCAAATACGTTACGTGGTTCCGGCAGCGGCGGCGGTATCTATAACGCCAACGCCGGAAACCTAACGGTGAGCAACAGCACCCTGGGCGGTAACTCCGCTGGATCTGGCGC
>JADQBA010000214.1 GCA_016903675.1 Stigonema ocellatum SAG 48.90 = DSM 106950 | reverse complement strand
CCGAATTTCTATTTACAATTCACCGTTAATCAGTCCTGCTACTTCTGAATTTGGTCCAGATGTATTAGGCATTTCAACAATTATTCCATCATGTTTCTCGTATTTGTGTTCTGAATTTTCTGGATACCATTCAATGAATTCATCAAATGTGAGTTACATGATGGAATAATTGTTGAAATGCCTAAGCCAACTGGACCAAATTCAGAAGTAGCAGGACTGATTAACGGTGAACTGTATATAGAAATTCGGCGTTCTCAGTTAAAGTTATTTATTCCTAAAGAATGTGTTATTAAAACAAGAGACAATGGTGGTTAGGAACCGGATGTCATTGTTCTAGATAAACAAGAGGTTTCTAACCATGAACCCCGATGGAAAAAAGAATCCATCATTACACGAGGTGACTCTATTCGTTTAATCGTTGAAGTTGTTTCTACCAATTGGTCTGATGACTACGCTTTAAAATTAGAAGAGTATGAGTCATTCGGCATTGCTGAGTACTGGATTGTGGATTACTTAGCTTTAGGCGGTAAACGATTTATCGGTAATCCTAAGCTACCTACTATTTCTATTTACTCGTTAGTGGAAGGTGAGTATCAAGTTAACCAGTTTAGAAGTGACGATCGCCTAATCTCACCAACATTTACGGAATTGAATTTAACTGCAAAACAGATTTTTCAGGCGGGAGGGGCGTAAAAATAATTCGTAATTATTCGTTCATTGGTGTCAACTTAAGCCTTGGCACAGGTGCGGTTCATCAGCATTAACCGTGAAGTCCTGCCCTGAAAATAGACTCACTTGACGCTTGAGAAGTTTCCGGACTTCAACTAAAATCGGGCTAATGAGTAGTTCAGATTTTGCTTTCTCACTCGGCAGTGCAACCGCAAGCGGAAGGTTTTCTTCTAGCACCTCCAACAACGTGGAAGTTGGTGCGACGGGAGAGATCATGGGAAAGAAGGTGCTTCCTTCGATGGTCTGAATTCCAAATGCCTGCTTCACCTTACCAACCGTGAAATCGCTGTATGCCATAAGTCTTGCCCCAGAGTAAGTGCAGGTGTTCGCCTCTTTATTGTAAGGATTAGTCACCCTCTTTACCCTCTCAAAAACCCCACCCACCAACCCTTCATAATTCATAATTCATAATTCATAATTCAAACCCCATTTCTTGCAACCCTTGACGCAGTCGCTTCGCTTCTTGGGGGTTGTGCTGTTGGTGAAGGGCGATCGCACACCGAAAAGCCGTCAAACTATCAAGGACATTGCCAACTTTCAGTAGCACCACCCCTAAGTTTTGATATGCCTCTGCATAGTCGGGATTTAGCTGGATCGCCTTTTGGTAAGATGCGATCGCATCCGTATACAAATTCATTGCTTTGAGGGTCATGCCCAGATTACAATAACCAGTAGAAAAACTCTGATCAATCTTCACAGCTATTTCGTAAGCAGTTTTTGCACCCACTAAGTCTCCAGATGCTTTGAGTAAATTCCCAAGATTGTTGTATGCTCCAAGTTTAAGCAAGGGGTAAATAGGCAACTTGATAGCAGCTTGATAGTGAGCCATTGCCTGTTTGGGATTTTCCAGACGACTGTAGGCAATGCCTAAATGATAGTACAGTTCGTACAAAATCTCATAGTTTTCGTCAAAATGAACGACTCCTCGTGCGAGTAACTCAACACCTTGTGCTATTTTTCCAGTTTCCACGTATAATGCTCCCAACTTACTGCATACATAGGCATCATCGGGATGAGTAGCGAGAAACTCCTCCATGGCTGCTTGGGCTTTGGCGTATTTATTGTGTTCGGCAATGGCACTTTTTTGGTATCCTAAGTGTAAAATAGCTATATCTTGTAAATAACCTACCTGCCAGTGTGGTTCTTTACTTAAAATTACACATACACTATCATCTACTAAGGCGTGATAAGGACGAGAAAAGTGGATATCCGGATGATTGCGGAATAACCGCGAAACAAGGGAATAGGGAGATTGTACTGCGCCGATTTCTTGGCGGACAAGATTGACGAGCAGATATTCTTCCCTGTGTATCGTATCTTGCAATTGTGGTAAAATTTGTGGCGTGAGAGTTTCATCAGCATCTAATACCAGAACCCAGTCACCTGTAACGTATTTTAGAGCTTCATTCCGGGCTGCACTGAAGTCATTGCTCCATGGAAAATAATAAACCTTTGCACCTAATTGTTGAGCAATTTGTGGAGTGCGATCGCTCGAACCTGTATCCAGCACTACCATTTCATCTACAACATTTTTAACACTGCTAAGGCACTGAGGCAGTGCTGCTTCTTCATTTTTGACAATCATGCACAGGCTAAGTTTCATAAACTAAGAGTGATTTTATTTACATAATTCTTATAGATCGGGTATTTTATTTGCCTGTAAGAATGCAAATGAGATACCCGTCAGGTTATTTTAACGGTTTACTTCTTTAAAGATGACGTGAGTGAGCATTTCCCGAAGGTATGGTAAATTTGATGACAGGAAAAAAGCTAGGTGGACGTTACGAAATTGTTACTGAACTGGGGCGAGGGGCGTTTGGTATTACTTTTGTAGCCGTAGATACCCAACGACCGGGTCATCCGAAGTGCGTTGTTAAGCAGCTTAAACCACTCAATACCAACCCATACACCTTAACCGAAGCAAAACGTTTTTTCGACCAGGAAGCAATGATTCTGGAAATCCTTGGTCAACATGACCAAATTCCGCGATTGCTAGCTCATTTTGAAGAAAATCAGGAATTTTATCTTGTTCAAGAATATATTCCAGGTCAAGACTTAAGTCAAGAAATGCTTCCGGGTAAGCATCTGAGTGAAGCCGAGGTGAGTAAACTTTTGCAAGAGATTCTAGAAGTTTTAGCCTTTGTTCATCAGCAGGGGGTTATTCATCGGGATATCAAGCCTTCCAATATCCGGAGACGACAAGATGGTAAAATCATACTGATTGACTTTGGTTCGGTCAAACAAATTACTACCCAGGTAGTTAATTCTATTGGACAAACGAGTTTTACGGTTGCTATTGGTACTCGCGGCTATATGCCTAGTGAACAAGCTGATGGTAACCCACAGTTCAGCAGTGATGTCTATGCAGTGGGAATGATTGGTATCCAAGCCCTCACAGGAATATCCCCTAAGAAATTACCAAAAGATGTGAATAATGAAATTCTCTGGCGTGAGCGATCGCATGTCAACCCTCATTTTGCCAACGTTTTAGACAAAATGGTGCGCTATGACTTTCGCCAGCGTTACTTGACAGCATCTCAGGCAATGCATGATTTAAATGTGGGGAAGAGTTCTGATAGTTTCCCTCAAAGCCAGATGACGGAACCGACAAATGCACCCAGCACTATAACTTTGCAACGGCCAAGCTTCACACCACAGTGGAAAGTTTTCATTTTTGTGGGAATAGCAGCACTACTCGCCACTGTCATTGTGACGTTATTGCAATTTACAACTCGAAAAGAAATTGTCTTGAACCGGGAATATGAAAATCATGCTTATGAGGTCAAGATAAAATATCCTGAAAATTGGGCAAGACAAGATATAGAAAACGCAATTACTCAGGAAGTCGTTACATTCATTTCACCCAAACAAAGCGATAGAGATAAATTCCCCGGAAATGTGACTCTTAGAGTTGAAAATTTACCACAACCTTTGACATTAGCAGAATATACCAATTTATTAATTAAGGAAATTAAAAATAATCAGCCAGATGCTAAGATTGATCTAACTTCAACGACTCTAGCAAATAAACCAGCGAATCAATTAGTTTCTACTATAACAGATGGGACAAATCATTTAAAAACTTTGCAGGTGTTTACTTTAAAAGCTGATAAAGCATACGTAATTATCTATACAGCAAAAATAGATAATTACGAGAAGTACGTCCATACAGCAGAGAGTATGATTAAATCATTTGACATTCAATCTCTTGGTGCTGCTGAATGACTTTCAACACCAGTCGAAGTTACAACCGATGAGTTTTTGATTTCCAACTCACGGCGTTCTTGTAGACTGATGAGGATACTCTTGGGATCGCTGTTACGCTTGAGAGTGAATAACAAAGTGGTGTACTTACAAGGATCGTCTTTGCGAATAGCACCGCAAACAACAGGTTGTCCTAGGAGTGTACCTGCATTGATGAACTTCAGCGTACCGTTATCAAAGTTTATCTGAAATCTTCGAGATACCTCCTCACAGCGCCGCATAGGTGTCCAAGGAGGAGGGAACGAATTGTTGGTAGCCCAGTAAATCACTGGCTTTTTCCTTCCGTCTTGGGTATGAACAAATGTTACTGGCACGCCGTTTTTCCCAGCGCAATAAAAGTTTGTGCCTTCTGCATAACTTGGTTGATTAAGGATGCCAACCGTAGCAGATGCTGTAAGCGAAGTGATCCCAAAGACTTTCGCCACCCCTGCCAACACTCGGGCAAATAATCGCCGTCTCATAAGTAAAGCAAAAACCCTTAAACACGATGAGTCTATTGACAAAACGAACTATTATTAAGTTTTGAAATAAAACTTAATAATGATTAATGGTAGAGGTTCAAAGAAAATCAACATCATAGTACATTATTTCTGTATTCTGTGACACAGTTTAGACATTTTGGCAATCATGCACAGGGTGAGATTCATATGACAGGGCAAACAACCGTAAGGGTTTTTGCTGTAGGAAGGCACTGAAATTGTGTATTAAATTGATGCTTAAGAATCATTGAGTGATTAATCTTCTAGTGTAGTTTGAATTTAATGCTGAGACAGAAGCTATATGAATGTTATCAAAATATCATTCAACTGGGACGAGGGGGATTTCATGTATTTCATGTATATTTTGACACGTTTACACGGAGGAATGCTCAGAAGAATTGTGTTAAATAAAGCAGTGAATGAATTAGTTTATACAGAAAAAAAAAGACAGAAGTATAAATTGATCGCAAAATGTTACTTAACACAAGATTTTCTTATTTTTCAACACGCTTAATTACGTCTTTAGTATGAAGACATCGGACTACTGACTGTGCTTTATGAGACTGGCGATCGCTATGCTGGCAGATTGGGATAGGGGATAATGAGTTAGGGGAAATTTGAATTGATGCCACCCTTTAAATTCTGTGCGAAAATCGACATCAAATAAAGTGAGAACTGCAAGACCTAAGGTGACTTTAATGCTGGGTCAAACGCTAGGTGGGCGCTACAGAATTGTCAAACAGATAGGAAAAGGGGGGTTTGGTGTTACCTTCGTAGCAGAAGATACGCAACGACCTGGGAATCCTCTGTGTGTTGTTAAGCAGTTTAAACCAATGGTCACCCATCGAAATACTTTACGGGAAGCACAACGTCTGTTTAATAACGAAGCAGAAACCCTGGAAAATTTAGGAAAGCATGACCAAATCCCGCGATTACTAGCTCACTTTCAGGAAAATGAGGAATTTTATTTGGTTCAAGAATATATTGAAGGTCACGATCTCAGTCAAGAAATGCCTCCGAACAAGCAATTTAGTGAGGCTTTTGTGATTCAACTTTTACAGGAGATTCTATCCGTTTTAGTCTTTGTCCATCAGAACGGGGTCATTCACCGAGATATCAAACCCTCCAATATCCGGCGAAGGCAATCAGATGGAAAAATTGTGCTGATTGACTTTGGATCGGTCAAACAAATCACTACCCAGGTGGTTAATTCTCAGGGGGAAACGAATTTTACTATTGCTATTGGTACTCCCGGTTATATGCCCAGTGAACAAGCTAATAGCAACCCACAGTTCAGCAGTGATGTGTATGCAGTGGGGATGATTGGGATCCAAGCCCTGAACGGAAGATCCCCAGTTCAATTACCAAAAGATTTTAATACACATGAAATTGTTTGGCGCAATCAAGTAGAGGTTAGCCAAGAGCTAGCAGATATTTTAGACAAAATGGTGCGTTACGACTTTCGTCAGCGTTACCAGTCATCAGAGTCAGCATTGCAAGCTTTAACAACACTAATACCCCATGGTACTACAAAAGGACACAATCAAATAACGGTGATCCCTAGTTCTTCAGAATCGACCCCTACTACGCCAATCCAGCCCTCGCCACCGGCCTGGAAATTGTTACTTGGAACGGGGATCGCAACAGTACTCGCGACCAGTATGGCAACATGGTATATGTTTAATCCTTCAACAACACCTGCTGAAAATTTCTCATTCTATGAAAATTCTAGTTTGGGGATCAAGATAAAATATCCTCAAACCTGGGAAATACAAAATATAAATAACCCTATCACTGGCGAAGTGGTTGCTTTTTTGTCGCCACAAAAAAATTCTTCAGACAAATTAAGCGAAAAACTTACTATAAGCGTTGAAGATTTTTCAGGAACATTAGATGAATTTAGCAATTCCTCGATTCAGGACATCAACAATCATATGACAGAAGCCAAGATTGTTAATAAAAGTTCCACCACTCTCGCACAGAAACCTGCAACTCAACTAGTTTTTACAGGAAAAGATGAGGGAAATCGCTTAAAAAATCTGCAAGTTTATACTTTAAAAGCTGATAAAGCATATGTTATTACCTACACAGCAGAAATAGATAATTATGATGATTTTATTCAAACAGCAGCTAGCATGATTAAATCATTTGAAATTCACTAATGAATTATGAATTATGAATTATGAATTATGAAGAAAAGCTTAGGGTAATGCTAGGTGATTTTGGAATAATCATCGCTAATAAGTAGGTCGGCGTGAATAATTAAAGGTTTGTAGTTGCGCTTCAGCGCCCTAGATATGAGCGCTGAAGCGCAACTACAAACCCTTACTTGCATTCATATAGCAGTTCACGTAGGTTGGGTTGAGGTACGAAACCCAACATTTTTCGCGGTTTGTTGGGTAACGCATTGCTTCAACCCAACCTACAATTATCGTTAACCGAACCGTATTGGAACACCTCTCCCTTGTCCCCCCACCCCTTTGGGGAAGCCGGAGCCTTTCACTCAAGTTCAAGGCTGAAAGCTGAAGTCCGTTTCAACGGACGCTCATTCGGTGAAAGTTCTAGTCGGCTTAAGCCCAATACCCGTGAATGAAAACCCTCACCCCTACCCCTCTCCAATTTGGGAGAGGGGTAGGGGTGAGGGCGGTCATGAGGAATTTATTCCTAGGCATGTGGGTTGCTCACAAAAGCTGATTATCTGCAAAACATTGCTTAATGGAAGAGCTTGAAAAAACCCCAGCTTCCTCAAAGATTTTTAAGCATGGTTTAGCTGACTTTCTAACTTCATCTAAAACTTTCTCTGGTCTATATATGTCTTCGATAATTTCTGTTGCTTTTCGTGGATTGAAGCCCAAGATCGAAAGAATTTTGTACTGATTACAAATATCTGGTTTCAGAAAACCCCTTAATAAATTCGGAAGAATTTGACCAACTTCTTCCTGTTCTACAGGGGAAAGATTGTTCCAAAGTAACGGGAACAAGTTGCGAAAGTAGACTCGATGAAGAGCTTCATCAGCAGCATGATCTCCTATGACCGCACGTACAAGAGGTGCGACTCGTTCATCATGGGGAAGTTCTGTGAATAATTTCGTGACCAAGGTTTCTACGATAGTAACGAAAAAGATCCGAATCAGAGTTGGTGACACTCGAGTTTTGTTTTGCTCAATAATCTCATCAATAGTACGAGCAAATGCTGGGGATTCTACCTCAAAACGATTGAGTCCAAAAGTTTCTTCTACTTGAGTCGATAAAATCTCTACCATGAGTGCATGACCACATTCATCACTACAAATACGTAGAGCATCGTTTCTCTGTTCTTGAGTTAATGAAACAGGAACTTTTCCTTGAACTAAGTCGCTGCAACCAAGGTTGATATAAGCTAGTTCTAGCTTAGTTGTGGACTGAAGATGAGCAAGAAGCTGGTAAGCAAGAACCTTGAGCAAATAGGTGGAGTCTTGAGAGATTACATCATGTGAAGCTAGAGGAACCAACTCTGGAGAAAAAGGCAGCCCCAATATTGAATCCTTTTGGATAGGCTTATTCCGAATCCAGCTAAATTCATCCCAACGGGTGAAGGGACTTTTATAATCTTTTTTTTGCTCCCCTTTAAGACCTAAATATTTTTCTTGGATCATGGTAATATTTTCCTCACTTTGCACATCTATGGAAAATTAAATAGGATGTTGAATGAAACAAATGAAGTTAATAAACTTCGTTTTAATTTCACTACTTGTTGATTCAAAGCTGACAATAATATAGTCATTATATAAATATAAATATATCTATTTCAATGGTAGTATTTTGATTTGTAACATACACATTTTATACTCATAATTTTAACAAGCAATAACAAATCAATTCAATGATAGGCATCGGGCAATTCATCTTCTACTAACCTTAAAGGAGCATACTGATAGGCAACAATAGTGATTAACATAGTTAATATGCCCAAGACAATAAACATCAGACCAATGCCTCGACCAGAACCGGTGCCGATGAGTTTTCCGATGGTTCCGGCTAGGGGACCATTGACGATCATTAAAGGTTCAAATATTCTGTCGGCTAGGGGACCTGCAACAAGATAAGCCAGGGGTAAACAAGAGCCATAGATAGCGCTATTAAGGGAGAAGACTCTTCCCTGTACTTCTGGAGCAACTTTCTTTTGAAAAATCACGGTAGCTGAACTGTTGATAAAGGGAAGTCCAAGAAAAAACAGAAAAGCAGCTACGGCAAACAGGAAAACAGAAGGATAAAGCCCTGCAACCATCATGGAAAATCCGCTGAGCAGCATAAAGCAGAATAGTATATTCATATAGTTTTGCCGTCCACTTCCCCAAGTACTCATCACGAGGCTACCTGTCAGCATACCCACACCGCCAACGAACATGATTGTGCCAAGTTCGACTGGGGAAGCTAAGGAAAGTATTAGGGGATAGGCGAGTACCTGAAGAATTCCCAGAAGGAAATTGCTACTAGCAAGAAAAAATAAGAGAGCCAGTAGTCCAGAACGAGCGGTTAGATAATGGAAACTGTAAAGGGCTTCTGTGAGTAGTGAGGTTTTATTAATTTCCTGGCTTTGTGTTACTTTGTGGTGGGGAAACCGAACTAGGAGTAGGGTCGTTAAGGAAAATAGAAAACTGATGAAGTCCAGAACAATAATTCCTGATAGGTGTATAACTACCAGGAGTACACCACCTAGAAGGGGAGAAATAATTTGTCCTAGTGATTGTGCTAACTGAATCATTCCACTGGCTCGACCTAAGTGTTTTTTGGGAACAAGCAAGGTGGTAGCGGCGCTGTAAGCTGGCCATTGGAATGCACTGAAGCTAGAACTTACGGCAGTTGCTAAGTATACTAAATATATCTGCCCCATGTGTATTTGCCCGCTGACCAGTAATAAAGCTATAGTCAGGGTACTTAAAGCAGCACCTGAATCGCTGAGAATCATCACCCAACGGCGGTTCCAACGATCTACTAAGACACCAGCAAAGGGAGAAATTATCACCCTTGGGAGGGTAGCGAACAGAATCAGAAATGATAGGTGGGTAACCGAACCGGTCTGCTGATAAACCCAAACATCAAGAGCAAAGTTACTGAGACTGGAGCCTAAGAGGGAGACTAGTTGCCCGAACCATACCAGAACAAAAATGGACATCCCCTCAATTTTGCGTGATTTGAGCATTTGATTTTTCTAATTGATGGATCTGTGCTTGGTCAAGAGATTTTTGGAGTTGTTGAGCTAGTGTCTGGACATAAGGTGGTCTGACCATGTTTTGATGATTACCAGGGACTAGATAAGTTTCTATATGTTCTACTAGTTCATTCCAGGCAGATTCAAGGTCGGCATCAGTCTCACTGGCTTGGAATAGAACAACTGAACCTGAGTAATATTGAGGTTTGTAATTTTGTCCAGCTTGAGCGTTGAGCTTGTAAATCGTCACAAGAAGGCGAGCTTGAGCTAAATCAAAATCCTCTGGAACTAGATTTTTCTGCTTAGCCTGTTCCACCACATAGACTAGCTGCTCCTCTTTTTCAAATTGCCGCAGTTGCTCTAAACAGAGGTTCAAATCTTCTCCTAGTAACCCTACTAATAGAGCAGCATCGTCTTCTGGTTCTTTAGAAGTTATGGAAGGAGGATAAGCATCTAGTAGAGCCAACAAAGCTGTCTGTTCACCTTGGTGGGAAAGTTGCTGAGCCATCTCAAAAGCTACCAAGCCGCCCAAGGACCAGCCGGAGAGAAAATAAGGACCATGAGGTTGAACAGTTTGTAACTCTTGGATATAGTGAGTCGCCATCTGTTCAATACTAGTATGAGGTTGGTTTTGGGGATTCAAACCAACGGCTTGTAGTCCATAGAATGGTTGTTCTGAACTCAGATAATAAGCTAAATCCTGATAGCAAAGAACATTTCCTCCCGCAGGGTGAATACAGAACAAAGGTCGTTGATTGCCATTGGATTTGATGGGAACTAGGGCAGACCAAGGTGAAGAATCTGTTGAGGAATGGAGAAGATGTGCTAGCTGTTCAATGGTTGGACTTTTGAAAAGTGTTGCTAAGGATAAATTTCTCTGGAATTTTTGTTGAATCTGGAACATTAGATGGACAGCTAGAAGAGAATGACCACCCAGTTCAAAGAAGTTGTTTGTGACTCCAATAGGATTGATGTTGAGAATATCTGACCAAATTTGGGCTAATTTCAGTTCTATGGTGTCTCGGGGTGGAATTAACTTTCCTTCCTGGCTTAAGTCTACATCAGGTGTTGGTAGTGCTTTAAAGTCGATTTTACCGTTGGGTGTTAATGGTAGGGTGTCTAAAGTCACAAAGGCAGCCGGCACCATGTATTCTGGTAGCTTCTGTTTCAGGAATTCACGCAGTTGGTTGGTGGTGAGTGATTTATCAGAGGTACTTACATAGGCACAAGCGCGTTTGTTCCCACTGACTTCCTCTGTGGCAATAACTACAGCTTGTCGTATTTGGGGATGGGTGTTGAGGACTGCTTCAATTTCTCCGAGTTCGATGCGGAAGCCGCGAATCTTCACTTGGTGGTCGATACGACCGAGGAATTCAA
>JADQBA010000139.1 GCA_016903675.1 Stigonema ocellatum SAG 48.90 = DSM 106950 | reverse complement strand
GCGAATTTGTCCCCCCGATCAAAGGCTTCAGTAGAGTTAGATAAAACTTCGACAATTAAACAGGGAAATCTTTTATACCCTGGAGTTTCCTGATCTCGTTCGTCGCAAGTCACCATCACATCGGGATAGTAATATCGATTTTAACAGTGGTGGTAAAGCTGTTGGTAGTCCCCTAGATTAGAGATAATATTTCCAATTGGGTTGTTGTCGCCAGGATAGCTGTAACCCTTTATCTTGTAAGCTGTTAATGAAGGGTTGCAGTTGATTGTCTTGTTTTTCTGTGTCGCCAAGGAGTGCGATCGCCATGAAATACCGTGACGATTTCTTGGTAACATGCAATTGCTTACAGAGCTAACATAATTAGGTCTTGTGTCACCTTGGTTTCTTCCTCCAATTGCTGGAGTTGTTTTGAAAAGGAAGCTCTAGCAAACCAGGTAGTCAATCGACTGCGGGGAGTTCTGAACGTTGTTGCAGTGAAAGCACCTGGGTTTGGCGATCGCTGCAAGGCTGTCTTAGTACAGCGTTTCATAAATTCGTGGCGTTTTGGCTCACATTGACCCTCACCCTAACCCTCTCCCAAGAGGGAGAGGGAACAGAATTTAGCTCCCGAATCCCAATGAGGGAGAAGGGTCGGGGATGAGGGCACACCAAAATTATTTCGCCATGAACTTGTGCAATTCTGTACTTAGAAGACATCGCCATCCTGACTGGCGGACAAGCGATAGGCGAAGACACTGGTCTGAAGCTAGAAAACGTCAAGCTGGACATCATGGGTCGTGCCCGTAGGGTCACCGTTATTTAAGTTTTACTTTGTCAATGACATTTGATAACAGTGAGGAGTATGTATAAAAAACTTGCGATAACTACCCTTAGCCTCATATTCACAGTACTCACGCCAAGTCTAGCGCTAGGAGAAACCGTGATGCAAAAAGTAGCTAGGACAGGAGTACTGACGGCAGGCACTAGTAAAGATGCAATTCCCTATGCCTACTCCAACAATAACGGACAATTAGTCGGTTATTCTGTGGATATGCTGAATCTGATTAAAGAACAGTTAGAAAAAGAACTGAAAAGAAAAATCCAATTGAAATTGCTCGCATTAACTCCCAGTGAACGGATTCCCAAAATACTCAATCAACAGGTCGATATTGTTTGTGATGCTAGCAGCTTCACATGGGAACGCGATCAACAAGTAGATTTTTCTGTAAGCTACGGTGCTACTGGCACCCAGTTATTGGTAAAGAAGGGAAGTGATCTAGGTTCTCCTGAGTCCTTGATTGGTAAACGCATCGGCGTACTTAGGCAAACTACCAATGAGTTAGCACTCAAGCGAGTACAACCCCAAGCTCAATTAGTGTATCTTCGCGATCGCTCACTTGGATATACTGCTTTGCAACAGGGAAAAATAGACGCTTTGGCATCAGATAGTATCCTTTTAGAGGGATGGCTTGCAACCACAAAAAAATCAGATGCTTTTGCGGTTGTACCAGATCGCCCCTATTCGAGGGAAGGAATTGCCTGCATGGTTCCTCAGAACAACTCTAAATTTCTTCACTCCGTCAACTATACCCTCTTCAAGTTCATGCAAGAATTCCTCGCTAGTGATAGCAAATATGTCTCAATTTTTGAGCGATGGTTTGGTTCACAAGGAGTTGTTTTTCTGAATAAAGATTTACGAGATTTAACAATTGAGACAATGCGATTGATGATAGAGTCTCGTGAAGAAATTCCCAAAAGTGATCTCTAATTGACCAGGGCTATTTCATTCTCATTTAATCCGCCTTAGAATTCATTCTAAGGCTCATAGCACGCACTCGGATCTAGCCGACTATTAATTATGAATGAGCGTTCGTTTTAACGAACTTGGGCTACTCGCGCCCGGAACTTTAGTTCTGGGCGGGTTATAAGGAAGATGCCTTCATCCCCCGAGAAGCAGAAGGTAACATGGGGCTCAAGTGCTCCCGCCATTGCGTAGATGTAGCCGTCGATGTATTCATGTTTGATGTCGCTGTTTTCCTCCAAAAGGAGGTATTCGTCAGGGGTGAGGTAGATTTCAGGTTCAGCAACCATATTTAAGACCAATACCCGTGAATGAATGGAATCTCTTAGCAGCAAGAGGGGGCTATTTCATTGTCATTATCGCCCTCAAGATAGCCCATTACGGGCACCCCTCTCCCAAATTGGGAGAGGGGCTTTCTGTGAGGGCTTTCATTCACGGGTATTGTATTTAAGACCTCAAGGTACACAGATGGAAATTTATTTCAAAGAATTTCTAGAATATCTTTTGTAATCTTAACAGTGGGCTAAAAATTCTTGAACAGTCAGAATCTCAATGCCCCGAAATGGGTTTAGCACTAACAAATCATCATCTCCGGTCACGATACACTCTGCTTTTCCACTGACTGCTAATTCCAGATATTTGTTATCTTTTGGGTCTCGGCATTCATTAATCTGCTCAGTCGTCTCAATAAACTGTACAGTTTTGGACAAATCCACCAGGAAATTGTTCCGTTCTTCTGGCGTGGTGTACCGATTAAATTTGGGTCGAGCGAGTACCTGTTCTAGCTCGACCCAAATGGACTCGGACACCAACAAGTCCCCTAAATCTTGAGCTTTTATGAGTGCGCGATCTGGTTTGCTCCCTGGTAGTAACACCGCACTGATGATGACATTGACATCACACACAAACCGTCTTTCATTCGTCATTCAAAATTGACTCCAAAATCTCTGGCGTTAAACCTCTTTCTGTGGCTCGTCTGCCAATTTCATCCATTGTTTGCCTGAGCTTGGTAATGGCTTCCTGCTTGCTTGTCATTGAAGACTTTAGCAACACTGCGATCCGGGCTTCAATTTGTTCCCGTTCTTTTTCAGTAGCATTGCGGTATGCCTCTGCTACCTCAGATGGCACTTTGATGGTAATTTCTTCTTTAGTAATCATAGCCTGTTCGCTTCCATAATTTCTCATCTTTAATCATGTTACTTCCTCGGCTTAGAGTTCTCTTCTAAAACTTCCTTCCTTAAGCAGGCTTTCGTGCAATCAAATACTTGCTCATAAAGTGGACTTGCATCTCAATATTCTCAAAACCTGCTTTTTCTAGACGCTCTACCAAGTTATCAGTGGTGTAATTCTTATAATAGGGTTCATGGAAAGTTTCATGGAAATTTTCCATTGCAGGTTCCATGTCAGGAAAATCACTCATTTGAATTGAGTCACAGATAATAAAGGTTCCCCCTGGTTTTGTCACCCGGAAACATTGCTCTATTACACGCTGACGCACCATCGCTGGTAACTCGTGGAAAAGGAAAACAGAAGTTACAGCATGGAAATAGTTATCTAAGTAGGGTAATTCTTCGGCATTGGCTTGTAAAAGTTGGGGCAATTCTCCTGGTATTTGGGATAACAGTTCGGTTGCCTTGCGTAGGTAAGCAGGTGACAAATCTGTACCAAAGAGCGATGCTTGAGGGAGAGCTGCACGAATCATCTTGAGGGTGCGACCAGTTCCACAAGCTACATCCAATACACGTGTTTGTCGTGGCTGTAAAGAAGTTCCATGCAGCGTCTCTACCAAGGGAGCGAGAATTCGCCGACGCATCACATCTGCTGAGCCGCCAAACAAAATTTCCACCTGCAAGTCATACAGATTGGCTGAGAAATCACTCAAGTAGCCGTCTGTCTGGTAATGGAAGTTTTGTAAATAGTAGCTGGGATAACCATCAATATCTATACTGGGGGAAAACTCTTGACATCTCTTTTGGTTAACCCGCTCCCACATTTGAGGTAAATCGAGCCATACTAATGGGTAGTACCGGAAAAAGTCCTCCCAAGGGTTATCAAACAGTAAGCTTTCCGGATATATACCTCGCTCAGCATCCTGCCAATCAGCCTCTAGTAGATGATTTAGTCTTTCTCGTATTTTAAGTAAAGTCTCCTGTGGGATAGGTTTGGTTGGCTGCTCGCTAGGGGAGATGATATTCTTCAAGCGATTGCTTAGAATTTTGTGAGCTAAACCAAAGTAATTTTTGCCCTGCTGAAAAGTCTGATAAGTCAGCTTGGTTAAGGTGTCAGCCATGAGAATGACTTGAGTTTTTTGTTACTTATATTTATCTAACTTAATTAATTTTAACAGAGAGGTTTATGTACGATCATCAAAAAAATTTTTCACAAAAACGCCCTAATTCCCCCACAGGCACAGAGGAAATGGAACTACTCATCAATTTGCCACAGTTCCTTTGTCAGTTCTTCATCAAGGATTTTTTTCGGACGTACTACCAGAATGATACGTCCAAGGAGTGGTAAATCGGGAGCCTCCTCAAAGGACTGAATCTCCAATTTATCTGCTTGCTCAACAATAAAGTAGCTGTTTGCGTCCCATTGTCGCTGTGCTCGGTCTACAATAACCAGCACTTCTTCAGGTTTGCCGGGTAGAGGGGGAACTAAGCGATCGCTATCACTCAGAATCACCACTGGATCTTCTGCACTCAAAACCACCTGCCAACCAGGAATAGGCACCCAAGCACCCTCTAGGGAAAACTTCACCAGTCGAAATGGTCCGATTTCTTCAATCAGTGGTACTGCTTGCATATCTGCTAGAGTCAGCGGAAACTTTCCAACCACAGGTAAAATCCGAGGCAACTCAGTTTCAGACTCTAGGCGATAGACCGGAATCGGAGGAACAACAGAACCCTTCGCCACCGTAAAATCAGTGAGGAGTTGCTCAATCTTTTGCCGCGCCGTTTGGCTATGGGCAAAATTTAATCCTCGGGCAATGAGGCGAGCTCGTTCTTGGAGATCTTCTTGCTGTCTTGCCAACTTCCAACACTGGTAAGCCACAGCATCTCCCCCATGAGATGAAAACCCTTCCGGCAGCGAGGTCATCCGAGAAAACTCTTTAATCGCTTTACTAACCTCGCGAGATCCTACTGAATCAATATTCTTGGTCACCAGTAACTCTGCTGCTGCCACCCGTTCCGATTGATTTAAGATCCGTAATTCATACAAACTGTCGCTGCCCTTTTGTTTAAAGTGATCTAACACAATCGCTTGTGAATTCCCATCCACCAGGCTCGTGTAGACTTGAGATGCAACGGTTATTTGATTTTGCTGAGTTGGCTCAAAGCCAGTTTCTTCAAAAATCCTTTGAGGATTATACCCTGCTTTCTGCAACTGCTGACAAGCTTTTCCCCACTCAACCCACGTTCCTTCCTTATGCAGAAGCAACTGCAAAAGTTCCTCAGCATTGATTTCGGGTTCAGGGCTACCAGAGGCGGATGATATGTCAGTCATAATTGCTAAAGTTGATGGTTGTTTGGTGTTTGGTGTGAGAATTATAGGACATTCATTAGTGGTTCACCACAGGAACTTTGCTCTGTGCAGAAACCCGGTTTCTCAGGAGTGGGGAGTGGGGAGTAGGGAGTGGGGAGATAGGGGAGTAAACAATTATTCTTCCCCCTCTTCCCCCTCTTCCCCACTCCCCATTCCCCACTCCCCATTCCCCATTCTAAGGACGGAAAATAATCTCTTCTAATGTTCGGGTTTGGGTTTTAGGATTATAGCCCACCAGCTTGACAAAGGAGCCTGGATTTTCATGGAGACAATCTCTGATTTCGGCGATCGCCTTAGCTGCATTCTCCGGTGCCTGCTTCCATTTCCAAGTCCGCCAGCTATTGCGAGATTTTTCCCGAGGATTTGCTACTTCCAGAGTTAAACGACCCCCTTGGCGAATACCCTGCTCTAACAGATGCTCTAAGTTAGACACAGATACACCGTTAGGTAAACCGTTAACATTAACAGAGCCTGACCCGCCATTGTTGAGCATGGTTGGCGCTTCTAGTAACACCGTCGAGCTACCAACCTGCGATAGCTGATAATTAGACTCAGCCATCGTTGACTCCTTCACCCGTTGCTCTTGGTTCGAGGCACCTGTTACATACTGACGAACCAATTGCATATTTTGCAAACGCTGTTGCTCGTAGACCAACAGGTTGCCTAATTCTATCAGCCGATCCAGTCCAAAATTACCTTTCTGGAAGTTAATTTTAGTTCCTGGGTTATTTGCCAAAAAGACCGATACTTTGCTCAGACCTACCTGATGAATAAACTTGCGGACTTGCTCGTCGTAAACTCGCGATCGCAAAGCACTAAAAAAGTCAATTGACTGGTTAGGGAAAGTCTCAATAAGTCGCTCAACCTCCCTCTGCGAAACACCATCCTCTGCAAAAATGCCGGCAACAATGCCAATTCTATCTTCCTGGTTAGGCTCCCAATAAAACTTTTCCATGCGACCATCTCTGACGAGAGGAGCATAGAGGGTTGAAAAATCATTCCCTGTTACAATAATGGGCACCCGATGAATCGGCTGTGTGTCATAGCTTCCAGGTAACTGGACATCTGTAGGGTTGTCGGCTATGTTCATCAGAGTGCCGTTCACCAGTTGGGTATTGACGGTATATTGTGTAGACGTATCAACCCGACCTGCACCTGCATCAAGGTCATTAATCAGCAGGACGCACATCTTTCCTCTGACCTTAATGAGTTCAGCCGCTTCTCGATAACGCATCCGAATCAAACGGACTGGATCTCCTGCATCTGGGCTTTCCAACTCACCAGCAGACATCCGAACTGGCTCAATCCCCATATGTTGGAAAATCAACTCACATTGAAAAGATTTTCCCTCACCCTTACGTCCATGAACGCCCAAAATTAAAGGCACTCGAAGTCCTGGCACATCGAGGAAGTTCTTGGTAATGTGAATGGCAATCTTGTCTAAGAAGCGGGGAGAAATATAGTAGCTCATATAATGTCCGGCTGAATATTTATAATATCAATTAAAAATAGCAAGGGTCTAAGGGTGTAGGGGTGTAGGGGTGTGGGGGAATGAATAGGGGTGTGGGGGTGTAGGGGTGTAAGGGTGTGGGGGAATGAATAGGGGTGTGGGGGTGTAGGGGTGTGGGGGAATGAATAGGGGTGTGGGGGTGTAGGGGTGTGGGGGTGTAGGGGAAAGAGTTGATTAGCGAGTTCAAATTACTTGAATTTATAGCACAATAACTTCCCCTTACACCCTTACACCCCTACACCCTTACACCCCTACACCCCTACACCCCTTGACAAATTTACCAGTTTCTGGTGCCTGGCTTGTGAACGATAAAGCTGAGAACTTGGCACTGCTTGATGTTATCAAAACCCACGACTCTCACATAGGAGGTGGAAAATTCTGAGCGACAAGCTTGGACTTCGCTCAAAACTTCTTGAGTGGTTCTAGCGCCGAACAGGGGAAGCTTCCACATTGTCCAGAAGAAGTCTGTGGGTTCAGAGGTTTCGTTAAACTCGATCGCCGGAATATAACCCTTGTCTATAATGTATTGGATTTGCTTAGCAATCTGAGCATCAGTCAAGGGGGGAAGATAAGAGAGGGTTTCGTAACGGCGCTCTTTGGGTAGAGTTTTCATGGTTTCCTTAGGTTATCTTAATTAGATTCTGAGTCAGTAGAATTTTCGGGCAATGCTTCTGGCATAGAGGCACTATCGGTTTCCGGATCTGGCAAGTGCAGCCTTGTAATACGTTCTAGATGCTGACGACGATGTTCCATATTGGACTGGGCGATGGCAGCAACAGCCATTTCTGGTAGGAAGCCTGTAACTTCCGTAGCCAGATGTTCTCGCACAGTCATGATTCGCAAGGCTAATTCCTGATTTGCCTGAAGTAACTCTTGGATGTAGGCTTCTCCATCCTGAATTTTGCCTGTGGAAGAGAAGCCATTGAGCCAGATTGCCTTGGTAGGATTTGTCTCGCTTAATTGAGCGACCACAATTCTTACTGCTTGATAGGTCAGGTAGCTCGTCAGCACCTTGGTCGTGTCTTTTGCAACTTGTTTTAGATCCATAGTTTGCCTTAGCCAAGAAGCTGTGAGGGAGCTATCAAAAATTGGTAATTGCTAATTCGTAATGCGCAATAGTGACTCCGCAGCACTCATCCAAGTGCTTGAAGTTACGCTTGAGGCGAGTTTTTATTTTCGTGACCCTTAATTACGAATTACGAATTACGAATTACGAATTATTCGATCAGACAGTATCCATGGCCTGGAATTCAAACTTGATTTCCTTCCAAGTTTCGCAAGCGATCGCCAGTTCAGGAGACCACTTAGCAGCTTCACGAATAATATCATTACCTTCGCGACCGAGGTCACGACCTTCGTTACGAGCAGCAACACAAGCTTCGAGGGCTACGCGGTTGGCGGTTGCACCTGGTGCGTTACCCCAGGGGTGTCCGAGGGTTCCACCACCGAATTGCAGCACAGAGTCATCACCGAAGATTTCAACCAATGCGGGCATGTGCCATACGTGGATACCACCAGAAGCCACCGCCATTACACCAGGCATAGAAGCCCAGTCTTGGGTGAAGTAGATACCACGAGACTTATCTTGCTCCACATAGTTTTCGCGCAGTAGGTCTACAAAACCCATAGTAATTCCGCGCTCACCTTCGAGCTTACCGACCACTGTACCAGTGTGGATATGGTCTCCACCAGACATGCGCAGACACTTCGCCAAAACGCGGAAGTGTACACCGTGGTTCTTCTGACGGTCGATAACCGCGTGCATAGCGCGGTGGATGTGTAGCAATATACCGTTATCACGGCACCAATGAGCAAGGGTGGTGTTAGCGGTGAAACCTGCGGTCAGGTAGTCGTGCATGATGATGGGCATTTGGAGTTCTTTAGCAAACTCAGCCCGCTTGAGCATTTCATCAACGGTACCAGCGGTACAGTTGAGGTAGTGACCCTTGATTTCACCTGTTTCAGCCTGAGCTTTTTTGATTGCTTCTGCTACAAACAGGAAGCGATCGCGCCAGCGCATGAAGGGCTGAGAGTTGATGTTTTCGTCATCCTTGGTGAAATCCAGACCGCCCCGTAAACATTCATAAACGGCACGACCATAGTTTTTAGCAGATAGACCCAACTTGGGTTTGATGGTGCAGCCCAGCAGTGGACGACCATACTTATTGATTTTGTCCCGCTCTACTTGGATACCATGAGGAGGTCCTTGGAAAGTCTTGAGGTATGCCACAGGGATGCGAAGGTCTTCCAAACGCAGGGCACGTAGCGCTTTGAAACCAAATACGTTCCCCACAATAGAGGTCAGCATGTTGGTGACAGAGCCTTCCTCAAACAAATCTAAGGGATAGGCAATGTAGCAGATGTACTGGTTGTCTTCTCCACGGACTGGCTCAATGTCATAACAACGACCTTTGTAGCGATCTAGGTCAGTCAGTAAGTCTGTCCATACGGTAGTCCATGTACCTGTAGAGGATTCAGCAGCCACTGCCGCGCCTGCTTCTTCAGGAGGAACACCTGGCTGAGGGGTTACACGGAAAGCTGCGAGGATGTCTGTATCTTTGGGAGTGTAATCTGGGGTGTAATACGTCAGTCTGTAGTCTTTTACCCCGGCTTGATATCCAGCTTTAGATTGCGTTTTCGTTTGCGAATATGACATGTATCTCTTCCTGTGAATGCTGAATCTTGCTTAATATTACCAGAACCTATCTGGCAACTATTTGAATTTGGAGAGCGGCACTTTTTAACTTTTATTACCGACAAATTATTACCCACACAAAGGTGCTATCTCTGTGCTTTAGACACAGAGTTAGTTCCAACTGGGCTTGTGAGCGTGCCTGCGGTGTAGTCCTATATTTGACTTTAATACACTGATCACTTTAAATCAATAAGCTAAACATAGAACATTGCTGCCTGTGTTATAAACTGAGCTTATTAATTAGAGAGCAGTGTTTTACTTAGTCTTTTAAGTACACGCTTATCCGTAGAAAAGGGGGCAGAAATACACTTCAAATATGGGCACAGATGTCAATAGGAGGTAATGAATCTTAAAGATTATCTGGAGCAGGCGATGGGGTGTTGACTGATTCTGCTGTTTTAGCCAAAACCTCATCGATCCAAGCATTAATACTTTTACCTGCTTTTTTCGCCGCCAGATAAATCTGGCGATGCTGTTCAGGAGTAGTGCGAAACTGGAGTTTGCCAGAAAAAGGTAATTTCTTTTTCAAAAATCACCTAAATTGGCGAAGGTATTGCTAAAAGTCTACATATTTATGTATTTTGAATACATGGTAGCTTTGACACTTTAGGAAATTGATATGAAAGTTTGCGTTTTGCAACCTGACTATTCCCAATCGACATTAGACTATAAAAACTATGACCCACCTCGCAACTTGTCTCATCTATTACCCGAAGATCAAGTAGACCATGTATTTCTCAATAAAGCTATAGCCTATCGTCAGTTAAAAGAGCTAAAAAAGCAAGGGTACGATATTTTTGTCAACCTGATTGAGGGCTATCGAGATTGGGATATTCCCTTCTCTTACGATGTTGCTACTGCCTTAGAACACCTCAACTTACCGTACACGGGGCCTAAATCAACTCCGTACGATCCTCCCAAGGATGTAATAAAATATGTTGCTGAATCGATGGGAGTTAAGACACCAGCGTTTGTAGTAGCTGAAACTTTAGCTGATGTGGAAAACACCTTTCATAATTTAAAATTTCCCCTTTTTGTGAAGCCGGCAGAAACAGGGGACAGTCTGGGAGTTGACAATAAATCTTATGTAACAACAAAAGAAGAACTTCTGAGCAAAGCTGCGGATATTCTGGCTAACTTTGAGCGAGTTTTGATTGAAGAGTATATTGATGGACGCGAACTGACCGTTCTGATAGCAGCTAACCCAGACGATCCAGGCTCGCCTGTGGTATATAAACCTGTTGAGTTTTTATTTCCCAAAGGGGAGCATTTTAAAACCTATGAACTAAAGCATAAACAACATCATCCAGAGTGCTATGTTCCTTGTTATGACGAGCAACTTGATGTACATTTAAGAGAAGCGACAAAGCTTATTTTTTTGGCTATCAATCCCACTGGATATGCTCGAGTTGACTTTAGAATCAATGGGAAAGGAGAAGTCTTTTTTTTGGAAATTAATTTACCATGCACTGTTCTTTGTGCTGAAGTTTCCGAAAATTCTGCTGACTATATCCTAAAATTTGACGGGGCTGGTTTAGATGGATTTCTCAAACATATTATTGCTGAAGGAATTGCCAGACACCAAGGCCGCCAAAAGAAGTATAAAGTGCGGAATAATGAGATTTCCGGCTATGGCATCTATGCAGTGAAGGATTTGAAATCTGGTGAAGTTGTATTTCAAGGAGAAGCTAGATCGCAAAAAATTGTCACTCGTTCTTATGTCGAATCTCATTGGGATGCTCCCCAAAAAGAAGATTTTCAACGTTACGCCTATCCCATTAGTGAAGAAGTTTTCATTTTGTGGGATGATAATCCAACAGAATGGAGTCCGCAAAACCACTCTTGCGACCCTAACATTGCTGTTCGGGGACTTGATTTTGTGGCAATACGAGATATTACTGCGGGTGAGGAACTGACCTTAGACTATGCCACATTATACGATGAAAATATGTTGGAATTTCACTGTCAGTGTGGCTCACTCAATTGTCGAGGTATCATTCGCGGAATATCTGGAAATTCCGTAACTCAGCGGGAAAAGGAGTTAAAAAAATCACCACTAAAAATTGATGTTGATTTTTCTCTATCTTTAATAGAAAATAGCCCCAAAATGTAGGAAGATATATTGTCTTGACTATTCCATACAAAATTCATTTGTGACTATTCGATGACAAATCAGATATTCTCCACTAAGGAAGAGCTAACTACTACCCAACATAAAGTCACTAAAGTTTCATCTTTTGCTGAAGTTTGGGAATGTCCTTTAACAGGTGAAAAATCGCTTCATGCAACTGTGAACTTTATACCAGGTGACATTATTTCCAATCTCAAAGCTAAAGAAATCTTGACATATCCAAACTATTTGACAGTGCAATTGAATGAGCAAGAACATATTCTGTTCACTTCAGAGTTTTTACACTATATAAATCACAGTTGCGACCCCAATGTTTTCTTTGACACTACAAAGAGGGTTCTCACCTGTCTGAGAAAGATTGAGGTGGGTGAAGAAATGACCTTCTTCTATCCATCTACGGAATGGTCTATGGCTCAAGAGTTTGATTGTCACTGCGGAACTCAAGGATGCCTGGGACGCATTCAGGGCGCAGCACATTTACCACCAGCTATTTTGCAGACCTTTCAGATCAGTGATTATATAAAACAATTAGTTTTTGAAGAGGTTGATGACACTAACTTGATGGCAGACAATTGAAGAAGGTAGCTATGCGCCTATGTTTCGTTCAGATGGGGATTCAAACCCCACCTGAACGAGAGCCACTCAATTTTTGATTGAGTGGGGGTTTTAAACCCTTGCTCAAGGCGTTCGTCACGCATTCACGCATTCACGCATTCAAAAGCCAAGAAAATAAAGCTTTTAATAAGAGTGCAGATGGTCAGCTTATTTCCGCCGCGTTGTACTAGTTTAGTAATGACCTCTCATCCGGGCAAACTTCCAATTTTTCGGCTAGCATCTGTTTACGATCTGCTTCTATAGTTAGAGGAAAGTTGCGTTCTGCTTCTATAGCGGGAAGGGAGACACTACCGTCCTCAACATCACGAGCAAATGTCCTGGGTAACTGTACCCCAAGCATTACCATTCTGATTGCGTCGAACAAAAGAAAAGCCAGCCACAAAATATGGTTACTCTCAAACTTAATGGCGGCTACATCCGCAGGTAAAAATCCCACGGCAAGAGCAACTAAACTAACATTGCGGAGAGTATGCCCTTCTGCCAAACCCAAGAAGTACCCATCTAGCGTGAAACCTATTGAACTGCATATCAGGGCAAGTACCAACCAGGGAACAAAAATATGAATGTTTTCGGTGACTTCGGTGTGGTTGGTTAACAACCCAAAAACCATATCAGGAAATAGCCAACACACTCCGCTGAAAGATAGTCCCACCAGCAGAGCAGTTAAGACAGAAACTCCAGCTAGGGGTCGTAACTGTTGTAAAGCTCCTTTTCCTTTAAAGTTTCCGACCAGAGTTTCTGTGCCATATCCCAATCCTTCTACAAAATAGAAGCTCAAATTCCATATCTGTAAGAGCAAGGCATTTTGAGTATAGATAATCGTCCCCATCTGTGCCCCCTGATAGTTAAACGTTAAGGAGGTAAACATAAGAACTAAATTGCTAATAAAGATGTTTCCATTGAAAATCAAGGTGGAGCGTATAGCTGAGGTGTCCCAAATTTTTCCAGCTACCTCTCGTAACTCTTGCCACTGGATTTCTTTGCACAAAAAAATCAATCCCACCAATAGAGACAGATATTGGCTTGTAGCATAAGATACTCCTGCCCCCATGCTTTCCCAGCCCAAGTGGATAATAAACAGGTAGTCGAGTGCGATATTGGCAGCATTGCCCACGACCGACAACAGCACAACTAAGCCATTTTTTTCCCGTCCGAGAAACCAGCCAAGCAGGACGAAGTTGAGCAAAATCGCAGGCGCTCCCCAAATCTGGGTGTTAAAATATGAAAGACCTGAAGCCTTAACCTCTGGGGCGACATCTAGCAGAGCAAACCCCACATATCCCAAAGGGTACTGCAACAGTATTAAAGCTCCACCCAGCACAACAGCAATTAAACCATTACGCAGTCCCACCAACAACACACCCTCTCGGTCATCTCGTCCTACAGCTTGTGCTGTTACCCCGGTGGTGCCCATCCGTAAAAAGACTAAAACGAAGTAGACAAAGTTAAGCAGGTTTCCAGCTAGGGCAACTCCAGCTAGGTGGTGGATTTCCGAAAGATGACCCAAGAAGATGACACTGACTAAATTGGCCAGTGGTATCATGATATTGGAGAGGACGTTGGCTAGAGCCAGTCGGAAGTAGCGAGTTACGAAGCCATATGTGTATTCTCCTGTGAGCTTTGACGCAATAGTGCTGATGCGCTTACCGCCAAAGTTCTCAGTTATTAGTTTGCTTAACATCGTAGTATTTGTTTCAATTTTTACATCTTCTAACAAAATCTTGCATAACCAAGGCATCAATCGCCGTGTGTTTAATCGCTGCTTAAGGGACTTCCAAAGAAAAAATTATATCATGTTCGGTAAATTATTTACGATTAAGTCCCGATTTTAATCCACCAATGAAAACCAGTTAACCCTTGAATCAAATCTTGCTGTTGAAGTAAAGATTGACAGCGATGAAATAAAATTTCCTCACTTACAAATCTTGGGCTGATGGCGTAGCGATCGCATAACCTACGATAAATACCAGGATTAATACTTAATAACATAACCATCATTTAGTAATATTTTTTGAATTATTAGTATGTAACGTTTTGAAGTATAGAGTGAATTATTCTCATTTATCGAAGCTTATTGACATCAATTCAAATGGACTTGTGTTGCTATAATCTCTACTCTGTCTAGTTTTCAGACTTTTTCTTACGTCGAACTCAGGTTATTGAAATAAAATCCCCTCCAAAAGAGTCTCTGGAGAGGATGATTGTGTTCTACCCTATTAAAATGTCTTAATGTCTTGGACGAGAATTACCTTCTCCCGCAAAAGAAGCAATAGCGTCATAGTCTAGATTAGGAGGATGGTCAACAGATTCAGATGAGTTAGAAAGCATCTGATTTCTCACAGACAAGAAACGTTCAGGGTCAATGCCATTGAAAGTTGGCGGTAGCCAAACTCGAACTATTAGTAAAACCCCCATCACCAGTAAGAAGGCACATGCAGATAAAGTCTGGGTCCAGGGTGCATCTAACACTCCCCGCACAATCACTTCTCGCAGTACGGAAACAATGGAAACTTCCACCGCAACGCCAATAGAGACTCGTTGCTCTTGTAAGTAAATAATCAGCAGTCGGAATAACTCAACCAAAATCAACAGGAATAAAATATCTGAAGTGACAGCTTTGAAATCAAGAGGAGGTAGCAGCGAGTAAAACATTGCTCGCATCTCAATTGCCATGAAGCTGAATAAACCAATGCATAGGGAAATGATAATCAAATCTTGGACAGCTTCAAGACATTGAACGAGTCGATTTCGACTTAACCATTCGTAACGATTTGTTGACTGCTTATTAACAGGCTGATCCATTCAAATCTCCTTCTGTCTAACTATATAGTACAAATTCATCTGCGTTCATCTGCGTACCCTACGGGAAGCCGCCCAAAGGGCGTCTACATCTGCGGTTTCGTAACTCTTGAAAGTTTTCACTTTCTTTTAATACTGACTACCAGATTTGTGGTGATACACCGCCGTCATACCACCTGGGTGTAGAACTTTACCACTATCCACAACGGCATAAACCACCCAGTGATCGCCACATTCTATTCGGTGTTCAACAGTGCATTCCAGATAGGCGAGGGCTTCAGTGAGGATGGGACAGCCATTGTCAGCTTCTTGAGTTTCCAAACCAGCAAAGCGGTCTGACCCAGGAGCAAAAGACTTGAGGAAATGTCGCCTCACGTTCATGCCTTCCTGTAAAATATTCAGAACAAATTTATCGTGGGTATGCATCAGAGGTTCAATGGCTCTATCTTTTGCAACCGCAACTGTTAGACCTGGAGGATTGAAGCTTGCTTGGGAAACCCAAGAAGCAAGCATAGCGCTTGAGACAGATCCTCGCTTGGCGGATACCACACACACAGAATTGACGACGCGCCCCACAGCTTGTTCGGTACGGTCTATTTGAGAGTCACTGAGTACTTGTCGGGGGACACGGATTTTCTTTGCCTTTTTTAAAGCCTGAGCAAAATCAGTTCCCGCTTCTTTACACTGTTGGAGAGTAACATCAGTGGGTTTAAACTTGACTCGAATCGTCTCAAAGCCAAAGCGATAACCAGCATCTTGTAGTTTGCTTTCAATTTCATCAACCGCTTCACCACTCCAGCCGTAGGAACCAAAGACACCTGCTAACTTGGTTTTGGCAGCAGTGGAAAGCACAATCCCCAATGTAGTTTGCACTTGGGTAGGCATATGACCCCCGAGAGTGGGAGAACCGATGATAAATCCATCACATTTTTCGACTGCTGCTTGAATTTCAGATGGTTCTGTGAATTCGCAGTTAATTGATTCCACAGCTACGTCAGCTTTGGTGATGCCCTTTGCGATCGCCTGTGCCAGAGTAGCGGTATTCCCATAGGCAGATGCATAAATTAGCACTACAGTCAAGTCTTTATCCTTCTGCTGCTGACTCCACTGTCGATAGTCGAGGGTGAATCGGCTCTGACTGTAGCGCACAATGGGACCGTGACCAGGAGCATAGAGCTTGATAGATAGAGGGGCAAATTTGTCAAGTGCTATTTCCACCTGCCGAGACTGAGCAGCATGAAGGCAATCATAGTAGTGTCGTCGGTCTTCACTTAAGAGTTTCCAACCTTCATCAAAGATTTGATCACCGCAGACATGAACACCGAATAGCTTATCGCTGAACAGAATGCGAGTTTGAGGGTCGTAGGTATAAAGTTCATCAGGCCAACGGGCGCTGGGGACAGCTATAAATTGCAGTTGATGACCTTTGCCCAAATCGAGAACTTCTTCCGCCTTGGCAACGCTAATTTTTAGCTCTCGTTCTCTGACGGCTGCACGTAAGGCAACCGCGCCCGCCTTGGAGCAAACAAAGGTGACTTGAGGGGCTAACTCTAGCAGTACCTTCAACGTCATGCAGCGATTTGGGTTGACATGACCTAAAATGATGTAATCCAGATGTGGTAAATCAAGATGCTGCCGTAATTCGTGCAGATAAATTTCTGTAAACGATTCCCCTGGAGGATCAATAAGAGCTGTTTTCTCAGCCTGAATCAGGTAGGAATTGGCAGTGGTGCCCCGTTGCAGTCCGTATTCCACTTCAAATTTGAGTCGATCCCAAGTACGCGATCGCAGCACAGTGGTATCGGCATCAATCAAAGCAACCTGAACATCGCGTGGTTTGATATCTGACATAAGAATGGGGAGTGGGGAGTGGGGAGTGGGGAGTGGGGAGTGGGGGAGTGGGAGAGTGGGGGAGTGGGAGAGTGGGAGAGTGGGAATTTTTCCTATTCCCCATTCCCTATTCCCCATTCCCCACTCCCCATTCCCCATTCCCCTTAGTAGTGATTTCCAACTTGACGATGGTGTACAGCAGGGAGGGCATCGGGTTGAGAAACGCGACCTAAGGAGATGGTGCTGTAAATAAGCCAGTGATCGCCACACTCTACACGTCTGCTGACTTCGCACTCCATATAGGCGAGGGCATCTGCTAAGATGGGAGAGCCATTGGTGGCTGGGTAGGTTCTGACGCCTTCAAATCGGTCGGCACCGGGAGGGAAGCGCTTGAGGAAGTGCTTGATCAGGGACTGATAATTGTTTTCTTCAAGAACGTTGAGGACGAAGCGATCGCCCACATGCAGCAGAGACTCAATGGCACGGTCACGAGCCACAGCAACTGTCACACCCAGCGGTTTAAAGCTGGCTTGCGCTACCCAAGAAGCAACCATGGCGCTGCTAAGATTGCCCAGGCGAGTGGTGAGAATGTACAGCCCATTGCTGAGCCGTCCCAAGGCTTTTTCTAAGTCGTTATCCAGAGCTTTCATTTGCTTGATGGTGCGCTCACGGGACAACCATTGCCCTAAGTCAGTTCCTGCTTCTTCACACAACTTGTAGGTCGCTTCGTTTGGTGTCTCTTTAATTAGAATTGGTGGGAAGGCTGGGTTGAGTCCTAAATCCCGGAATTTGGACAGCAGTGGATAAACGGATTCACTATCTCCACCTCCAGACTCAAATACCCCAACAGATTGCTTGGCGTTGGCAGCTGCCAGGATGGTGCTGATAGCAGTCTGGGCAGTAACAGCGGCTGCTCCTGTAATGGGTGGGGTGCCAATCACGAGTCCTGTTGCCATACTCACCAGTTCTTTGACCTCTTGAGGGTCAGCCGACCTCAAATCCATCATTTCCACAGCCACACCCGTTTTGGTTATACCGTGGGCAATGGCCTGAGAGAGACGGTCACTGAAACCGTAATCGGACATATAAAAGACAGCAGCTGTCGTTTCTGCCTTCGCCTGGGCTTGGCTCCACTGACGGTAGCGACCTACCAGTTCAGTCACATGATGATGGAGCAGAGGACCGTGACCTGTGGCAATGGTGGTAATGGCAGGCAACTCATTCATGCGTTTGAGTGCCCCCAGTACCGAGCGAGCATTAGGTCCCATGAGGCAGTCGTAATAATACTGAAAGTCCTCTTCAATCAGGTCTAAATCTTCATCAAAGGTGTGGTCGTCGCAATAGTGCATCCCAAACGCATCACAGGTGTATAAGATTTGCGTTTTGGCATCATAGGTGAATATGGTGTCTGGCCAGTGTAAGTTAGGTGCAATGAGAAATTCCAGGACGTGCCCGTTACCCAAGTCTAGGCGATCGCCATTTTTCACAATCCGTTGTTTAAATGGCTGATGTACCCAATTTTCGAGAAACTGGATTGCTACTTTTGAACCAACAACGGTCACATGAGGTGCCAGTGATAGGACATCTTTGACCAAGCCGCTGTGGTCAGGTTCGGTATGGCTGATAATTAGATAATTCAGTTTAGCTGGGTCAATAACCCCTATTAATATGTCTAGGTACAATTGGCGAAATTTTTCGTGGGAAGTGTCAACTAAGGCTGTTTGTTCACCTTGAATCAAGAATGAATTGTAGGTAGTGCCATTTTGTAGTCCGAATTCAATGTCGAAGCGTTCGCGATCCCAGTCTAGGGACCGGATTGCCGTCGTATCAGACCCAATCTCGATAGACTGCATTGTTAACCTAAGTTTAGGGTCAGCAACTGCTACCATCGGAACCTCCTTCTATGGAATTTCATTTTCTTGTCACAACTTTACTCAGCCAAGGCTCAGTAAAGTTGAGCAGTGTTCTCAAAGTACTAACAGCAACAGCCGTGGCTGAGTGATTTTTTTGGGCTATTGCTTCATTTCTTTTTTGCAATTGATTTGATGGTACTCGCAAATATCTATAGTGAAAAGCCCTTTATTTATATTATTAGTATAGAAATCTTCTATAATCATAATTCCAAGGAGAATTGACAGTAATGCGCGTAACTCTTCATCAGTTGCAAGTCTTTGAAGCGATCGCTCGCTCTGGTAGCTTTACCCGTGCTGCAGAGGAATTGTTTCTCACTCAACCTACCGTCTCCCAGCAGATTAAGCAGCTGACAAAAGCAGTTGGTCTGCCGTTGTTTGAGCAGATAGGTAAGCGTCTCTACCTGACGGATGCTGGCAAGGAAGTTTTGACAGTGTGTCGGGATATTTCCGAGAGATTGTCCCAGATGGAAATGACTTTGGCAGACCTCAAAGGTCTAAAGCAGGGAAATCTACGGCTGGCTGTCACCACAACCGCCAAATATTTTGTCCCGCGTTTGTTAGGCCCGTTTCGTCAATGTTATCCAGGAATCAAAATCTTCCTCAAAGTTACGAACCGCAAGCGCTTACTGGATCGTCTGGCAGAAAATCTCGACGACCTGTATATTCTTGGACAACCACCAGAAAATGTTGAGATCAGCCTTTGTCCGTTTCTGGAAAATCCCTTAGTCGTCATCGCGCCAGAAAATCATCCACTGGCTAAAGAGAAGAACATCTCCCTACAGCGCCTTGCCAAAGAGCCTTTTATTATGCGTGAACCAGGTTCTGGCACCCGCATGGCAGTGGAAAGTTTCTTCGCCAACAAGGCTACTCTCAACGTTGAGATGGAAATTGGTAGTAATGAGGCTATCAAGCAAGCAATTGTGGGGGGTTTAGGGGTGTCCATTTTGTCACGCTATGTTTTGGCACTCGAAGGAACAAGAGGTCCACTCACTATTCTTGATGTGGAAGGCTTTCCCATCCAACTTCATTGGTATATCCTCTATCCAGCCACCAAGCAACTTTCCATTGTCGCTCGCACTTTTCTGGATTATCTACTGGACGAAGGTAAACGCATTGCGGCTCAGGTAGATTTAGATCTGAGGAATGATGAATGATGAATTATGAATTATGAATTATGAATTATCAAACCAGTCCTATAAAACCAGCCCTTTCAAGGCAGGGGTTGACTATGAGGCGTTGGTGGAAGAATGTGGCTTCCATAGTGATCTATGGATTGATGAGTTTGGCATGTTTTCGATATTTCTGGACAAAACGCCGTACTCAATTGGAGCAAAACTCTATGACTCGCTTTAGATGGTTGCGTCATGTTTTACTACCTTGGCTCTCGATCATCGCAATCAGCGTTGTTCTAGTTGGCACCCTTTATCCCACTCCACCAGCACCGCTTTATTTCGCACCAATTGTCGTCTTGATTTGGCTATTGCTAGGGATCGGAGTATTAAGGTTCCTGCAAATTCACAATCCCGTTGCTATTCGTCAGGGAGGAATTGTTGTCGTTGATGAAACTGAAACCCTCAGTTAGACAACGCGATAAGCCCGCTTGCTTGGCGCTGCGCGCATCGCTAACCTCAACCCCACCATGGTCGTCATCGACAGTTTCTCCTCGATCCACAAATCTTTGAAGTTTGACGAGAACGCTGCTGTAGCTAAACATGCTGTTAGCCAGCTAGAAGCATTGTCCAACACCTACGGCTTTGGGTGTATCCTTATCCACCATAACATATCAATGTCCGCCGTACCCAACTCCCAACAACAAGTCAATGTAACCCCCCGATATGAAACAATATCGGGAGTCGTAGAGCGCCTGACCTATTACTCTATCTATTTTATACGGGGTTGACTAGGACTAAGAGGTTGGCGATCGTTGTTGGCTCTAAAAAAGCGATTTCTTTGGCGTTGCGTTCAAAAGAGGCGCAGCAGCGCTATACCCAACTGCAACAACGGTTAGTTCGGGCGTTTTAGTTAGGGGTGCTTGAGCTATCAGGCTTCGTATAAACTCGATCTGTCATCACCACCACCAGAGGAAATACCCTATCTCCTTTTCCTCTAAGACGCTGTCCACCCGCCATCAACCTCAATAATTTGCCCTGTCACATAGCCGCACGTGGCCAGGAAAAAGGCTGCATCTGCCACCTCATTACTGTTACCTGCACGCTTGAGTGGAATTCTGGCTATTGCTGAGGAAGCAAGATTTTCCACCTGTTCCTTTGACAAATTAGATTGGATGTCTGTGCCTTCGATTAATCCCGGTGAGATAGCATTCACGCGGATGCCTCTAGGAGCTAGCTCAACCGCAAGGGCACGTGTCATCGAGTTAACAGCACCACAAAGGGCAGAACCCGCGCTATAGTAGGGCAGTCCGACTCTGGCGGCAATTCCAGAGCAGAAGATAATAACACTCCCCGGTGGCATTTTGGGTACTGCATAGTGCGCTGCTGCTAGTTGACCAAAGAACCGTCCTTCAAAAAGGGATTTAGCTTGTGCCACTGGTACCGTATCAATTGCACCAAAGTGTGCTCCACCAGCACAAGTCACAAGAATATCCACCCGCGCAAGTCCCTCAAAAAGCCGCTGCACCTGTTCGACATCAGAGACATCGGTGCTCATTGCAACAGCAGAGTCTCCGATGCTCTTGGCGGCGGCTGCCAAGCGTTGCGGTTGTCTGCTTGCCAGAATGACTTTTGCCCCACTAGATGCAAAACGTCTTGCTATTGCATAACCAATTCCCGCTGATCCTCCTGTTACAACAGCAATTTTTCCTGTAAGTATTTCTCCCATAAGGTTTCCTTTAACGCAGTCTCAAGAGTTCTTGAACTTTAGAAGAATGAAAATACTTCTATATACTCAACACTACATGATGCTGAGGAGCAATTTGTTTTATACGGGGTTGACTCGGGCTAAAAGGTTGGCGTAAGCGTTGCGCTGCTGCCCTTGGCAGATCGTTGTTGGTCCTAAAAAAGCGATTTCCTTAGCCTTACGTTCAAAAGAGGCGCAACAGCGCTACACCCAATTGCACTACTAAGTTGGTGCAGGCTGTTCGTTTACCTTGAGTGCCAAAGCGCACAGTTTGCGATCGCACTCTGCTGGGCTGTGCAATTGCCCTTTCCAGTAAAAAGTGATGACCAGAGCTTACGCTCTTACATTCCCCAGAAAGCCACATTATTGCGTCCCTTGGTCATTGTGCTTTTTTCAAGAACGCTGCGCAGCGCTACAGCGATTTAAAACAGAGTATTAGACATATCCACGTTTTTTTCTACATTCGTAGCAAAGCCTTTTACCTTTAGCTCGAACTTCTTTAAAACAGTTTGTACACCTACGGTCAGGAGTACGGGTGCCGTTTGATATATAGGCTTTACTTCTGGTCGTAGATGTTCTTGACGTAGATGGAACAACACTATCAAATAATGAAGAAGAAATAGAGCAGAAAGTGCAGCGTCCAGTTAGGCTGCTTGTAACTTGCTCGCAGACGTTGCATTTATAAACCATAAATTTTTCCTTATTATGACTTCTTTAGTATGACGCATGGCTTTTCGAGAGCGATCGCAGTAGTAAGCGATCGCCTTTGTACATTACAAAGAAGTTGCAACTCAGGCGTTTTAGGCGATCGCTACTACACCCATCGCCCTTCATCATGCTTGCTCTGGATGATTACCAAGGTAAAGGTTATACCACGGAAGCTGTTGGAGGATTACTGAGTTGGGCATTTGAACAACCGCAAGTGATGAGTGTGATTGCAGAAACTTTCCCTAACAACGCTGCATCAATTCGGGTGATGGAGAAAAACGGCATGGTGCTGTTAGGTAATGGTAATGAAGAAGGAACGGTGAGGTATGGGATTGTCCGTTCTTAGGATGTGCGATACGCTTTGCGTCAAGCCAGAGGCTTATCGCCCCATTAAATTTGGCGTTACTAGAAAATTAAACTCTGATTGCGAAGGTGATAGCAGAACTG